>DLMI01000230.1:0-5920 GCA_002478145.1 Acidobacteria bacterium UBA7540
TTAAATGCGCGCCGACATCTTTGTATCGCCGCGCCGCAGCACGCGCCGGCGCGTTCGGAGCGGGAGGATTTAGCAGAGCATTGACAAACACTTCACGCGCTTCATCGCGCAAACTCAGCGTCTGGAAGTCCCTGATTGTCTCCGTCGCTGCTCGTTGGGCGCTCGCCAGAACAAAGTCAGTGACGGAGGTTCCACGGATCTGCGCGGCACGTTCGATAAGGCGCTTCTGGTCCCGGGTAAGCCTTGCCTCGAGGCGCTCCAGCTTGCGGGATTGCCTCCGAACTTGGAATATCTGATTGTGCCCCATAGAGCCCACCTCCCCCGACCCATCTAATGTACGGCAATTCGCCGCACGTGTCAACACGGAGGCGGCTTAATAGAAGGTGACGTCTTTCGTTGGGTAGTGGCGGCGGTTGCGCGTCCAGAGTTCAACCTTGTGGATGGCGGCGGTGGCCGCGATCAGCGCGTCTCCCAGCTCGACGCGGTGGCTCCTGCCATACTGTCGGAGGTATTCTCCCGCCCGCCGTCCGACCTCCGCGTCGATGGGAATCGTAATCATCGCGGCGAAGAGACTTTCAAGCACCTTGTGCTCGTGCGGCCGGACGCCGTGCCAAAGTTCGGCAATGGTCACCGGCGAACAGAGGATGGCCGCGTCGCTGCGACTGAGTTCGTTCCAACGGGCCAAGATAGATTGGTCTCGCGCCCGCGAAACCTCGATCAGAATATCGGAATCGATCAGGACCGCTTTCAAGACGCGAATCTCCTGAGCCGCGTCCCCTTGCGCAGCCGGCGCACGTAGGTCTCGGAGTTAGGGAGGTCCTTTCGGCTCTGCCATATTCCTACCCAGTCTTGCATTGCCCGCCGGCGATTCTCCGGAGAATTTGCGTACCTGTCGCGCACCGCCTGACGGACCAACTCCGATACCGATGTGCCCGCTTGCCGCGCCTGAACGTGCAGGGCGTTCCAGATGTCGTCGTCGAAGTACAGTTGAGTCCGCCTCATGATGTATAGTATACATCAGGCTGTCGCGCCGTCCAAGCTCTGCCCTTACCTGCCGCGGGTAGCGCCAGCATCTTGCGGGCACCGCAGAATGCCGCCGGGACCCATCCCGAGTGGCGGGGCCGGGACGGCGGCGCTACAAGTGGTTATTTTGCGGAGGCAAGCCGTGGCGTGACCTGAGTGTCAGGGCGCAACTCGTCCGTGCCTCGAAGGGCGACCATGTCCCCTTCCCGAAGGTCTCCAAAAACCTCGATCAGGTTTCCGGAGGTGGCTCCAGTCTTCACATCCACCCATTCGGTCCGGTTATTGCGAACGCGAATCACGAAGGCTCGTTCCAAATCACTGCCCACGGCCGTGGCAGGGACGAAAAGGGTTGGGTACGGGCGGTGCAACGGCCACGCAACTTCGCAAAAGACGCCGGGATTGAGTTCGGCCTTAGGATCTCTGACATCCAATTCGACCGGCATGGTGCGCGTCTTCACGTCTACCGCGCCGGAAATCCTGGCGATAGGCGCGTGGAAAACTCTCCCAGGAAACGTCGGCACCGTGAAGCTCACTTCTGTCCCTTCCGGGATTCCGGCGGCATCGTATTCCGGAACGGGCGCCACCAAGCGATGCCGGGTGAGGGTTTGAATCTGCACGATCGGCGTCATGGCGCCGGGCCCGCCGCCCGGCCCCACCAGTGCTCCGGGATGAACGTAGCGGTTCGTAACCTGGCCCTCAAACGGCGCCGTGATGCTGAGATAAGCCTCAAGCTGCGAGACCGCGCGGAGCGCCTCTTGCGCTGCCTTGGCGCTCTGCTCAAGCGCCGCGACGTTCGCCTCATCCGCTTGCGCCGCCTTCTGCGCTATTTCGAGATCGTTCAGGGCCACCACGCCCGGGGTCTTGGCTGCCGCGCTCATGCGCTGGTACGTGGCTTGGTCTGCCGCGAGTTTGGCGTGCGCCGCAGAGAGCTGCGCTTCCGCGCTTTGAAATTTGGATTCCGCTTCAGCCCGCTGCGCCACGACTTCCGGCGCCTCGAGCTGCGCGATCTGTTGCCCTGTCTTCACCCTGGAACCGCGGTCCACTTTGATCCACTTCACGAACCCCGTCACCTTGGGATAGACGTCCACCACCTCATAGGCCGTGAGTTGGGCGGGAAGTTTGACCGTGGTGTTCAGTTTTTGCGAGACCACGCGGGTCACTTCCACCTCGGGGGTTGTCGCAGCTCCTGCTGAGGGGCCAGCCGCCGCCGTTGCACCGCTGCGGTCGTGACTACATGAAGTGCACAACAAAGTGAAGACCGAGAGCGTGAGAAGAGTTGCTATTCGCTTGAGCTTCATAAATGTTCCTTCGGGCGATCCTTTGCCCTCGATGTCGGGCCACGCTTCCGGCCTGTGCGACTCAGGGAATCGATGGCCCACCGTCCCCGAGAGGGAGTTCCATGGGTAGCCGTGAGTGAAACCGACGGAAACGCGGCGCTTGAGGCCTTCCGGCCCTGGTGGGGCCGGACAACCATCCGGTCAACCCCGTCGGGGTTGGGCTATCTGATATACCCCCGCTATCCGCAGGTTGACACCTGCGGCTACTCATCGTCAGCCCCTGCGGGGCTGGCTTCCCTGCTACCCCGCATACCTGCTCCCCGGATCATCCGGGTCAAGCGAAGGCGAGGCGGTGCTGGCGCGCGCTTGAACCAGTGAGAACACGAACGGCAATACGGTCAGGTTGGCCAGCGTCGCGGCCAAGAGTCCCCCGATAACGGCGCGGCCCAGGGGTGCGGCCGCCTCCGCTCCCTCTCCCAGAGCCAGGGCCATGGGAATCATGCCGGCAATCATAGCGGCACTGGTCATCACGATCGGACGCATTCGCGCTCGAGCTCCCTCGATGCCTGCGGCGAACGCGGAAGCGCCTGCCCGGCGATTTTCGTCCGCAAAGGTCACGAGCAGGATGGCGTTCGCCGTCCCTACCCCGATGGCCATGATCGCTCCCATAAAGGATTGAATGTTCAAGCTGGTACGAGTGACCAGCAGCATCACGACGACTCCACAGATGGCGGCAGGCGCCGTGGTAAAGATTACAAAGGCCAGGCGCACCGACTCAAAGTTGGCGGCCAGCAGCAGGAAGATCACCAGGATCGCCAGCAGCAGGCCGATCCCGAGGTTGGTGAGCGTCTCGCGCATGAGAGCAACTTGACCACGCACTTGCACCGTCACGCCCCGTGGCGGCGTGCCAGCCTGCCGGATAGCCGCATCAATGCTCTTTGTTACGCGACCCAGATCTTCGC
Source organism: Acidobacteria bacterium UBA7540 (assembly GCA_002478145.1). The sequence continues at coordinate 3,263 of DLMI01000230.1, forward strand.
CTGCGGTGTTCGCCGAGAGGGATAGCAGCCACAGGCCGTTCGAGCGGTCGTACTCGCCGACCATCGTGCCCTCCGTGACCCGGGCAAGGTCCCCGATCAGCGGGTGTTGCGCGTCGCCGGGCATCACGGGGGTGTTCTGAACGTCCTCGATGGAGGTCATTCTTGGCTGCGGGTACTGGACTTGAACTTGATACCCGACCCCCGTCTTCGGATCCGCCCAGTAGTTGGGGGCTGTGAAGCGGCTGGATGCCGTGGCTTCGGAAAGGGACCGGGTTACCTGCTCCGCTGTTACGCCGAGTTGGCCCGCCAGTTCACGGTTCACTCGCACGTCCACGCTGGGATAGTCAAGCGGCTGCTCAATCCTAAGGTCGCGCAAGGCCGATACCTTGCTCAGCTCGTCGCGCAATTTCTCGGTGAAGGATCGGGTAGTGGGGAAGTCCGGCCCCGTAACCGCTAATTCGACTGGAGTGGGCGCCCCGAAATTCATGATCTGGCTGACAATGTCTCCCGGCTCGAACGAGAAGGAGCAACCCGGGAATTTGGGTGGCAGGATTTCGCGGAGCTTTTCTTCAAACGCAACCACGTCGATACCAGCCTCGGGGCGCAGGGCGAGGTTCATCACCGCCTCCTGCGGCCCACTGGTCCACAGGAACACCGTATTGATGGGGTAACTGGCGCCCTGCGTGCCGACGTAACCCAGGCTGATGTCGACGTTGCCCGGCCCGGCCGTAGCTTGGATCTCGTCCAGGACGCTCGTCACTAAACGCGCGGTGTCTTCCGCGCGGGTTCCGGTGGGCGCGTCGAAACGCAGACGGAATTGATGCCCCGGAACGTTGGGAAACAGTTCCTTACCTACGAGCGGTCCCAGAAGGCCCAAGATCGCCAGCACTACGACGATGTAAATCCCGACCACGGGCCAGCGCAGGGGAGCAAGACGTTGGAGGATGGCTGCCCAGCGGTTTCGCACTTTGTCGAAGTTTAGCCAGCCGGTTTGAGGCGCTTTGCGGGACGCGTCGCTTTTTCGGTGCGTCCACAGAAAGAGGACAGGCAACAGGGAGCTCGAAAGCAGGAAGGAAGCCACCATGGCAAACGCCACTGCCAGCGAAAGCGGCACGAACAGATTCTTCGTCACCCCGGTCATGAGAAACGACGGAACGAAGACCGCCACAATCGACAGCATCGACAGGAAGCGGGCCACGACGGTTCTCTGCGTAGCTTGCAGCACGCCGCGCGCCGGCTGGATATCAGGTTCTTCGAGGAGCGTGCTGTCGATGTTCTCAATTTCCACCACGCCCTCGTCGACCAGGATGCCCACCGCCAACGCGAGTCCGCCGAGGGTCATGATGTTGATGGTCTGGCCGGTCAACCATAGAGCCACCACCGAAGTCAGCAGGGCGAACGGAATCGTGGTCAGCACGACCACGGAGCTTCGCCAGTCGCCCAAGAAGAGCAGGACCACGAGGCCGGTCAGGACCGCTCCCAGTAATCCTTCTCGCACCACCGAGAGCAGTGCGCTCTTGACGTAGCCCGACTGATCGAATTGATAGCTGATGTCGATGTCGGAGGGAACGAGCGATCGGAAACGCGCCAGATTCTGTTTGACCTCATTCACCACGGTAAGCGTGGAGGCGTCCGGGCGCTTGGTCACGGGGATGTACACCGCCCGGCGACCGTTCACGAGCGCATAACCGGTGGGGATGTCCGTGCTGTCTGTAACCGTTCCGACATCGCGCAAGTAGACTGCAGGGCCGGGGCCGGTGCGGATGGGCACATCGAGCAGGGTGTGAATGTCCGGGGTAACGGAATCACTGCCGACGATGCGCAATAGGCTTCCTGTCCGCACGTTGCCGGCGGGCATGAGGATGTTGCCGGAGTTGATCGCCCGCACGACCGCGTCGGGGGATAAGTTGTAGGACCGCAGCCGGTCGGGATTGACCGTGACCACGATCGTGCGCTGGTTGCCACCAAAGGGCGGCGGCGCCGACACGCCCGGAAGCGTGGCAAAGACCGGACGGATGCGATTCAGCGCCAGGTCTTGAATATCCCCGATGGTGCGCGTCTTGCTGGAGAACACCAAATAGCCCACCGGGACCGTGCCCGCGTCAAAACGAAGCACGAAGGGGTTCACCGTCCCATACGGCATGAAGGCGTGGGCGCGGTTCACGTAAGAGATGGTTTGGGCGAGGGCCTGGCTCATGTCGGTGCCGGGATGGAAAGTGAGCTTCAGCAGGCCGTTACCCTGAATCGATTTGTCCTCCACAGTCTCAATACCGTTGATGTAAAGGAAATGGTATTCGTAATAGAAGACCAGGTAACCTTCCATCTGCGCCGGGCTCATTCCGCCGTAGGGCTGAGCCACGTAGATTACAGGGAGGTTTAGATCCGGAAAGATGTCTGTGCGCATGCGGAGGACAGCCAGAATCGCGCCGAGAGCTACGGCGAAGACCAGCACCAGCACCGAAATGGGCCGCCGAAGGGCGGTGCGGATGAGCCACATAGTTCAGCTTTCAGCGATCAGCTATCAGCAATCAGCTAACCCGCATTTCCCACCACGGGTCTGGAAGGGCGGGGCTTCAGCCCCGCCGTTACAAGGCCTTCCTCATTATTCCAGTGTCCCGTGCCCCGCGCAGTCCCACGCCTGCGGGACTGCGCGGGGCA
>DLMI01000230.1:5995-8548 GCA_002478145.1 Acidobacteria bacterium UBA7540
GGGGCACGGGACCAACAGAGGGCGGGAGCCGCGATTCCGGCGGGGCTGAAGCCCCGCCCTTCCGGCAGTCCCCCGAGAGCGTCCAAACGTGGTGAGAAATCCGGTCCGGCAGTCCCCCGAGAGCGTCCAAACGTGGTGAGAAATCCGGGCTAAAGCCTTCGCTGACCGCTGACGGCTGAGCGCTGAGTGCTCCTCCTTTCTAGGGTTTCCTCCCGGCATTGGCACGGAGGACTACAAGGAAAGGCTCCAAATCACCCTGTGCATAGGCAACATTGAAGAGCCCATGCCACAAATTCAACCGGGCAATCGCGTCTTCCATTTCCGCCTGGGCCAGCAGATTTTCAGCCTCCGCTACTTCGACGAGGGTTGCCAAGCCTGCCTCATAACGCGCGCGCGATTGAATCTCTGTTTGACGAGCCGCTCTCAATTCAGTGGGAGTCTCTTGGGCCACCAGTTGGGCTGTCTTCAGTTGATCCTGAGCGGCTCGAATCTGACCCGTCAAGTCCTGAATAGTCTGCTGATAATGGGCCTGCTGCGAGCGTTCGTTGGCTTGCGCAATTTGCTTCTTGGCGCTCAGCGCCTTGAAATCAAATACGTCTGGAAAGAGGATCGTCAGCCCTGCCACCCAGTTTCCGCGCGCCGGCGCCAACCCGTTCCAATTGCCAATGATAGTTCCGTTGTTGGGGACCTCGCTGCCGCGGCCGAACCCTTCTGCCTGAAGGAAGAAACGAGGGTAATCGCTCCGTTTCAAGACTTTTTCTTGCGCCTGAACTTCCCGGACGGCAGCCATCTGGTCACGGGCCAGCGGGTGGCCGGAAGGTGAGGCATCCGGCAACGAAGCGGCCGGTGGGGGACCGAGCAGCGGGCCGGTGTCCACTGTGATTTCATTGCCTGCCGCCCCCATCAGTGCCGCGAGGGTGTCCAGGGCCACTTGTTCCGCCTGTTGAGTCTGGTAGAGCTGGGTTTTGGCCCGGGACAGTTCCGCGTCGGCACGCGAACCATCCGCGCCAGGCCGCAGTTGGTTGTCGACCAGGACGCGGACCGACTTGTCAAACACCTGCCAGCGGTCCACGTTGGTCTGCGCAGCGAGCAGGGCTTGCTGGTCGGCCAGTGCCATGAGAAAGTAATCTCCCACCGCTGTCGCAACCTGGAGTTGCGTCAAAGCCAAATCGGCCCTGGCCTTATCTTCCGCGTTTCGTGCCTCCCCCAGCATGGCGGGCCGCCGCCCAAAGTCCAAAGGCTCCCAGGAAAAGAGCGCCCCTGCCTGCGCGCCCCAAAAACTCTGTCCTGCGGCAGGCCCAATTGGCCCTTCGACTGTGGGGGTGATGGGCGTAGGCAGCCAGATCCCGGGCACTTGGTTTTGGGTGGCACGGCTGGCTTGATAGACTGAATTCAGTTGCGGCAAGTAGCTGGTGCGTGCCAGTGACACGCCACTTCGGGCCGCTGCTATTTGTTCCATCGAGGCCCGGACAGCAGGATAGTGCTGAAGAGCGTAGTCCAGCGCGTCTTCGAGTGTCAGAACTCTTGGCGGAGGATCGTTCGTTCGCGCGGCCGTGAGGCATGGGAGGAGAACAACAGCTAACCCAATGGCGGGACTAGCTCGAAGGTACTTCCAAAGGTTTCTCGTCACGATTTTCAATCCTCCGTTTTTCGTCGGCGATGATTAATGCCGTGAATGAGGAAGGCGCCTATCCGCTGAGAGGGGTCCTGCACCCACAATGAGAAGGAAAACCAAGCCCATCAGCATCGAGTAATCCGTCCGGGCTTCCGCCTCCATAGGCCAGAAGCCGTTTTTGAGGAGAATGGGGATCTTCGTCGTGGCGATCGCGACGCAGATGTCGATGATTAATGGAATGGACGCGAGCCGCGCGAGCAGCCCCACGAGGATCAAAAAACCGCACACAATCTCGACAGCACCGACGAATGGCGCCAGAGTGCTGGGCGCCGGGACGCCGATATGTGTGAAGCGGCCAACGCCCCATTGTTCGGGGAACAGGAACTTCTTGATTCCTTCCAAAAAGAAGACTCCTCCTACCAGGAGACGAATAAGCAAGTTCGCAGCCGAACCGTCGGCGGCCAGCATCCTCTTCACAGTCATAGGTCCCTCCTGTAATCCTCAGTCGTCCTCCAGAAGCTCACCGACAAGCTCCTTCACCTTTTCTCTCGCCAGGGCAAGAGCCTTGCGTCCCGCCGAAGTGGCTCTATAAACACGGCGGATCGATCTACCTGACCTCACTTCCCGCGAACGAAGATATCCTTTTATTTCAAGACCGTGGAGCAGCGGGTAAAGGGTACCGGCACTCAACCTGTACCCATGCCTGCGAAGCTCCTCGATCATGCCGAGGCCGAAGATAGGTCCCTGGCAGGCGTGATAAAGGATGTGAATGCGAACTAATCCCGAGTAAATCTCCTGACTGTTCACTGGGTTGACTTCAGCAGTTTTCATCGTTCACGTTATCCAACCTGGATATCGAAACCCGAGTAGATATGCTATCGCAGGTTTTTCTTGGTGTCAATAGCTGGAGCAATGCGGCAGCAGCTTCGGAATCCCCA
>DLMI01000161.1 GCA_002478145.1 Acidobacteria bacterium UBA7540
CGTTTTTAAATGCGCGCCGACAAAATACCTACTCATCCTGGTTTCCGAGTGCGTTATCCAGGAGGAATCAGCCGGCGAATGTGGGTATCACATCTACGATTTGGCGACCTGGACGTCCAGGCGGGCCGAAAGCCATAAGTTGTTCGTCATTGCACGCGATACCTTCGACCTTCTCGCTGCTGGGTAGGCGGCGCATCGCACGCGAGCGGCTGGAAAAAATGCTCGCATCGGCGCGGCCACATGCTGAGATTGCGGAGAGATTCGGGATTTCCACGCGCACCGTGTGGCGCTATCTTCGCCAACACCGCGAGCGTAAGACTGTCGAATAGGGTGGCTCGCCGTTGCGCACAATTCACTCAGGACGCGCCGCTGATCCAACTTATGGGGTGCTTTTGCTGAAAATGGGGGACCGTCTAGACGTAGTCAATCAGCCGATGATGGAGCGCGAACAGCACTAGTTCCATTCGGTTCGAGACCCCCAGCTTGTCAAAGATATTGGCGACGTCATGCTTAATAGTCTGCGTGCTGACGCCGAGTTTCTCGGCGATATCCTTCTTCGTATATCCAGCGAAGACAAACGCGATGACTTGCTTTTCGCGTGGGGTAAGACCAAAGTCCTTCCCGCCTTCTCCGACAGCAGATTGTTTCTCAGGTGACATGATGCCTATCTGCTCGCCCTCAGGACTCACTCGTGCTAGCAGCATGGAAAATGCTGTCGGAAAGAACACCAATCGCTCGCGTGGTACCCTCGGAGTGTATTAGACGGTTGGAATACTTCTGCCGCTTGGCCATCGTTTTCACACACATCTATCCGCGAACGGGCACCTCAGTTCACTTGCCGTCCCCGCGAAAGCCGGTAATGTTGTATTGCCACAGCAAGGGCTGGCGGAGCGCCCCTAATGCTACTTTGCTCCACACGTACCACTACACCCTTACAAAGAATCTCGCAAGGAGCCTCATCCTCGATTACCACCGGAAGCGCCAGCCTCACCTCGACCGCGGTCTTTGGGCTCAAGACACTTTCGGTTCGAAACAGTACTCCGGAGCGGCTGATATTTTCCGTCTTCCCTTCGATCCATGCCCGGCCGCAAGGTTCGCGATAGCGGACAGGAATGTGAATTGGGAAACGCGCGGCGCGATTCGAAGCTTTCATTCCCCCTTCCGCCATTGGGTCGAAGCTCACTTTCTTTACGAAACCGAAAATCCTTGACGACTACCAGCTTTGCTTCCCCCCGTGAATCGGTTCCCCGATCCAAGGGATCCCCTATCCAACAACGCGAAATACGCACCCAGGCAGCCCTACCAGGTTGCCCGGCGCTCTGCACGCAATAGTGCAAAGAGCGAGGTGCCAAGTCAAGAAGAATCGACCACTGCGCCCAAGGCTGCCCCACATTCATCCTGTGCTAGCGTGACGGTCCTGCCGCCAGAGACTTGCTCAGAACAGCCCGCCGTGCGCTTTGCTGCCACGTATACGCACGCGGAAGGGCCATGAGGAAAAAACAAAACCTTGCACAGGCGTTATGCCTCAAGCGTATGGCTTTACCATCCTGCGGAACGGTACTTTCGTACCTTTGACGAAGGCCAGCGAAGTGCGCAGAGTATTCCGTATGTGGGACGTCGGGAATGGAGGGGATGTGGTTCATTGTGGGCTCTCCCAGTGCTGTCACATTCCCTCCACTCGACGGCACGGTAAGGCGGCTCACAGAATGCCCGCCAGCGCGTCAGCATTGGCCCAGGATGCGCGGAGTGGCCCAAGGCTCGCCTATTTCTGTGCGAGCGTGACTGCGCAACCCTCTCTGCCGGCACAGACTCACTCAGAACGACCCGCCGTGCGCTTTGCTGTTGATGTACACAAAGGCGGATGGGTCAAGCCATGCTCGGCTAGCCGCCGTCTCGCCTCGCGGGATTCCCCAGGCTATAGGCGATCACGCTCAGCCACAGCCGCACTTGGTTGGACTGGAAACGATGGCAACTCAGCTGGGCCATTTTCGCTTAGAACCTTGGCAATTGTGCACGGCGCACGCGGAAGCGATGCGCTTGGTTGTGTAACTTGCACACCGAAACGTGCTGCCACTCGGATGACAGTTGCGCAGTCCCTATCCCATCAATCATTTTCACGTGATCGACCACACGCGATGGGATTGGGACTGAAAAGTCGGCTTCCTGGCGGGAATCGGCTAACTTGCCCCACTTGGCGTAAAGGGCGTTTGTACTAAGCCGCTGCGCGGCAGGTAACCGCTGGCATTCCACCGCGATTCGGATTATTCAACTTCTGAAAGGAGGTGTGAATGACCGAATTACCAAAACGGATGCTGGAGGAATTGCAACTCCGCAACTTGCTCTGGTGGTACTCGCTGATCCGAAATGAGGTCGGCCCGGACGAGACACTACGGCGGCGGCAGGCCACCCAGCGTCGTGTAGCTCAGGCGCTCCGCTTGTCCCATTAATTTTGAAATTTCCGGATCCGGAAATCGCCGCGTGTAGAATTCTGCCCAACTGATCTCCCAAGCCTGGATCTTCGGGTCGGTCACTTGCGCGACGCCGGTTCTTTGCTGGAAGAAGCCGGGGTTCTGAAAGCCGTAGATGCATCGCGCAATCAGGCGTTTGATGGCGTAATGACGCTCGGAATAGAGCTGCAGACCATTGGTTTCGCCGAATTCCGCGAGAAAGAGCAGCGGCGCCAACGCGTAGAAATGGTAGTGCAAGGCCATTTGCGCGCGCTCCATTTCCCGCGGCAGCGTTCCATCCTCCTGGATGTCACGCACACCATCTTTGTACGCGTCCATGCCCCAATCGAAGAGTTTGCGGTCGTCATTCGCGATTCCAGCGGCAGCGATGGCGAACCCGGCCCAGTACAAATGGTTGTTGTCGGAGTCATTCGGATGGCGCGCGTGGCGCTTCTCATCGTAATAGCCGCGGTTCTCTTCCGCGAGTTTCTTCAACCAAGAGGTGATGGCACGGGCTTCCTCTTCTGAAGCGAACCCGCTGCCGCGCACTTTCAGATAAGTGACAGCCCACGTCCCGAGATTCCAGCCCTGCACGTACGCGGCTTGGTGCCCATCCATCGTCCCGGTCAAGACCTTTTGATGTGCGGCGGAAGCAAGCAGGCTGAAAACGCATTGCGCTGCCGCCGACCTCCCTTGGGTTCGGTAGCCATCGGCCGCCTCCACGACGGCGCGAGAAAACTCCTCGATTCCGGCAACCGAATCTTCGTACCTTTTCTTGAGAACAGGATCAGGAATCGAGCGGCGCTGATCGATGTAGTACGAATTCGCGGCGAAGTTGTGCGGGAGCTGGGGTGCGGTCGGGCAGGTGTATGGAGCACCCGTTGAAATCACGGGATGGGAGTCCCAGGGCGATTGCAGAGTGGTCTTGCCACGCGCAATGGAGCATAGTCCGGCCCACACCAACACAATGATTAGGAATCGAAGGGATTTCATGCTCCCTATTATGTCAGATGTCTGGACAACCTGGAACTAGTGCTGTCCGCCGCTGGGGTGAGCTGCGCCCCACGCCCGCCACGCGCCGCCCCTTGATCCACTCCCCCACTACATCGCGCCCGCGCGATCCGCACGCGGTAGCGGAAACCGCCCCCGCCATGTTCGCACACACGCTCACCCGCTGCGTCCCCCGATTACGTCCCCCACCACACCGCGTACGCGATCCGCACGCGGTAGCGGAACCCCGCGCCGCACCAGGTTTACGCACGCGCCCGCGCGCCTCGTGGTGCGCGGCCCCCCCCGGTGACCACGATAGGCTAGACAGGCAGTCTTACCGGGCAGAATTGCACCAAAATTGTGCAAAGGGGGGGTGCACTTTCAGATCGCGCTATCTCCTATCCCGTCAACGCAATAGGACTATCCGGACAGTTCAAGTAGCGGAACAGTTCTCAGGAGTGCCGTCTGCAGCAACACCTCTCCGTGCTGGGTCGACCGCGAAGTGGTCCCGGCTGCAGACCAAGATTTCCCCAAGGGCTCCTGTGCGCATCATGGGTGCTGAATGGACACAGAATGGATTGGGAATGATAAGTCGGCTTCCCATCGACAATCCTGGCGCTTGGCTGGGTTCCGGCGTGGAAGGGCGTTTCCCAGGCACGATCCGCACAAGGTGGGGCCAGCGACGACCAACTCTTGTGCTGCTCACCCCAAGCATGTACCATTTTGCCGACCGTAGCTCAATTCAATCTAGCCACCACCGTCGTAGCGGGCCGATCAGCCTTTCGCAGAAAACATTTACTTGGGGCGCTCGGGAGGGCGCCTTCAGAATGCTCACGGCCGTCGACTTCACGCCAGTATCGAACTCCACAGAGCACATCCTGTTTCGGTCATAGAGGACAGAGCAATCCGGTCCCTTACCATTGATGACTTTACAGAACTGCGGCATGGCCCACTCTGCTCAGGGATGCCCACTAGTGTTGAAGTGGGCCATCTGGCGTGTCGCTGTTTCCATCACTGCGAAGACATAGGGGACCAGGAAAGTGGCAGTGACACCGACCAGAAAATCGCAGGCAGGATGGCTTGGGAATAATTGGCCACGAACGTAATCCAGCCTGTCCAGTCTTCAGAGGGGTGAACGACGCCCCTTCTCTGAAGACCCCTGCAAACGACCTGTGGCCCAACCTGGGAGTTCAGAGAGTCTCAGATTGTTGCGGCGACCCCTTTGTAGGAGTGCATGCTGCTATACAGAACGTCATAAATA
>DLMI01000149.1:0-1280 GCA_002478145.1 Acidobacteria bacterium UBA7540
GCGGCGGCCGCCATGGCAATGGAGAGAAATACAAGTGCCAGGAAGACACAGCGCGCACGACCTCGGCGAAAAGCCTGAGTGTCTTCTTTCATGGGTTATGTTGTCAGTAATCCCCATCCCAGGGTGAGACCATCCACAGCTAGATGAATTGGGGAAAGTTTTCCCACGTGCAGGGCCAGCAGTCTGCGAAAAACTTCGGGATGCCTGCGAAAGACCTGCAGAGTACGACGCTGAAACTTGGGACGCCCATCCAGCGTTAGCATCAACCGCGCCATCAGCAGTGGTTGCAGCGCCAGGTTGCGATGTGCGGCCTGGTACCCGGCAAGATTGCCGCTGCGAAGAGAGTTCGCCAGCACCACAGCCTGGCGGAAAGAAAGACCCAGTCCTTCGCCCGTAATTGCATCGACCGTGCCCGACGCATCGCCGACCAACACAACATTTCCCCGCCAGACGCGTTTCAATTTGCGATTCGCAGTCAGCGCGCCCCTTTCGGCAGAGGTCGCCTCGGCTCCGGACAACCGCGCGTTGAGTTCAGGAAAATCGGGTAAAGATTTTTCCAGGCGGAGTTCGGGGTGGCGCGAGGCCACAGCCACGCAAACCTCCTCGCTGCTCACAGCTGTCGTATATCCCTGACTGTGTTTTCCCCAATAGATTTCCATACGATCAGTCCAGGGTGCGACACGATAATGGCGGCGAAAAGAATATCGGAGACCCGTCCGTGAGTGAGGCTCAAGCTTGGCCCACCTACGCACGCGCGAGTTAGAGCCATCGGCCCCGATGATCCACGAGGTCCGAATTCTGCGATCTCCCAATCGAACCTCTTCACCAGAAATCCCAGTAACCACGCTTTGCCACAGCAGATCAACGCCCAGCCCGGCAGCACGTTCGGTCAGGATGCGATGCAAGATGGTCCGGCGAACGGAGAAGCCGGCGCAGCCGGAGGGGAAGACCGCTTCCGCGGACAATCCAGAACTAAGAAAGCGCACACCGCGCACAGGGAATGCATCCGCAGAGGACAAGGCAACTCCGAGCTTTTCAAGTGCCGCAATCGCGTCCGGCATTAGAGCTTCGCCGCAGGCTTTGTCGATTGGCGGCTTAGCTCCGTCGGCCACGACCACGTGGAATCCTTGCTGCCGGGCGGCAATTGCTGCCGCCAGCCCGGCCGGACCGCCACCGATCACAAAGACATCTGTTGAGTTCAGCAACTACTCGCCCTCACCATTGCAAAAGCAGAAGCTCGGAACAAAATCCGGGACCCATGGCGGCCAATAGACCGAGAG
>DLMI01000149.1:1383-5411 GCA_002478145.1 Acidobacteria bacterium UBA7540
GCCGAAGAAAGATTTCCTACCTTACGCAAACAAGCCCATGAGGCATCCAGCTCTCCATTGTGCAATCCCAGCGCCGTGGCCGAGGCGTCAAGCACCTTGGGTCCGCCGGTGTGCAGAACGAAGCTCTTAAGATCGCTTCGCTGATGCCCGTTGTCCGCCAGAAAAGAGTCCACGTCCCGTCCCAGATTTTGCCGAATCAGATTCGGAACTTCGGTCGAAAGTATGATGCGGAAGCCTTTCTCGGAAATGTTCCAGCCCATCATGTCTTCCGTGGCGGGATAAAAAATCGATCGGGTAGCGAGAATCGTAGGCCCCGAAATCTCGCCGTCCGACGATACAAAGTCTTCGCCGGTAACAATCACAGCGGCTGCGCCATCGGCAAAAAGTCCAGACGAGATCAGGTTCGCCACCGACAGATCCTCGCGCTGCAAGGTGAGCGAACAAAGCTCGACCGACACCAGAGCTGCTGCCTGCGAAGGATACGCGCGAACGTAGTCTGAGGCGCGCGCAATTCCTGCCGCGCCGGCCACACATCCCAGTCCAAAAATCGGCGTGCGACGGATGTTAGCGGGGAGCCCCATCCGGTTTATAAGGAGAGCGTCAATGGACGGGCTCGCTACGCCAGTGACTGTCGTGAACAACAAGGCTCCCAAGTCCTGTGGCTTCAGCCCAGCATTGTGAAGTGCGAGGCAGAGGGCTTGCTCTCCCAATTCCTGTGCGACCCTGATCCAGATGTCGTTGGCCTGTCCCCAAGTCTTGATGTCTACATACTGTTCCGCGGGAATCGCCAGGTAGCGGCCATCCACGGTCACATTGCGATGCAACCGCGCCAACAGCAAAGGATTCTTAAGTTGAGGTCCCCAATAGTCCTGTAGGCGCTCCAAGAGGGCCTTCTGGGAGTAGTAATACTTCGGGAACGCGCTAGCCGCGCTTGCGATCTTCATGGGTTCTGAGTCCTGACCTTGGTCTCGGCACGGAACCCGCCCCCCAAGCCGACCGAATCTGAGAAGCCTTTCTCGATTAGATGGCGGGGCTCCCCGTCGCGGTTGCAACGGACTGCCTTGTGCCGGCGTACGTATTGTCGCAGAGTTGAGGATTTTTGTTTGTCATGGACCGATAAAGAGAGATTAGGACAGCTTTGTCATCATAATCGCACTCACTGCAGCACGAGCAAGGACATCTCCGCGAGTATGACTTGGTTCAACTACTGCAATATTGCGATCGAAGTGGGAGAGTTCCCCACGGAGTAAGTTGCAATGGAGTTCAAGCTTCCGCTGCTGACACCAAACGCTTGAATTCCTGCGGACCCGCTCTGGTTTCCCACATATAAATATTTGCCATTCGGATCCAACACCAGGAAGCTCGGCTGAGTTTCGGAGCCGAACGGCGAGTCGGTAATTGCGACAGGAAAACCGGTACCGGACGTAATCGAATAGGTCGAGATATTGCTAGACCCTTGATTGGTCACATAGAGGTAGTTCCCCGTGGGATCCACGATCAGCGCAACCGGGTGCTGAAAGGGGTCGGCAAGAGGCGACTGCGGGACCTGTGTCAGCGTTCCCGACGAACCGATAGAGTAGATCGATATGGAATTGGCGGTAGAGTTCGCGGTATAGAGGTACGAACCGTTGGGGGAAATGGCGATGCCGGCAGGATCGTTATCCGCGGTGCTGGTGAGGCCAACCGGACTGGAGGAAAGTACCCCGGCAGTCACGCTGAAAACGGCGATGACCCCAGTCGGAGAACTCGGAGCGCTGACGTAGAGAAAACTACCCGATGGCGACAACTGCATACCCTTGGGGGACAAATTGATCTGAAAGGGAGACCCCGCAACCGCCGTGAGCACGCCGCTGCTGGCAGCGATCGAGAAAGCCGAAATACTGTTCGACAAAGCATTCGCGACGTATAAATAATTGCCCGCAGGGTCCATGGCCAGGAGAAAGGGCAGCGTTCCCACCGTAGTCCTCGGGGTCACCTCGCTCACCGTTCCGTCGCTGTTAATGTCGAACAAGGAGACATCGTTTTCCCCCTGACCCGGATTCGCGACGTATAAGTATTTTCCGGAGGGATGGATGACCACGGACTGAGCTCCGCTGCCCACCGTATACGGACTCTCCGAAAGTTGCGTGAGAATTCCGGAGTAAGGATCTTCGCGGAAGACCGCCAATTGACTCGCGGCCGGAACGGTCGCGTAGACATAGTGACTTGCAGTCTTACCACAACCAACTAAACCCACAATGCTTGCGAGAACGAAAACCAGGACCAGTGCCTTCTGAAGCATCCGTGACTCCTGAGAGAATTTGAAAGCGAAGAACAATAATACCGGGCCGCCGGGGAATCGGCATGGAAACACAACATTGTTTATCATACGTTCAACGCTAGAAAAAGTGTGGACAGTCCGACGGTCTCCGCGTGCGCTTCGAACACCGCTCCCCGCTGACTCCTGCGATGCAATGCGCCTGAAATCAGGTTGCATGCTGCCAAACTCCTTCGACGGTGTCTCCCTTCGAAGGCGCTAAGGACTAATCCGCTGAGTGGGCCGGGCTTGTGGCGGATAAAGTCAAATTCTCTCCGCCGCGCAATGCCAGCCGCAGACGATCAAGATAAACATACACGACAGGAGTGGTGAATAAAGTCAGTGCCTGGCTGACAATGAGTCCGCCGACAATTGTGATGCCCAGAGGACGATGCAGTTCGGAGCCAGTGCCCCTCCCCAATGCCAGCGGCAGACCTCCCAGCAGAGCCGCCATGGTAGTCATCATGATCGGGCGGAAGCGGAGCAAACAGGCTTCATAGATGGCGTCGACCGGCTTCTTCCCTTGCGTGCGCTCCACATCAAGCGCCACGTCGATCATCATAATGGCGTTCTTCTTCACCAACCCGATCAGCAGGATGATGCCGATCGTACCAATTACGTTGAGTTCGTTATGCGTTAGAAGCAATGCCAGCAAGGCTCCTACGCCGGCGGAAGGCAGCGTCGAGAGAATCGTAATGGGATGAATGTAGCTCTCATACAACATACCCAACACGATATAAACCGTAATCAGCGCCGTGAGAATGAGGACCGGCTCGCTGGAGAGCGAATCCTTGAATGCAGCTGCCGTGCCCTGAAAGCTTGCCTGAATCGTACTTGGGAAGCCAATGGAACGCTGGGCGTTTTCGATGGCTAGCGTCGCCTGTCCAAGAGAAACTCCAGGAGCCAGGTTGAATGAAATCGTGACCGAAGGAAACTGGCTCTGGTGATTCACAGCCAAAGGTATGTTGGAGGGCTCGAAGTGAGTGAACGCCGCCAGGGGTATGGGTGCGCCGCTGGAAGAGCGCAGGTAAATATTCTGCAGGGCTTCGGTCGTCTGCTGAAACTCGGGGGCGACCTCCATGACCACGTGATACTGATTCAGCGGGCGATACATGGTGGAGACCTGCCGCTGTCCGAAGGCGTCGTAGAGCGCATTATCAATATCCTGCGCGGCCACGCCCAAGCGGCTGGCCGTGTCGCGGTCAATCACCAACTGGGCTTGTAATCCCTTATCCTGTTGGTCAGTATTCACGTCGCGGAGTTGCGGCAGGGCGCGCATTTTCTGGAACAGTTGCGGCGCCCAGCTATTCAGTTCGTTCAAATCCTCCCCTTGCAGCGTGAACTGGTACTGCGCCGCGCCGAAGCGTCCGCCAATCGTCAGGTCCTGCGCCGATTGCAGGAACAGGGTAGCTCCCGGAACCACCGCAAGTCTGCCCCGCAGGCGATTAATCACATCGTCGGCCGTGACGTTGGGGCACGGTTGCCAGAGGTGGCGAGTCTGGCAGTGGCTGCGCTGCTCGAGTGGCTTCAACATGACGAAGAACCGGCCCTGGTTTGTCGCAGAGCCTCCGCCGGCGAACCCAACCACGGTGTCGACCGCCGGATCCTTCATCACGATTTTCACAAACTGTTCCATCTTGCCGCTCATGGCCTGGAATGAGATATCTTGTGCCGCCTGAACCGATCCCATGAGCCGTCCCGTATCCTGCTGCGGGAAAAATCCTTTGGGCAC
>DLMI01000149.1:5531-6647 GCA_002478145.1 Acidobacteria bacterium UBA7540
CCAGCACCCATTTGAGGGAATGCCGGTAGGCGGCCAGGAGGCTGTCGAAGAACCATTCACTGGTGCGATAGACAAAGTTATGGCGCTGGTTCGGTTGGGATGGCCGCAGGAATTTGGCGCACATCGTCGGAGTGGTGGTCAGCGACACCAGCAGCGAAACTCCGATCGCAATACTTAGCGTGACTGCAAACTCGCGAAACAGACGCCCTACAATTCCACCCATCATCAACAAGGGGATGAACACTGCCACCAGCGACGTGCTCATGGAAAGTACCGTAAACCCGATTTCTGCGGCTCCTTTGAACGCTGCCTCCACCGCGTTCATGCCATGCTCCACGTAACGCGTGATGTTTTCCAGCACCACGATGGCGTCATCCACCACAAATCCAGTCGAAATGGCCAGTGCCATAAGCGACAGATTATCCAGGCTGTAACCCAGCAGATACATCCCGCCGAAAGTGCCCACCAGCGAAAGCGGCACGGCAATGCTGGGAATCACCGTCGCCCGCACCGTGCGCAGGAACACGAACACCACTAGAATCACCAGCACGATCGAAATCAGCAGCGTGGTTTCAATGTCCTTCACCGAGGCACGGACCGTAACCGTGCGGTCCATCACCACTTCCAGCTTGATAGCCGGAGAAATCGAGGACTGGAGATAAGGCATCAGAGCTCGCACGCGGTCCACGGTCTCGATGACGTTGGCGCCGGGCTGTCGGAAAATAACGACCAGCACCCCGGGTTTGCCATTGGCCAGGCCGACGTTGTGCACGTCCGCCACCGAGTCCTGCACATCCGCCACGTCCCCCAGCCGCACCGGCCCGCCATTGCGGTAAGCGACAATCAGGGGCCGGTACTGATCCGCAGTAAAGAGCTGATCGTTATCGCTGAAAGTCCAGGAGGTCGTGTCGTTTGCGACTTGGCCTTTGGCTTGGTTCGCATTGGCCAGATTAAGAGCGTTTCGCACCGTGTCCAATCCCACCCCGAGCTTATTGAGCAGCATCGGATTCACTTCGGCCCTCACGGCTGGCGGCGCCGAACCGTACGTGAACACCTGGCCCACTCCATTCACCTGCGAGAGCTTCTGCGCCAGAATCGAGTCGGAGGTGTCATACA
>DLMI01000155.1 GCA_002478145.1 Acidobacteria bacterium UBA7540
AACTGGAAAATGGAAACTGGAATCCTGGTCTCTCCCCACCTACCACATACGACGCTGGAAACTGGAAACTGGTGTCTTGGTGTTTCCCCACCTACCACCTGCTGCCGTTACTTCAAGTTCNNACCTTGCCCCGGAATCCGCAGGGTTCGAGTCCCTCCACGCCTGCCATCTTTTCGAGGACAAGCAAGAAGGCAGAAACTGGAAAATAGAGACTGGTATCTTAGTTTTTCCTCACCTACCACGTACGCCCTACGACCTACGAAATACGGCCTACCACCTACTGCCGTCACTTCAGGTTCGCGGGGATTAGATACTCAACCACCACCACGTCGTGCCAGCGCCCCTCCAGCTTGGTGTGTTTCAAGTGCACTCCCACCTCGCGCCAGCCCGTCATGCGGCAGAGCGTCCGCCCGGCATCATTGTGCGCCAGGAATCGGCCCACCAGCTTGAAGTGGCCGACGGCCTCGGCGAGTGCCAGGACCGCGCGCATTATTTCCCGCCCCACGCCATGCCGCCGGTAGTCGCGGTCAATGTAGATCAGGAGTTCAGCGATTCCGTCCATGCGGGGACGGACGAGGTATGGACTGAGCGCTGCCCAGCCGAGAATCCAATCATTCAACTCCGCCACCAGGAGAGGATACTTCCCCCCATGTTCATTCACCCAGCGCGTTCGCTCCTCGGGCGTAGCGAGAAAGTTCTCAAAGGTAGCAAGGTTGTCTTGCGTCGCCTGTAGATAGATGCGGGCAATGTCGGATGCGTCCCGCAATTCGGCCGGACGCACTTTGAGCTGGAAGTGCGGTCTGGCGGAGACGTTCAGGGCTGGCGTATCCATGATTTTATTAGAACCTCTTCGTATCGGCTCGCACGCGGTCCACGTACTTGCCCGTAGCCACTTCGACGCGTATCGTCTCCCCAGGTTTGATGAAGTGTGGAACCATCAGTTCCATGCCATTTTCCAGGGTAGCGGATTTGTAGGTGTTGTCCTGTTGCTGGTGGACTGGCTGCGCGGTCGTCTGGATCTTCACCTCGACGATCTCCGGGAAGACGATGCTGACCGGCTGCCCTTCGTAGAACTCCACCGGCACTCTCACCTCGGGCTGGAGAAATGCCGCCGCCGCGCCGATGGCCTCGAGCGGGATGGAAACCTGGTCATAAGTTCTTGGGTTCATGAAGGTCGCCGAATCAGTGTCGCTATAAAGGAATTCCATCTCGTGCTTCTCAAGTTGGGTTTCCTCCAGCCGCTCCTCCGGCCGGAAGCGCAACTCTTTGAACGTGCCCTTTAGAACATGGCGCAGTTTCGTATGGACGCTGCCGGGCATCTTGCCTTGTCCGATGTGATACTGCGAGTCGATCACCTTGAAGAGGTCATCATTGATCTTTAGAACCGTTCCTGGACGGAGCTGGGATGCGATCACCATAGGAACCTCGAAGGCGGGCAGTTACGGGCCGCTCGGGCGCGGCGCAGCGATGGCAAAGAGCCACCACAAGAGTCCGTTAACACTAAGAACCGTCAGCTATTCTACGCCATCTCCGGCTCGTAGAGTCAAGCCACAAACCGACGGTCCAGCCCTGTCGATTTCAGGCGATTCAGCGCTCAAGCTTGGGCGGGATCTGCCGATAAAGGAATCGAGAAGGTGGTGTGCTATGTCGAATGACCAACCGGAGCCATCGAAGATTCAGGATGAGCCCCTTAGCCCGCAGCAAGTGCTGCAGTGGGCAATGTGCCAACCGGGAGTCTTGTTACTCAGTTCCCTCGCCGTGGGGACGATGCTGGCGTGCAAACAGGACGTGAACCAACAGACCATCGCCGAGCCACCACTGGAAACCGAAGCTTGTATCGTCGATGGCGACATACCATTGCTCATCTGAGTTGAGATTCACCTAGCGCGGCTTGGGTGGTGGAATCTGAATGAGCACTCGGCACGGTGCGTGATGGGCAACATATTGCACGGTGCTCCCCAGCAGAAGTTCGCCCAAGGCATGTGGATGGGGTCGGTGATATCCCATGATGAGCAATTCCGTGCCCCGGTCCTTGGCCTCGCCCGCTATGGCTTCTCCCGCCTCACGTGCCCGCAGCAGTTCAGTGGATATCTCCTTGGAAGATCTCTCCGCAACCCGTCTTGCAGCCGCTAGGATCTCTTTTCCCTCGTGGTCCAAGACCTCATCCTCTGCCTCGAGGGGCGTTGCTGGCGGCACTTCAACCACGTGCAGAACAACAAGTTCGGCATCCATGCCGTGCGCTAGATGGACCGCCAGCGTCATGAGACTCTCGACCGACTCCGGGTCTCGCAGAGCCACCATCAGTTTTGCTTTGACCACATTTGCCTCCAGTTTATTTAATGACATGTCGAAAGCGGCGCTCATGCTGCCTTACTGCAAGCAGAAACCTTGAAACCCTGGACTACAAACGGCCGCGGTCGTGACTAACTGGACCCCTTCAGCGACCATCTTCTCAATGGCCTTCCGCCCCCCCTCTTCGGTGATGGGTTTGATGGCGTCCCGAACGAGAGCCACGGGCAGGTTGCGCTTGCGCAGTGCCAGGACATCCGACAGCACACAGTATTCGGTGGCCACGCCAAACACGACGAAGTGCGGCTGGCCAAGGGAAGCCAAGATGGCATCGAAATTGACGTTCGTGGAGACGTCGTACACGGGCTTCTCCACGATGAGCTGTCCGACCCATTCTTGGGAGGCCTGAAAGGCGCCCGGACGGTCTTCCACCACCACGGCGTCAGGGAAGAACGTCTCAGCAATGCGGCGTTGGCCGGGTGTCCCCACCACGCAGTGAGGAGGCCATTGGGCGAACTCCGGGTCATCCGGCGCGTGCGTGTCGGCCGAGGAAATGATGGGGATTCTGTGGTCGCGCGCCCACAACATCAATTTCGCCAGGTTAGGGATGATCTCCTCCGCATGGGGCACATAAAGCCTTCCCCTCGGAGACATGAAGTCCACCTGCGTATCGACATCAAGGAATACCAAGCGGCCAGACTTGGTCGGTTCACTCATTCTCTCACCCCTTGAGCAGCGACGAGTGACCCGCCGTGGCGGGACGAGCAAAAAACCAAACCAGAAACTAGAAACTGGAAATTTGAAACTGGAACCTCAAACACAACACCTCCCGCTCGCCTTTTGACTTTTGCCTTTGTGCCTTTTGACTCTTTCCCTTTCCCTTTTGACTTTTGCCTTTTGCCTTCTGCCTTCTGCTCACTGCCTACTGCTCGCCCCGAAGGTCTACTCGCGAACCTCCTCCAGGAGGCGCTGGAGCGCCTCGCTCTTGGCTACGGGATAACCAGGCGCGTTCCGCAGAGCGTGGTAAGGTTCCGGCAAGCGGTCAAGATTCGCAAGGACATTAGTCCTCGCGTCTTGGAGGCATGGCCGGGACCTGAGCCTCCTGCCATGGCGCATCACAGGGTGGAGCAGCGGTGTGCCTTCCGAAGGTTCTTCGCGGGAGCGTGTGATCAGATCGTGATGATAATGAGCGCCAGCCGAGAACCGGAAGACCTGCTTCCGACCCGGCGAATAGACTTTCTCTTCGCTGAATTTGCTTTTGTAATCCACCTGCCCGTTGTGTTCGATCTCAACCAGCTTGTACACCACGCTGAGCGCAGGCACGTCGCGCGAGGTGGCGAGATCGGTCCCCACGCCGAAGAGGTCGATGGGCGCTCCTTGGGAAAGCAAAGCTTCCACCTTGTACTCGTTCAAATCCCCGCTGGCCACGATCTTCGCCTCACGCAGGCCGTGACGGTCCAGGATTTCCCGAACCCGGCGACTCGTTGCGAGGAGGTCACCACTATCGATGCGTACGCCGGCAATCTTCCGCCCGAGGGTGGCCGCGGTCTCCGCTCCTGCAATGGGGTCATAGGTGTCAACCAACAGGATGGCATCCTCCGGGAACGTGTCCAGGAGCGCCTCGAAGCTTTGGCGTTCGGTTGGGAAAGCCTGGGTCCAAGAATGGGCTGCCGTGCCTGCAAGCGGGATGCCGTATCGAAAGCCCGCCAGAACATTCGAGGTCGCAACACACCCGCCGAGGTACGCGGCGCGCGCGGCGCGAACGCCGGCTTCAGGCCCCTGCGCCCGCCGCGTGCCGAACTCGAGCACGCCCCGGCCACGCGCCGCCCGCACTACGCGAGCCGCCTTGGAGGCAACCAGCGTCTCAAAATTGGTGATTGAGAGCAGGTAGGTCTCAACAATTTGTGCTTCCAGAATCGGCGCGGTCACCTGAAGGAGCGGCTCTTCCGCAAAGATGAGTGTGCCTTCTTCCACCGCCTCAACGTCGCCGGCAAAGCGGAACTCACTAAGATACTCGAAGAATTCGGAAGAAACATTGCGAAACACAGGCAGACTGCGAACGAAGTTCACATGCTCTCGAGTGAATCGCAAGGCCGCGAGGTAATCCACGGCGTCTTCGATGCCGCCGGCCACGAGGTAAGCGCGCTCGGGGGGCAACTGGCGGACGAAGAGTTCAAAAGTTGCGCGGCAGTCCACATGTTGCTCGAAGTACGCTGCCGCCATGGTCAGTTCGTAGAGGTCCACCAGCAGTGCGCGATCGGAATCGAGTTCAAGCATCTTTCCCCTGTGCGTTTGTTCCCAAAGATTGCGGAATAATGACGCGTTTGCCGCTCCAAGGTCATACGACCGGATGTCTCTGCGGGCGGCACAGGCTGGCGGCTGACATTCTCCTACCTAGGAGGGCCGGCTACGCGGGCGGATAACCGGATGGACTTCGTCACCACGCTGTTGCCGCTGGACCAGATGACCTCTACCGTCTCTCCTGCCTTGTGGCTAGCCATAGCGGCCTGAAGGTCTTGCGGCGTCCTTATTCTCCGGCCGCCCATGCTGAGAATTGTATCGCTAGGCTTCAGCCCGGCCCTGTCGGCAGGTCCCCCAGGTGCGATATCTAAGATTACAACCCCCCTGCTCCCGGCTGGCTGATGTTCGACGGGACGAACGCCCAAATAACCCAGGGCAACCGAGACAGTGGCCGTTGGATTAGTAACTGTTGCGGCCGGTGCTTGTAGATTCCAGGCAACTCGTGTAGTTTCTCCCGAAGTCAATCGCACCGTTTCTTCATGATCCTGGAAGCTCCTGTGCGCAAGCCGGACGCGATGCGCGCCGGGCGAGAGGGTGGTGATTTTCAGTCGTCCCTCGGGGCTTGTGGTCCCCACCGTCTCATCATCGATATAGACGCGCGCGTCGCCCGGAGTGGCCTCAATCAGTAGAATGGGCGGGCCTGAAGACTTCGGCGGCGCAGGGGGCTTCGCCACTGCCGTAGCGGCTGTCCCCGTAGGGGCTATATTGACATTACTCGCTGGAGTTTCAGAAGCCGTGCGCGCCGCTTCGGATTGAATCCCCTGGCCACCGGGAGTTTTCCCCTCTGGGGACTCAGGAACGGGCGGATTTTGCTCAATGGCGGGCGGCTGACTCGAGGCCTGTTGCGATGTCCCCCCTCCTTGGCCGGATGTTGTGGAAACAGGAGTTGTGCTAATTGAGGATGAATGCCGAGACAGGATATACCAGCCCCCTCCGCCCAGGCCTACTAGCAGGATTGCAATCCCAACCCAGATTCCCCAGCGGGATTGTTTCTCTGGCTGCGGCGCCGGTAATACGACCGGCACCGGTGTGCCAGGGGTAACAACCTGAGGTTGAACAAGAGGAGGCGGGGCCGGAACAAGACTGCTAGCAGCGGCCTCGCCTTGAGCGGGGACTGGAGGGACCGCCTCGGGCGCGGCTCGAATTTCCTCCCGCGATATGACTTCGCTCGGTTGCAGGGCCCACATCGCGCCCGAAGGAGCATTTCCCTTCTCCGCTGCTTCGACCTCTTCGATCAGAGCCTTGGCACTCGGGGGGCGCTGGGCAGGGTCCTTTTCGAGCAGGCGCATTGCCAAGCGGACAATTGGCTCGGGTATTTGCAGCTCCGGGCGGAGTGTGGGGATAGGCCTCGGCGGCTGCTGCAGGTGGGCCAGCAGCATTCCCATGGTAGTTTCGACTTTAAAGGGAAGATCGGCTGTCAGCATCTCATACATGACCACACCGAGCGAATAAAGGTCCGAGCGCCCATCGAGCTCGTCTCCGCGCTTCCCCATCGCCTGCTCGGGGGAAATATATTGCGGCGTGCCGATCACCATTCCCGTCCCTGTTAGCGTCATGCCTGACGCCTCGCCAAGGCTTGCCTCCTTCATCTTGGCAATACCGAAATCAAGCACCTTCACTAGCTCACCTTCCGGCCTTTCAATCAGCGCGATGTTATCCGGCTTGATATCCCGATGCACCATCCCAAGGCGGTGGGCAGCGTCCAGGGCCGAGGCAACCTGCTTGATAATCGAGCAAACGCGGGGTACGCGCAGTGGTCCCTCTTCCTCAATGAGTTTCTTCAGGCTCTTGCCCTGGATGAACTCCATGACGATGAAAGGCCGGCCGTCCTCGGCTTCGTCAATATCGTCCACCCGCACGGCATTGGGATGCTGGAGCTTGCGAGTGATTACGGCCTCCTGTCTAAACCGCCTCACGAAAAGTTGGTCGTGCAGGATCCCCGGAGCGATCACTTTGAGGGCGCGCAATTCGTCGAATGCCAGGTGCAAGGCCTTATAAACCGCTCCCATTCCTCCCTGGCCCACTTTGCTCAGAATGCGATACTTCCCGCGGATTACGCTCCCTTCGGTCCAGATACCCACATCCTCAAGCGCCGAGCCATCCTGCGGGCACAGTGCGTAGTCGTTGGGGTAGCTTCCCTGGCATGTGGGGCAGGTTTTCATTTAGCACCCTTCAATTACGTTTGCTTACAGTATATCACAGCGACCCCAGGGATTCACGGTCTTAAGCGCGGGCATGATAGCTAGTTGCCGAAGGCCGCGGCGTCGCTCTGCTTGCTCCAACGCAGCGTGGGCGTCGCGGGTGAGCAGCGAGGCTCCGCACACAAGTACATCCGGCGAACAGGCGCGGAAAGGCTCTGCCGATGGTATAGTAAGTGGTATCGCACCCAGGAGGTTTCCCATGCATGAAAATGGTTTTTCGCGACGGAGCTTTCTTCGCAACGTCGCCGCAGGCTCCACAGGAGCAGCTCTGGTTTCCCTGCCGGCGCTGGCCCACGCCGTGACGGGCGAAGCGGCCCCCGAGCCACCGTGGCCGGTGACCGTTGAATCCTATCCACTGCTCGAACCCGGTAAAGCCGCCAGTCTGGCGCGCGTCAAGCTAGCGACGAAGGATGGGATTCCGGCGTCCTATCAAGAGAAACTGCGCGCCTATGCTCCCAACCTCGATCTAACGCTGTGTCGAAACCAGGAGCAGTTCCGAAGTGAGGTTGCTGACGCGCACGTGATTCTCGGCGGTTTCTCCCGTGAAGATCTTCAGGCCGCGCGGCATCTGCGCTGGATTCAATACACCGCCGCGGGCGTTGAACACATCCTTTACCCGGAATTGGTGGACAGTCCCATTGTGCTCACCAACATGCAGCGCATGTTTTCGCCTACCATTTCAGAGACGGCCATCGGGCTGCTCCTGACTCTCACGCGAAAGCTGAATCACTTCGCGCTACAGACTCGCGAGCACGTTTGGAAGCCCTTGGATGGGCTCACAGAAGTCAGTGGACTCACAATGGGCATCGTAGGATTGGGCGGCATCGGCACGGACACCGCCTACCGCGCGCACTATGGTTTCAACATGAGGATCCTGGCCGTAGACCCCAAGCCCTTGCCCAAGCCATCCTTCGTTGCCGAACTGCATTCCCTCGAGTGGCTTCCGAAGATGGTGCCTCAGGTGGATGTGCTGATGAGTGCAGCGCCGCACACACCGGTGTCCGAAGGCATGTTTAACGAGGCCATTTTCCGCGCCATGAAGCCGACCGCCTATTTCATCAACGTCTCGCGCGGCAAGCTGGTGGACACGCCCGCGCTCATTCGCGCGCTGGAGGAAGGATGGATCGCCGGGGCCGGCCTCGATGTGGCCTACCAAGAACCGCTCCCGCCCCATGATCCCTTGTGGACGGCGGGCAACCTGATCATCACCTCGCATTCTTCCGCGGTCTCGGAGGGCTCGACGCAGCGTGCCTACGATCTGCTCTGTGAGAATGTTCGCCGTTATGTGAGCGGTCTGCCGCTGCTCAACGTGGTGGATAAGAAGCGTGGTTACTAGACTAGTGTAGTGTCCAGCAAAACGAGCTTCAGACTTGCGTTTGCTCTTCGGGGGGAAGCTCCCCGATGGGAATGGGAGCCCTATATTCCCAATCTGCCGTCAAGCCTGCCTTGTACCGGAACAATCTACAAAGGGCGCAGACCTGCGCCAGGATGAAGGGACTTTCCTGGTTTTGCCATTTGTGCTGGCAGGATCCAGCCAGCGGTTTCACCGCAGGTGTGTCCACAGCCTTGCTCATAGCCTAATAGGGTAGTACGGCCGCCCTTCCAACACAAGAGTCGTGGATGCGGGCTGTTCCAGCGGCATCCATCACTTGACTTTAAGCAGCACTACACCGTGCTTCGGCACCTGGGCTGTGAAGCTCGAATTGAACACGCCTAGGTCTCTTTTCTCCCAGAGGTCGCGGACCGAAGCCGTGTCCCCTGCACCGACATCCCGGAAATGTGCCGTCACCGGCATCACGGATTCGCCGCGGTTAAAAAGGCCCACCGCCCTCGAGCCGTCGGCCAGTAGCTTTACCCAAACCTCGAGTTGGCCTTCCTGTGCCACGCGATGGCCCTGCATGCCGAGAGCATCCTGGTCCACAGCGATCACTTCCGGGTTCGTCAAGATGGCCAGAGTGTCGGGCGTCATCTTGGAAAGGTCGTTGCCCGCCAGCAACGGCGCCGCGAGGAGGCACCAGAGGCTCATATGGGTGTGATACTCATCCTTGTTCATTTTGCCGTTTCCGACTTCCAGCATGTCGGGATCGTTCCAGTGCCCGGGTGCGGCAAAGCGCTCCAGCCCGTTCTGGCCGAAGCCAATGTACGCCATGCTGCCGTAGTCATCGGAAATATCGTCGGTGGTCCGCCACAGGTTGCCTCCCACCGAAGGTCCCCAACGCCACACCCTGTCCATGCCGTATTGGCAGAGACTGAAAACAATGGCTCGGCCGGTCTTTTCCAGCGCCTCGTGCATCTTCTTGTAGGCCGCCATCTGCGCAGCAAAGTCGCCCTGGAAACTGCAATAGTCGTATTTCAAATAATCGATACCCCAACGGGCGTAAGCCTGCGCATCCAATTCTTCGTGCCCAAGACTGCCTTCGTGGTCCGCGCAGGTTTTCGGACCGGGCGACGAGTAGATTCCCAGCTTCAAGCCCTTAGCGTGAACATAATCGGACAGCCCCTTCATGTCCGGGAACTTCTCGTTAGGATGAAGGACGCCCTTCTCGTCGCGCGCGCCTTGCCAGCAGTCATCAATATTCACGTAAATGTAGCCGGCGCTCTTCATCCCGGTCGAGACTATCGCGTCCGCCGCCGACCGCACGTCAGCCTCCGTCACCTTGCAGGCAAAATGGTTCCAGCTATTCCATCCCATGGGCGGCGTCCGAGCCAGCCCATTTCCCTGGGCAAATACAGGCGCGCCAAGCAAACCAAGCCCGGCCAGAACAATGCATCCTCGAACCATAATTGAAACAAATCTGCCCATCATGATTTGCCCTCCTCCTAACAAAATGCCTCATCCAGAACCGAATGAAAACTCTGAGGCCAGGACAACGGGGGCAATTCTACTACCAAGCTTCGAAGCGAGTCCAGGCTGGAATGCGACCTTTGGCGTGAGAAACCCAGTCATCTGCTGCCTGGGAACCGTGATTCGGAACTGCGCCTCGTCGAGTTTTCACCCCAGATTCCTCACGGCAGCCGATGCCTCCGTGCCGATCTGAACGGTGGGCATCCGCTTCCCGTCACGATTCGTTCCTGTGACGGCAGTTGGAATTCCATAACGACGAGGCTGCTTCAACAGCAGATAGCGATGCCTGAGCCTGCCGTGCACCCCCAGCAGGCAGACTATGGCCCTTAGAAAACGTGGACCTTTCAGATGGACTCAATTGAGGGTCGCCCCAAGCCAGAGGAGCAGCCGCACCCCTCGGAGCACGGGGCGCCATAGCGTGCTGGCGCCTTTCATCATCGTGCAGGCCCGTGTTCCGCAAAGAAGCTTCTGACGCCGGTCGAGTGAAATAAGGCAGCAGATAACACTGGAGCTCCCCAAGCCGGCAGCCTCCTGACTTCAGAGCGTCGCGAACTCCACGCGATTACGCCCCTTTGCTTTGGCGCGCGAGAGGGCCTCAGTGGCCAAGCGCCAGGCCGCATCCAAACTCAGCGCCTTCTCCGACGGAGTCACCATAACACCAAGGCTTATCGTCACCGCGACCACGCCCTCGGAGGTGTCCACAGCACGCCGGTCAACTCGGGCCCGGAACTTTTCCGCCAAGCTTGCAGCCGTGGGCGCGTCGCATCCCGGCAGGACTATCACAAACTCATCCGCTTCAGATCGGCCGATCGAATCCGGCGGGCGCAGAGCGGCGCGAAACCTTCTCCCAACCTCCCGCAAGACCGTATCCCCGGCGAATGGGCCGAAGCTGGCATTGATGTCCCGGAAGTGGTCAATATGCGCGATCACCAGACTCATAGGGGAATGGCTTCGAGATGAAAGGGTGAGCTGGCGCTTCAGGATATCCAGAATCACATTGCGGCTCCAGACGCCGGTCAGCGGATCGACGGTCCTTTGAGCTTCGATCAGACGATAGGCCGAGAGAAGCTGCTCCCGCAGGTCCAGGATTCGCCTTCCCGCGCGCAAGCGCGCGCGCAGTTCCTGAGGCTTGTAGGGCCTGATCAGGTAGTCGTCCGCGCCGGATTGCAAACCCTCAACCATGTCTTGCTTCTTTACCTTCGCAGTTGACATCGAGATGTAGGTGTAGGGCTTTCTAGTCTGCTTCCTAATCTCGCGGCAAATGTCGATGCCGTTCATGCCCGGCATTATCCACTCAAGGATGGCGAGCCGTGGCGCTTCACGGCCTTGAAGGATTTCCAAGGCCTTTTGACCATCCGTTACACTCGTCACTTTGTACCCCCACTCGACCAGGCAAGCCCGGAGGAGGCGGAGATTAACAGGGTCATCT
Source organism: Acidobacteria bacterium UBA7540 (assembly GCA_002478145.1). The sequence goes on from DLMI01000155.1 coordinate 11,066, forward strand.
TCAGCAACAAGTATTCTCGTCGTCTTATCTCCTTTCCGCATCGCCCAGTATTCTCATGGTACAGTTACTCAACGTAACGCATTGAGGGCACGGCCAAGACGCTCCATTTCCCGCTCCAACCCACTCATCGCTTCCTGGGCGCGCGAGAAATCTTCCTGCTCGGCAAATGCCTCCAACTGCTCCGCCGTCTCGAGGGTGGCTCGCGCAATGAAATTCCCGGCTGAGCCCTTAATGGTGTGAGCCGCCCGCGCCAGATCTTGCCCATTCTTCTCTTGAAGGGCTCGTTGGGCCGCCGCCAGCAAGGAAGGGCTCTCGCTCAAGTAGATTTCGATGAGTTCGCTCAAAAGCTGCGAGTCGCCACCGAGGCGATCCAAAAGGGCGCGCCTATCCACATGTTCACCATCGTCGCCCACACACCGACATTCCTCTTGCTCAGGTGGATGAGAGACCTCTGAGGTCTGGGCGGGTAGCGCCTCATATTCGCGCAAGAGATCGAGCAGTTCCTTCACCCGTATGGGTTTCGACAGGTACCCATCCATCCCGGCCGCAAGGCAGCGTTCCCGGTCGCCCTTCATCGCATAGGCGGTGAACGCAATGATCGGCACACGTCCGCCCGTCAACAATTCGTGCGCTCGGATGGCCGCCGTGGTCTCGAAACCGTCCATGTCCGGCATCTGCACATCCATTAGGATCAGGTCAAATACACCCCCAGGGCCTTGCTGCACCGCCGCCACTGCTTCCCGGCCGTTGCGTGCCACCACCACTTTGTGTTCCTGCTTGCCGAGCAAGCGGGTCACAAGATTGCGGTTCACCTGGTTATCCTCCACCAGGAGTATCCGCAACTTGCGGGTTGCTTTCGGCTGCGGAGGTCCCATAGGTCCTGTCGCCTCCGCTGGCTGCCCCTGTACCGTGCCGGAGGCACGCAGGATTGCCTTCAGAAGGTCCTGCGCAAATACCGGTTTTGTCAGACAGGCCGCAATCCCCGATTCTTGGCACAGCACGGCGGCTCCACCCTGGGTGGAGCCGCTCAACAGCAACACTGAAGCCTTAGCCAACTCCGGGTCGTTCTTTATTCGTTCGGCAACGGTAAAGCCATCCGGGTCGGGCAGGCGCGCATCCAGCAGGACTACGCCGAAAGGTCTCTCCTGGTGTTTTGCCTGGTCGAGTTTGATGAGCGCCTCCCGGCCGCTTCCGCATAGAGCCGGCTGGGCGTTCCATTGCCGGAGCAGACTTCCCAGGATTCGAAGGCAGGTGGGGTTGTCGTCCACGGCAAGTACTTGCAGGCCACGAAGGTTGGGTGCCGGCGCTTCTTCCAGGCGGGGCACGGCAGAGCGAAAGCAGGCGGTAAAGTGAAACGTGCTTCCCTTGCCTACTTCGCTCTCCAGCCAGATCTTCCCGCCCATCATCTCGACCAGTCTCGAGCAGATGGTCAACCCTAACCCCGTCCCGCCGAATCGCCGCCTTGTCGAGCCATCGGCTTGGGCAAAGGCCTCAAATATCACCTGGTGCTTCCCAGGGGGAATCCCAATGCCAGTGTCTCGGACGGAGAAATGCAAACACAGATTTCCCAGCTCCTCGGTTTCCCTTTCGACTGTTAATACAACCTCCCCCTGTTCCGTAAACTTGGTGGCATTACCCAGAAGGTTGACGATGACCTGTCGCAATCGCCCGGGATCACCTTGGAGTATGCCCGGAACGGCGGGAGAGACCTCCAGACAGAGCTCCAGTCCCTTCTGCTGGGCAGGAAGCGCCAGCGGCTCGAAGGCCTCTCCCAGCGTGTCGAGCAAGCGAAACTCGACGGAATCCAAATCAAGCTTTCGGGCCTCGATCTTGGAGAAGTCGAGGATGTCATCGATTACGTTGAGCAAAGAACCGCCGGACGACTTGATGGCTTCCAAGTATTCACGTTGTTCAGGGCTCAGAGGAGTATCGAGGGCGAGTTCGGTCATGCCCATCACGCCATTCAAGGGGGTGCGGATTTCGTGGCTCATATTGGCCACGAACTCGCTTTTGGCGCGACTGGCTGCTTCTGCGGCCTCTTTGGCCTGCCGCCATTCTTCTTCTGCGCGTTTCCTTTCCGTTATGTCGATCACGGTGCCATCGATCTCAGGACTCGCACCGTTGCCATTCTCTACCAGGCTGGAGTTCTGCAATAGCCAGGCGCGGCTACCGTCTTTGCGACGCAAGCAAAGCTCATAGGAAGCGACGGCCTTGTGCTCCTTCAGCCGTGAAAGGAGCATTTCGCGCATTCCATCGTCCGCATAACAGTCCTGCACTCGAAGGCAGAGCACTTCCGCCGGGGAGGAATAGCCAAGAATCTGCGCAAATGATTCGTTGCAGTCGATGAACCGGCCGTCCAGCGTGGAGCGGAAAACTCCCGCCATGTTCCGCTCAAACAACAAGCGGTAGCGTTGCTCACTCGCGCGGACAGCTTCCTCGGCCCGCTTCTGCCGGATCAGTTTCCACACCCCATCCATCAGCAATGTCAACTGCCGTATGTCCGACTCGTCGTACCCATCGTCCTTGTTGGCGACACCCGCAATGGCCACAACGTTCTCATGGTCAAGCACCGGGATGCTCATAAAGCGGAGGATGTCGATGTTACCTTCCGGATACCCTTGCTTGAGAGAGTTTGCTGCCGAGTAGTCATTGACAATGATCGGCCTGCGCTGCTGTACCGCCTCTCCCCACAACCCGACACTGGGCGGGGAGTGCGGTCTCTGCTTCTCGTCCAGGGCGCACTCCTCCATGGCCCCTCTGGAGCAGGAGCGCACGGTCAGCAGCGATCCATCTTCGTTGATGAGAGTCAGCAAGCCGTGCTTGCTTTTGGTGAGCAAGATTCCCTGCTCGAGCGCAAAGTCGGCGATTTGCTGGGGAGAAAATTCTGACATGTGGCTGAGCTTCAGGAGAGCCTCGAGACTTGCCTCATCAAGTCGCAGAGCTTCCTGTGAGAGTTGCCGGTGGATGGCGGCGCCTAGAGTTCCCCCCGCCGCGCGCAGCGCTTCCATCTCGGGTGAAGACCATTGGCGTTCGTCTATACAATCGTGGAATCCGATGCTTCCCCACCACTGGCTTCCTGCAAAGAGAGGGACCTCGATTAAAGAGCGTATGCCCTGCGGGAGCAGCGCACGTTGTTGTTGAGGCAGATCCGAGACGCGGAACTGAATTACCTCCCCCTGGCGAAAAGCCGTCGCCCAGCTCCCTAAGCCACCGTCTTCCCAGGGAAATCCTTGGAGTTTTGGGTTGTTGATATCAGAGGCGATTCCCGGCGCCACCCATTCAAATCGTTGGCTTGCCAACAACTCCCCGTTCCGGCCGCGATGATTCTCGAAGATATGCACTCGGCTAACCCCCGTTGCCTGCCCCAACCTGGCTAGCACGCTTTCGATGGCCTCCTTCCAGTCCGGCGCCAGCAACAGCCGCTGGGCGGCGAAACTAACCGCCTCCAGAATGGCGTCACGCCGCCGGAGCGCCTCTTGCGCTCGCTTGCGCTCGCTCATGTCGCGGGCCGCTCCTTGTATTCCCACAACCTTGCCCTCTTTCTCGATCAAGCGGGTGCTGACTTCGACAGGAATCCGGCGACCATCCTCGGCGACGAATTCTATTTCGTAAGTGGTACTCGCACGGCTCTGAAGTTTCAGGTTCAACATTTCAGTCGCCCGCTCAACTGACCCGGGAGCAAGCAGGTCTGAGACATTTTTCGTCAAGATTTCCTCGCGTGTGTAGCCGGTGAGGAGTTCGGTCGCCCGGTTGCACGAGGCAAATCTGGCGTCCAGGTCGAGCGTAAAAATGGCGTCGGTGGAATTCTCAAAGAGATCGAAGAACTGTCTCCTCAGCGCGGCTTCACGGCGTAGGAATTCGCGCATGGTTCCTGTATGAAGTCGCAGCCGGTTCCTGAGAATCGCCACCCATACGATTCCCCCCAGCAGAATCGCACCCATGACGACCATCACCCAGAGATCTTGGTTCAGGGACCATACGACCAACGCGCTTTCATGCCGGAGACGCCCGTGTGTGCAAAGCGTCCACAAACCGCTGAGGGGAGCCAAACACAGGGCCTGTACCCGGAGAGTCCGGCCAGCATGGAGCGCCCCTGCCAGCACCATGAGTGACCCCGTGGGCTTCATCATTCCTCTTCCTCGCAATTAGGCAGCCTCGCCAACTGGGGCTTTAGATGTATCTCGTAGCAGTCAGGACAAACTCCATGGCTGAATTGGGCTTCCGAGTGGCTGGTAATGTAGGCGTCAACCTGTTCCCAGTAGTTCCGGTCGTTACGAATCTTCTTGCAGTAGGAGCAGATGGGGAGGAGTCCTTGAAGTTGCTTCACGCGCTTCAAAGCGTCTTCAAGCTCTTGAAAGCGTTCCATGAGGGCTTTCTGTAACTGGACGATGCGCACGCCCACATGCAAACGCGCGCGCAGTTCACGGGGATCAAACGGTTTGGTAATGTAGTCGTCAGCCCCGGCCTCGAGCCCCCGGACAACGTTTTCGAGTCCCCCGCGAGCCGTAACAAGGATGATATAGGTCGCCGCATTCGGCATCGTGGCGCGCATCCGACGGCAGACGTCCAAGCCGTCGATCCCCGGCATCATCCAATCCAGCATGGCGATCTCGGGCCCCTTCGACCCTTGCAAGACACGCAAGGCCTCCCACCCATCCACAGCGACCAGAACCTCAAATCCCCAACCTCCGAGGGTTGCCTGGATCAGGTGTCGCGACGTAGCCTCATCATCGGCAATCAGAACTCGCATGTCGCTCCTCCCCCACCAGCCTTTCAACCCCAGGCTTGGGGTCTGGACGGCCCAGAATCTGGATCTTCAGTACTTGACCTCGCGCTTAACGATTCAGGCCGATGCAACGCACTGGAGAGTTCCTCGAGCGAGTACGGCTTGCCGATGAAGCCCAGAGCGCCTGCCAACCGCGCTTCACGTGCAACATCACCTGAGCTGTAGCCTGAGGAAAGAATCACCTTCACCTTGGGATTGATCCCCCGCAGCCGGCGGCAAACCTCCAGACCTGTACTGCCCGGCATCACCATATCGAGCAACACCATGTCGATCTGGTCGGCGTGGGAGGAATAAACCTCGCAGGCCTGCTGGCCATCCACAACCGTAAGCACCTTATAGCCGAGCTTCTTCAACGCCTCCTCAATAAAGGCTAGAACCATGGGCTCGTCGTCCACCACAAGAACTGTCCCGGTCCCGGCTTCGAGCACGGAGCTTCTAGCTGCAACCCCCCGCTCCACGGCCGGGCCCTTCAGCGGCAAATGGATTGAAAAGGCAGACCCAAGCCCGACTTCACTTTCCACCTGCACAAACCCGCCGGCCCCGTTCGCCATTCCATAAACCATGGAGAGCCCAAGCCCTGAGCCCTTCCCTGGTTCCTTGGTGGTGAAGAATGGATCGAAGAGCCTGCCCAACACATGCGGGGCAATACCCACACCCGTATCCCGAACTGTTATGCGCGCATAATTGCCGGGGAGACAATGGCTGGGCCGAGTCGAATCGCCTTCACCGAGTGTGACCCGTGAACTTTCAAGCGCCAGAACTCCCCCCTCGGGCATGGCATCTCGCGCGTTAATGCACAGGTTAAGAATTGCCTGTTCGAGCTGGCCCGGGTTCGCGTCCACCCATAACGGTGCGGACTCGGTGTGAGTTTGTACTTGGATGCGCCGGTCGAATGTGCTGGTGATGATCCTTACCACGCGACCGAGGACATCGCCGACTCGATTGGGTACTGATTCACGCTTTCCTTGCCGGCCAAGGCCAAGTAATTGCCGAGCGAGGTCTGCGCCACGCTCGGCAGACTGCTCAATCATCTTCACAAACTCAAGAAGTGGGTCGGAATGGGCTAAGCGCAGCCGCACGATGGAGGCAAACCCCAGGATGACGCCCAGCAGGTTATTGAAATCATGCGCGATGCCTCCCGCCAAGGTCCCAAGAGCTTCCATCTTCTGTGCCTGGAAGAGTCTTTCTTGTAGCCTGCCACGCTCTTCCTCCGTGTCCTTGTGCGGCTGAATGTCCTGAATGAGGGCTAACACCTGGACGGGTAGGCCCGGAGTGTCTTGGATAAGAGAGAAATTCTCCAAGCACCATTTGGGCGCACCGGACTTTTGCACATAGAGTCTTTCCGTGCTGTGAACCAGCAACGCCCCGCTCTGAATTTCTCCAACCACCTGACCAACGTCGGCACGATTTTGGAGGTGGGTCAAGTTCGCGTACCCGGTGCCCAGAAGCTCCCCAGCCTGGTAATTCAGCATCCGTGCGAAGGCGGGACTTATGGCGACAAGTTTCCCTTCGGCAGTACACAGCGCGGCGCCGATGGTTTCACAGGCAAAAAGGGAGCGAAGAACATCACCTTTTGGTAATAGCCCTCCCTTCGATAAACTGAGGTCAATTGCGAGCTGAGGACACGCCTGTTGTGGCCCTTTCAAAGCCTCAACTGATTCGTTGGCCGGGCAAACCTCAGCGCCAGTTGGAACCGTGGAAGAGGAAATCTCAACACAAGACTCCTCACGCGACACTCTGGCGGTTCGCTCCGACATTCGGGCCCTCAACCTGTCTTTCGGCAGAAACGAACACAATCTTAAATAGGCGGGAAGGTGGGAACGTGCCACGGCCAGCCAACTCCCCCAGGTTGGGACCACGAAGCGTGTAGAAGATGCGGCTGGAAAGAAGATTGCCTGATTAACCCTCGAAGATTGTTGGACGTGTCCTCGCGCTTGCCTCAGTTGAGCCCTCAGCTCACCGACCCGGGGCGCTGGACCGAGTCGGGCTCGCTTGGCTGATTTGGCGCTGAGGATACTCCAGGGTACCCGCATGGAGCTAATCAGGTCAGGATTGATCCCGATGCCCGCGCCGTTTCCTCTACAAGGTCGGGATTACCTCGCTTGTTATTTCATTAATAGCGGCCACAACTTTCGTTGCGGCTTCGTAAGCGCGCTGATAGCGGATCAGGTTCGCAGCCTCCTCATCCCAAGACACACGCGCGATATCCGCGCGTTGCTTTTGCAGTTGCATGAGAACCAGGCCCACGGCTTCTTGCTCGTCCGTGGCGCTTGATACCTTATTGCCGACCCTGCAAACAAGGTTCGAGTAAAAGTGCGTTGCTGTCTCACCCTTTACAACCGCCTGCTTCCGAATGTTCGCCATGGCCAGAGCATTAGCGTTGTCCCCTTGTGTGCCGTCGGCGCTGGCGGCGATCCTGGAGGGGTCGGTGATGGCCGTGGCCATGTTGTCAGCCGCGCCGCCCTTCGATCCCGGCAAAGGCTGGACAACCGGTTGGAAGAAGTTGCCCCCAGGGTCGCCGTTCAAATCGTACCCTTTCTGGTTCTGGCTGTTAATAGATGTGATGATACCCGATGCGAGGTTATCTGTATTGGAAAGTACGGACGGAATCGCCTGGTCCCGCGCTTCCAGCAGTCCTGCCAGTTGGCCACCGGTAAACTTCAAAGTCACATCGGTGCCTGGAGAGAAGATGTGCAGGAATCCGGTGTCTGGGTCCGCCGCCGTGCTTAGGGAAAAACTTTGGGCGGCAGCGACCAGCGGCACTCCGTTGCTCGTCGTGACTGTGAGGCTTCCGTCGCCCGAGTCCGTCACCACCACGTCCACAAGTTTCGAAAGACGGTCAAGCACCGAGTGCCGCTGATGATCGAGCCTCCCGGCCTGCTCGCTGTCGCCCTGTAGACTTGCGACGGGTTGATTCAGGCTGGCCAACTGTGCCGTGTGCGAGTCGATCTCTTCGACCGTCTGCCTCACCTCCTGGTCAACCCTCTCCTGAATGGTACGCAGTTGCTGCCCGGTCTCGCGGAAGGCCGAAGCCACGTTTTGTCCTGCCGAGATTACGACTTGACGCGCGGGGACATGGGTGGGATTTGCAGAAAGCTCCTGGAAGCTGTTGAACAACCGGTTGATGGCGTCGTCGAGCCCGGTGCCCTCCGTTTCATGGAAAAGCGACAGCACCGGATTCATGGAGCTCACAAAAAATTTGAGACGGTTCTGCTGCTGGATTTCTTCGTCGATCAGAAGTTCCAGGATATGGTCGCGGACACTTTGGACTCCCTCGAAATTCACCCCATTGCCAATCGAAATCTGCCCTGTGTCCAGAGGGGGGGCCTCAGTCAGAATGGGAAGCTGCCGGGAGTAACCGGGCGTGTTGACGTTGGAGAGGTTATTCGCAGTAGTGTCAAGCGCGCCTTGCTGCGCAAGAAGAGACCGCACCGCAAGCGAAAGACTTCCGAATAGATTCGACACAGCTCAGACCCCTACCTACGATGGAAATGACCGCGCGCTCCCGCCCGGCGATGGACTGTAAGTTCCAATGTAGTTGGCCATCACGTTGATCAGAACATTGATCGAGCGGCGCGAGCGCCTCAACTGCCCGGCGTAGACTCGGTTCAGCCGCCGCACGCGCTTCTGGACCACTTCGAGATCGTCCATGACTTGTCGCAACTGCAATGAGGAGCCAGCATCACACAGCCCTTGGAACGCGGCCGGACTCATCCCCTCAGGTTGCAGGCCGGATGCCACAGCCATTTGGCCCCGCAGAACCCTCAACTCGTCGTCCAGGGCGCTGATTCCGGAACAGAGGCTTTTTTGATACGAGATATGCTCACGAATCGCTTCCAAGTCCATGCCGGTGAAGGACTTTCGGCATTCGCGAAGTTCCCTGGCCGTCAGCCGCAGACTTGCCACTCGCCTCTTAAGAAGCCCAATGTACTGCCCAGTTTGTGACCTCTTCATGGCTCAGACCGAAATGTCAACGTGATGCTCTTGCTCGTTGTCGTCAATCGGCTCCTCCCCTTCATTCATTTCTATTTCACGGTTCTGGGTTCGGAGCCTTTTCTCCACGTGGTACGAGGCCGCATGTGCCCGCTGTTCTCGCGAGTCTGCGGCGCGAATGGGCTCAGGAATGGAAGGGGTTGAGAACTCATCCATGGGCGCGGCCTCCTAGCTTTCATCGTCCCCGTTACTCCTTGCCCCAGCAGATCAGAAGACATCGCCTGCGCAATCTGGTGGATGGGCACCTCGTAGCTACCCGCCTCGATCGCTTGTCTGAGGACGGCAACACGTTCCTGGCGCAGGTCCGGCAAACCGTCGAGGTCCGCCTTCAATTGTTGAACCTTCTCACGGTCAACCGAAAACTGGACCTCATCTGGAAAAAGGCCCACCTTCTCTCCCTTGATTTTGGGTTGGGGAGGACTACAACGCCCCAACCCTTTGTGGCCCAACGATTTCCGGAAAGGCCAAGGAAACATCAACCTTTATCCGCTGTCTCATCTATGTGCAATCTATCGGCACCATGGCCAGAACCTTTAGGCTTTCGTCAATTACTGCAAATTCCAGGCGCTTTCTCGGAACGCGATAAGGCCGGGGTAGGTAGGCAAAGCTGATAAGAAGGGGCTACGGAAGTCTGAAGTCTGATTCGGAATTATGAACTGAATTGCCCTCTACCTACTGCCATCTGCATACCCCTTACTGCCCACCTACCGTCTTCCGATCGTGGTTCCCGAACCCTGTTCTTTCCCCACCTACCACAAACGGCCTACGACCTACGTCCTTTCCTTTCAACAACATTCCCGCTTTAAACAGCTAACTATCTTTCTTTTCATAGACATTCCCGCTTCACCGCCAAGTTTTCCACAGCGGTCCTTTGTTTTCAATAACATTCCCGATTCGTTCGTTCACTTTTTAAACTTACTACGATTTTTTCTCCACGCATGGTGTGACATCTTGTCCTGGGGTGCGGAACGGCCGAAGCGTGCCGCCAACTCCTCGAATGCAGTAGGCAGTAGGCGGTGGCGAGAAGTGAGAAGGCAACTCACAATCCATAATTCACAGTTCAGCATTGCCCCAGCCCGAGCGCCTGCCACCTGACACCTGAATCCTGAATCCTGTTTCTTCCCCAACCCCACTTACAATCCTAGCCTATCGCTGCGGCATGTCAAGAGACATGAAGTCCACTTCCGATGTGTCCCCTGAACTCACCCTCGACCTGAGGCGCACTGTCTTGAAGTGGGCAGTTAGCAGAAGGCGCGGGCAGAACGCGGGGGTGAGGAGGGAGCGTGCGAGGGAGGCTGTCAGCGGTTGGTTCAAAAAGCGGGGCCAAGGACCGGGAGCTGGAAAGACAGTGACGAATCGCGCGACCGGCGCTGTCATCCTGAGCCGGCCGTGTGTTTTAGCAGACGAAGGATCTCCGTAGTGCAGGCGCCAGGCATGATGCCGATGTTGAATTCTGAACTACTTTCCTGTCTTAGCCCCATATGCCCGGCCAGTGAAGGACCGCGCTCCCTTGTCCGGCAGAGACTCGCATTTCAAGCAACTGGATAATGTTTGGCATTTCGACTTCTAGAGTCTTCGCCCACTTGGTTCTCTCCTCATCGCTCTGACTGAGAGCGCAGCTATCGAGCAGCTCCTTGTACTTGTTCTGATCACCCAGCGTGATGCGGGGAGGCTCTCCTCCAACTCTCACCCCGTGCATCAAGCAAACAAGATCCGCTGCCCGGACGATCTCCACCAAAACTACGTTTTGCCGCGCTTCCTGAGGTCGGTGGTGGTGTTCGAGCACCTCAATGAGCTCGGCGGAAAAGTTCCAACTGAGGCCAATGCATTTGCCGACCGAACAGTGGTCAACTCCAAATTGTTTCTGCTCCGATTCAAGTGACTCTCCCCAAAGGATGGCGCCGGGCGTAACATTGGGTTCCGTTGACCGCAGGGCAAGAATGAGAAGAGGAAGAACTCCTACATCGTGCAGGAGTCCTGCCAAATATGCCTGCTCCACCTCCGGGTAGCGGAGACAGAGGGCGCTGCGCGCACTCAAAGTCGCGGTTAACAGGCTGTGCTGCCAGAAGGACTGCAATTCGGTGGGAGAAAAACGGCTTCCGACGCACTCCACTAGCGAACAGTTCAGTACCAATGTCCTCAGCCGTTCCGTCCCCAAGAGGATCACCGCGTGTTCGATGTTGGAAACTCTTTCCCGCAAACCCAACAAAGGCGAGTTGCACAAGCGAAGGACCTGTGCGGCAAGGCTGGGGTCAGTTCGAATTACCCCGCAGACGCGCCTCAAGTCCACTGGTATGGTGTTTAACAAGGCGCTAAGCTCAAAAACATAAGCTGGGAGTGTGGGGATGCCGTCTACGAGCAGAGCCCTGATCTTGGCTTCTTGGCTCTGTTCCTTTTCCAAACGGTCTGATTCATCCGAACTTGCGCTCTCCCCACCCGCTCCACCCGGTCGGTTGAGTTGTGATGGCATGCCTTGTCTCTCTCCCAAAGCTCCATCGGCACGCGAGAGCAGGTCTTTAGGTGATGACAAAAAGGTAGGTGGTAGGCGGGGGGGGAGAACGACAGGCGACAGGTAGCAAGTGGCAGGAGCTAGGGGCGGGGGTTTTATAAATTATGAATTCTGAATTGTGAATTACTCACTGTCTACTGCTTACTGCCAACTGTTCTTCCCAACGCCCAAAGGAAGACACGAGAGGTTACGCGCGGAGGATCTTTGAGTCCTCCAGAGTGCGTGCTGGGTCATCGGCGGCGCGGCGGAAGTTGCAGGCGGTCACGTTCTCGTTCCTGCCCCCCGGCTGTCCGAAATCGCGAACCCGGTCTCGCGCTGCGTGGAAGAGCGCGTCGATTTCGTCGTGGTTAAAGATCTTGTCAAATATTTCCCGCCCGCCAGCTCACTCGTCCTTTCCAAGGGCGCTCGCGCAGTCCCCCGCGCATTGAGCAGTTCCTCCATTCGCGCTCGCAGGCGGATAACCACTGCGGAGTGCAACTGTGAGACTCGAGCCTCCCCGATACCCAGAACCGCCCCCACTTCCCTCATCGTGAGTTCCTCGTGATAGTAAAGCGCCAGCAGTTGGCACTCCCGCTCAGGGAGTTCGCCAATGGCCTCTGCTAGAAATCCCGTCATTTCGGAGCGCAAACAAAGGAAAAACGGATCTTCGGCAGGCGTGGATGAGCCGAGGGAACTGACCGCGCGATCAGACCCCTCTTCCATTGTTTCTGCCTGCAAGCTTCTCAAGTCGAGCCCCCGTAGTTCTCCCAGTAAGTGCTGGAATTTGTCGAGACTCATGCCCAGCTCTTCAGCCAGTTGAGACTCCGACGGGGAGTATCCCAAGCGCGCGCTTAATTTCTGATGGGCCTCCGCGATTTGGCGGGCCTTCCTGCGCAGCGGGCGGGGGCTCCAGTCAAGATCACGCAAGCTATCCAATATCGCCCCGTGTATGCGGTATTTGGCGTACGCCTTGAGGTCAACATGGCGCTCGGGGTCAAACCTCTGAATGGCCTCGATCAGTCCAAGAATGCCCGCATGGATCAGGTCTTCAAGCAGAACATGCGGTGGAAGCCGATCATGAATTCGCTTTGCGATGTATTTGACCTGAGGAAGCTGATCAACTAACAGACGCTCACGCTCGGCTTGGTTCAGATTGCCAAAGGAGGCATAAGCAGGTTTCACCTCCCGCAACGCCTGGACGCTATGGTCTCTCTGGGGTTGGGTTGTTACAAAGGTGCTCATCGCACTACCCCCACGGAATGCGGCAAGAGCTCCAACCCCAATCGAACAGGTGGGCCCGCATTCTCTTGTAGTCTTCAAGACTCTGAGTCAGATCTTGATTTGCTTTCTCAAGCTCGCGACGCAGCCGCCTGACTTCTGCCCGATGCTGAGAATAAGAGTTCTCAAGCGATAATGCCGCGTGCGCAAACGAGCGGAACGCCTTCAAGCGAGATTGCTTCGCAGAGCGTTGGCGCAACTGACATGTGAGGGTAGGCGCGGTCCTTCTTGGCTGCCTCCCAGGAAAAATCTGCATGGCTCGATGGGTAACAGCAGGAAACATGCCATTTTCCAGCCCCCAATCTAAGTTTCTTCTCACCCGACCACTTCAAATTGGCAGGCTCAGGTATTCAGAGCGAAGCACTGGCATGTCTTCGGACAGGATGAATGCCCGCTCGATGATGTGTTGCAGCTCACGAACGTTCCCAGGCCACGAGTAGGCCTCCAAAGTCCTGGCCACCTCGAAGGCTATTGACTTGCACGGAACCGCAGCCTCGCGACAGAACGAGTCCAGAAAGTGAGCTGCCAAGGGGAGTATGTCTTCTCTCCTCTCTCGGAGCGGCGCAAGTTCGATCGGAAAAACGCATAGCCGATAGTAGAGCGCGTCGTTGAAGCGCCCTTCGGCCATGGCACGCGCCAGATCGACGTTCGTGGCTGCGATCACCCGCACATCCACCCGGAATACGTCCGGGCTTCCCAACCGTTGGACTTCCCCCTCTTGCAGGAAGCGCAGTAACTTGCCCTGCATGCCCAGAGGCAGTCCTCCCACTTCGTCCAGGAAAAGCGTGCCACCATGCGCAGAATGGATCCTTCCCAACCGCGACTGGAATGCTCCCGTGAAAGCCCCCCGACTATAGCCGAACAACTCAGACTCCAGGAGAGTCTCAGGAATCGCGGCAGAGTTCACAATGACAAAAGGCTGCCGGGCCCGCGAGCCGAGATTGTGGATGGCTCGCGCCATCAGTTCTTTCCCAGTCCCCGTCTCCCCCATGATGAGAACCGTCGTATCACGCGGGATCACCAGTCTCGCCAGACGATAGGCCCGTTGCATCGCCCGGCTCGATCCCATCATCCCGGGCAATGGCTCTTCCCCCTTCACCTCCGTCACGATCCCAGCCGTGCCGCCCGGGCGCTCCCTCAACCCTTCCGCTCCTGTTTCGCACTCCCTCGACTCCTGCGCATCGGGAAAATCCAGTGGCAGGTCCTTTTGTGGGGAAAGCCTCTCAACCAGGCGGCGTTCCTCAACTTCGGAGCCAACGACCAGGACCTGCACCTGAGGATGGCGGGCCTTGATAATGTCAACCAACTCCGACACATCAAGGTCTGGCAACCAACGATCAAGAAGGAGTGCTTTGAACGCTCCTTCCTCCACCAGTGATAACGCCTCGGCTCCGCCCAGCGCCTCTTCCACGGTCCAACTGCGAGACCCCAACCGTTTGAGAATGCGCTCCCGAAACTCTTTGTTTGCGCTCGCAACAACAGCGGCGCTGCGAGCCTCGCACGCCGGTTTTAAATCCGATGAGCTCATCTTACATTCCAATGATACTTATTATAGAGATAGCATCATTAGAGACTAATAAACCTTGTATTAGAATTCTCTAAGATTAAAGGGCGAGTAAGATGTGGGATCCTTCAGGCAAAAGAACTAACTTTGCCCTGCTTCACCATAGCCATAGCCTGCTGAGAAGCCCGTTCATTGCCCTTCGTGCGGTGAAAGGGGGAGGCAAATCTTGCAGATGAGGGGGGGAGTCTCAGCAGATATAATCAGGACGCTGCCTCCCAGCGCCTCGACCGCTCTGCGCACCGGGGCCCAATCCCCCTCTTCACTGTCCGGGGCTAATGCCCTCTGGGATTCACGTTCAGGGATTTCGGCGCACTCCGGCGGGGAGTACACCTCGGCCCGTTGCGCACTCGCCGAGATGGTGAGACAAGCGCTGCCCTCCTTGGTTGATAGGCTCACTTCCAACTTCCCTCCTGATGGGCTCTGCTGGATAGCGTGGAGCAATCCCAGACGCAGAGCCACGAGTAACTGCGCCGGATCGGTTTGAACGAGGCAGTTGTCCCCAAACTCCACATGGACAGCGAGCCGACGAGAATCCGAGAGTGGACGCAATTGTTCCAGCGCCACCCGGACCAGCTCGCCGAACCCAGCCTCGTCATTCACAAGATCGCTTGTCCCCCCCTCGGTCAATGCCCGGTACGACTTAAACAATTGGACTAAGCCCTCCGCCTGTGCAAGTGACTGCTGGATGGCCCTCCGGTAATCTTGCGCGTCGGAGTCAACAAGCAGAGCCAATTCAAGGGTTCCGCGCAAAGACGTCAAGGTCTGGCTTAATTGATGGAGAAAGACGCGCGTCAGATCCTTGAACGGCAGCGAGTTGCCCAGGGAATCACTCCCGCCGCTTTGCCGAGGGATCGGTCCGCGGGCGGATGAGACAGGAAATGCATCCACGACTTGGGAAGGCCTCCGTTTCCCCTCGGGAGGTTCCGTGGGTGGTTCGCTGCTTTTCATCCCGTTATCCCTCTTTCCCCAACTCATAGCCAACGTTCCGAACCGTGTGAATGAGTTTGCTTTCAAAATCCTGATCGATTTTCTTCCGCAAGTAGTTGATGTAAACATCCACCACATTCGTCATGGTGTCGAAGGAAAAATTCCAGACATGCTCGATAATCATGGCGCGCGTCACACACCGTCCCGCATTACGCATGAGATATTCGAGCAAGGCAAATTCGCGTGGCGTTAGGTCGATACGGCGGCCCGCCCGCCTGACCACCCTCTCGGCCCGATCCAGTTCTAACTCCTCCACTCGCAGCACCACACCAAGCGGATTAGGAGGTCGCCTCAGTAAGGCTCGCACTCGAGCTGACAGCTCGCTAAACGAGAACGGCTTCGTCAGGTAATCGTCCGCCCCGAGGTCCAGCCCTTTCACCCGATCCTCCACCCCTGCGCGACCGGAAAGAATTAGCACCGGAGGGGAGGGCTTTCGGCTACGTATATGTTTCAGCACTTCCAGCCCATCAATCTTGGGAAGTACTAAATCCAGGATGACTAAGTCAAAGTTGGCCTCACCAACTAACGACTGAGCATCCTCCCCATCCCACGCCAAATCCACCGCATACTGTTGCGATTCCAGACCTTTCTTTACAAAGCTGGCGACGGGTTTGTCATCCTCTACCACCAGAATGCGCATGGTTTCTCCCCTCGGGACTGATCGCTCTTCCACAACTCATCACTCCTCTCCACTGCCCGTTCTCATTAGCCATCTCTCACATCGGCGGAAAGGGCGGGGGAGATTAGCAAAATGAACTGGACTTTTGTTTCCTGGCGAGGACCTGCCCGCCGCAACGGCCCATGTCATTCTAAGAAATCCTCCCTCCGCGGCACATGGCGGCACTTAAATGGCCAGATTCTTCGCTCCGCTCGGTATGACATGCTTGCAAAGACCACGAACCCGCATTACTCACTATCCTCGGACGCTCTTAGCCTGCCGAAAGGGCGGGTCCCGCAGGGCGGGACCCGCCGAAATCGCGGCTCCCACCCTCTGTTCGTCCCGCGCCCCGCGGTCGCCCGCCCTTAAGATCGGCGGACTTTCAGCCGTGGCGACCGCGGGGCGCGGGACATGGGAATAATCATGAAAGGCTTGTAGCGGCGGGGCTGAAGCCCCGCCCTTCCAGACCCGTGGTGGGAAATCCGGGCTAAGGGAGTTTGGTCGGCCCTCACTGTTGGCTGTGAACTGTTAACTGTCAACCGCCCAAATTGCCGGGATTCTTGGCTGCACTCAGAATCACACCGGAAGCGGCTGCTTCAGCGACATGCTAAAGTCGGTGGAGGGAAATCCGATTCTCACTATGAGGGAACTTAATGCAGTTCGTCGGCACCTACTTGGAGAGCGCGGCTGCTTGCCCTTATGGGGGCACTCTCATGGAACCAGCCCATGCTTGAACCTTTCCTACCAAAAGTCTTAGTGGTTGACGATGACCCCTCTGTTTGCGAGTTCTTAAAGCTAGCCATCGCGCCGATGGCTTCGGGAGTGAGTGTTGCCGAAAACGCCGCGACCGCGCTGGAAGCCATTGAAAGAGGGAATTTCGACATCATTTTGTGCGACATCTGGATGCCTGGATGTTCCGGCATGGAGCTCTTGTCCCTGGCGCGGCAGTCGAAATGGGATGTGGGATTCATTCTGGCCACCGGCCAAGTCCACATCCAGCAAATCATCGAGGCCCTACACCTAGGGGTGTCAGATTTCCTCTTAAAGCCCTTTACCATTGGGACCTTGGAGCAGTCTGTTGCACGAACCTTCCGCCTGCTCCAAATGGAGCGCGAATCACGCGCTTATCGCACCTCGCTGGAAGCCAGCATTGGGCGACGCACGCGGAGTTTGATGCAGGCCTTGCGTGAATTGGAGGAAAACTACCAAACCACACTGGAAGCTCTCGTCCATGCCCTGGACGCGCGCGAGCACGAAACCTACGCACATTCTCTGCGTGTACGTGCCTACACGCTCTATCTGGCCCGCCTGGTCAGTTACCCGCCGGCACTCATGCCTCCGCTCGCTCATGCTGCACTTTTGCACGATATTGGCAAAATTGCGGTGGCGGACTCCATCCTGCTTAAACCAGGAAAGCTCACTGAAGAGGAATGGGTCCAAATGCGCCGGCATGTTTCGGCGGGAGAGGAAATATTAAACCGAATTCCCTTCCTCAGACCCTCCGCACCTGTCGTCCGGCATCATCACGAACGATACGATGGAAAGGGATACCCCAATGGGGTGGCCGGGGAGCAAATTCCGCTCGGAGCGCGCTTATTCTCGCTGGCTGATACGCTGGATGCCGTGACCTCCGACCGGGCCTACAGGAAAGCAAGGGGGTTGCTAGAGGTTTATGCGGAGGTCTCCCGCGGGCGAGGCATGCAATTCGATCCGCAGATCGCAGACCTGTTCCTCAAAACGCCGCAGGGAGTGTGGCTGCAGATCCGCGCTTCACTCGACGAACAATTGCCCTCCGGCAATGCAGTAACCCCCAAATCACTCGAGCCTTTGCTATCCATCCTGGATCCGAGGTGTGATCCCGCCCTGCCACATGATCAGCCAAGCGGATTGCAAGTCAAGAACCATTGGCAACTCGGCCCGCGGCCTTAGACCCGGCGCACAAATCGCTTGATGCTTCACTGGGGCTGCTGCCAGTGCTGCTGTTCCTAATTCGTTTGGTCAAGAGGTGGGTGATATGCCCACCCTCCCGAACAGTGGGCGGCACCCAACCAGCCCTTGGCCCACTTCTTAACCAAGAAGGGGAATTCGGACTCCCCTCCTCAGTTGAGGAGGGGGTAGGAGGTGGTGTTGACCAAGGTCACCTCCTGATTGTCCCAATTGTAGGGTCCATCATGGACAGGGCCATTACGTACCCTCTTCGGCTGTCGGCAATTCTTGTTTCTTGTGCTTGGGGGGCTTGTGCTTGCGGCTTTCATGGCGCTGGGTCGGCGGAGGCGACCCGATCTCTCTGCGCGCTCGCCGCTTGACTTCCTTTGCGGCTCGGAAAGGCTTCTGCTTTCGTGGACTCATCCAGAACCACCCGCTAGCTTATCCTAACCTTCGGCGATTAGACTGGCGGAAGTGTGTCGGAATCGAACCGACCGGTCCACCATAGGCAGACCCGCAGGATTTGAAGTCCCGGACGGACACCAGCCCGCATGCACTTCCGTTATCATTATAGCTTACTGTGTGCGGCAGATTTGTTCAGTTATTCGTGGCGGAAAGAAGAAACCGTCAGCTATCAGCCTTCAGTTACCACATTGTCGTGTTCCTGCTGATTGCTGAAGGCTGACGGCTCAAGGCCACACATTAAGAAGCCATCAGCTATCAGCCCTCAGCTTTCAGTTACAGCATCGGTATGTTCCGGCTGAGGGCCAAAAGCGAGGGCGGATAATCGGCGTCGTGTTCGCAAGAACGCGGGTCGTCATCCCGCCAGGCCTGATTCCCCGTCTTTTCCGCCCCGTCCTTGACGCGAAGCTGGCCACGGCGACGAGTGCGCCCGTGCCGTGGAGGCTTGTGGCGTTCCAACCCAGTGAGCCTATGCGCCACGCCTGTGGTATTGCGAGCCTTACGCCGACGGCCCGCCGTAAGGCTGGGACGAAATGGCCCGGAATAGTTCGAACGGCACTAGTGCGATGCGGGCTTGTCAAACTTCGCGTCATCGATGGGCACGTTATGTTTCACCTCGCTCAACTTGATGACGAAGGCGAAGTCCCCCATCGAAAAGTGCATGACGAAGGGTAGTTTGATACCATCAACCTCGCGGTAGTCGTCGAAGGTTATGCCGAATGTGACCTTGCCGTTGGGCCCTTCGCCTTCCCTTTGCGTGCGCACCAGGAATCCCGAGTCGGCGTCGAACCACATCGTCTCCGCGGCTCCATCCGGGGGAGTCGCTTCGATTGCGTAAGCGTCGTGGCCATTAACGCTTTCCTTTCCTTTAAGCGTCATTGTGGGATAAAGCCCTTTGAGCTTGATCGCCCAATAGAAGTCGGCGTCGCGCTTCATCGCCGCTAGTTCAGGTCCTGTAATATCTCGCAGGCCGCTTTGCGGGTTGTCCTCCCAGCCCACGGAGCCATTGAAACCCCGCCTAGCCTGGCCAAAATTGGGAGCGTCGGTGACCATATACTGCTTGTTTGGAGCCTTCTCATAGATTTCCTCGGCCGCCGGTCCGGGCGTCTGGTCCATCTCGAAGGTTCCTTTGGAAACCCGGCTGGTTAGCTTCTCGAGGGCGGCTTTGCCTCCTATGGCTTTGACGTACTTATCGAGAATCTGGTCCACGGAGGGCACGCCAGCTTGTGGGGTGGTCTGAGCCACGGCCGGTGTGAGCCCTGTCACGAGAACGATCAGACACATCGGAAGAAGTGTCCTCGGTTTCAGAATATTGCGCATTTTCCCTCCCTGAGTTTTGCCCGCGGGTGGCGATTACCTGCCGCTTTAACGCTGTCAAGCGATTATGAAGAGCGCCATGGGGCATACGGTTATTCCATGGATTACGGCGCAAAAGAGTCGCCGCTCACGGATTATCTCACAGCCTATGGTCGAAAAGCGCGCGTATCGCGGACACGGAGCAGCTACTTCATGTTGGTGGTGAAACTCTCAAGGCGCCCGGCCTTTTGGCCCTGTCCTTCTTGGGCACTGTGTCCTAAACTAAAGGGAAGTGGAGATTGATATGATGTCGGACAGCTTGAACCCCGTGAGACAACCTCCGCTGCACTGGTCTCAAATCTACTTGTCAGTGGCCCTGACGACGCTTGCCACACTCCTGTTGGAACTCTCCCTCACTCGCATCTTTTCGGTGGTTTTCTTCTACCACTTCGCCTTTCTGGCGATCTCGATCGCCCTGTTCGGGCTCGGAGCCGGCGGTGTGTTTTCGTACGTGGTCGCCGGGTGGCGAGGCCATCTTTTCAGCCGGCTAGGATGGCTCAGCGCCATCAACAGCCTGCTGGTGGTCTTGATGCTAGCTTTGGTGCTGGCCAAGGATCGCACCAACTTGCAACTGGCCCTGGTGTATTTCGTCGCTGCCCTGCCCTTCTTTCTGGCCGGGACGATTGTTTCTCTGGCCATTTCCGAGACTATCCAGAGGGTGGATCGGGTGTACTTCTTCGATCTGATGGGCGCGGCGGCTGGGTGTTTGGTGCTGGTCCCGCTGCTGAACCATCTGGGCGGGCCGAACACTGTGATCGCGGCGGCGGTACTGTTCGCTGCGGCGGCGGCCGTCTGGCATAGCATGGCGAGTTCCGTCTCGGGGCGCGCGACCTGCTTGGCGCTGGCACTCGGGCTGATCGCGTTCCTTGTCTACAACACCACCCATAACCTGATCGACGTCAAGTACGCCAAACAACATAAGCTTGAGAGCGAGAGCTTCGTAAAGTGGAACAGCTTTTCGCGCGTTGGGGTGACCACGCACGGATGCATCCTCATTGACGCGGATGCAGCCACGTGGATTGCGGGATATAATTTCGACCATCTCGCCGCGCGCGACCGCCACGATCTTCTAACGGCTGGGCCAGGGCTGCCTTATGTACTGCGGCCCGGGGCGAAGACCTTGATCATCGGGCCAGGCGGCGGATACGATGTTGCGCGCTGCCTCGCCTCTGGCAGCAAAGACGTCACGGGTGTCGAGATCAACCCCATCATTGCCACCACCATCATGCGGGAGAAGTTCCTTGACTGGAGCCAAGGGATTTACTTGCGTCCGGAGGTTCACATCGTTGTGGAAGACGGGCGGAGTTTCGTGCGCCGCAGCCACGAGAAGTACCAGGTGTTGCAGGCCACCTTGGTGGACACCTGGGCATCGACGGCGGCCGGCGCATTCGCGCTGGCAGAAAACAACCTCTACACCGTCGATGCGTTTCGCGACTACCTGGGCCACCTGACCGATGATGGGCTGATAGCCTTCACGCGATGGGCCTTCAATCCGCCGCGTGAATCGCTGCGGTTAGTGTCCCTGGCGATGGAGGCGCTGACCCAGACGGGCGAGCCGGAGCCGTGGCGGCACGTCATCGTGGCGCGCCAGGGACTTATAGACACGGTGCTGATCTCGCGCAAGCCCTTCTCGGAGGCCGACATGGCTCGCGCCCGCTCCGCCTTGGCTGCCGCCAACCTCTTGGCAGTTTACCTGCCTGGGGCCGTGGGCCATGGGCGCGGTTTCGAGTTCGCGGAGTTGCTTCGCAGCCCGGATGCGCTGGCCTATGAGCGCCGCTATCCGTTCGACATCACCCCAGTGACTGACAACCGGCCGTTCTTCTTCTACACGGTCCAGCCGCGCGACATCTGGTTGTTCCTGACAACCGGATCGAACGAGGCGATGGACTTCTATATGAACAAGGCTGTGCCGTTGCTGTTCAGGCTGATGGGAATCAGCGTGGTAGCGACCCTTGTGATCCTGCTGCTGCCCCCGATAGTGCTGGGCACACGCCTGCCTCGCCAGAAGGGCTTGTTGGTGTTCCTCCTGTATTTTCTATTCATCGGCGCCGGCTACATTCTGATTGAGGTGGCGCTGATCCAGAAATTCGTTCTGTTCCTTGGCCACCCCACTTATGCCCTGACGGTTGTGATCTTCTCGATGCTGACCTCGAGTGGGCTGGGCAGCTACTTCAGTCGGCGGGTGCTGAACCAGAGTGAGGTGCGCTGGGTGACAGCCCTGGGCACGATCGCGGTCCTGGTTGCGCTGCTGGGGATCATCGCCAGGTCTGTGTTGCCCATAGGTGTAGGACTGCCGCTGTGGCTGAAGATTGCTATCACGGTCCTGATGATCTCTCCTGCTGGATTTGCCATGGGGATGCCTTTTCCTACCGGACTGAAGCGGCTGGAGGAGTGGCACAAGCCGTCGGTTCGGTGGGCGTGGGCGCTCAATGCCGCATCCAGCGTGCTGGGCTCGGTAGGAGCCTTGCTGTGCGCCATTTACCTCGGATTGATACAGACACTGTTCATCGGCGGCCTGCTCTATGTGGCGGCGCTGGTTATTGTCTTGCGCCTGGGGAGCCGGGCACGCGTCGAACAGGGCTCTGCGCCTCGTCAAGTTATCGCTACACAGGCGTGCGACTGATTATCGCTCGGCTCCAAGGTTCCTAACCAGCCAGGCGGCTCTCCATCCTAAGAACGGCTTCGCGTAGGATTTGGTTTGCGACTGTGACGCCGCAGGCCACAGAAAGTCCCGCCCAATGATGAAGACCCGAGTGCGAGAGCGACGGCTGGGCTGTTTTTTGTTACCAGATTTCTTTGATACTCGTGTCATTATTTCTGATGGCGGCAGGTAATTCGGGATGGCAGAATCCGGATTTCAGAGATACAAGCGCGTTTCCCGAATCCCGAACTCTGAATCCTGGTTTTTCCTCTTGACACGAGGCCCGAGCTTTGGTAGCCTATGTGCGTTGTCGAAATTCAGCATCCTGCCAAAAACCCTGGCAACGGAGGTGCCATGGCAAGTTTTCTTGTGACCGGGGGCGCCGGGTTCATCGGGTCGGTGTTGGTCAATCGACTAGTTGAGTTGGGTCACGCGGTTCGAGTGGTGGATAATTTCAGCACCGGGTTTAGACGAAATCTCGACCATTGTCTCGACCGCATCGAACTGGTTGAAGGTGACCTGGCGGAGCTTGCGGTTTGCAAGGCCTCCGTGCAGGGCGTGGAATACGTGCTCCATCAAGCTGCAATTCCTTCGGTCCAGCGCTCCGTGCAAGACCCGATCAGAAGCCATAGTGCGAATGTCACTGCCACCCTGAACCTGCTGGTGGCGGCGCGGGACGCCCAAGTGAAGCGGTTCGTATTTGCCAGTTCCTCCTCCGTATATGGTGACACGGAGACGTTGCCGAAGGTAGAAACCATGCCCGAGAATCCCCTTTCCCCTTACGCTCTTACGAAACTCGCGGGCGAGAAGTACTGCGTCGTCTTCCATCGGATTTACGGCTTCCCGGCTGTTTCCCTCCGGTACTTCAACGTCTTCGGCCCACGTCAGGATCCCCACTCCACGTACTCGGCAGTTGTTTCGCGCTTTGTCGAAGCGGCGCTTCGGGGCATTCGCCCCATCGTCTACGGCGATGGGGAACAGTCGCGCGACTTTACTTATGTGGATGACGTGGTTGAGGCCAACATGCTCGCTTGCCTAGCGGATGGCGTGGGTGGCATGGTCTTCAACGTCGGCACAGGCGAGCGACACACTCTCAACGACCTCCTCTCTTCTCTTTCCGCCATCGTGGGACACCAGTTGGAACCCGAGTACTCAAACGCCCGGCGGGGAGATGTACGCCATTCTCAAGCTGAGATTGAAAAGGCCCGGCGCTTCTTGAGGTTCGAACCAAGAGTGAGTTTCAAAGAGGGGCTGGAACGCACGGTGGATTGGTTCCGCAAGAGTGTGAAGCCGTAACCCGCCCTGCAAACGATACGCTATTTCACCTTCAGATTTCCAGGCTTGCCCAATGGAAAACGACACCTCAGTGAGTCCGCCAACTCCCCTGCGCCTAACAGTTCCTGAGGTCAAACGGTGAGTCTTGGCGCCTACAACAAGTGACAGGCTTCCGGCCGCCGGGCGCTACGCCTGCGCCGGCTGGGATTTGGGTGTGAACGAGCAGCCCACACGCCTTTTCCCCTCCGGAAGTTGACGGCAGTAAATTCGATGCAAGGTTAGTTCAGCGTCGAGCAGGAATGGGACAGCTAGTCGAGTTGGAAAACTGTCCGGCAGGTCATAATCGTCCGTCCGCAAGCAAACGCCCCCAAAGCTTAGGTCCAGAACCCTTACGAACTTGCTCTTCGCCCCAAGACGAACTACGCCCAGCCCGCGCGCTCCTTGGAGCGGAATTCGTTCATCCTTGCGCCGCTCATGGGCGTGATCTGAGGGTCGGATTCTCTCTCCTGCCAGGCCAACGCCTGGAGAAGAAACGGACTGGGCAGGGCTACGCTGGTCGTCGCGGTCTGTCGCAGCCTCAGATTCCCGCGCGAGTCCTTCGACTTCGGACGCAGAAGCCCGAGCTGTGACGACGGCCTCCTCTTGTAGACGAGCTGCCCTTTGTTTGCTCTCGTAAAGGTTCTTGTCCGCAAATTGGAACAAGTGTGTTGCATCCTCACCATCTTGAGGAAAAATGGCGATCCCATAATCCATTCCAACCGGTGTGTTGGGAGCAAGGGGCTTGGCATATGTTTCGAACTTCCCCGCGATTCGTTCAGCCAACGCCTCGGCACTAGACTTCTCCGCTTGAGGAAGAAGGATGGCGAACTCATCGCCGCCAATCCTGCAAGAAACGTCAGAGCCGCGAATGGTTTCATCGCTGGCACGAGCCACACTGCGCAGAATCTCGTCTCCCGTGGCATGTCCGTAAGTGTCATTCGCAATCTTGAACCTGCGAAGGTCCAACAAGAGCAATGCGAACGAGGTCCCGTAACGACTGGAGCGATTGATCTCCCGACCCAGGTGTTCTTCAAACATGCGGCGGTTCTTGAGCCCGGTAAGCGGGTCCGTGGCGGCGTTGTGACGCAACTTCTCAAGCTCTTCGTATTCCAACAAAATGGGTTTCCGCAGCAGGTGTAATTCGCCAAAGTAGTCCACCGCCGCTGTCCTCAGCGAGGATGGGCGGCCGAGTTTTTCCGTCAACTCGCTTCGGTGGGCTAAGATCTTTTCCCAATGGACGATGCTCTCCTTCTCGGTTACCTCCACGCTGGTAAGGCCCTTCAGGAGTGTCTGCAAGAAGGCCCCTTGGGCGCCCGGGCCAAGCTGCCTCAAGTTGTCAACAATCAGTTCCAGCAAATACTCCGAGCTTCCCTCGAAGTCGATGGCCATAAGGGCTTCTTCATTCCGAACCTCTCCAGCCCTTGGCAAAGGTCTTTGGGAGCTCGCCGAGGTCTCCTTGTTGTCGTCTAACACCCTGTCTTCCACAGCTTCACCAGCGCACACACCTGCCATGCTCACGATGCACTTCCCACCATGAACCAATGACTTCCAAGCTTGAATTCCAGATGACTTATTCGGGGGCAGGAAATTCGCCAGACCATGACCACTGGGCACGCCTTCTGCAACATTCGGGGTACAATTCAGATTAGGAGATTGCTTCGAATGGTTGCAAGTGGAAAATGATGGGGTTACTCCAATCGACACACTGTGTTTACCAGAAGGTTAGCTCCACCTCGGGAGTCCCTGGCCCTCCAATCCGAGCAAACGGGAAAACCCAAGTCCAGCTTTCAGCCAACTCGAGCGAAACGGTTCTGGATTTGCCGGACGGCAACGAGAGAGCCTTTGATTCGGCTCTGTGACCTCCTGACGGGACCTCACCTTGATGATCCCCAAGGATCAGGCACTGCAAGGCCGCGAATTATTTCGAGTGCGCAGGCGAAACTTGGGGCGAGGGAGCATCGCGCCGCTGGTTACTCAAAATCACTTATAATATGTGCCTGGCCTGCACTAAGAAAGGAAAGGAGAGCAAATGATGTGTTACGGATTCCTTCATTGTCACACTGGCGGCTCGGATAGCCGCATAGGGACGCCGCGACTTGGAAAGCTGCTCCTGGTAGCGATCGTGCTTTTGGCCGGAGCAGCCCCCGACCACGCTTTGTGCGTTTCACCGGTTGACGTCCCAGTCATCAGAGGCGACCTGGGGCCCTGTTCGGCAGACTTCACGGTCCTGGACAGCAATAACAAACCTCTTTATGACGCCAAGATCCACGTTACAATTCTTTACGGCTTCATGAACAAACGAAAATCCGACCTTGAAATCGGCACCAATAGCGACGGCAAGGCGCGCATCGAGGGGTTGCCTGACAAACTCAAGAAGCCGCCGCTGGAGTTCAAGATCCGGGGCGGCGATTTACGAAAGTCTGTCATGCAAGATCCCGCCACTGATTGCCATGCGAGTTTCAATGTCCAACTCGGGAGCCCGTAAGCCCACGTCGCCCGGAGGATAGGCTCTGGCAGAGATCATTCACTTGTAAACACGAAGATATGGCGAAAGTGTATAAAATAGACATGGGACAATTCGACACTGCGCCAGTAAGTCTTGTTGACAGGCCCATCAAATTTCGATGAAGATAAGATATATGGGAGTAGAACTAAGCAACCATGCGGGGCGTGCAGCCCAGGCCACTGCATGTCGTTTGGTAGTCCGGAAGGAAAAGGGCTCATCTGAAATCTTACAATTCGTAATCGCAGGGTTGGAAATCGGCCAGCAGGTTGTGATCGTAGCCGGCCCGACCTGCTTAAACGATGTTGCGCGCGGCCTGAGTGAGAATGGGTTAAGGCCGGACGTATCTTTGCATAGCGGGCGTTTGGTGTTTCTGACCGCTCCGGAGTGCCTCAACGAACTTTTAAGAGCAGGCGATCCACTCCAGAGAAGTCCGTTGCACCTCCACGGAACAGTCATGCGATGGGTTACCGACTGGTCGTGGGCCTTATCCAAAGGCGACGGGCTCAACGTCATTCGCGATTACCAACGCCGACTTCATGACTTTGTTCGTCCCCTCAATGCCATTTCACTTTGCACCGTGCATTGCGAAAAGATCGGACGGGCATCGCTGTTGGCGCTTTTGGCAGACCACCGTCGCGCCATGCGGACTGTGCGGTCTGTCCAAGCCTTCCAGCGCTCCGCAAACGCATAAGACGTAACTGGCCGCGCCAGGATGTGATTCAGGCTCAGCCGGCGCGTGTCCCACAAAGCAACTCCTCCAACCGGCTCTGCCGGACGAACGAGAAACCGAATCAGTCGTTCTTGACCGCAAAATCTCCCCTTGATTATTGACAAGAGGTGAGGTAGGATTCATTGTCGATAACTGAGGGGAGTGTGAATGAGCAAACCAACCGATTTGGTCCAAGGCACGTTGGACCTCCTGATCCTCAAGACCCTTGCTCTTGAACCCATGCACGGCTGGGGTATCGCCCAGCGCATCCGGCAGGTGTCGAAGGACGTGCTCCAGGTGAATCAAGGAGCGCTATATCCCGCTCTCCATCGCCTTGAGCAAAGCGCATGGATCAAGGCGAAGTGGGGCGAGTCGGACAACAATCGCCGCGCCAAGTTCTATTCGCTGACAACGGCAGGGCGCAAGTATTTGCAGCAAGAGCAAGCCAACTGGCAGAGGCTCTCTGACGCCATTGGGCTGGTGCTGGAGACGACGTGAAGGCGAGGATTCAGGATTCAGTGGGAGGAGTCGTCCGTTGTCCGTTGTCCGTTGTCAGTGGTCCCCCCGCGGCGGGTCAGTTGTGAAAACAAGAAGTCGCTTGCGCCTGAGAACTGAAAACTGAGAGCTTCCGATGCGTTGGATACACAAGCTGCCGCTTCGATTCCGGTCACTGTTTCGGAAGAGCCGCGCCGAGGCGGACCTCAGCGACGAACTCCGCTTTCACCTGGAGAAGCTAATTGAGGAACAGGCCGCAAAAGGGATGACGCCAGAGGAAGCCCGTTACGCGGCCCTTCGCGAGCTGGGCGGGGTGGAGCAAATCAAGGAGGAGTGCCGAGATATGCGCCGGGTGAACTGGATCGAGAATTTCCTTCAGGATGTCCGTTACGGCCTTCGGATGGTCGGGAAGTCGCGGGGGCTGACCGCGATTCTGGCGCTCACCCTGGCGTTGGGCATTGGCGTGAATACGGCCATTTTCAGCGTGTTGAATGGGTGGCTGCTCCGTCCGCTCCCCGTGCGAGCGCCGGAGCAAATCATGGTTCTTGCTTTTCAACCGAAGGGAACGTCTGAATCGAAGTTTTCTTATCCTGACCTTCTGGATTTCCAGAAGCAGGCAGACGCGTTCTCCAATCTGTTTGCTTACGCGCCCGGCGGCGCGGGGTTCAGTGTCCGCGGCGAAGCGAGTGAATTTGCCTACAGCGCGGTAACAGGCAATTATTTCTCGGCTCTTGGGGTGAAGCCGCTGCTCGGCCGGCTATTGCTTCCTAGCGAGGGCGAAAAGCCGGGCGAGGAGCTGCTGGTGGTGCTTGGCTACTCCTTCTGGCAAAAGAGATTCGGTGGCGATGCCGCCATCGTCGGCAAGCGGGTTCTTGTCAATGGGCAACCGGCCACGATTATTGGCGTCACGCCCAAGGAGTTCCACGGCACCTTGTTTGCTTTTGATATGGATGGCTATCTGTCGCTCAATGCGCTGCCGCTGGTCCAGGATTCGAGCAGGTTCTGGACCGATCGCCGCGACCGAGGGTTGATGGTGCTCGGAAGGCTGAAGCCCGGCGTCAGCATGGCAGAGACGCAGAGTTCGCTAGCCGTCATTGCGCAGCGCCTGGCCGCCCAGTATCCCGCAACGAACCAGGGAGCCACCGTGCGTGTTATTCCGGAGAGATTGGCCCGGCCGGCCCCTTTCGTCACCAACTTCGTTCCCGTCATCGCCGGTCTATTCCTGGTTCTGCCCGCCCTCGTCTTGCTGCTGGCGTGCCTGAACGTGGCGAATATTCTGCTAGCACGGGCGACGGCGCGGCAGCGCGAGATGGCCATTCGCGCGGCTCTGGGCGCGGGCCGCGGGCGACTCGTCCGGCAGATGCTCACTGAAAGCCTCCTCCTGGCGCTCCTGGGGGGTATCGGAGGCGTGCTCCTCGGAGAATGGGCGACCAGCGCCAGCGGATCAATGCTTCATTCGGTAACGTCAACCACATCAAATGTTGCTTTTCGGCTGGACTACAGCTTTGATTGGAGGGTCTTTGCCTACACCTTGGGAGCAGTGATTTTATCCGGAATCTTCCTCGGCGTCTGGCCCGCCTTTCGTGCCGGTCGAGTGGATGTAAATACCGTGTTGCACGAAGGTGGGCGGAGCGATTCTGCTGGCGTGGGCCGTCATGGAGTCCGCGGTGTCCTGCTGGTGGCGCAAGTGGCGGGCTCGCTGATGTTGTTGATTGTCGCCGGCCTTTTCGTTCACAGCCTCGAGCGAGCTGAGCATATGTATCTGGGCTTCGATCCTGATCGTGTCCTGAGTGTCATGCTGGACGTGCACCAAATCGGTTACGACGAGACGCGCGCGAAGGGCTTCTGTCGGGACCTTAAGAGCCGGGTCCGCGCCATGCCGGGCGTCCAATCCGCCAGCCTCGCCTTCACCGTGCCCCTGGGAATGCCCAGCCCTGCGAGCCCCATTTATATCGAAGGTCATCCGCTCGCGCCTGGTCAGGTAGCCCCGGAGGTCTCTTTCAACAGCATTGACCCGGCGTACTTTGAAACGATGCGGCTTCCGCTGCTCGAGGGCCGCACCTTCCGGGACTTCGACAACGAAACAGCGCGGCCAGTGGCAATTGTGAGTCAGACGATGGCGAAGAAGTTTTGGCCGAATCAG
The DNA here is from genome assembly GCA_002478145.1 of Acidobacteria bacterium UBA7540. The sequence goes on from DLMI01000155.1 coordinate 40,372, forward strand.
GATCCCATCGGCAAGCGCTTCAGCATGAAGAGCGCCACCGGGCCTTTCATCGAGGTGGTGGGCCTGGCCCGGGACGGGCAGAGTATGTGGCATTTTTCACCGGAGCCTCAGCCCTATTTCTATCTCCCACTCGCGCAAAACTTCACTTCGTTTCTGTCGCTACAGGTTCGGACCACGGTCCCTCCGGAATCGCTGATCCTGGGAGTGCAAGGGCAGATCCGTGACCTCGCCCCCGATCTGCCGATCTTCGATGCCCGCACGATGCAGCAGGGGATTCATGGACTCGGCGGCTTGTTCATCTTTCGTCTGGCAGCCGCTCTCGCCGGAGTCATGGGAATCCTGGGTCTGACGCTTGCCACCGTCGGTGTTTATGGCGTGGTTTCGTTCGGCGCGGCGCAGCGCACGCGCGAGATCGGGATTCGCATGGCCCTCGGCGCTACGCGTCGTGGCATCCTGGTAGCGATCGTACGGCAGGGCTTGCAGCTTGCCCTGATTGGGATCGCGTCAGGATTGATGGGGGCGTTCGCGCTCAGCCGGCTGCTGCGTAGCATGCTGGTGGGCGTCAAGCCAGGTGATCCCGGAACCTTCATCGGTGTATCGCTCCTCTTGCTCTCCGTCGCGCTCCTGGCGAGTTTCATTCCCGCGCGCCGGGCGACGAAGGTGGACCCCATGGTGGCGCTGAGGTACGAATGAAGTCGTCAGTTTTCAGTTATCAGTTTTCAGTTAGAACCAGAGCGGGCAACTCTTCAAGCAAAACACAAGGTCGAATGTGCCGGTCGGAACCGAGGGATTGAGAACTGAGAACTGACCCACCAAGGCGGGACAATGGACGCGCCCGTCGGGAACTCTTATGTGGCGTTGAGCGTATAATAGTGCAGACAAGCAAGGAGGATCTTATGTACTGCGCTCATTGTGGCGCCCAGGTCATGCCGGGGCAGATCTTCTGCAACAAATGCGGCCAGGCCATCTCCGGCGCACCGACTCCCGCGTCGATGGCCACGCCCGCGCCACCGCCTCAATCCTCGATTAGCCCAACCAGCCTGCCGGCGCAAACCAGCCCGAGCGCGGGATTCGCCCGACCCTCGCGCGTGGCGAGACACGTCAGCGTGCTTGGCGCCCTCTGGATCGCCCTTTCCGTGTTGCGGCTGATCCCAGGCGTGGCCCTGATGGTCTTCGGCCATATGCGTTTCCCGTTCATGTTTATGCCGATTCCCCAGCCCATGCGGTTGTTCTTGGCTCCCTTCCTGGGCATGATCGGCCTGGTCATTTCAGGCTTCGCCATTGCAGGAGTGATCGCTGGATGGGGCCTCTTGTCCCACTACCCCTGGGCGCGCATGCTCGCCATCGTCCTCGGCTGCATTAGCCTCATCCACTTTCCCTTCGGGACGGCGCTCGGCATCTACACCCTTTGGGTCCTGATCCCCGAGCACGCTGAGGCCGAGTACCAACGTCTGGCGAGGGTCGGCTAGACCGCGTTTTTCGGGCAGAATCCGCGCTTGGGCTGTGCTTAGGGGCTGTTTTCGCTTTCTGCAAGCGCGGGATTTGCTCGGCCCGATAGACCACACCCATGCCGCCGCCCAGCTTCTTCAGGATCCGTTAGCGCGAAGTCGTCTTGCCAGTCATCGGAAATTCTTGATCAACACCGCGTCGGTCTGGTCCGTGCCACGTGAGAGGGCCAAGCGGCCATCGCGAGACCAGTCGAAATAGAAAATCCTGTCCGATGTGAAATGCGTCACCTGCTTTGGCAGGCCACCCGCCAGCGGCTGTTCCCAGACGTTATCCACACCATTCACACTGTTGATGAAAGAGATGGCGCGGCCATCGGGGGTCCAAAGAAGAGCAGGGCCGTAAGTACCGGCCATCGGGAAAACCTTGGCCGGTTGGCCGCCCGCGAAAGGAACTATCGCCAGGCTGGTTGGCTGATTCTGGCCGGGAAAGTACTTGCAAGCGATCCACTTGCCGTCCGGAGAGACGGATGGCCAACGTGAGCCGTAGTCCCTCAACTGGGACGCTGGGCCGCCTCCACTCGGAACCTTCATCAGAGTGTACTTGCCGCCCTGGAGCCGGGTGAAAACCACCCACTGGCCATCCGGCGATATGGCGGGAATCGTGTCCGCCTTGCCCTGAGTAAGCTGTTTCAGAGGACGGGATGCTTGCCTGGTCCCTTAGAGGCGCCCTAGCTGGAGTAGCCTTCGGCCAACCAGGAGGTACCAGATCATGATCGCAAGCCCACCACCGCCGGCAATGACCAACCCCACGTTAAGGAACGCGGGCACGAAGGCTAGAATGGCTTCAAAGACCATGAGCAGCACATTTCCCAGAATTCCTGCGTAAGCGGTCGCTTTGCTGAAGACCTTGCCTCTCAGCATGACTACGGAGATTACCAAGCTTGCAAATTCTATGAGGGGAATGCCAGCACGGGTTTGTCCCTCAGCAAGCATCGCCTGCCCTGCTGCAATCAATAGAGATCTCTGCGCATCGGTAGTAGCACTTGCGTATTGGCCGCTCAGGGAAAGCATCGCGAAGGCCCTATTGCTTGCGATGTAGACCGCCATCCCCACGAAGAAAAGGATCGTGCCGAACGCCCCGTAAGCTTTGTTGTCTCGCCTGAGGGCGGAGTAGATAGCCAAAAAAGTCGGGGCTAATAGGGCTGCTCCAATGATATTCAAGAGACCGAGGTTGCGGAGTCCAAGAAACCAATGGGTCTGAAAGAGTGTGAACCAGTCGATGACGGTTACGGTCCGCTGCGTCAGGCGTGCCACTCCCGGGAGGAAACCGATGAGGACTTCGGCTAGCGGCCCCACTAGCACAATCAGGGCAGTGATTCCACCGAGTTTGTAGAGACCTTTCCAGCCGGACTCTGCCGTTCCGGCATCAATAACCTGCTTTAGTTCCGATTGCGCCATTTAGTTCTCCCAGTATTTATCGGGTCGCGGTAGGGATACCAGTTACTTGATACCCCCCGCACGGATCCGTACAGGCGCTCATTAGCGCATACGGCTCTTATCGTAGATA
>DLMI01000249.1 GCA_002478145.1 Acidobacteria bacterium UBA7540
GGGACGGACGGCACTGTGCCCTCCACTCCGAAGCCAGACCCGTCAGATCAGCCGGTTTCAGATCAACGTGGGCGGACGACGGGTGAGGCCGTGGGGCCAGCGTCGGTGCGGCCCGGAGGGTTCGGCGAGGTCTGGGACGCGACGGACGAGCACGGGCAAACAGCTTCGCCGGCCGAGAAGCGTCGCCAGGAGCATGAGTGGGGCATCGCCGCCGAACAGGCATTGCGGTCCGCCAAGGCTTGGGGACACGAACCCGCTGGGATCGAAAGGCCACTTAGCGAAAGCCGCCAGTCGCAGCAGGACTGGCGCGCGATCCTACGTGATTTTGTGGCTGCCACTACGCCCTCTGATTATCGCTGGACCCCACCCAATCGCCGCTACATCGCTTCGGGCCTGTACCTGCCCTCGGTCGAGCGCCAGGGAGTGGGTGAGATTGTGATTGCGGTCGACACTTCGGGCTCGATCGGAAAGCGCGAGCTGGAACAATTTGCAGGTGAAATCTCGGCGATCTCCGAGGAGGCGCAGCCGGAAGCAATCCATGTGGTCTATTGTGACGCGGCGGTTCAAAGTGCTCAGGAGTTCAGACCATCAGAACCGGTGCAACTCGAACCTAAAGGCGGTGGAGGCACAGACTTCTGCCCGGCATTCAACTGGGTGGCCGAGAACAATATCGCGCCAGTTTGTTTTATCTATCTCACGGACTTGTGCTGCCATTCGTACCCGGAGGCGCCGGAATATCCGGTGCTCTGGGTAACCGAATCGCGCAGAAAGGCACCTTTCGGTGAAACGGTTCGGATCGGCCTTGATTAAAGCGACGCATCTTGAACGATCCTCGCAGCCACTCGTCCTAATAGTCATCCTGCCATGCTGACAACAGTACGCGCCTAACTAAGCAATTCCTCAAAGGCCAAGGTGGTACACCGAGCACGGAGCCGCAGGCTTCACGCTGACGGAGAAATGCGGCCTCCGGACGATGGCAGCGAAGCCCAAGGTCGAAAGGCCCTGACCTGTATGGGTCTATTTCAGAGTGACGAAGGTTTCTATGGCAACTCAATCCGTTCCCGCTTTTCAGCAACTGAGCAGCTTGACGGCGGTGGCCAATCTTCGCCCTCGCTCGCCGGCCCGACCGCGACGACCCCTGACTCCTCCTATTTTGCGTCCCACGAGAAGGCACGAACGAAAGGGCCTCCAGAACAGGGAGAAGCTGTTGGTTGATATGCTTCCCTTGGTAAAGCGCGTGGCTCTGAAGATTCGCAAATGCCTGCCTACCCATGTGGAGCTGGATGACCTGTTCTCAGACGGTGTGGTGGGACTGGTTGATGCGGTCACCAAGTTTGACGCGAGCAAGCGGGTGAGGTTGGAGACGTACGCAAGTCACCGGATTCGCGGAAGTATTTTGGACGGTCTCCGCAGCGCCGATCGGGCCTCCCGCGACTTACGATGCAAGAACCAAAGAATCCAAAGGCTCTACCACGAACTGGAGGTCAAGCTCGGCCGCCCGGTCACGGACGAGGAGATGGCCGCGGCGCAGGTAATGAATCTGGCAGAGTGGCACCGGGTGCTAACTGAGATTCAGAGCGTGGGGGTTGACTGTAGTATGCGTAGGCTTTCCGCGGGGCCGACCTCCATGCAGACATCCGCTGACGCAGAGTTTGTGGGGGGTGACGATCCCAATCCTTTCGACCTCTGCTACCGGAACGAAAAACTGGAAATCCTTGATCGTGCCGTTTCGCGGCTGCAGGAGCGTCAACGCCAAATCATCACGCTCTACCATAAGCAGGGCCTAACCATGAGACAGGTTGCCGAGCTTATGAGAGTTGATGAATCGCGTATTTCGCAACTCCATGCCGCCGCCTTGGTCCGATTGAAGGTGACTGTGGATTCTCTACTACGCCAAGGCCAAGCTGGTGCCTCAGAAACGGGCATTCAGCCGAGGGCCGCGGGCGTTGGGGCCTAACGCAAGTTCGTCAGCACGCCCCAACTGTACAGAGCGCGAGTCGGAGGAGCCGCCGTCGATGCACCCTGTCGTGCGTGAGCAAAAAGCGGACATGTCGGTTGCCAACATTTTTTTACGGGTCGACGCTTGTGAGAACCAAGTGCAAACGCAAAGGGCAAACAGGGCGGGGCACCAGCATTATGCAAGCGGTTACCGAACACGCCTGAGGGTGCACAGAGCGCAGACTGTGTCGGGACCATATCAACCCCGCTGCGTTGAGCGCCCTCTGCTGGAGGAGCGAGGGTAATGTAACTGACTGAGCTGGCTCAAGCTGGGGCCATTCGTGCCATAAGGCTGACCAGGGGCTGTGCCTCCGTTACCCGCATTCGAATCTCCCGGACAGGGGATGAGGTCTCCGACGAGTTGGTTTCGGTGTGCAGGCCGGGTCTTCGAATTATGTTTGAGCCGTGAGGTCGCTGGAGAAGCCTGTCCTTCCATTTTCAGCTCTTCAAATCTTTATCCCTGAACTATTTGCCAGGCCCGGGCGGTCTGCGGTCATGCCCGTTTGACATGAAAGAAGATCTGATTTAAATAGGCTGTAGGGGATTCCGCTAGAAGACCTCCTTTCGCCCATAGTCCCGCCTGGATCGCGAGAATTAACAGTCAGTTTTCAGCTGTCATCGATACGTTGGCGCGATCAGAAACACGGAACGCCACTCGATGGGTACGAGAGGTCGCGCGTAGGTGCAGGATGTCGATCTGGGCCCAAATGGGAGGAAATGCCTGTCGACACCATTTGGTCCGAGAACACCGATCGCTCGAGTGTCAAGCGACCGGGATTAGGAGGGCTGGGCCAAAGGTGCTGACCGCAACTTTATCCCGACCATGTTCTGGGCCAAGCGCAGGCGATGGCCTTAACGAACAGAAAAGTGCAAGTGGTCGAAATCAATGCTCCAGGGACTCTTAACTGTCGCTGATTTAGCCCAACAGTGGAATTGCAGTCGGGACTTGCTGATTCCGATGAAGGTGG
>DLMI01000200.1 GCA_002478145.1 Acidobacteria bacterium UBA7540
GATTGGCCGGTTATTTCCGACTTACCATCCAGAACCCGTGATGACCTTTTATGAAACTCCACGTCCAAATATTGCGTAAGTATGATTCTATGCCAGTAAGTTCAATGAATCCCATTTGCAGGGAGAACAACTCGCGATGAACCATAAGAACCTGCGTTGGTTTGCCCTAACTGTAGCTCTGGGATCGCTCCTCATGTCACAGAGCGTGAATGGCCAAGAAGCAAGGAGTACCGACCCTGCAACCATGAAGTATGGAAACACCCGATTGTTTCCGGCCTTCTGGGGGCCTTATGCCTCGCCCTATGTTCCCCAGCCAAAGATGAGCAACTCTGAGCGGCTTCATTCGTTGATCAGTGACGGTAAGCTGCGCCTTTCTGTCGAGGATGCGATTGCCCTGGCGCTCGAGAACAACCTCGACATCTCCGTCGCGCGCTATAACCTGGGTTATGCGCAGACGGACCTCTTGCGCGCCAAGAGCGGCGGCGCAACCCGCGGGGTTCCAGGCGCATTCTCCTCCTCGGCGCTGTTTGCAGGAGCGATCGGCGGCGGCATCAGTAGTATCAGTAGCAGCAGCACGACTAGCGCCAGCACAGTAACGGGCAGTGGCGGCGCTACGAACGTCGGCGTAATTGGCTGCTGCGACCCAGTCGCAGGGGCCCAGTTCGGATGGGACCGCAGAACCTCCCCACTTAATTACACCGTAGTCAGCGGTCTTCCCACGGTCATCACTCAAACCACCAACGGCGTCGCCTATTTTGGCCAGGGTTTCCTGACGGGTACCAGCTACGCAGTGGCAGTGAGCGGCTACCGCCAATCCACAACTTCGCTCAACACGCTGTTCAACCCCGCCGTCCCTACAAACCTGACCGTGGGCTTCGACCAGCAACTACTGAACGGATTCGGCTATCGAGCTAATGCCAAGTTCATTCGCATCGCACAAAATGACATGAGAATATCAAACAGTGTTTTCCGTCAACAGGTGATCACGACGGTCGCTCAGGTTTTGAATCTTTACTGGGATTACCTGTCTTATAAGGAAAACGTCCGTGTAGCCGAACAAGCCCTGGCCTACTCTGAGAAACTCCTTTCCGATAATAAGCGTCAGGTGGAAATTGGCACCCTGGCGCCGATTGAAGTCGTGCGAGCGGAATCCGAGGTGGCTTCCGATCAACAGAATTTGATTGTTGCCCAGACCAGCCTGCAACAACAGGCAGAGTTGATCAAGACGGCGCTCTCGAGGAAAGTCGACTCCGAGTTGATAAGCGCTCAAATTGACGCTTTGGATAAACTCCCGGAGCCAACGCCGAACGATATTCCACCCTTGGATCAAGCCTTGAAGCAAGCACTCCAGAACCGCCCGGAAGTCGAACAGGCTGACCTCAACGTGCGCTACGAGTCAATCGTGGTCAAGGCTAATCGTAATGCCTTGTTGCCCACCCTCGACCTGTTTGCCACTTACTCCCCCTCGGGACTCTCAGGTCTCAGTTCGGTGCTCGGGCCTTGCCCGTCCGGGTACACGGCGAGTGGGGAGCAATGCGTGGGAACCGGCCTCGAACCAATTGCGCGGCCGATGGTGGTGTCCAGCCAAGGCATCTCGCAATCCTTGTCCCAATTGTTCCACGCCAATTATCCGGATTATTCTTTTGGCTTCACCTTGCAATTCCCTATTCGCAACCGCGCCGCGCAGGCCGACGTAGCGCGCGCCCTCCTCGAACAACGACAACTGGAGGAACAACTTCAGAGGCAAAAGAATCAAGTTGAGCAGGACGTCCGCAGCGCAGAAATCGGGGTGATTCAGGCCAAGGCCCAAATCGAGGCCGCAGTAAAGGCGGTCCTGCTGGCGCAGAAGACCCTCGACGCGGAACAGAAGAAATTTCAGTTGGGTGAGTCCACCGTCTTCCTGGTGATTCAGGCGCAACGCGACCTGGCCACGGCCGAGGGCAACGAAGTGAAGGCGCGCTCGACTTACGCCAAAGCCCTCACGCAATTTCAGCAGGTAACCGCCACGATTCTGGCTGACTACCATGTCGAATTGAACGACGCGCTTCAGGGGAAGGTGACCCGCTCGCCGAACATTCCAGGCACGCACGATGAGCCGGCCATTCAGACGCCCCCTCCAAACCCACAAGGATAAGCGGGAGGGGCCTGATTTTCGCCCATATTTTCGGCCGGACACTGGTGTAGAAGTCGTGCCCTCTCCCCAAGGGAGAGGGACTTGAGTTTCTGCATTCTTTCACAAGTTTGACTTTGCATTTGGCCTTGAACTAAGATGCCCTCCGGGTCGCAGTGTACGATGCAGAGAGGGCGAAAAACGGGCACAGAACTCGAGACGGGGCGTTCTCAACGCCAACCCTCCACTGCCCAAGCCCGCTGGGAGGAAAAGGTACTCAAGCCCGCCCTCGAGAGCTCCCCCGAGCGGCAAGAAATCTTCACGACCCTTTCCGGCGTGCCCGTCGAAAGACTGTACACCCCATCCGATCTGGCTGATTTCGATTATTCGCGCGACCTCGGAGAGCCGGGTGAATACCCTTTCACACGCGGCATCCACCGTACTATGTACCGGGGCAGGGTCTGGACCATGCGCCAGTTCGCAGGATTCGGCAGCCCCGAGGACACCAACCAGCGCCTGCATTACCTTCTGAAGCAAGGGCAAACGGGGCTCTCCATCGCCTTTGACCTGCCTACCCTGATGGGCTACGACAGCGACCACGCTCTGGCTGAGGGCGAGGTTGGCAAATGCGGGGTAGCGGTTTCATCTCTCGCTGATATGGAGACCCTGCTTGCCGGGCTGCCGCTCGAGCGGATAACCACGTCCATGACCATCAATTCGCCCGCAGCCATCATCTGGGCAATGTACCTGGTGGTGGCAGAAAAGAGCGGGGCCGAGCTCAAGAAAATCTCAGGAACAACACAGAATGACATTCTCAAGGAGTACATCGCCCAAAAGGAATACATCTTTCCGCCCAAGCCATCGATGCGCCTCGTGGTGGACACTATTGTGTATGGCGCCAGGGAAGTCCCCCACTGGAATGCCATCTCCATTAGCGGCTACCACATTCGTGAGGCAGGATCGACCGCAGTGCAGGAACTCGCCTTCACGTTGCGCGACGGCATGGAGTACGTCGAGTGGGTGGTACGTGCAGGCATAAGCGTGGACGAATTTGCTCCCCGTCTCAGCTTCTTTTTCAACGCGCACAACGACTTGTTCGAGGAAGTGGCAAAATACCGCGCCGCGCGCAGAGTTTGGGCGCGAGTGATGCGCCAGCGCTTTGGCGCGCAGAATCCCCGCTCCTGGCTTTGCCGTTTTCATACCCAGACGGCGGGTTGCTCGCTCACCGCGCAACAACCCTACAACAACGTCGTGCGCACTACCCTGCAAGCTCTCGCGGCGGTTTTGGGGGGAACGCAGTCTTTGCACACCAATTCCCTTGATGAAGCCTGGGCTCTTCCCACCGAGGCGGCGGTTACGATTGCGCTCCGGACGCAGCAAGTCATTGCTCACGAAAGCGGCATAACAAACACCGTTGATCCGCTCGCCGGCTCGTATTTCGTGGAGAAGCTGACGGCCGAAACCGAGCGCGCCTGTTACGAGTATTTTGACAGGATTGACGCCCTAGGGGGCATGGTGGCGGCAATCGAAAAAAGCTTCCCACAGAAAGAGATTCACGATGCTGCTTACGCCTATCAGCAGGCAATCGAACGGAAAGAGGCGGTCATTGTGGGTGTCAACGATTTCGTAACCGAGGAAGAGCGCCCCATCACCCTATTGGTAATCGATGAGAACGTTGCCCGTCATCAGCGACTGAAGTTGGAGCAGTTGAAGAAGCAGCGGGATAATTCCCGCGTCCAGGCGACCCTCGAATCTTTGGGAAACGCTGCCGCCACGGATGCCAACTTGATGCCTTACATTCTCGAGTCTGTGCGCGCGTATGCCACCCTCGGCGAAATGTGCGACGTCCTGCGGCGCGTTTTCGGGACCTACGAGGAGCCGGCATTTCGATAGGAGTAGTGACAAACAGGAGTCGGGATTCAGGAGTCAGGATTCAGTAGAGCGCGTTTCAGGTGTCAGGAGAGACCAGACGCGGGGATCGCAGGTCCTGAATCCCGAACCCTGAATCCTTGCCTGTCACTCGTCACCAATCTATGGACCGTCGGATTCGAGTTCTCGTTGCCAAGCCTGGCCTGGATGGCCACGACCGGGGAGCGAAAATTGTGGCGCGCGCCCTACGCGATGCCGGAATGGAAGTGATTTACACCGGCCTCCGGCAATCGCCGGAGATGATCGTCAACGCAGCGCTCCAGGAAGATGTGGATGCTATCGGCGTCTCTATTCTTTCCGGGGCGCACCGCACCATCGTCCCGCGTATCTGCGAGCTGCTTCATGAAGAAGGTCTCGAGGATATCTTGGTGGTCGTCGGCGGCATCATTCCCGATGAAGATATTCCGGAGTTGAAAAAGGTTGGCGTTGCGGAAGTCTTCCAGCCGGGGGCGTCAACTCAGCAAATTGTGGACTTCATCCGGTCGCACGTGAGATAGGATTCAGGATTCAGGAGTCGGGATTCAGGGCGTGCGGCCCTCGTGCCTGCTCCCTTGCGACCCTTGAAACCTGCTTCCCTGAATCCTGACTCCTGAATCCTTGCCCATGGAGCTAAGCAGCCACAATTCGGTCGCCGTGCTGGGTTTTCCGCCGGACGCTGGATACCCTCGGCTTACGATGGGAGTCCTTGCGGAACTAGGCGACCTCCTAAATGAAGTCAAGCTCGCCAGCCTTTTCCAGGGCGTGGTGATTGCCGCCAACTCTCACTCTTTCGCAACTGGCGCCGACATCGAGGAGGTCGCATCGGTTGAAGGGGCAGCCGCCCGCGATTTTGCACGGGCGGGACAATCGCTCCTTAACCATGTGGCGAACTTCCCTCTTCCCATCGCTGCGGCCATCCGAGGTTATTGTTTGGGAGGAGGCCTGGATCTGGCCCTAGCGTGCCACGCGCGCATCGCCACCTACGATGCCTCTTTTGGCCACCCCGGAGCTTCCCTCGGCATCATCACCGGTTGGGGAGGGATTCAGCGACTGACTCGCTTGATCGGCAGGGCGGCTGCGACGCAACTCTTGTTGACAGCGGAACGCGTTCCGGCCACCCAGGCCCTGACGCTGGGGTTGGTCGATGAACTGGCTCCCTCTACAGATTTGGTGGAGGCGGCGGCGCGCCGCGCCCTGTCTGCGGCCCGCAATCCGGCACGAATGATTCGAAACTGGAAAATGGAAACTGGAAACTGGTGAAGGGCCCGGCTTCGGCAGTGCGCATGAGCAGTAATCTATGCCGGGTATGCGACAAGGAAACTGGAAAATGGAAATTGGAAACTGGTGAAAGGCCCAACTTCGGCATTGCGTATGAGCAGTAATCTATGCCGGAAATGCTAGATGGAAACTGGAGAATGGGAAATGGTGAAAGGCCCTCATCTCTTGCGTTGCATGGAAACAATAACCCGGCAGGTTTCAAGTAAGGGTGGCCGCGGCCAGTTTCTAGTTTCCATTTTCCAATTTCCAGTTTCTAGTTTCCAATTTCCCGTTTCTTCTTTCGAGGTGAAATATATCCAGAAGCATGACTCACAGAGAGAATGGCAGTAACGAATCCTCCCTGCCGCCCTCCAAACGCGCCGCCCGTCGCATCATACAACGCGCCTTTGTTCTTACCGGACGTGACAGGCAACTGCGCCAGCACCTTCGTGAGGCCCGCCTTACAACCCTGTGGATTGTGGAAGACTGGGATTTGGTTTGGACCGTAACTATCGATCGCGGGAAAATTGCATTCCAGCGCCGCCCAGCCAAGCATCCGGACCTGACCATCCGTTGGCAAACCGCAAATGAATTCCTCTCCTGTGCCAGGGAAACCGCCTCACCAGAAAGCAGACTGGAGCTGGCTGGGAACATCGAGCTGCGACGTTTTGCAAACCACCTGCTCAAATGTTTTCTTGGCCACCTCGGACACGTGCTTCGGAACCCTGTGGATGGCGCCGGAGAAAGCTTGCTTTGAGGGCGGCGCTAAGCGATAGCCCCGCTCTTTCAGACTGAAGCCAATACAAATTGTTGTTGATGCGCTCACTTCAGGCGACCGCCTCTTGACAAGTCCAGCTCGTCCGGATCGAGCTGCAGGTTCGTCAGGTAGTGGCAGCTTGCTGAAAATAAAGGCAAGGGCCTGTCATTCTGAGCGGAGCGAAGAATCTCCGCAGTCAACGACCGCCGAGACCCTTCGTCGTCCGCCAGTAAGAATGGCGTCCCGCCGTGGCGCGATCAGGATGACGGTAGATTGGCCTTTCTCAGCAACTTCGTAGATCACGCCGTGGGCCGAAACCTTAAAGCCGAGGCGCGCTGGCTGGTCACTCTCGTTGGTGAGAAACAGGATCGATTCCGTGTCATCGTCCAGGTGCCAGGGATTGGCGTCCGAACCCGCCCAGCCGTTGCCCTCGTTTTGAACGTGGCTGTCCACCAGCAGGTTACCTCTCGACTCGATGCTCGAGACCTCCGCCTGGAGCGATCCCGGCGGCCCACCGTATTGGATGCGAACCGAGCAGAAGGGAGAGGGGCAGCGGCAGGTCGGGACACATGGCGTACCTCGTCGCAATCGCAGACATCACAAAGAAGGTGTGAAAAAATCGTCGTAGGGGCACGCCATGGCGTGCCCCTACCTGAATTTTCAATGGGATACACGGGGTCAATTCGCCCCTTTTAGGATTTTTTCACATCTTCAAAACGATGTCTGCGCCGCCCGGCCATCTCGGCCGGCGTGGTCGCGGGAATTGAGGCGGTGAAATTAATCTGTCCGCGGGTGGTGATGAACTGCATTTGTCACGGGCGGCAAGTGCGCTTGTAGAACGGCAGGCTGCCGGAGAGTATATCCGCGCCCAGCCCTTGCCGGATGAGAGTCCCTTCGGGGGATCGCAGACGCTAAAAAGTGACCGCCTGCGCCCGCCGCTTCCGTTAGCTTGGTGGAGACTTCGCGGTCATCTGAAGCACCTGCTCCTCGACCTTGGAGATTTCCTTTTTGAGTGCGCCATCGCTGATGTTGCCACGTAAGTAATTCAAGAGGAGCACGGTCACTGCTGGCTTGCGATCTTCCTCATCCGAAATCAGCCGAGGGTCTTGAAACGCCATCTGAATGACCGGTAAGAACAGCCTTACTGTCTTCGGCTCCATTATGTCAGAGCTGGTGTAGATTTTGACGATTGCGATTCCGACTTTGTCACCGAGCCTAGGCAGGTGCTTTGCCGCAGTGGCCGTATATAGACCCATTGAACGTTCCTTAATGCACGTTCTCACCAGCTGCAAAGAGTAACTATCCTGAACCTCGCCAGCCTCCGCGGTCGGCATGATCAAGACAGCGAAAAAGGGCAGAAGGAGCATCTGCAAATACGGTCTCATGTCTGTTCTCTCCAAGTCCCACGGTCGGGTTTCCCGTCATCTGGTGTTGCTTATATCGCCCCCAGTGCCGTTATTTATAGAACCGTGGCCGCCAGATGACGAAGACGTGGTCCAATTCTTGGTTCGGACCGGGAATACTGCACCACTCAGAAGAATCCCGATCTTTTGTGTCTGGGTAAACACTACTGGCGCGGTTGAACAAGTGCCGAAGGGGGCATCGTAGAACTGACCAGAGGAATTGGTGAATTGGGAGGTACCGGGGTATTCTGTCGGCCCGACGTCGGCCCAGTTAGGTGTGGTGTTATCTTCGGATTGGCCGTTGTCGACGACGTTGAGGACCTCCTCCTGGGGCTCCATATTGCTGTTGTTCATAGGTTGACCGTTCTGATCCAATACCTGATACAGGACTGCAATGTCGATCCCATAATAGCTTGATGTGTCATCGCAGGGCGAGCCGATATATGTCATCGAAATTGTAGGATGCTTGAGGACTTTTAGGCTGGTGGGCGTTTGCACGCTGCACGGGCCGCTGCCGCTGGCATTTGTGTAGTAAGTACAATTGCAGTAGCCCCCATTCCCTGCCCAATTCCCACATTCGTAGGGTCCGTCATTTGCGTTGGCAAGGGCGGAGCCGCCGCCCACGCCGGTCAGAAGACCTGAGTTGCTCACGGTGAAAATTCCCGTGTTGCTCGAACCCCAGCTCACTTGGGAGGTGATGTCGTAATAGTACCCGCTCCCCCCGCAAGGCGGGGCCATGTACATCTCGGCAGTTTCCTGGTCGGTGTTGGTGACGGCAATGGGGCAGGCAGTTACGGGCTCGATTTCGGTTCCACTGTACTGCGCGGCGCACTGGCAAGTGCAGCAGTCGTAGCTCGAAGCCAACCCGCCGTGCCGCGTCACCACCGCCAGCCGGCCCATCACCGGCACGTTATCGAGGCCCAGCCAAAGCACGCTGCCGTCCGTGGCCTCGGCGGCAATCGTGTCCTTCTTGAAATCCGCCTCCTGCGCGTCCCGCAGCTTGCGCAGGTCGATCATGCGCGTCTCGTGGGGAACCAGCTGGAGGCTGTCCAGATAATAGATTTGCCCGTTCGCCCACACCTTGAAGCCAATCCGCGCCGGCTTGTCCCCCAGGTTGGCAAGAAAAGCGTAGCTCTCCGTATCCGCGTCCAGATGCCAGGGGTTCGCCCCCGACCCCGCCCAGCCGTTGCCTTCGTTTTGCACGTGGCTGTCCACCACGAGATTACCTCTCCACTTGATGCTCGAGACCCCCGCCTGGAGCGATCCCGGCGGCCCACTATATTGGATGCGAGCAGAAGGGGGAGTGGCAGCGGCAGGTCCCGGGTCATGGCGTACCCCGTTGCAATCGCAGACATCACGAAGAAGCTGTGAAAATATTGATTTTGGCTTTTTTCGCCCTCGTGTTTTCAGTTATTTGCAGGAGAAAAAATCCGGTTTTTTCAATATTTTCACAGCTTCGAAACCATGCCTGCGCCACCCGAATACGGTGGTCTGGGAGGGGTGAGCCGGCAACCGCTCCCCTTATCCCGACCCGGTGGGGCTGCGACCAGTAGCGAAGCAAGAACGTCCACACTGCCCGCACCTTCCCCACCGAGGGAGTTAAGCGAAGGGAGCGCTCGCATCAGCCTCAGGGGGCGACGGTTATCGTGGCTTTGTTGGATTTCACTACGCCGGCCTTTTGATTGGTAAATGAGACAGGTCTAGACACCTGAATAACATACTTCCCCGGCTTGGTCATGTCGTAAATCCTACCTACGTCTTGGCTCTCGGTAATACTCTCGCCCGGTCTTATGGTGCGGCCGAGAATCGCTTTCCCGGCCGCAAGTTCCGGATGTGGATACGCCCTCTTGGAGACCATACGGCCGTGCTCATCCCGCACCTCGTATATGAAATTTGAGTCTTGTCCAGTCAGGTCGTAGAAGCTGCCGCTGCAGTCCAACGGCTCACTCGAATTGTTCGTGAGTCGGATGTTTATGTCCACGCTTGAGCCGGCCTTTGTCGCCGACGAACCCGCGCTAATCGCGATGGTAAAAGGCTTTCTAGCCTGCCGATCTTGACAAGGGGCAAGCACGGCTAAGGCCACAACTATAACCATGGCAGTGAGAATCCGCATATTCCCTCCACTTTTCCTCATTGGCACGTTCGGGTTGATATATCGTTCCATGTTGGACAAGCGCCGTTGGCAATCGTGAAACTCCCGCTCGTACCTATCCCGGCCCATTGGGGTACTCTAACATGACGATTGCCGTCTGGGGCGTCCCCGTCAGATTGCGCATCACCACGTGCGGGGTGAAGTACCCCATGCCCGCGCAGGGCCGGCGGCCCATGCTTCGTGACACCTGGTGGTAATTCGAGATTGCAGATTTCAGATTGCAGAGACGCGGAGGCGGCGAGGCACACGGGCCGGACGGAGTCAGGGAAAAGCCGGGAGCGCGCCGCCGGGAATACTTCCCGCCGTGGGTGACCGAATCCTGCTTCGGCATTCTTTCGCTTGACAGGCAATTGGAAATATGATAGGCTACTCTGGTTGACCTATGGGGAACGCGGCAACAGAGCGTGTGAAAGGGGTTCTGAATCAGCCCGTGGAGGGCGAAGAATTGGGGCAAAATACAAAAAAGATACTAAATAGACGGAACGAACCTAAGATTGTGTTGAAAATACAGGACTTAGCGTTTTCGGAGCCCCAAAACGAACTGTCTTTTGAGTTCAAAAAATGCCAATCAAAGCCAAAAATATGGCCAAAAACCGACGCGTAGACGCCGCGCGCCCCTGCTTTGCCATTCTGTTCCCGCCTTGCGGTCCTGCTACAACGGGATCGCGCTGCTCATGGTCGGCGGAAAAGTCCAGAGCGCCCCGCCGCGGCGGGTTCGTCCGCCAATTAGAATGGCGGACTCAGAATGACAGGTTTCGGAGCATTAAATGAAACCGGAAGCTGGAAATTGGAAACTAGGACTCAGAATGACAGGTTGCAGAGGGTTAAATGAAACCGGAAACCGGAAACTAGGGCTGCCAGTTTCCAGTTTCTAATTTCCACTTTCCGCCTTCCCGGAGGTTTGTGGAAATTGAGATTTACGGTAGACTGTTTGTTTCTGGAGTGTTCATATCATCGAATCATATGACTGAGGAAACGGTAGCCAGCAATTGGACGTCCACCGAGGTCCGCGTCCGGTACGCGGAGACGGACCAGATGGGCGTGGTTTATTACGCGAATTATCTGGTCTGGTTCGAGATCGGGCGCACGGACTTCTGCTTGCAGCACGGTTTTGCTTACCACGATATGGAGCAAGAGGACGGGCTTTACATCATGGTGGCCGAAGCGCGTTGTCGTTATAAAGCCCCCGCGCGTTACGACGACCAACTCGAGGTTCGCACCCGCTTGACCGGGATGCGGAGGCGGGTGCTGATCTTCGGCTACGAAATCTACAAGCCGCGCACGGATGAACTCATTGCTGAAGGCGAGACGGTACACGTCATCACCGACCGCGACGGCCGCCCGCGCACCTTGCCCGACAAGTACCGGGAATTGCTCCTGGGGAAATCAGAAATCAGAGATCAGAAATCAGAAATTCGAAAACAAGAGCGGTAGTCTCGAATCGAGTTTCAGAGTTTCGGATTTCAAATTTGGAGTTCTAATTTCCATTTTCTGATTTCTAATTTCTGATTTCTGATTTAGTGAGAACTTGATGCTCCGCAATTTGCAGCTCACCGGACATGACCTGACCCCACGCGACTTTTACCAAGTGGTGCGGGAAAATCGTCGCGTCAAGCTTTCGCCGCAGGCGCGCCATGCCATGACGCAGTCCCGCAAACTCGTGGAGAAGATCATGCAGGGAAAAGAGGCCGTTTACGGCGTTACGACCGGGGTCGGAAGCCTCTCCACGGAACGGATTGAGCCCGCGCAGGCACGAGAACTGCAATTAAACGTGGTGCGCAGCCACGCCTGCGGGGTGGGAGAGCCGCTTGACGTGCGAGAGACCCGCGGGCTCCTCCTGCTGCGGGCGAATACGCTGGCCATCGGTCTTTCGGGTGTCCGGCCGGAGGTGGCCGAACTGCTGTGTGGGTTCCTTAACAACGGGGTGCATCCCGTGGTACCCGCGCGCGGGTCAGTCGGGGCGAGCGGCGATCTTGCTCCTCTGGCCCATGTGGCGCTGGCGTTGGTGGGCGAGGGCGACGTGCTCTACCAGGGCCGTCGCAGGCGCGCGCTGCCCGCCATGCAGGAGGCAGGGTTAAAGCCCCTGGCGCTCGAAGCCAAGGAAGGTCTTTCACTCGTGAACGGCACTCAGGCGATGCTCTCTGTGGGGCTTCTCGCGCTACGTTCTGCCGAACTTCTCGTGGATACGGCAGACGTGGCGGGAGCGCTCTCGCTGGATGCCTTGCGCGGCTCCCGCAGGGCCTTTGATGAACGCCTGCATCAAGCCCGCCCACATCCCGGGCAGATGGCGACCGCCAAGAACATCTGGTGCCTTACGCAGGGAAGCGAGATTAACAGGTCGCACCAGGCGTGCTCGCGCGTCCAGGACGCATACAGTTTGCGCTGCATGCCGCAGGTTCACGGGGCTGTACGCGATGCGCTCAATTACGCGCGACAAACCTTTGAAAGGGAAATGAACAGCGCCACGGACAATCCCCTGGTCTTCGTGGCCGAAGGCGAGGTTATCTCGGGGGGCAACTTCCACGGGCAACCGTTGGCCACTGCGCTTGACCTTATGGCGTTGGCGCTTACGCAACTGGGCGGCATCTCCGAAAGGCGAATCGACCGCATGGTGAATCCCCTGACGTCCGACCTGCCGCCCTTTTTGACAAAGTCACCAGGCCTCGAATCGGGATTCATGCTCACTCAAGTGACGGCTGCCGCTCTGGCTTCGGAGAACAAGGTCCTGGCCCATCCCGCCTCTGCGGACTCCATCCCCACCTCCGGAAACAAGGAAGACTATGTGAGCATGGGCATGGCAGCAGCCCTGAAGCTGCGCCCCCTCCTCTCTAACTTGACCGCCATAATCGCCATCGAGCTGCTGGCGGCCTGCCAAGCCATTGATTTGCTGGCTCCGCTCAGGACCGGGCGTCTGGCAGAAAAAGCCAAGGCGATGCTTCGGGCCGTCTCATCCCCCGTAACCAAAGATAGACCATTGCACAAGGATATCGCCCGCGTGGCGCAGCTTGTTTCCGAGGGCGCGTTCGCCGCAGTCTTGAAAACCAGCGCGGACTGTCATTCCGAGCGAAGCGAGGAATCTCGCTCTCATCGTTCCCGCACAGACCAGGGCGAGATTCCTCGCTTCGCTCGGAATGACAGCGCAGGTAACTGATCTTTCCATGCCTCGTATTTCAGCCACAATTGTCGCTTGCAACGAGGCCAAAAACCTCGCCCGCGCCCTTCGATCGCTGGCCTGTGCCGATGAAATTGTGGTGCTCGACTCCGGCTCGACCGACGAGACGCCGGCTATCGCAGCGCGCCTGGGAGCGCGGGTCATCAACCAACCCTGGCAGGGATACGCGGCGCAAAAAAACCTTGCCACAGGCCACGCCCAGCACGAGTGGATCCTGAGCCTGGACGCGGATGAGGAACTTGATGCCGTAGCACAGGCTGCAATTCGTAGCTGGAAGGACTCGGAACCCGCAGCGGACGGATATCGCTTTGCTCGCCGCGCCCGCTATCTTGGCCGCTGGATCCTGCACTCCGGCTGGTACCCGGATTACAAGGTTCGCCTCTTCAACCGGCGCAAGGGCGGGTGGGGCGGGAAATACGTTCATGAGTCCGTGACGGTGAACGGCCGCGTGGAGACCATGCCTGGTGAAATCCTGCACTACACCTGCGACACGCTGCAGGAACATCGTCAGAGGATCGAGCTTTACACCGACCTGGCAGCGCAGGAGATGTTCGAACGGGGCGAAAACGTCAACATCCTCGAGCGCTTGTTTGATCCCCTATGGGTTTTCTTCCACACTTACTTTTTCCGCCTGGGAGTCCTGGACGGACACCAGGGGTTTCTGATCGCCACCATGGCGGCACGCTACGTCAGCAGGAAATACACCAAGCTGGCCAGCAGAGGCGCTACCGTCGGCCATCGCCAATGATTTCCTCGAGGCCCTTGAAGATCGTTCATGTCGACACAGGCCTGAGTCTGCGCGGCGGCCAGCGGCAGTTGTTGAACCTGGCGCGGCTGCTTCGCCAACGAGGTCACGGCCAGATCATCGTCTGCCGAGAAGAGAGTGAGTTGGAAACCCGCGCCCGGGCGGAAGAGTTCTCCTGCTTTGCGCTTCCACTCCACGATCCCGCCTATGCTTACGGAATCTTGCAACTGCGCCAGCATCTGCAATTGGCGCCGTGCGACATTCTTCATGCCCATGATGGACGAGGGCAGACGGTGGCCTGGCTGGCGTCAATCGGAATGCGCGTTCGACGAGTAGCGAGCCGCCGCGTGCCCTTTCTCCCCAGGCACCGGTGGGTCCATCGCCTGAAGTATGCACACACCTGTGATGCCGTGGTTACAGTCTCGGATTTCATTCGTCAGTTATTGATTCGCTCGCAGGTGCCGGAGTCGATGATCGAGCTGATTCCGGACGGAATCGAGATTCCACCTGAGCTGCCCTCGATAACCAGAAGAGCCGAAGCGCGTGCACGGTGGGGGTTTGGTGAAGACGAGTTTCTGGTTGGCCACCTAGGGGCCTTTACACGCGAAAAGGGTCAAGAGATTGCGCTTGAAGCATTCCGACTACTAATTAAACACTTGCCGCAGGCACGACTCTTGTTGGCGGGAGAAGGTCCAAGCCTGAAAGACCTGGAGATTACTCAGAGGTGCAAGGCACTCGGCGACCGAGTCCGACTTTGCGGCGCGATCGAGAACCTTGCAGACTTCTTCCCTGCCCTGGACCTGTTCGTCATGCCGTCCAAGTCCGAGGGGCTGGGTTCATCGGCTCTCCTGGCCATGTCGTATGGCCTGCCCGTGGTGGCCAGCCGGGTGGGCGGCCTGCCGGAGGTTGTTGAGGAAGCCCGCACGGGATGGTTAGTTAAGCCTGCTTCACCTTCCGCGCTCGCCGACGCGATTTTAGCCGCGGCTAGCGACCGGGCACGCCTCAAGCAATGGGGCCTGAACGGACGGGAGCGCGCCCGCCAATTCTCCGTGGAGATCATGGTGGAGCGAACGGAAGCCCTGTACTGCCGCTTGTTATTTGGATAATCTAGAAGCCTGGTCAGGCTTCTCAATCAAAGTGGAGGGGAGCTGCCGGTCGGTCATGTCCTACTTTGTGGTCGGGATCTTGGGATTGGTTTTTGGGAGCTTCTTGAACGTGTGCATTGTTCGGCTCCCCAACAAGGAATCGATACTGGTTCCGCGCTCCCATTGCCCGCTCTGCAAACATCCCATTCGCTGGTTCGACAACATCCCACTGGTGAGTTATCTCTTCTTGAGGGGCCGCTGCCGCGATTGCCAGGCGAGAATTTCCCCGCGCTATGCCGTCGTCGAAGCTCTCACCGCGCTCTTGCTCATGGCCACGTTCCGCCGCTATGGCCTCAGCCCCGAATTCGTGAAATACTCCGCCCTGGTGATGATGCTCATTGTGCTCATCTTCACAGATTTGAGGCAGCGGCGAATCCCCCACGCCGTCACCGTGTTCGGTATCAGCCTCGGCTTGGCGTTAAGCTTCTTTACCCAGGTTGACAACCGTCCAGTGGAATGGTTAGCGGAACGGATGGGCTTGTTCCTTCCGGGAGCACTTGCGTCGGTCCTGGGCGCAATTGTGGGTGCAGTTACGGGAGGCGGGTTATTCTACGCCGTCGGGGAGGCTTTTTACATTTTGGGCGGACGGGAGAAGGAGTACCTGGGGTTCGGCGACGTGATGTTGATGCTCATGGTTGGGACCTTTCTCGGTGCGCCCCTGACGTTGCTCACTATACTCCTGGGCTCACTTGGAGGCTCGATCATCGCATTGTCATTCACCCTGGCTGCGCCGCGTTTCCGCAATTATCACTGGCCTTACGGGACATTCCTTGGAATCGCCGCCGTTTACTCGGCCCTCGACGGCACGCGCCTCCTGGAGGCTTATCTCCGCTGGTCAGGCCTGGCAGGTTAAGCCGATCATTCCGTAACCTTGTCGTGAATATACTCTCGAATCACGTCACGGCCGGCATCCGAAGGGTTGATGAACTCTATCGAGGTCCGGCCGGCGGCCTCTTTGACCCGGATCCTGCCGGTGACTTTGACGGGCTTCTTAACGTCCGGCATGTTGAACTCTAATGAAAGGACGTCGTCAACCTGCGCCGTGCCTGAGCTTTCGAGTGCCATGCCGACTTCACCGATATTTATACTCGTAGCATTGAACCTTTCCCCCTCCCGTGCGCAGGTGACGGAGGTGCGGTAAGGAAGGGTCGCGGACCGCCGTCGTTCCGCCAACATGGCGCCGCGCGCCGTGCGGAGGATCGCGTAAATCTTCTCGCGAGAAAATGGCTTCCCAATAAAGAATGTCGCTCCCGCTTCAAATGCCCGTCGAATGGTATCGACGTCGTCAAAGCCGGTTATCATGATGATGGGAGCCTGCTGATTAGGCGGAGTCGAGCGGATTCTCCGGGTTAGCTCGAAGCCATCCAGATTCGGCATGGCGACGTCCAGCATTATGCCGTCGAACTTTTCGTTGGCCAGAATTAAAGCGGCTTCTTGACTATCCGAGGATGTGCGCACTTCCACTCCCAAGGGTTCGATCATGGTCTTGACCAATCTGCACACTTCGGGTTCGTCGTCCACCAGGAGAATCTTCATGGTACGGTAAATTCTTTACAAGAGGCGGCCGGAAAGCAAGCGTGAATTTGTCTCCCTATCCTTTCAGCTCAACCAGCAGAAGTGATTTCACCGGTTGAGGCATTTGACCAAATTCGCGAATATCTTAAGCCCGTCTTGCGAATAATGCGCCGGCAACGAAACTCGCTCCGGATGAGGCATAAGACCCAAGACCAAGCCCGTCTCGTCAGTGACGCCGGCAACGGCTCCCGGCGCCCCGTTGGGGTTACTGGGATACTCCATGGTGGGGCGCCCCTGGGCGTCAGTGTAACGGAAAACCACGCGCACGGCCGCGTTGGCAGCATCGCAAAACAGGGGACGGCCCTCGCCGTGGGCAGTCGGCATCTCCAGAATCTCACCCCCCAGATCTTCAGTCCAGGCGCAGTTCTGCGCTGAGACCAGCAGCCGGATTTTCCGGTCTTCAAAGTGGGCAGACTGGTTCTCCAGCAGAGCCATGCTCCGCTTTCCCGGGGTGCGGCCCGGCAGAATCCCCGATTCGGTCAAAACCTGAAAACCGTTGCATATGCCCAGCAATGGCTTCCGCGCTTCCAGGAACTCCTCCAGTTGGTCGCGCAGGCGGGCCACCAGCATCGTGGCAAATATGCGTCCCGCTCCCAAGTGGTCGCCATAGGAGAAACCCCCGGGAATGACTGCCGCCTGGTAGTCCCGAAGCCGCGTGCGGCCGTCCAATAGATCCCGCAGCAGAACAAGTTCAGTCCTTCCACCTGCGAATTCAATGGCGGCCGCAGTCTCTTCATGGCAGTTGGTGCCTGGGCTGTAAAGAATCGCAGTAACGCTCCGACTCATTCGATGACCTCCCGAAACGTTTTACTCCAGACCTCGCCAAGGGCCGCAGTGGGTTCCTGCCAAACCGCTTTCCCGCCGTCAAGAAGAATCAACTGCGGCTCCGGTAAGACCTCTCCAATGACCCGGCAAGGCACGTCTCCTAACTGTCCGTTCAAATTGCACTCGGAAGGCACTTCAAGCAGGACCGATCCCACGAATTCACCGAAAATCGAGCCGTCCTTCCGGCCCTCTGGAAAAGCGTCAAGCGTGATTCGCGCGCCGTATCCAGATCCCCAGGCCGCCTCAAAAAGGCGCAAAAGGATTCCGCCCTCGGCGATGGCGGAGGCCGAGACGTAACCCGCCTTCCCGTGCAACCCCAGAAGCGCATCCCACACCGACTGGATCGCACTGGCATCGTAAGCGTCGAAGAGGCGCTCGCCGCGCTGCCCGCGGCTATCGGCGTACACGCTGCCACCCAGCGCCTCGCAATCGAACCGGCCCACGAGGACAATGCGATTTCCGGGCCGCTTGAAATTCTTGCTCACCACCTCCCTGACATCCGGCAAACGCCCCATGGCCGTCACCACCAGCGTGGCGGGTACATCGATCCTTCGGCCTTCGGTCTCAAATGTCCCGGAGCTTGAATCCTTGCCTGAAATGAAGGGAATCCCGAGGGCAACCGACACGTCTGCGATGGTCTCAACCATCTCGCGCAAATCCCAGGCTGTTTCCGGACGCACGCGCGGGGTGTAGAAGTTGTCACAAAGGACCATTTGCCGGTAGTCTGCACCCGCCGCCACCGCCTTGCTGATTGCCTCAATGATCATCAGGCGCGCCATGCGCGCGGGGTCAATTTCCCCATAAAAGGGATTGAAGGCTAAGGTGGTGATCAGGCCGTACGGCTTGCCACGCAGGGGCGCCGAAATATAAACATTTGTCGGCATCCGATGATTCTTGCCCCCATAAGGCCCCATGGCAGTTCGCCCCTGCACCGTCGTATCAAACCGCGAACCGGCAGCGCTCTGGTCAGCGCAGTGGTAGTGTCCAAGCACGCCCCGAATGGCGCCAGCCCACTCTGCTTCGGTGTGTGGTTCGGGAATGCGTAAGGGTTGGAGGTTTCGCTGCGGTTTAGCGACCTGCAACGGGTCGATGGGGCAGGCTTCCCAAAGGAAACCCATCTCGAGGTCCACAACCTTCTGGCCGCGCCAAATCGCCTCCAGGCAACCGGTCTCCGTAAAGTGGCCGAGGACTGAATACCCTACCTCGTACCTCTCGAGAATGGCGCGGGCTTCCGTAGCTTTCTCCGGCGGGACCGCTAGCAGCATGCGTTCTTGCGATTCTGAGAGCAGGATTTCCCAGGCTGTCAGGCTCTTGTCCTTTAGCGGAACAGAGTCGAGGTCAATGCGCACGCCGGTCTCAGACCCCATTTCCCCCACAGCGCATGAGATGCCCCCGGCTCCGAGGTCGGTGATTGCCCGAATGCACTCCTGGTCGCGCAGAACAGGGATTGCCGAAGTGAACCTGCGCTCTGTAATGGGGTGACCGATTTGCACCGCGGCTGATTCTTTTTGCAGAGTCTCGCCGGTCATGCCCGTGGAACTGGCCGTGGCCCCGTGTATCCCGTCCCGGCCGGTTTCGCCGCCGATGAGCAGCGCCACATCACCTGAACGAGGAGCGTCCTTGAGAGCATATTTCCTGGGAATCAATCCCACTGAATGCCCAAGGGCAAAGCACTTGGCGTAGCCGGGATGGATGCGGTAAACCGGGTGCATCATGGGAATGCCCATGGGGTTCGTGTAATAGGCGGTTGCCCTGATCGATTCCGAAACAATCAACTGTGGATGTAAAGCCCCGGGGGGAACTTCCGAAATCCTGGGGTCCATGGTTCCCATCACGGT
The DNA here is from genome assembly GCA_002478145.1 of Acidobacteria bacterium UBA7540. The sequence continues at coordinate 18,888 of DLMI01000200.1, forward strand.
TGTGCCGCCAATGGGGTACCCCCCTTTGCCAAATCCCAGCGTGTCGCGGATGACGCCGCCGTGTTTCGTCGCAATACCCCCAAAAGGAGCTATGGAGCTGGGGAAGTTATGGGTTTCACCTTTGATGGTCACCACCCAGTCCTCATAAAACTCCATGCCTCCGGCATTGTCTTTGAAGGACGAAACAACCAGTGGATGGTTGATTCGCGCCGTCGCGTCACTCAACCTCCTCAGGAGTCCAAGACTTTTCCAGGTGGTGTGGTAGCAGTGATCACTCCACGATTGCGCCAGGATCTCGATCTCGGCGTCCGTGTGGGGCCGGCCCTGGGCCTTCTCGTGCGCCTGGATGGCCTTCATCTGGGAAAGTGGCGCATACCAGGAACGGGCCTTCGAGAGCGCAACCAGTTCCTCGTCCGTCAAATCCAGGAGAGAAATCGTCGCCACAGGATCGGGATTCCCGGTGGGACGAAGCGTAGTTAGGACTTCGTTCGGCTCGCGGATGCGCTCGACGACGTGGTTGTAGAGGAAACGGGCGGCAATTCCCCGCGCCTCGGATTCGTCCAGGCCCCAGAATTGGTAGCGCCTGCTGAGTCGTGCGAATTCCAAGCCTCCTTCACCCAAGGCCCGCGCCCCTGCCAGAATGGAGGGCGTTTCCGGGTCTGTCACGGCGGGCCGATAAGCGATTTCAACAATAGGCCCCAGCCCAGGCTCGAGTTGGGAGCATTGAGCAGCCACTTGGTAAAGCGGATTCACCAGAAGCGGCATCAGCCGTTCCAGGTCCACCGATCCCTCGAGCCAAAAGACGCGCTCGATCACTAGATTCTTCAGTTGGGGGTAACCGCGCAAGTGAAAGAAGCTTAGCCAGCTACGGGCCTCGGGATCATCTTTCGAGAGTGTGTAAATGCTATGAATCGGCATCGTCGCCTCGGACGAGGTTTGGGTCAGGTTAACCGCCGCGTGTCAACTGCCCAGCCATCTTGGCCTCGGCGTAGGCCGGGCAGCAGCACGTCACGGGGCACGTCGTGAAACAAGCAACTCATTATATCCGGGATGCCACTTGTTGTCTCTCCCCGCTAGAGCGCCGCTAAAGCGTATTCCGACACGTTGGGAGGTCGGCGGCTCTTCCAGGAGCCGATGGTCGGTCCCGCGGCTCTTCCCTGGCCTTTCCAATAACACCTTTTCAATCCCCAAAGGCCGGAGGAAGGAAGGTGGTTTCGAGATTCCGATTGTAGCCGGTGGCCGCGGCTACTCCGGCACCGCAACTTCAATCGTTGCGCTGAGTGCCAGGTTCCCCCAGGCAACTCGCATTGTGACATGCTTGATGTCGTCCTTCGGATATGACAGCGTGATGGTCAGTTTCTCAGTCTGGGTCTCCGCCTTGGCAATGGACATCAACGCTTCGAATTCTACCGGAGCTTTCTCAATCTGAAACGCGTCAAGTCGCCCTTTGCGGACCCTGCCAGGGTCAAGAAAAACCAGGCTCCACTCGGAGCCCTCTTCGGAGCGATGCAGGCCCAGGTAATAGAACCCCGCCGGAACCTTTTTCCCGCCAATTGACAAGGGAAGCTGTGTATCCAAAATGGACCAGAAGTTGCTGCCCATCCGCCATATTTTCCCCCTGGTCATGGCGTCGAACTTGGCGGGGTCTTCGTATTCCTTCTTCCAGACGGGCCGGCCATAGTCGATGGCGAACTGCCCGGCAGCGGCATTGGTTTGGGTGTTCCAGTAGAGCACTCGCACCGAGGCCCGATCATCCGGCGTGCCGCCCTCCGCCACAATCTTAGGCCTTTGCTGCTGCCCCTCAGCAGCCAACGTAAAGAGCAGCATCAGGCCTGCCAGCAGTGAGTGGATCTTCATCGTCATTCTCCTTTTCTTTTGCCTCTTTCGCTGGAGCGCAATTCTAGCACGGGTCGCCGCACCCTGTGTGGATTGTCACCATAAAATTGCGTTTCAGACAGTAGGGGAGGGAGAAGACAGTTGGGGGCGCAGAGTCGGGGGAACGTGAGCGAAAAACGGAGAAGTCCCTGTCACCGATGTTGGAAGTTTTTATAGTAAGACCTGCGCGTGTCGTGAGACAGGCACTGGCAAGTAGCTGGTATCGCCAATGAATAGCCCCTCTTCATCAAACACCTTCAGGGCGCGCAGGCAGCGCAGCACTTCGCGGTTGAACCACTCCGGCAGGCGTTGGGCATCGGTGCCGCGGGCGAACTTGCGCAAGAAGTCCTGGTGGCAGGGCGTCTGACGGTCCGAGCGGTTCTTGTCCTTGAAGCCGGGGAAGGCCCAGCTCACCTCTTGGGTTTGCGGGTGAACCGCTTTGCAGTGTGGGCGCGCTCCCTGAACCAGAATGCCCCCACAGATTCTGCTGAGGAGCCAAATTCCCACGGCTCCCACACTTACCCGATAGTCTGGTGAGATAATCGGGTTAGGGGGCAGGCCGTCCCCACGTGTCGCTGCTCCCTACGCGGTCAAGGCTAATCAGGACAATTACTTCACATTGTAGTATTAGGGTCATGGCACGGCCGCTGAAACTTCATTCGAGTCCGCACTCTGGGTGACATCATTCGACGCCACGGCTGTGACGGTGTAGTAATAAGTCGTCCCAGCAACCACCGTTGTTGCGTCGGTGTAGGTGCAGGTCGTTGTGCTCGTGCAACCTGCGGCCACAGGAGAGCTGTTGAGCGGCGTAGTGCTCTCTCCTCCCGATGCTGTGCCACGGTAAACATTGTACCCGACTACGCCAGAAGTCGTGCTGGCGGTCCAGGATAGAATCACGTCGTGCGTTCCCGCGCCGGAGAGGCTCACCGTCTGCGGGCTGCCGCTGGAATTGTCCGCGATGCTTAGCGAGGCCGCTTCGGTCCCGGCGACGGAAGGCGTGAACATCACCACAATCGTGCAGTTGGCGCCTGCCGCTAGCGAGCTGCCGCACGTGTTGGATTCATCAAAGTCGCTGGCATTGGTACCCGTCAGCGCAAGGCTGGTAATGCTCAACGCGGCGTTGCCGGTGTTGCTCAGGGTGACGCTCTGCGCCGTACTGGTCATATCGACGGGTTGGTTGAGGAAGGCAAGGCTGCCGGGTGCAAGGCTGGCCACGGCACCCGTGCCCGTGCCGGAGAGGTTCACCGTCTGCGGGCTGCCACTGGCGTTGTCCGCGATGCTTAGCGAGGCCGCCTCGGTCCCGCTGACGGAAGGCGTGAACATCACGCTGATCGTGCAGTTGCTGCCGGCCGCCACCGAACTGCCGCACGTGTTGGTCTGAGCAAAGTCGCTGGCATTGGTACCCATCAGCGCGAGGCTGGTAATGCTCAAGGCGGCGTTGCCCGTGTTGCTCAGGGTGAGGGTCTGAGCTGTACTGGTCGTACCTACGGACTGGTTGCCGAAGCCGAGGCTGGTGGCTGAAAGGCTGGCTAGGGCAGCCGTGCCCGTGCCGGAGAGGCTCACCGTCTGCGGGCTGCCACTGGCATTGTCCGTGATGCTCACCGAGGCCGTGCGGCTGCCACTGGCCGCAGGCGTGAACGTCACGCTGATCGTGCAGCTACTGCCGGCCGCCACCGAACTGCCGCAGGTGTTGGTCTGCGCAAAGTCGCTGGCATTAGTACCCGTCAGCGCGAGGCTGGTAATGCTCAAGGCGGCGTTGCCCGTGTTGCTCAGGGTGAGGATCTGAGCTGTACTGGTCGTACCTACGGACTGGTTGGCGAAGGCAAGGCTGGTGGCTGAAAGGCTAACCACGGTAGCCGTGCCCGTGCCGGAGAGGCTCACCGTCTGCGGGCTGCCACTGGCATTGTCCGTGATGCTCACCGAGGCCGTGCGGCTGCCACTGGCCGAAGGCGTGAATGTCACGCTGATCGTGCAGTTGCTGCCGACCGCCACCGAACTGCCGCACGTGTTGGTCTGCGCAAAGTCGCTGGCATTGGTACCCGTCAGGGCGAGGCTGGTAATGTTCAAGGCACCGTTGCCGGTGTTGCTTAGGGTGAGGGTCTGAGCTGTACTGGTCGTACCTACGGACTGGTTGCCGAAGGCAAGGCTGGTGGCTGAAAGGCTGGCCAGGGCAGCCGTGCCCGTGCCGGAGAGGGTCACCGTCTGGGGGCTGCCACTGGCATTGTCCGTGATGCTCACCGAGGCTGTGCGGCTGCCACTGGCCGAAGGCTTGAACGTCACGCTGATCGTGCAGCTACTGCCGGCCGCCACCGAACTGCCGCAGGTGTTGGTCTGAGCAAAGTCGCTGGCATTGGTACCCGTCAGGGCGAGGCCGGTAATGCTCAAGGCGGCGTTGCCCGTGTTGCTCAGGGTGACGGTCTGGGCCGCACTGGTCGTACCTACCGACTGGCTGCCGAAGGCAAGGCTGGTGGGTGAAAGGGGGTCCACGGGAGCCGTGCCCGTGCCGGAGAGGCTCACCGCCTGCGGGCTGCCACTGGCATTGTCCGTGATGCTCACCGAGGCCGTGCGGCTGCCACTGGCCGCAGGCGTGAACGTCACGCTGATTGTGCAGTTGGCGCCGGCCGGCACCGAACTGCCGCACATGTTGGACAGAGCAAAGTCGCTGGCATTGGTACCCGTCAGCGCGAGGCTGGTAATGTTCAAGGCGGCGTTGCCCGTGTTGCCCAAGGTGAGGGTCTGAGCTGTACTGGTTGTACCTACGGACTGGTTGCCGAAGGCAAGGCTGGTGGCTGAAAGGCTGACCAGGGGAGCCGTGGCAGCGGTGAGCGTGCCTGTCCCGGAGAGGGTCACCGCCTGCGGGCTGCCCCTGGCATTGTCCGTGATGCTCAGGTAGGCTGTGCGGCTGCCACTGGCCGACGGCTTGAACGTCACGCTGATCGTGCAGTGGGCGCCGGCCGCCACCGACCTGCCGCACGTGTTGGTCTGCGCAAAGTTGCTGCTATTGGTACCCTTGACCGCGAGGCTGGTCATACTCAAGGCGGCGTTGCCCGTGTTGCTCAGGGTGACGGTCCGCGCCGTACTGGGCGTACCTACGTGTTGGCTGCCGAAGGCCAAGCTGGTGGGTGAAAGGCTGACCGCGGGCGTGCCTCTCCTGAAAAAGATAGTCCCCTGCGGGCTGCCACTGGCATTGTCCGAGATGCTTAAGGCAAGTGCGATGCAGGCGGTGGAGAGAATCACTGCGTTCGCACGTCGTCGTTGCACTGGTCTGGTTTCCATTGGAGATGCCTCTCGCGCATGCGCGTTACCAATTCCGGGTCGGGTTCTTGCCCTTCAAATGACCTTTCTTGATATCCCGCCGCACAATAGAACGCAGCCCCGCCTTAGCCCCCAGCGTCGTGGTGTCGATCCGCACCGCAGGCGCGAGATCGTGGAATGATCCGGCTCTGACTGCTCCAGCCCGATGCGCAGAAACTGCCGCAGGGCCAGCAAATCGTTGGCCCGCCAGCCGATCCCACGCTCCGAGTCGGTCCCCTTGAAATATCCGATCAGCAGCAAGCCAGAAGTGGACCCTCGGCGCAAAGCTGCGGTTTGTGGGCGGCTTCTGGAGAGGTACGCCGTCGAGTAGTACCGAAGTACTAGACACACCGAGATGCAATCCCGCTTCTCCGTCGCCCCTCAAAGTCGAGCAGCGACTCCCCCAGGCGCTGCTCAAAAGGGCCGTGATCGTGATCTGCTCGTGGTCCGCCCCACAAAGGCGTATCGCCTTCCGCACAGTATTGATGCGGCGTGCGCAACATTGAGCGGCATAGAGAGCTGATGCGTCTTCCATTTTCCCTTTCCCACAAGTCGCTTCAGATCATCCGGAACAAGGCACCACCCGGCACCTTGTTAATTACCGCTATCCCCCACGCCTGTCTACAGTACTTCGGTACTGATCTGCCGCATATCATCTAACGCTGTAATAGAAAAGGTCGCGGTGTAGGCTTACTCGTATGCCATCGGTGGAAGGAAAACGGCCATGCCCTTTCTGAAAAGGCGCGCAAAGGTGAAGCTTACCGAAAAGGAGAGCTCTTAGCTGGGACGATCGGCCCAGCGGCGGTCCGAAGCAGACAAGGGCTCGCTTCCGTTCCTCTTCGCGGTAGCCGGGGAGCAGCCGACGCCCCAAGTGAACGATCGGCCTCGTATGGTTACCAAAAACCTCGTCCACATTGAATCAATTGATGTCGGCGCGGCTCCGCTGGTAAGCACTCATTCCATTGTCCAGTCTGTTTGTTTCCGTTTTTACCGCCCTCTGGCTCTCCTTCCGGACTCGGGCGGCTTTGCGATTGGCGATCCTCGCTCTGCGCCACCAGATCAATGTGCTGCGAAGGTCGCAGCGTGGGCGTGCTCCGCTGAGCTCAACGGTCCGGCTGCTCTGGATCTGGCTTATGCGCCTTTGGTCAGGTTGGCGCTCTGCGCTCGCCATCGTGAAGCCGGAGACCCGGCGTTGCCGGCAAAACACGCAACAGCGGCTATGACTGGAAAGGATCTCGAGGCCATTCGGAGCGGCCAGCCAGCGACCCTGCAGGCGGCCCGGGTCCAGGACTTTGTTGCGCTTCAGGCGGCGGTTGACCTCTACCCGCGTCCCTTCCAGGGACGGCACGTGGAAGCCGCACAAACTGTAGTGTAAGACGTCATCGCCGAAAGCCTCTTGCACTCCCAGCCAACGCTGCCGGCTGGGCTCAGCCAAGTCCGGTTCCAGTTGCTGGAAGCTGGAGAGGCGAAAGACGAAGCCGTAGAAGAGGGCCAAGAAAAAGCCCTGGGGGAAGACTTGGACCTGCTGGCGGGCATCCGACAAGCGCCCCACGGCGGGGCAAAAAAGGAACACTTTGTTTAGGTAGTGGGAGAAGGAAGGCAGGGTGCGGTTTGGTCTGTCTTTTTAACAGTAAGAAAGCAGAGAGAAACTCAAAGGTTTACTCGCCCTGCCTCGCTAAGGCAAGGTTTTCCGGCGCTCCCGGCGCAACAGTTCGCGGTTGATGGCGGAGATTTTTTCCAACTGCAGCTTGAGCTGGCGGTAGTTGGCGATCCAGCGGCGCACCGCTGCCACTTGGCTCGCCGCCACCACCCCGCCCGTGGTGCGCCCGGGCGCTAAGGTTACGGTCAAATACCAGACCGGGCCGTGGCGCTTGCCCCGGGCACACCGGCAGCCCAGGTGGCCACAAGTCAGATAGCGCTCGATCAGAGAGCCCCGCAAGGTCTCCCCCACGGGCGGCAGCAAGCGCGCCAGACCCTGCCGCCGCTTGCGCAAGGCGAGCGTCGAGAGTTTCTTGAGAGGGTTTCTTTCCTTCATATACGCGTAAGATTCTTCCAACATTTATCCTGGGAAGCAAGCGCGAAAATGCTCCCTCCGAATTCCCCTCTATCCCCCTGAATTATTGAGAATTAAAGTGGCCGTGCGAAACCCCTGCAAGGACAGGCAAGCCCTCCCACGTGTCGCTGCTCTCTACGCGGTCAAGGCTAATCAGGACAATTACTTCACATTATAGTATTAGGGTCCTGGCACGGGCGCTGAAACTTGATTCGAGTTCGCACTCTGAGTGACATCATTCGACGCCACGGCTGCGACGGTGTAGTAATAAGTCGTCCCAGCAACGACCGTTGCGTCAGTGTAGCTGCAGGTCGTTGTGCTCGCGCAACCGGCGGCCACAGGAGAGCTGTTGAGCGGCGTAGTGCTCTCCCCTCCCGGTGCTGTGCCGCGGAAAACATTGTACCCAACGCCGGGAGTCGTGCTGGGATTCCAGTATAGAATCACGTCGTGCATTCCCGCGCCAGAGAGGCTCCCCGTCTGCGGGCTGCCGCTGGAATTGTCCGCGATGCTTAGCGAGGCCGCTTCGGTCCCGGCGACAGAAGGCGTGAACATCACCACAATCGTGCAGTTGGCGCCGGCCGCCAGCGAGCTGCCGCACGTGTTGCTCTGACCAAAGTCGCTGGCATTGGTACCCGTCAGCGCGAGGCCGGTAATGCTCAAGGCGGCGTTGCCCGTGTTGCTCAGGGTGACGGTCTGCGTCGCACTGGTCATATCGACAGCTTGGTTGCCGAAGGCAAGGCTGGTGGGTGATAGACTG
>DLMI01000145.1:0-795 GCA_002478145.1 Acidobacteria bacterium UBA7540
TTTTACGAGCCAAACGCAAATCCTCCTGAAAAATCTGGCACACCGTTGGCACACCGGCGGCGGCAAAGACTGTTTCAATTCAACGACTTGGGGGGAGGAGGAGTGAGGGGGAATCAGTCGGCTCTGCAACGAAGGCACAATAGTAACAATAATGACGACGGCACAATAATTAAGGATGAGAGTCCATACTGGAAGAATGGCTCGCATACTCAGGCTGTACTCGATTACACAGGCCTTACCGCCGAAGAGGCGGGTGGCGCCTGATCCTCGCGCTCGAGGTTTTCATCCCGAGGATCTTGCACGACTGCACGATGAGCGCCGAAAGGGGCTACTGGGCGTTACCCCTTTTAAGAACGAGCAAAGAATGCGGCGCAAAGACGGGCAGTACCGGTGGTTTCTCGTCAATTACAATCCGCTGCTTGACGATCAGGGACGGGTAGTTCGCTGGTACGCGACAGCAACTGACATTGATGATCGCGTCCGGGCTGAAGAGAGGACACGCAACGAAAACCTGGCGTTGCGAAGTTCGCCGAAATGGGCGGACAGAACCCGACGGAAACATACAGTTTCTGTGTTCGCGATTCCGCAGATTCTTTGGCATCCCATTGGCCGTGTATATTTACCGATTGCGAGGTGTGTGGGGAAGATCTTCGGTGGTCGCACAAGCTTATGAGCTATCAGCGACAGATTTCTGTCACCACTAAGGGGCACGGAGACATGCACGACCTCACCGAGCAAGTGGCTTCTGTCGTAAACGCTTCGGGAATCCAAACGGGGACAGTCAACGTTTTCAAT
>DLMI01000145.1:929-1222 GCA_002478145.1 Acidobacteria bacterium UBA7540
TTGCCCGCCATTTTGGACAAGCTCATTCCACCCAGCCGCAACTACGGTCATGAGCAGGCGTGGCATGACGGCAACGGGCATTCACACTTGCAGGCGACGCTGCTCGGTCCATCGCTCAGTGTACCCATTTCTGATGGCAAGCTCGTTCTAGGTACCTGGCAACAAATCTTTCATCTGGAATGCGACGCGCGGGGGCGCGAGCGCACAATCATTGTGACCGTGATCGGTGACTAGAGACAATCCATCCGGAACTAGAATAGAGTCTCTGCCATGGTCAAGCGTGCACCAGCCCG
>DLMI01000145.1:1409-2555 GCA_002478145.1 Acidobacteria bacterium UBA7540
CCCACCCCTTTCCAAAGAGATCTCTCCGATGCTCACCACAAACGGCTCGCTGACGTCATCAACAAAACCGGGCGTTTTCTCGACCCGATCATCGCTGTGGTCGCACCGAAGGGAGGCTTCTGGACTCCGAATGGCCGGCACCGCCTCGAAGCCATGCGCCGCCTTGGGGCGAAATCAATTACTGCGCTCGTCGTGGCTGACCGCGAGGTAGCCTGGCAGATCCTCGCGCTGAATACAGAGAAGGCTCACAATCTCAAGGAACGCTCGCTGGAGGTCATACGCATCTACCGTGGTCTGGTGGACGAAGATGCCACGCGTCCCGAGTCCCAGTTCGCGTTCTACCTCGACGAACCCGCCCTAGTCACTCTTGGCGTCTGCTATGAACGCTTCCCACGCTTCGGCGGTGGCGCTTACCATCCGATTCTCCGGCGACTGGAGGCCTTTACCGATGAACCGCTGCGCACCGCCCTCAAGGATCACGAGAAACGAACCACGATGGTCCTCGAACTGGAGGAGAAAGTCGCAGCAGCAGTGAAGAAACTAAAAGAACGTGGTCTCGTTAGCCCGTACCTGCGCTCGTTCGTGGTGGCGCGTATCAACCCTCTACGTTGGATTAAAGGCGAACCGCCTCCGCTCGAAGAGGTGCTCAAGACGATGCGAGAGCGCGCGGCGAAATTCAATGTGGAGAAGATCAAGCCGCAGGATCTGGCAGGAACTGGAGGACCACCGGACGACGATGGCTAGGACCAACGTGCTACAACCTCGGAGAGCCCGCGGAATTCCCGGGGAGCACGGATCTATTGTGCGAGCGCTCTGGCGGTGACTCTTGCCTCGAGGGTCTTCATAAGATCCAGAATCATGTGAACGACCGCCTCATCGCCGATTACAGTATTGATCATGGTATGGTAAATCGGGCGGTCAGGCCATTCGACGTGGAAATATTTTTGGATGAAATCGACGCGTTCCCGATCAACGGTATCCACGAGCTGTTCGGCTTCCTTCTCGCTCTTGCCTCGAGCTAACAGGCGCCGCACTTTATCCTCTCTAGGAGCATAAAGAAACACACGCAACGTGTCCTGGCGGTTCTTGAGAAACTGCTGCGAGCCCCTTCCGACGATGACAGAGTTGCCGGTTTTCGCCGCATGC
>DLMI01000106.1 GCA_002478145.1 Acidobacteria bacterium UBA7540
CCAGCATGGCGGCGGCTTCGGCCTCGGTGCCGGGCACGTATTTTCCCTCCACTGGAATCGGAGACAGCGGCTGCCACGTGCCCACGTCCCATACCATCACCGTGCCCGCGCCGTAGTTATCTTCCGGAATGATGCCTTCGAAATCGAAATACGAAACGGGGTGATCCTCCACCTGCATGGCGAGGCGCTTGTCGGCTGGATCAAGCGACGGTCCCTTGGGCACCGCCCAAGATTTCAGCACGCCTTCCATCTCCAGGCGAAAGTCGTAATGCAGCCGCGTGGCATCGTGTTTCTGGACCACAAACCGGTGTCCCGCCTTGCTCTCGACTTTCGCGGGAGGCTCCGGCGTCTGATCAAACTTGCGTTTTCGTTTGTATTCTTCCAGTGCCATAGGCAATCTCATTTAACCACAGAGAAAGCTGGTAGTGATGGAGGGCATATTTCTGGACCTCTTCCCGGAGGCGTCATCCCGAAACCCGGCGCAGTTCAGCCGGGCGAGGGATCTCGCGTGGAGCTTTTCGGACGCGTTGACAACCCCGCGCGATATCCTTCGCTCCGCCTGAAAAACGGCTACGCTCAGGATGACGCCGCGTTGGTGAGAGACAGTCGAAACCCAAACTGAGCCATGCTTTAGAATTCTTGCACACATGCAACGCGAATTTCCCGAGGTTCCGCTGGTCGGTGTCGGCGCCATCATCATCGAGGACGGTCGAGTCGTTCTGGTGAAGCGCGCGCATCCGCCGCTGCAGGCCGAGTGGTCCATCCCCGGAGGCGTGCTCGAAATCGGCGAACTGGTGCGCGAAGCCGCCATCCGCGAGGCTCGCGAGGAAACGGGACTTACCGTCGAAGCCGGCGAGCTACTCGGCGTCTTCGATCGCGTCCTGCGCGATCCCGAGCAGCGCGTGCAATATCACTACGTTTTGATTGATTTTCTGTGCCGGCGGGTTGCGGGAGATCTCGCCGCCGCCAGCGACGCTGCCGAAGTCCGCTGGTTTAGCCAAGAAGAACTGCCGGCGCTGAACCTCGCGGAGGATACTCTTGATGTGATTCATAAGGGATTCAAAGCGGCGTGTGCTGGGGCTTAGCTAAAACCTTACTTGGATTCTTGCAGCAGCACCACGTCGGACTCCGAATGGCTGCGGAGCACGCCAAGACTTTTTCTGTCCGGCGACCAGTGGAACGAGGTGATTTGCTCGGAGGTGAAGTTGGTGATCTGGTGACCGGGCGAGCCATCGAGCGGCTGGATCCAAAGATTGTCCACGCCATTTTCGTGGATGGGATACGCTACGCCTTTGCCGTCGGGTGTGAAGCGCACGCCGCCGCGGGCGATGCGTGGATCCGCATCGAGCAGGCGCGGCGTAGGAGAGCCGACGTCCAGCAGCGCGACCTGCTCTTTGCCGCGCTGCGTTGCCGCATCGACGACTTCCACGATGTAAACCAGCGTCTTCCCGTCGCTGGACAATCCAAGTCCGCCGCCGGCCACAAAGCTATGGGGCACGACGCTTCCCGGAACCATTCCAGGTTTTCCGGAACCATCCAGGGGCGCGCGTGAAACCCGCCCGGCGCTCTGGTCAAAGTAGTAGGCCCATTTTCCGTCCGGCGAACAAAGGGCGCGCAAATCCCGTTTGCCGTCCGTGACTTGCGCCGCGCCCGAGCCATCCGCGCCGGCGCGCCAAAGGCTGGCCGTGTTTGTGCCGCCATGGAATGACCAGGAGAAGATCACATGATCACTTCCGCAAGGCGAAGGATCAACAATCGCTGCGGCTGAATCACCGATGATTTGAGTTTGAGTCTTGCCGTCGGCCGTCATACGCAGGAGGCGGGCGCCGTCGCTTAACAGCAAACCACCGTCGGCTGTCCAGTTAAAGCCGCGAACTTCCTGCCCTGGCGGGAAAACCGGTTTCGAGTCCACACTCTGGCTGCCTGTGCCGGGAAAAACATACAGACCTTGGGTGGTTTTCTGCTGCACCGAGGCCAGCGTCTTGCCGTCCGCGGAGAGCGTCAGATTTGAGTACCGGTTGGTATCGCGAGTGATGGGCTGAAGCGGTCCCCCGTCACGGGAAATGAATCCGATCTGCGATCGCGAGAAACTTGGGCCGGCCTGCTGGTAGATGGCAAGAATTCCCCGGTCGTCGGGAAGCCACGTCAATTCAAAAGCGGCCTTGTCATTAAACGTGGCTAATCGACTGGTTTTTCCACCACTGATATCAAACAAATCAATTCCGCCCAGGGCTTGATCGGGCTGGAATCTGCTAAGGGCGAGTTGTTGGCCGTCCGGGGACCAACTCAAATATGCCGACGATTCGGAGATCGGTACGATCCGCAAGATCTTCTCGTCGTTACCGCTCAGATCTGCACTGAGTAGCCGAGACTTGCCGATCTCAGGATCGTTTGCGCGCGCATACGCCATGCGCTTGCCGTCGGGAGAAAACGAAATCTCGCTATCGATGTCGCGGACCACGGTTTGCGGAGTCCCGCCCAGCACGGGCGCGCGGTAGAGGTTGTAATCGCTGTTCACCGCATTCTGGGCTTTGCGGAAGTAAATGTAATTTCCATCCGGCGAAAATGTGAGACTGCGGTAAGTGGATGCTGAGGGCGGAACGACTTGCGTATCGCTCGCCGTGGGCACGTTGCGCAGCCACAAACTCTCGAGACCATTCTCGTCGAGGACACTGAGTATGTATTTGCCGTCAGGAGAGATGGCGGCCAGCGCGGCCTTCCCGGAATTCGTCACCTGCGTGACGGTGAAGTTCTGAAAGGGCGCGGCGCCGGGGCGGTGGAACATCGAATACACGCCATAACCGGCGGCGGCCAACAGGACAAGCGCGGTAATCGCAATTGCGCCAGTTCCCCATTTGTGTTGCTTGGCCGCGGCGGCGACCGCGGAACTGCTGGTGTGCGCGGGCCGTGCCGCGCTGCTCGCCGGAGGCGCGCCACTGGCTTGTCCGGCGGGATTCGAGATGGATGGTGCCGCTCTGTAGTTGTCGCCGGAAGCGACTTCCGGAGCCGCGCGGCGTCCGGATTCCGTATCGCGCTTAAGCCGCTGCAAATCGGAACGTAAGTCGGCTGCGTGCTGGTAGCGCAGGCCCGGATCTTTTTCCAAAGACTTGTTGATGATTCGTTCCAGTTCACCCGGAATTTCCGGATTCAGTCGAAGGGGCGGAATCGGCGAACGATTCAGAATGCCGTCAAAAATCTCTGCGGAGGTACTGCCGGGAAATGCCTGGCGTCCAGTGGCCATTTCATAAAGCACAATCCCGAACGAAAAAATGTCGCTGCGGGCATCCACTTCGCGTCCGCGAGCCTGTTCCGGCGACATGTAAGCCACGGTACCCAGCGCGGTGCCCGGGCTGGTGAGATTGATTTCCCCTTCGGTGGCACCCCCGCCGGTGAGCGTTTCGCCAGTCCCCCTGGAGATGACTTTCGCCAAGCCGAAATCGAGCACCTTGGCTTGGCCGCGTTCGGTCACGAAAATATTGGCCGGCTTGATGTCGCGATGGATGATGCCTTCCTTCTGCGCCGCATCCAGCGCGTCGGCTACTTCGATTCCGATGGTAAGAATCGTCTCCAGAGGCAGCGGCACGCTGCCGATGCGGTGCTTCAGCGTGACCCCCTTCAACAGTTCCATCGCGATGAAGGGATGCCCATCAGCTTCATCAATGTCGTGAATCGTGCAAATGTTGGGATGGTTCAGCGCGGACGCGGCTTGCGCCTCGCGGCGGAAGCGCTCGAGCACTGCCTCGTCGCGTGCAATTCCTTCCGGCAAGAACTTCAGGGCGACAAAGCGGCGAAGCTTCGTATCCTCTGCCCGGAACACGACGCCCATCCCTCCACCGCCCAGTTTTTCCAGGACGCGATAGTGGGAGAGGGTGCGGCCGATCGGGAACTGGTCTTCTTCTGCCATGTGCTGCGAATCTTAGTTCCCGCTTTGTACCCGAGTCAACCGGCGATTGAGCGGGGAAGCGCTGTTTCACATGCAGTCAGCTTATTCCACATGCTCGTCTTCCCACTCCGCATCACAGGCGCGGCACCAGCATCGATACGTCGCGGAAAATCCATGGCTACAACCCGAAAATTGAGCGTGCCGCATACAGCCGAGCGTGGTACCTTACACGAATCCTTAAAATGCCCCTGGGTCGCTGGTTAAGATCACTGGTTAAGAAGCCAGCCATCGATCAGCCATGCGGCGCGGTTTAGTTCAAAGTTTCTCACCAAGAGACTTAAGAGGTGCGGAAAGACAAGCAAGCGATGACAATCAGCCGACGCGAGTTCATCTCCAGAGTTGCGCAGGCCGGAGGATACGGCGCTGCCTTCATGACCATGCATTCGCTTGGCCTTCTGGGCATGGTCGAGACCGAGCAGCAGAAAGACTTCCCGCTGCCTCCATCGGCCGGCCGTGGGACGAAAGTTATTATTCTCGGCGCAGGAATTGCCGGGCTGGTTTCCGCCTACGAGATGCGCCGCGCCGGCTTCGACTGCACCGTGCTGGAAGCGCGCGAGCGTCCGGGCGGGCGTAACTGGACCTTGCGCGGAGGATCGAAGCTGGTTTTTAACGATGGAACGTCGCAAGAGTGCACGTTCGATGAAGGAAATTATTTCAACTGCGGTCCGGCACGGCTTCCTTCGATACACAAGAACATTCTCGGCTATTGCAACGAACTGGGAGTCGAACTCGAGGTTGAGGTGAATGCCTCGCGCAGCGCGCTGCTGCAGAATGACAACGTCTTCGGCGGCAAACCCATCCGCCAGGGTCAAGCCATCAATGACACTCGAGGCCACATCGCCGAGCTGTTGGCCAAATGTGTGCAACAGGGGGCGCTCGATCAGGCCTTCACGCAGGACGATCACGCGGCAGTGATGGAGTTCCTCAGGTCTTATGGCGCCCTGGGAAAGAATTACCAATACAACGGCTCCTCGCGCTCCGGCGACCAGCAAACCCCTGGCGCGGGCGATCAGATCGAAATCCCTCGTGCTCCACTTTCTATGTCGGATTTGCTCAAGTCGCATTTCTGCAGGCCGATGCTTTTTGAAGAAATGCTCGACATGCAGGCCACCATGTTCCAGCCGGTTGGCGGTATGGATCGGATTCCCTACGCATTCGCCCGGTCTCTGGGCAACATCGTGCGCTATAACTCTCCGATCACCGAAATCAGAAAGACAAGCAACGGCGTCGGGGTGTTGTACCGCGACGGCAACGGCGAATCCGGCCCAATCCTCTCCCTGGAGGCGTCGTACTGCGTTTGCACGCTGCCGCTCAGCATCCTCAAGACACTACCGAATGATTTCGCCCCACGGGTGAAATCGGCGATGGAGCAGGTCACGTATGATTCAGCCTACAAAGTTGCCTGGGAGTCGCGGCGCTTCTGGGAGCAGGACGGCGACGAAATCTACGGCGGCATTTCGTTCCTCACGACCGGACCCATCCCGCAGGTCTGGTATCCGAGTGCGAAGCTGATGTCGAAACGCGGAGTCCTCATCTCCGGCTATGCCATGGAAAACTGGGGCGATTTCGGCAAGCTGCCATCCTCTGAGGCGAAGATCGCAGCTTCCCGGGCCGCCGTAGAAAAACTGCATCCCGGCAAGAGCAAGGAACTTGAGAAGCCGGTTTATATGTGCTGGGGCAAGGTGCCCTATAGCCTAGGATCCTGGGTCAGCCGTGGGCCCGACTATCCTCCGACTGACGACGCAGTTTACTATAACGGACCCTACCGGGAGTTCATCGTTCCCGACGATCGAATTTATTTTGCCGGGGACCACTGCAGCCACATCATTGGCTGGCAGGAAGGGGCCGCTCTCGCCGCCCAGCGGGCGATCACGATGATCGTCAGCCGGGTCAACCAATCCTGACCGAACTCAGAGTGGAGATATCCATGCGAAGAAAATCGATTTGCGTCACGCTCGTGCTGCTCTCGTCCGTCGTTGCAGGCGCGCAGACTCCTGGTCTCCAGACTGGTGTGCAAACTAATGTCCGCCACATTCAGGAGGACGACCGACCGATCGCTACCGGAGTCTGGGCGGGAGATACTCTTTACCTGAGCGGACAGTTGGCATCGCCGGTAACTCCTGCCGATCCAGCCAAAGGAACGGCCGCCGTCTACGGCGACACCGAGGCGCAAACCATGAGTACGCTGACCAAGATACAGGCGGCGCTGAAGTCCGAGGGCCTCACCATGGGCGACGTGGTGATGATGCACGTCTATCTGGCGGGCGATCCGGCCAAAGGCAACAAACTGGATTTCCCTGGGATGATGGCAGCCTACACGCAATTCTTCGGAACCAAAGAGCAGCCCAATAAGCCCGCCCGCAGCGCCATGCAAGTTGCGGCCCTGGCAGCTCCCTGGGCATTGGTCGAGATTGAAGTGATCGCGGTGAAAGCCGCTGTGAGGCCGGCGCGCTAGCTTTGGCTCTAAGAATATGACTCGCTTCTTCCGGTATCCGTCTCATTGTCTTCCCACTCCGCATCACAGGCGTGGCACCAGCATTGGCACGCGAAGGAATGCGCTCATGTAGGCGATTCGGCCGTCCGCTTCCTTCAGTCTGCCTGCCGAGTTCAGGCATGTTTCAGCAGTTCCGTCCTATACTGTGGGGCGAGTGCTTGGGCCTTCGCCATGAACTCAGCCCGAGCCTTTTCGTCGAGCTTTGGGGGCGGGGTCGTGCGGGTTGCAACCGGGACGCCCACCTGTGCGAAGAACTCTTCCTGTCCGGCAGGAGAGCAGATGCATAACAGACGTGCCGCCCGGTCGCTCTTGTTGTGAAACTGATGAGGCGCGTTGGCAGGAACATGAACGGTCTGGCCAGCACCTGCGACGGACTTTACGCCTCGAAAGGTAGCCTCGATCTCGCCCTCGATAATGATGAAGGACTCCTCGAAGTCATACTGGTGAGGAGGTGGGCCGCCGCCCGGTGGGATGTGCACGTCGATGAGGCAAAACCGTCCGGCGGTGTCCTTCCCGGTCAAAAGAGTTGCGTAGGTGTCCCCAACCAATCCGATGTGAGGTAAGTTCGGGTCCTCCGATCGAGTTGGGATGAGATTCCGTTTGGGATCATCGGATGGAACGGGGGAACCGGACCAGCTTGCTGTATCTGATTGGCTGTTCATTGTGTTCTCCTCGAATGGAAGCATTTCGGCGAATCACTTATTTCCCGTCGTCTTCCCACTCGGCATCGCAGGACTGGCAATGCCATGCGGGGCGCTGCACCGGCATCGGCACGCGAAGGAATGCGCTCATGTATGCGATGGGACGGTCCAGTTCCTGGAAGTTCACATCCAGCGACTGGCACTTTGGACAGCGCGGCTGCTCGTAGAGGCCGACGCCGTGCACGTAGAGACCTTCGAGAATTGGTTCGTCGAGAACTTTCTGTGCGTTGATTACGTCCGGAGCGCTCACCTTGAGTTTGATCCCGCCGATAAAGTTTGAAATGAACCAGTCCAGCCGGACGAGATTTTCGTCCGCCAAAAAGCATTCAATGCCGGAAGATTCCAGACTACCCTTGGCCAGCAGCGCTTCCGGCAGATCGCGAAACTGCCGAATGGTCACAAGCTCTCGTACTTCCATTTCCTGCCGGGGCTCCGGATCCGCATCGTCGGAAAATTCCAGGTGCCGACGGTCCATTTCGTCCTCGAGAGCATCGCAGGCCGGCTCGGTCAGCGACTCCGCATTCCGCGCCAGTCGGTGCAACTCGCCATCCGTCATGCCGGCATAGGTCGCCGCCAGCCTGCGGCGCTCGCGCTGATCGTTCAGGAAAGATTCGTCCAGATGTGACACTCGCCAAGGATACTTCGACTACCTTCATTCAGCAAACTCGCCGCCAGAGGAGCGCCCACTAAGCCGCAAAACGGGCACCTCCGCGTTATTTCAGGTTCAAGGATTTAATCTGCTGGACCAGCGTGTCGATTTCTTCCGACGTGAGCTTGCAGGCGTACTTCGGCATCCGGTCTTTGCCATTCGGGATGATGTTAAGCAGGTCGTCGGGGGACGTGGCATTCACCCGTTCGGAGGCCAGCGATGGTCCGCCGAAGTGGCAGCCCGTGGCGGTTTTGCCGTGACACTTCGCGCAGTTTTTCTCGAAGACCGGGTTGGTGGTCAATGGTGCGCTGGACGCCGATGTTTGGACAAAAACCAAAGCGTGGGCCAAGAACAGAGAAGAGATGGCAACGATGCATTGGGGTACTTTCACGTTGGACCTCGTCTGAGATTGCCACGAACGACAAACGGCCCGCAGGCTAATAAATTTGCGGGCCGTCCGGTACACGAAATAGAGATGGCACGAGGAAGTGAAACATGAGCATTAAGTCGTAGCGGCGTGATCCGTCTTGCCAGGGCTCAGGCGAGTATCCCGCGAACCGCAGGCGAGCACTCCGTCAGCCTTTTGCAGCGCGACACGCTCGACGTAAGCCTTGCCCTCAGCCCGTCTGAGCGCCCGAGCCAACTGACTCAGCACGAACAGGACGAGGTCTATGTCGTCATAGGTGGTCGAGGCGTCCTGCTTCACGATGGCCAGCGAGACTCATTCGAGTCAGGCGACCTTCTGTTCGTGGCGGCGGGAACCGAGCATCGCTTCGAGGACTTTACCGACGACCTCGCCGTATGGGTTGTCTTCTATGGACCGTGTGGTGGCGAGGTTCTCCTCGTATCCAAGCCAGAAAAAGCATCGACTCCGTAATGTTTTTAATCCCTATGCGTGAGAAGCTTTGGAGATTGGGAGGTCGATCATGGCAACAACGACAACTAGCGAGAAGCGCACGTCGGTGCGCGGCCTCGGCGAGATCGCATTTCGCGTTAACAATCTAGACGCCATGCAGCAGTTTTACGAGCACGTCATCGGATTGCCGCTGATGGCCAGAGATTCGACCTGCGCGTTTTTTAAGATTGCGGACGGCTACGGGGGACACACTCAGGTGCTCGCCTTGTTCGACCGCTCCCAAAACCCCGGCTATCGTGGGACCAACGCAGCGACCACCACAATTGACCACATTGCATTCGCGATAGCTCTCGCCGATTTTACAGACGAACTGAAGAGGTTTAGGGGGTTGGGACTCGAAGTCGAAACCGCCGAACATGCATGGATGCACTGGCGCTCTCTTTATGTGACTGATCCCGAGGGCAATCTGGTGGAGTTTGTCTGCTACGACGAGAGTGTTTAAGACGCTCGTCCCCCGTGCCATTCTTCTTGTGTGCGGGCGCTACAGATTGCCGCGCAGGAAACACCGATGATGGTCGGTTGTGACTGCTAGAATTCTCCGTGCCATGTCCAAACAGCACTACTTTTTCAAG
>DLMI01000105.1:0-19955 GCA_002478145.1 Acidobacteria bacterium UBA7540
GCCGTTTCCGAAGCTGCTGGCAATGCGGTAGTGGGCCAGTTTGGGACTGTAGCGGCGAGTTTACCTCGCCATGTGAAGGGGTGAAGCTGCCTCCAGACCAAACTGACCCACGACCAGAAATCTCCATGCGTGGGGGGATTGAGGGCAGTGCGAGGACGCCAACCACGTGCCGAGGCTGCGTTGTCCAGTAGGCACTCCTGGTAGCCTTATGAAAGGGCGCCCTCCCGCAACATATCGCCGCATCCACTCGGTCGTCCCTCATCTGCGAGTGTAATCCTGTCACAGGAAAACCGGGCTTTTTGCACTTTCCAGAGTCTACTGAGGGCCGTGTGAGGTAAGCGCAAGTTGGTAAACACATAAGCAGGTTGGGTGCATGTTCACAGAAATGTAACAATGGCGTAACGCGCAATGAACACAGCTCACCAATCATAGAGTGTTTATTCCAAGCAAGTCGAACTGATGATCCCAATGAAGCACTAACACTTGAATCGGAGGGCTGAAGAATGCAGTTCATAAGAACTCGAAGCATGCTTATCGCAAGTGCAATGGTCTTAATTGCGCTCGCCACACCTGTTTTTTCGCAAACCACGGCGGACACCACGTCAAAAGATTCGAACAGACGTGACGATGTCTCGCTGCTGAAGCAGCAGATTGCAGAACAACAGAAAGAGATCGAGCAGTTACGTACAATAGTGGACCAGATGAAGCAAAGGATGGACCAGTCCCCTAACCCAGCGCAAACCGCAACGACGCAAGCGCCGAACCTCGGGCAGGTAGCCTCCACCAGCCCAATGCTTCCCAAGGCCACACAGAAATCCGCCGCGGGTAGCGGCGGGAACCTGGTGGCCTCGACCAGCCCAATGGTTCCCAAGGCCACGGAGAAA
This sequence comes from Acidobacteria bacterium UBA7540, assembly GCA_002478145.1. The sequence goes on from DLMI01000105.1 coordinate 885, forward strand.
TCCGCCGCGGGTAGCGACGGGAACCTGGTTGCTTCCACCTTGATTCCCTCCGCCGCAGTACACTCGGCAACGCCGGCACCCGCTCCGAAGGAGGAGGACAAAACCTCACCCCTTCAGATCCACATTGGCACGGCGACCATTACCCCTGTTGCCTTTATGGATTTCACCAGCGTATATCGCAACCATGACACCAACGGTAACATGGGGACGAACTTCGGGAATACACCCTACACCAGCACCAGCGCCTATGCGCCCAACCTGAGCGAGTTTCGCTTCAGCTCCGAGAATTCCCGCATCGGCTTCCGTGTGGATGCGGACGTGAAAGGCGCTCATGTGATGGGTTACATGGAAGCGGACTTCCATGGGAACAACGCGACGAGCGTTGCCGTGGCCACCAACAGTAACACCTTGCGCGAGCGGTTGTACTGGGTTGACCTTAACACGGGACACTTTGAAATCCTGGGTGGTCAAACCTGGACTCTGTTGACTCCGGGACGCTCAGGTATATCACCCCTCCCCGCTGACATCTTTTACTCGCAAGATATAGACATTAACTATCAGCTCGGGTTGGTTTTTGGGCGCATCCCGGAACTGCGCTTCGTTTACCACCCCTCCAAGAAAATGGCCTTCGCCATCGCTCTCGACAGCCCCGACCAATACGCCGGAGGTAACGGGGGCTCCGGCACCATCGTCCTCCCCAGCGCTCTCAATACCACCGCTACCTATCAGGGCGAACTGGATTATGGAAGCGGCAATACCTTGTCCACCCCCAACGTAGCTCCGGACATCATTGCGAAACTGGCTTTCGATCCCGTCAAGCAGGTGCACTTCGAAATCGGGGGGGTGGCGCGGAGCTTCAAAGTCTATTATCCCGGCGTCGCTGCCACCAGTTCCACCGCTGCCATCCCTGCCAACACTTTCTCGGCAGAGGGTGGCGGCGGCTTTCTGAACTTCAGTGTTGAGCCGGTCAAGGGTTTCCGCCTGCTGACGAACAACTTCTGGAGTGATGGCGGCGGCCGTTACATCTACGGCCAAGCGCCAGACCTCATCGCGCACGCCGACGGCTCCATTTCCCTAATTCATAGCGGCTCAACGGTGACAGGCTTCGAGTTAACCCAAAAGAAAACGATGATCTATGCCTATTATGGCGGCGTTTACATCGGCCGCAACACTGCGCTCGACACCAACGGGAAACTCATCGGCTATGGCTATACCGGTTCAGCGAACAGCCAGAATCGCATCATCCAAGAAGCTACACTTGGCTTCAACCAGACCCTCTGGAAGAATGCGAAGTACGGCGCGCTGAACTTCATGGGCCAGTACTCGTACCTCACGCGCTCTCCCTGGTATGTGGCGTCCGGGCAGCCCGCGAATGCAAATATAAACATGTTGTTCTTCAACCTGCGCTACTCGCTGCCCGGCTCGGCTCCAACCCTCGGGAAGTAACCCGGTGATTAGGGGAGCATCGGGCTTCGTCAGTAGAGAAGCGACGCCGGGTGGTGCCAAGCTTCAACGAGCTGCTCCTCGGACTCTTGGAAAACCGCCCGGCTTGGCTCAATACCTTTTAAACCGAGGGGTCACGCCAGCGGATGAATGGGGCCTCCAGTGGCACGGAGGCTGCGGTCTTGTAAGGGACCACTCGTGGAGTGTAATCACTGGCAGGTCGGGTGGCCGGGACACTGGCGACATAAAGGGAGCCATTTGCCGAACCAACCAGTTGCTCGCCACGCTGCATGGCCTGCCGAACCGGCTCAGCGCCGTTCTGCTCGTCCGCGTAGAGCTCTACCCGCACCGCCGCAGGATCAAGCTCATTAAGATACACCTGTACCTTGAAGACGTAATGATCACTGTGCTGCTCGATGGTGAGAGAACCAAATCGCACGCTTGACCCGTGCCTTGCCAGTTCTCTCTGCCATTGGAGCAGCTCAGCTCCCAGTTGACCTCCGTTGGCGGCGCGCTCGCCGTAAGCCGCAGCAGCCGGCAGGTAATACTTCTCCGTATACTCGCGCACTGCGCGGTTTGCGGAAAAAATCGGCGTCAGGTGCGCCATACTTTTCCGCATCCGAGCCACCCAGCCGGGAGGAATTCCTCTCTCATCGCGGGCGTAGAAAGCTGGGATAACCTCTCGCTCCAGCAACTCATAGAGGCTTTCAGCCTCGGCAGCGTCCCAGGAGGCATCGTCGCCATGCTCCTTGCCGTCGCCTAAGGCCCAGCCTACCTCTGGAGAATACGCTTCCGCCCACCAACCATCGAGCTCGGAGAGATTCAGCCCGCCATTGACAAGCACTTTCATGCCGCTGGTGCCGCTGGCTTCCCAGGGACGGCGGGGCGTGTTGATCCAGACATCCATCCCCTGAACCAGCCGCTCAGCCATCAGCATGTCGTAGTCGCTAAGAAAGACCGCGTGGGGCCGCACCTCAGGGCGGCGGACGAAGCTGACCCACTGCTGGATCATAGCTTGTCCTGCGAAATCTTGAGGGTGCGCCTTACCGGCAAGAATCAGTTGGACCGGCTGCTGAGAATTAGTCAGGATTCGAACCAGCCGCTCCGGATCGTGCAGGAGCAGGTTGGGACGCTTGTAGGTTGCGAAACGGCGGGCGAATCCAAGGGTAAGAGCGTTAGGATCGAGTATCTGCTCGGCTCGCGCCACCTGCTCTTGAGGTACACCCTGGCTGGTCAATTGCCGGTGCAGCCATTTTCGGACGTACGCAATAAGTGACCGTCGCGCCTCGGCGCGCAACTGCCAAAGCTCAGAATCGCTGACATGATCAAAATCCCTTTCGAAGTCCGTTATAGAGCCGAGCCACCGCTCTTTCCCACAGGCGGTGTGCCAAAGGCGATCCGCCTCGGCGGAATCCCATGTAGGCGCGTGGACGCCATTCGTGACGTGGCTTACCGGCACTTCGCGTTCCGGCCATCGCGGAAACAGCCCCTGAAAAATTCGCCGGCTTACCTCGCCGTGCAGTCGACTCACGCCATTCACCGCCCCGCTGCCGCGCAGGGCCAGGTAAGCCATGTTAAAAGGTTCACTCGAGTCATTCCCATCCCGCCGGCCTAAAGCAAGCAGGTCCTGAAACGAAATCGAGAGCTGCTCTTCCGCGTACTTCTTCAAATACTTCTCTACCAATTCGGGCGCAAAGCGATCGAAACCGGCCTCCACCGGCGTGTGAGTGGTGAACAAGTTTCCCGCGCGGGTAATCGTCAGGGCGATATCGAATGGCTGATTGTTCGCTTTCATGTAGGACCAGGCCCGCTCGAGCACGGCGAAAGCGGCATGTCCTTCGTTCAAATGGCAGATTTGGGGCTCGAGGCCAAGGGTGTGCAGCAATCGCCATCCTCCGATCCCAAGCACCAACTCCTGCTTCAGCCGCAACTCCTGCCCGCCTCCGTAAAGCTCGCTGGCAATGCCGCGGTGCGACGGAATATTCGCCGGGTCATTGGTGTCCAACAAGTAAAGCTTGACCCGACCAACCTCCACCTCCCAGGCGCGGAGCCAGAGCTGGAAGCCCGGGAAGGCCAGTGGAAAGCGCACCCACTCGCCATTAGCCCCGCGCACGGGCGCTATCGGCAACTGTCCGGGATCATTGAATGGGTAGAGCGCCTGCTGGTTTCCTTGGGCATCAATCTCTTGCCGGAAATAGCCCTGCTGGTAAAGCAAACCTACCCCGATCACCGGAACGCGCAAGTTACTTGCTGCCTTAAGCTGGTCGCCCGCCACATTGCCGAGGCCGCCCGAATAAATCGGCAGCGCTTCGCTCAACATGAACTCCATGCTGAAGTAAGCAATTCTCTTGAGCGTGGTGTTAGGATGCGCCTTTTGGAACCATCCGGCCGGCTCCATCGCCGCGCGGTTCTTCTGAAAGATCTCCTGCGCCAGCTTTTGAAAACCAGGATCGCTGGTCACACTCCGCAGCTTTTCCCGCGAGACCGTCTGCAAGACAAACCAGGGGTTATGTGTCAGGTCCCACAGCTCAGGATCGAGCCGCTCCCAGAGCTGGTCGGCGGAATGATTCCAGGACCAGCGCAGGTTCAAAGCCACCTCGGCAAGTATGTCAGAAGTCTGGCTTGCAGAAGGCAGACTCGTGTAGGCAGAGTTGCTCATGGTTCGCTCCTCAGTCGACTTTCTCAAGCTCGCCCACCAGGGCATGATGCTGGCCGCCTGCCGAAACCGCGCCAGTCACAGTTTCGCAATACGAGATGCAACCAACTAACAAGGCAAACGATGTGACACACACTGACATAACGACGTAGCGCGCCATGCGAACCTCCTTGCGTTTGTTATTCCTCCGGCAAATCCAAAGCCCCTAAATTTTATTATAACGCCAATTCATGGATTCCGATAATGCGGGATGCCACGGGCCCGACTCTCTTCTACCCGCCAGAGGGAGTACCTTTGCCCCCTCAACCGGCGGTTGTGGCCGAAGCTTTTACGTGACTTGGATGCTCGCTATAAGCGAGCATAAATTATGGCGCCGCTCATTCCGCCGAGGGTGTTCAAGCAGCTCGCCGCGATGCCGAAAGCTGATGCGCGAAGGTTGCTGGATCGACTCGAGAAGATCGCCGATGCGCCGGAGAAGCCCCATCCCAATGTGGTTCCGCTGGTGGGCGAACCGGGTGTGTCCTGGGTGCGCCAGGGCAAGTGGCGGGCTGTGTTCTCGATCGGGGAAGGTGATGTGATTGTCGACAGGGTGGCACATCGCCGGGAGGTGTGCCGATGAACGGCGTAAAGGTTCTGAGCGAAACCCGTGATACGGTGACCGTCAGTCGTGGCGATTGGACGCAGCTCCTGAGCGAACTGGAAGAGGCGCAGGACCGCGCGGCCGTGGTCGAGCGGCGCAGGCATGAGGCGGCGAAGGGCGTGCAGGCTGCCCGCCGCAATTACCTTACTGCCCGAGAAGCACGTCGCTTGCTGGCGGGGGAGAGCCCCGTCAAGGTCTGGCGGGAAAAGCGCGGACGCTCTCAGAGGGAACTTGCCGCGGCAGCAGGCGTGGGCGCCGGGTATCTTGCCGAAATCGAGACGGGCCGGAAGCCTGGCAGCGTGGTGGCGCTGGCGAGGCTGGGGAAGGCTCTGCAAGTCCAAATCGAGGATCTCATAATCTCTGACTAAGCACCATGTGTGGCGCCTATGCAGCCCCATAGAGAGTTTGCAGGCGCTTCCTCAGGAGCTTCCCTGCTTCCGAAGGGCGGACATGTCTCTGCATCTAATCGAGGGTTATCTCCATTCATTTGCCCCCGTGTCAGCCCCAGCCCCGCCACGGTTTGCTACTTTCGCTCCGGTGGGTACTGCTTGAATATTTTCTTGACCGAGTTGAGGGTCTGTTTTTCTTCGCCTTTTTGGGTGTTGGAGATGCCGCCGACCGTTCGGTGCAAACCCTAAAGGCGTCGCGGGTGGCTGGCCAACCCCTCAGCCCGTCTCCCCGTTCTAACAGACTTCTGACCCAGCCTATCCCGGGGATGCACCCTGTGCCCTGATTGCCTCTGGGTTACCGGCTGCCTTTTTAACATCCGCAATTACGGCTTCACCCTTGCCCTTGTTTAGGAGTTCGGCACAGCGGTGAATGTGGCAACGAGCCTCGTCTGATCCTCGTTGAAGATTTGGACATGATCGCGCTCTGCTCCAGGATCCAGCAGGCGAAACACATACCGACCAGACGACAGCACCGTTCCGGAGATTTTCATCGGCTCCCTAATCGAGACGACTATTCTGTCGGGGAACTGGCCTGGCCCCGGACGCGGAGGGTTTGGTGTGGTGGCCTGGTGTCGCCAAAGATTGGTCAAACTTCGTTTCAAGAGACTCATTTTCTTTTCCTCCTCTCAAGCATCTCCTTGCGAGCCTTGAGGTTCGTAGGCACTCCCAATCTCTGAACCTACGGCCCGGCAAGCCCATCCTCGGCGGTTGCCCTCACTCCTCGGATGCTGCCATCCGTGAGTATGGGTTGCCGTCGGAGGCATTTTCGTGCGCTACACATCCGATGAAACGTGGTCCGTCCGTGTAGGACGGGATCGAGCGCACCCGGTAGGCTTGGTGTTGAAGGGCGGAGGTATAGTAGAGCAGGTCATCCAGATCTTCATCCACCACGAGCAACCTCCGCTTGAATGAACCCGGCAGTTCTTTCACCTTTCTATCGTCAACATCTTGTCTCTGCATGAGTCCCCCCACACTTTCTTGATTGTAATTCCTCATATTTCGATGAGCCTCTGAACCTTCCCTCCCGGACCGAGAAAGCCCGTAGCGCAGAGTTGTTTTGTAACTCTGCGGCTCTGGTTCATCGATCTCCAGAAAAAGCCGCAGACTTCAAGAACAAGTCTGCGCTGCCCGCTCTGGCAGCCGCGATTTTTCGACCGCGCTCTGCGAAGCGTTAAGGAATATTACGAGAAAGTGGAATACATTCACCTCAACCCAGTGAGGGCCGGCCTCGTCAAACGCGCCGAGGAGTGGCAGTGGTCGAGGGTGCACGATTACACAGAAGACCTGAGGGCAACCCTTAGGCCGAATCGCACTCTGGCCGGCGACCCTGTACTGCTGCCAGCCGACGAACGGGGACGAATTTGAAGGGAAAGCTGCAGAGTCTCTGAAATACGAGACTCTGCGCTGCCTGCTCCTCACTGTCATGCCGAGCGCAGCGAAGCATCTCGCTCTGCGGAACGCGTCAATGATTTTGAGACACCTCCCGAACGAATTAGGTGTCGTTCCCGGCCGGGCGTGGGGCTGGATCGAGAAAATTAGCTTTCAGGATGCCGCAGGATCGACGATCTCGCATTGACCCATCTCCCCGCACCCTCGGAATCAGGGTGTTTTCTGCGGGGGGCGCAAGCTTCAGATACACTCGAATGGGTCTTCGGTTTGTTGAACCAGGCCGCTTCCGGCACGACCCCTGGGGCAGGCGCGCGCGCCTCCCTTGCAGGGCCGAAACGGACTCTGTGTCTCTTGACATGCAGCACACGATAGGCTAGGATAGTAAGTGGGGCTGGGGAAGAAACAGGATTCAGGATTCAGGAGTCAGGGGTCAGAAGTCAGGAGTCAGGAGTCAGAATGAAGAGCACCTGCTTCCCGCCTTCTGCCTCTGAAGGGCCGCAGGTCCCCCGGCAGGCCGGGGCAAGCTCCGAGCGGGACCTGCGCTACGCCTGCTTACTGCCGACTGCCTACTGCATATGAGGGAGGCGGGATGGAGAGGGTTCTTCGCAGGCATGCCAGCCCTGGACAAGATGTCACCTCCGACAATGAAAGAAAAAACTAGTAACTTTAAAAAGTGAACGAACGATGCGGGAATGTCTATGAAAACAAAGGATCGGCTTTCAGGAGCCCGAGGCGAAGCGGGAATGTTGCAGAAAACAAAGGTAGTTACGCGTTGAAAGCGGGAATGTTGCTGAAAACAAAGGACGTAGGTTGTATGTCGCAGGTGGTAGGTGGGCTCCCCCCCCACACATACCGCCTACTACCTACCACATACGGGTAGGGGGTAGGTAGGGGAAGAGCAGGTGCCAGGTGCTAGGTGCCAGGTGTCAAGTGTCAGGTAGGTGGCAGGTCGTAGGTGGCAGGTAGGGAAGAGCAGGTTGCCGGTGTCAGGGGCTGGGCGGCACATGCGCGCGTGGTGGGGACCCTCTGCTTCCAAACCTACTTCGCTCAGGTCGAACATTGGATGACGGAAAGAAATTGGAAACGAGCTTCGAGATCAGGTCGGAATCGCGTTGCGCCCCACCTCGTGCCCGGCATGGAAGGCTTGGGAACCGACCGTGGAGTGATCGCAGGCATCACAAAGCGCCGTGGCGCCGCTCGACGGCTTAAAAAGCAGTAGACAACCTACCCCTTCAGACTGTAGAATGTCTACGTCCTAACATGGCGAAGAAACAACGCTATCAAAATCGGATCGAGTTGCTGCAAGGCACGCTGGATATGCTCATCCTCCAGACGTTGCAATGGGGTGCCCAGCACGGATATGGGATCAGCCAGTCTATTCGCGGGCGCTCGGGCGAAGTGTTGCAGGTCGAGACCGGCTCGCTCTACCCGGCCCTCCATCGTCTCGGGACGCAGGCCTGGGTGAGCTCTGAGTGGAAGCAGACCGAAAGCAACCAGCGCGCCAAGTACTATCGCCTGACTGCTGCCGGCAGGAAACAGTTATTGTCTGAGCAGGCCCGCTGGGAGCAAATTGTAGACGCCATCGCTGGCATCATGAGCCCCGTACGGGAGGAAGGCCAGTCATGAGTTTCTGGAATTGGCTGTGGCAGCGCAAAAAGCGCGAAGCAGACCTGGAGGAAGAGATCCAGGATCATCTGCGCATGGCCGCCCAAGAGCGCATGGAGCAAGGCTTAACTGTTGAGCAAGCTCACGCTTCAGCCGCTCGCGAGTTCGGTAACGTCACCTTGGTTAAAGAGACCACGCGCGACATGTGGGGCCGGGTGTGGCTTGAAACCTTGCTGCAAGACCTCCGTTACGGCCTGCGGGCGATGCTGAGGAACCCGGGCTTCACCGTAGTCGCCGTCCTGACGTTGGGCCTGGGCATCGGCGCCAACACGGCAATCTTCAGCCTGATCAACGCCCTGATGTTACGCATGCTTCCGGCGCGGAATCCCGGGCAGCTTGTGGAACTGCTGCATCGCTACCCGGGGGAACCGCGGATGAACGGATTCTCCTGGCACAGTTACGAGCACTTTCGGGACAGCAACCACGTCTTCTCGGGACTCATCGGCGTTATGCCTTCCCATTTCCAGGTGCGCGGTGAAGGCCTCGAACCGGAGGCCGTGGATGGCGAGTATGTGGTGGGGGACTTCTTCCCGGTCCTCGGGGTGAAGCCCGTGATCGGCCGGCTGATTGGTCCACAAGACGACCAGATGGGTGCGGCTGGTTCGCACGTGGCCGTGGTGAGCTGGTCCTACTGGAAGAGCCGGTTTAACCTGGATCCGGGAATTCTGGGCAAGCGAATCATTGTGGAAGATGTGCCGCTGACGGTTGTCGGGGTAACACCCCGTGAGTTCTTTGGATTAATGACATGGTCCAGGCCGGACGTCTGGTTACCCGTGGCCATGGAGCCGGCAATCGGTCGCCCCAGCCGGATGACCTCTGGTCGCATGGGGCTGGGCCTGATCGGACGGTTGAAGCCGGGGGTGTCCATCGAGCAGGCGCGCGCGGAAATGAGCGTGCTTTTTCAGTTTACCGTCGAGGAAATGACCAAGAACAGCAAAGATCCCCTTTGGCGCCAATTGAAAATTGAAGTGGCTCCGGCGGGCGCCGGGTTGTCGGTGCTGCGTGATAACTTCGCGAAGCCGCTGCTGTTCCTGATGGCCTTGGTGGGCCTGCTGTTACTCGTCGCGTGCACGAACATCGCTAGTATGCTGCTGGCGCGCGCGGTCGCCCGCCAGCGCGAAATGGCATTGCGCGTTTCCCTGGGCGCCGGCCGGTTTCGCCTGGTGCGCCAAGTGTTGACCGAATCTCTGCTGCTTTCTACGACGGGCAGCCTGCTCGGTGTCTTCCTGGCGTATTTGGGCGCTAAGGCGCTCCTGCGGATCATCACCTCCGGGCGGCAGATTGTGGAATTGCCGGCTCGCATCGAGATTGACGTTCACCCGGATGTGCATGTGTTGCTTTTCACTGCCGGAGTCGCCTTGTTGACCGGAGTGCTGTTCGGACTGGCGCCCGCTTGGAGCGCGTTCTTTTCCGCCTCGGCGCCTTCGCTGCGGGAAGTCGGGACGGCTGGGGAAACAAGGCTCCAGCGCCTTTTCGGAAAGAGCCTGGTGGTGGCCCAGGTGGCCTTGTCGGTGGTGCTGTTGGGCGCCGCCGGCCTGTTTGTCGGACACTTATGGAATCTACAGCACCTCAATCTGGGTTTCCGCCGCGATCACGTTTTGCTGGTGACTCTCGACCCGAGGCGCAGTGAATACAAGGGCGAGCAATTATCCCGTCTGTATCAGGAACTGCTGGGGCGCATGGAAGCGATTCCGGGTGTGCGCTCGGCGACGCTCAGTGGTGCTACTCCCATCTCGGGCGCGGGGGCTTCCAGTTTCGCCAACGTGGAAGGTCACCCGGAAAAGCCTGAAGATCGCCGCTACGTTTCCTTAAATTGGGTCGCGCCGAAGTACTTCCAGACCCTCGGCACGCCACTCCTCGCCGGGCGGGACTTCAATTACCAGGACCAGGGCGGCCCGCGCGTGGCGATCGTCAACCAAGCGATGGCGCGGTATTACTTCGCCGACGGCAACCCCATTGGAAAGCATTTCTGGCTCGACCGCGACTGGAAGGGCTTCGGCCCCGACAAGACTTACGAGATCGTAGGAATGGTGGGCGACGCGAAGTACTACGACATTGGTGAAGCCACACCGCGCACCATCTACTTCAACGCCTTCCAGGAGGGACACGCGCCCTCGCACTTCGCGCTTTGGACCAGTATTGATCCCGAGAATGTAGCTCCCGAAGTGCGCCGCGCGGTGCGCGAGGCGGCGAAAACGATACAGGTGGCGCAGGTCACGACGCTGGCCGATCAAGTGGATGCGTCCATTGTTCCGGAGCGGCTCATCGCGACGTTATCGGGCTCCTTCGGCGCGCTGGGCTCAGTGCTCGCGGCCATCGGCCTTTACGGCCTGTTGGCGTACACGGTGGCACGCCGCGCGAGCGAAATCGGAATCCGCATGGCGCTGGGCGCGCAAGCGGCTGACGTGCGCTGGATGGTGATGACCGCGGGACTATGGTGGTTGGCCATCGGCATCGGCATCGGCGTGTCGGTGAGCCTCGCGGTCGGCAGAATTCTCCAAAACCGAATCTGGAGAATCAATTCAGCCGATCCGCTGACCCTCGCTGCCGTTGCTTTGCTATTGGCGGCGGTAGGCCTCGTGGCGTGCTACATCCCCGCACGCCGGGCAACGAAAGTCGATCCCATGGTGGCGCTGCGGTACGAGTGATTGTCGATTGACGATTGTCGATTGAGGATTGAAACGCGGGTACTGGTGTCATTTGCGAGACATGGACGTTGCAAGCCGCAGTCATTCCCGCGAAAGCGGGAATCTACTCGGCAAACCTTTGGAAGTGCGCTGTCGACGGACTGGATTCCCGCTTTCGCGGGAATGACCGGCGTTTCGAAAGGGATCCCATCCCAAATGACACCAGCACCGAAACGCGCAGGCGCGTTGAAATGCGCCTGAGAACCCGCTATAATGGGGATCATGCAGAACGCCACGATCAACTGGGCGCGCGACCTGGCGGCACCGGTCAAGGCCGCTATCGAGAACCTGCTCGGACGCCCTTTGCAGGATGACGAGCAGGTGAGCGTCCGGGCTTACCGGTGCCATGAAGCTCCTCGGGGAGAAGCTCGCCGGGAGGCTGCGCGCCGTCTTGAAGAACACCTTGACAGGATGGCGGGCAAAGTGAGGGACGTCTCCCAGCCCGAGATGGAAGCCGCTATTGACGAGGCGCTGGAGCAGGTGCGGCCCAAGCGTCCATGAGGGTCCTCCTCGACACCAACATTTTGGTGAGGGCAAACCCCAGAGCGGGTGGCTCAGCCCGTACCCTCTTGGCAGAACTCGCCCCCTCCCCCGAGCACACCTTGATCCTTTCCCCCTTTCTTTTGGAAGAAGTGGAACGCGTTCTCGCTTATCCTCGGTTGCAGGCCCTTTGGCCGCTCACCCCAGAAGAGATTCGGGAGTATACCGAGGCCCTTGATAAACTGGCGGAGATGGTTCATCCGGGTCCTTCACCTCCTGTCGTCTTGAGTGATCCGAAAGATGACCCTGTGATCGCGGCTGCTTTCCTCGGCCGCGCCGATGTTCTTTGTACGCTCGACCGGCATCTCTACACCCCGGGTGTGCTCGACTTCTTGCGCAAGCACTCCATTCAAGTGATGAGCGACGTTCAGCTCTTGTTGCGACTTCAGGGTGGTCCAACCAGGAAGTGAGGCCGGGCTGCCCAAGCTCTTTTGTCCGCTGGCTCTTAGTTAGGTGCCGCCAGGTCATCGGCGCCAGGGTTTTTCATTCTTCCTTAGCTTCATGCTGCGACTTTGGCGGGAGGCTCTTGGCGACGATTTCCGCCAGGTCAAGTATTTCGACGTCGTCGCGCTGGGCGTGGTTGGCAGCGTCGCGAAGCATGATGGGACAGTAGGGGCAAGCCACCACCACCGTGGCGGCCTTGGTTTCGGCGAGCTCGGCGAATCGAAGCTCGTTCACTCGTTGTTTGTTCTGATCCCGTTGGTCGTCAGCTATGAAAAGCTGTGCGCCGCCCGCTCCGCAGCATTGCGTGTTTTGGCCATGGTGCGCTGCTTCTGTAACCGAGACTCCGCAGGAGTGCAGGATCTTCCTCGGCGCAGCCGTGATGCCGCGGCCCCTAGCAAGGTAGCAAGGGTCGTGGTAGGTTGCCGGCAAATCAGACGGTTCGATAGCGAGCTGGGGGAGCAGTTCCGCAATGAGTTCCGAATGGTGTGCCACCCTGATATGGAGTTTCGCGTAAGCGGCGATTTGCTGGTAGTCCTTATCCAACATCGTCGTGCAGTGCGGACAACACGATATGATATTTTTCACCTGCGCATTAGCGAATGTCTCGATAAGCTTTTCGGAAAGTTGCAGGAAAAGGTATTCGTTGCCCGCGCGTCGCGCCGGTTCACCGCAGCAGGTTTCACGGGGGAGCACGCCCCATGAAACACCGGCGGCATCAAGAATCTGTTTCATGGCCAGAGCGACCGCTTGGCCGTGCTGATCGAAACTCAATCCGCAGCCAAGCCAGAAGAGCCATTCCTGGTGGCCGTCGAAAATCGGAAACTGCTTCGACTGGATGAGATTTTGTCGTGTGTCGTGAGCCATACCCCAGGGATTGTGCGGAGCACGTTCCATAGTTGTAAATAGTTGGATCACTTTGCCGTTGGTGACGCGACCCTCGCTTACGAGCCCACGCCGGAGGTCAAGGATTTTCCTTCCTACATGCTCGATGCCCACAGGACATGCGTACTCGCAGGCGCCACAGGCTAAACATTGGAAGAGGTCTTCCTCCGAAACGAGAACCTTGCCATGTGCTTTCTCCGTGGCAGTCCCTGCGACAACATCTCCGCCGCAGAGCAAGCCTTTCTGCGCGTCAAGGATGATTTCCTTAGGACTGAGCGATCCTCCAACGAGGTTAGCCGGACAGAACTCGGTGCAGCGGCCACACTCGACGCAGGCATTGAGGTCGAGAACGTCCTTTCGGCCAAAGTCCGGGAAGTGGATAATTCCCAGGTCGTCGCCTTCTTCCCGTAGCACGCGCATTGTGCTGGTTGTCTCCGAACGCAGGAATATCGTGATCGGGGCAAGCAGCAGATGCAGGTGTTTCGATAACGGGATTACATCGAGTAACGAAAAAAACGCAATTGTATGTAGCCACCAGTTTACTTTCCAGGACATGCTTCCGACTGGAAACACTCTCCAGCCCAAAAGATACGTTGCCATTAGTGCTGAGATAAGGAAGGCCACAATCCCGGAGGTTGCGGAGAGTTCTCCGAGAGGCTTCGGCTTTAACACAAATCGCCGAAATGACAGGCCGATCATGGCCACAAGCACAGCGAGAGCCCATACGGCGACAAACGTGCCATACCAGCTCCGCGTCCCTGTTGCTTTTGAAAGTCCGCGTAAGCCAAGGAGGAAGTGTTGTGCGCTCACCCAGGCGAAGGCGAGGAAACCCCACACGACTGCGGCGTGGAGTATGCCGACAATTGGCCGGTCGCGCACCACTCGATATTGCAGGACGACTTCTACAAAAACACGCCACAGCCGTTTGGGAATATTATCGAGAGGAAGATCTCCGTGCTGGGGAAATACCGAAAAAATCCGTCGATTAAGCGTTTTCAAGAACAACCAAACACTTGCTATAGAGAGCGCGATGAATATCGCGCGCGCGAGACCGCCCAAAAGGAAGGCGGCGCAGAAGGCGAGGGTGCTGGTAACCATCATCCAGGAGTATTCCTTGTAGCGCTCTAAATCCATCCCTTACCCCATGATGTCAAATCAAGACTCGGCAGGAGGGGGAATCGCTATGCACCCTTTTCAACCGGATAACCTCTATTCACCCAGTCCGTCCCCAAATTATCGGGGATGTAAAGCACTTTCAGCTTTGTGAAACCCAGGTTATGCAGGGCTTCGTAAGCCGGCTTTACGTTGGGACATCGGCTCCAGGGGCAGCATCCACAATAGATAACGATGAATCTGCTTCGGGCCAGTCCTTCCACTCGCTTGCGCAACTGCTGCACCACTGCTTCGTTGGCGGCCGGACCATAGTATTCAGAACCCGGAAGATGGGCCTGGGTGTAAGGAAATCGAAAGCCTACATAAATGAGGAGCGGTCTTTCGCCTTTGGGTGATTGGAGGATTTTGACCAAGTCCGGAGCGTTGATGAGATCGGCGGCAGGGATTGGAGATGGCTCCGTGGGTTTGCCCTGCGAGGCGCCCGGTATAGGTTCGGCTGGGGCGGCAAAGACTAGCCGGGTCTTTATGCCCATGGTAAGGAGTGAACCCAGGAAGAAGAGAGCCGCGAGTGCGACAGCAACTCTGGAAAAGTTCAGAGACTTCAACATGATCAGTTCCTTTCCCATTATTCTTGCATCCTCCGTGTCTGCCAAAGGATGAAGAAAACTCGCCTGCGCAATCTTCATGAGGCTATTTGCTCGCCGCAACTAATCCCCATTTCGATTTCAGGCTGAGCATCAATATACGCCTCAACGAAGCCGCGTTCAATGCTTCCAGTTTTCAGCATCCAGTTTTCAGTCCAGGTGTTTTCAGCCGCTCCGGGAGCGGCAGGGCGGAAACCTACTTACTGACCCTGTGGTGCCGGGCGTATAGTATGCGGATGCCAGTTGATGTTCTCTTGCGGAGTTGCCGCCGGTTTTTGTCCTGCGCGGATTCAAGGCAGAAATACTGGAGGAAGCCATGAAACGAATTTTCGTTGTCATGATTTCGTTAGTCTGCTTGTGGGCGGTTGTGAAGGGTCAGATGATAAGCGATAGTGAAAGAGAGATCCGAGAACTCGAAACCCAACGGTTTCGGGCGATGGAGAGAGTGGACGTTGCAGCGCTCAATCGCATCTTGTCGGATGACTTGATCTATACGCACGCCAACGGTTTGCAGCAAACAAAAGCCCAACTCATCGGGGTTCTCGGTTCCGGTGACATGAAGTATGAGTCCATCACCCCAGGTGATGATATTCGAGTTCGGATTTATAACCAGGCTGCCGTGGTAACCGGCCGCGCTTCAATCAAAATCAGGGCCCACGGCGAAGAGCAAACCTTCAAGCTTTGTTACCTGGACGTCTATGTGAAGCAGGATGGCCGCTGGCAGATGGTCGCCTGGCAGTCGTCGCGGGTCGCTCCTTAGCCTCTGCGCATGGCACAGAGACGACGATTACGCTGTCCCAACTGCGGCAAGAATCTTCCTCGTGAACTTCGCCACTTGGACGCAGATCTTCCTTGCCTGCGGGGGATGCTCCACTTCGCCGTCACAGGGGAAGAAGCTTTTCGATGCCCTTACTGTTCTTGTGTATTGACATTCGCTATCCATCGCGGCTTCTGCACTAATCGAAATCCGGAAGGTGCGGCCGCATTTTGCCCATGCCCTGTCCAGACCCGGACCGCATGTCGACCCGCAATTGGTTGGCCAAACCAAATTCCTGGTTTGCCTGCGCGGTCTCGCCGAGCTTGCGAAGCGCCAGGGCCAGATGATAGTGCGCCTCTGATTGCTTTGGGTCGAGCCGAATCGCCTCCCGAAACTCGACTGCTGCCGCTTCAAAGTTGCGGTTATATTCGTTCATCTTCCCCACGCCGAAATGGTAAAGATAGGTTCGGGGGGCTTCGCGGCCCATCCGCTTCAGAACTGCCTGGGCCTCGTCGAGCTTTCCTTGCACTTCCAATGTTTCTGCAAGGTAGTAAAATGCCAAGTCCTCTCGCGAGTCGAGGGCAAGCTCCCGGCGGAATTCCTTTTCCGCGGTCTCGAGGTCACGGGTTGTCCAGGCGATGAACCCGAGGGCGAAATGCGCTCCCCGGCAATGCGGGTCGATGGCAAGGGCGCGCTGGAGTTCGCCCCTCGCCTCATCCAACTTGTCCTGCGCGTCGAAGGCACGTGCCAGGAGCAGATGGGCCCAAGCAAAATGGCCCCCTAAGGAATCCTGGCGGCTGAAAAGCTCCAGCACTTTCTGGGGCGCATGCGCCCGAAGATAGCTCTTGCCCATCCATTCCACGATTTCAGGGTTTCCGGGTTGAAGTTGAAGCGCGCGTTCGAAGCTATCGGCGGCTTCAGCAGGCTGTCCGGAGTGAAAGTAAGCGCGTCCCAGTCCGAGGTTCGCTTCGAGGTTTTTCGGCTCTCGTTTCAATGCCTCAAGGTAGATCGGAATCGCCTCTTCGAAATGCTCGGCTCTCTCCAACTCCTGCGCGCGCCGCAACTCACTCCGCACTTCTTGCGCGCGGCTCCATGTGACCCCGCAAAGCGGTCCCACCAGAACGACTATGACCCAAATGCCTTTTCGCATCCGCTACCATCTTAGCCGCGAGGAGACACATGTCAATAGCGGCTGGGCCTCGTGCTTGTCATCCTGAGGAGTCCGCCATTCTCATTGGAGGACGACGAGGGATCTCGGCAGTTCGCATGTAAGATTGGGCGCTTGGGTGTGGGAAGGAACTGCGGAGATGCTTCGCTGCGCTCAGCATGACAGGGAATGAGGAGCGTACCCTGAGCGAAACGGACGGGCTCAGCATGACAGGGAATGCGGCTGGTCGCTCTCACCTGCAATCGCAAGTTCGAGGTGGGGTGTGTGGTGGGAACAATGTAGCCCACGGCTTCGGACCTGCTGCGCTACTTTGTGCCGGCGGGGTTGGAGGGCGTGAGGCTTGGTGGCGACTTCCGGTGCGCAGCCTGAATCTCATCACCGCGGAAGAAGCGGCCCGGCGCGGCGCGCATTTCCGCCATGGCGGGGAATAGCTTTGAGTAATCGCTTCGCGCATTCCAAAAAAGGAACCCCACCCCGCCTTGTTCCCTGGCCATACTGACTTCGCTTCGAATATAGGCATCCGAATACGTTTTGGTGCGCCAGGCAAAGGCCTGAAGCCATGGCCGCAGAACAACCTCGGTTTCCGCTGTAATCTCGCCGAACCGCTCCATGGATTCTCCAATAAAGTGCTCGGGGGCATCGCCCGGCCTCGCGTATCCGTCCATGCCGAAGAAGTGTGACGGATAAATCATCGGGGAAAGCACGTCGCACAACTGCGCCATGGCTGGGATGTCCTGGCCGGTGTGCTCCAAGTCAACCGGGCGCTGCCAGGCCATCACTCCGAAGACATCCACTGAAACCAGGACCCCAAGCGGGTGCAGTTCGTCATAGGCGCGGGAGAGAAAATCGCTGATTACGTCGGACCGCTCCCAGTCCGGATGCGAAGACTGGAATGCGAATCGGGCATCCTTTTGATCGCCTTCTGCGGGGAAGCGCACATAATCGAACTGGATTTCGTCCACCCCGGAGGTCGCCACCGCTCGGGCCAGCGCCAAGTTATATTTTTGAACTTCCGGTCGTGAAGGGTCAGTCCAAACCAGTTTCCCGTTTTCTCTCCACGGCTGACCGGTGCGGCGAGACTGCACCGCCAAGGCGGGATGGTTTTGTGCAAGATATTCGTCACGGAAGAGCGCAATGCGCGCGATCGCATGCAAATCCAGGGAATGGAGGAAGCGGGCGAACTTGGGAAGATTCCGGATGGGAACGTACTTCCGCTTAGGCGCCAGTTCGTGCTCGAAAGGTACGTCAACTAAGCCGTCCATGTCCTTTACGTCGAAGGCGACGGCATTGCCGCCGGCTTCCCGCCAACTCCTAATCAACTGCAAACCATGCTCACTGCCAGCCATGTAGCCGGTAAGGTAAATACCGCGCATCTCGAAATCCTTGGCGAGGGGAACCGGCTGCTCGACGAGCGGCGCTATGAGAATGCCGGGGATGGTCACTTCGGCGCCGGGCCGAAGGTATTTTCCTATCTTGCCGCCGTTCGCCTGTCTGATGGCTGCCTCCAATTCCGCCGTGGTCATGTAAGTTGATTGGGGCAGGTAATGGCGCGCCAGCGAGGGGAGGCTTTCCCCCCGGTTCACGGTGTGGACTACGGTCTGCGTTGGAGCCTCGCCGGGTGCCGGTGGCGGGACGTTTTCAGTAGACTTTGTTCCAGGTTTCTGAGGTATATTCGTGGTCCCAGCCGGTGGCGATTCGGGCAGCGAATCCGGCTTCTGGCCCGCGGGTTGTGTCTTTCCTTGCGGGGGAGCTGGCTCAGGAGGAATAGTCGGCGTGCCGCCAAAAAGCATCATGGCGACGAGAACCAGTAAGAATAGACTGCCCAAGAAATCGAACCTGGGACTGCCCAGCATCGTTTTTTTCGCCCTGCGCTGCAAGCCTCATCATAGCAGGCTGAAAGGAAGTAGCAAAGCACGGCGTTGTGGGAGTCGCTGAGTTCACAAGAAGGCTGGATTCCTGTCCCGGAGGTTAAGGTGACAAGAGCACGAGTCATGGTGTGGTGTGCGCTAATGCCAGTTGCTTTGATTTCGGCGCACGTAGGCTTGGGGCAGATAGGCGCAACGGAGCACAAGGTTGTGCTTCTTTGGCCGGGTGGGGCGCCCGGAGCAGTGGGCAACCAAGATGCTGATCGGCCATCGCTGACGCTTTATGTTCTCCCTCCGAGCCAACCGGCCCGCAGCGCAGTGGTCGTGTGCCCGGGAGGCGGCTATGCCATGCTGGCCATGGACCACGAAGGACGCCAAGTGGCGGAATGGCTGAATTCCTTAGGAGTCGCTGCATTCATCCTGAAGTACCGCCTCGCGCCACGCTACCATCACCCTGCCATGATGGAGGATGCGCAACGCGCCTTGCGCTACGTCCGCGCGCACGCGCAGGAATTGGGGATCGCTCCGGACCGCATCGGCATCTGGGGTTTTTCCGCCGGCGGGCATCTGGCTTCCACGGCGGCAACACACTTCGACGCCGGAAACCCTTCCGCCACCGATGCCATTGAACGCGCGAGTTCACGGCCGGACTTTGCCATCCTGGCTTATCCGGTGATCACCTGTAGCGAATGGTTCAAGCACGAGGGTTCTTGCAAGAACCTGCTGGGT
>DLMI01000105.1:20055-22746 GCA_002478145.1 Acidobacteria bacterium UBA7540
ACTTTTCTTTTTCACACGAATGATGACGAGGCTGTTCCGGCTGAAAACAGCGTGGCGTTTTACATGGCCCTTCGAAAAGCGCGCGTGGCGGCGGAACTCCACATTTACGAGCATGGGCCGCACGGGGTGGGCTTGGCTCCGAAAGATCCCGTCTTGTCATCCTGGCCGCAACGGCTGGCGGATTGGCTTCGAGTCCGTGGGTTATTGTCGCCCGGAACGGCCCCCACGGACGCGGCGAAAACTCCTTGACGCCTTCGCTGCCCGGCGGCCCTACGTCGCATATTAGGACACTACCCATTTTCTTGTTGGCTCCTGATGATGGCTGAGCGTATGATAGACGCACGGGGAAGTCCTTTGTCGATTGAAATTCCTCCAGCCGAAGGGAGTTAAGGATGGGACGCAAGTACGGACAGCGGGGATACATGGACTCGGACCGCGAGCGCGAGAGGTCCGAGAGGAAGCCTACCCCCAGGAAGGAGCAGTTCGGGCCGAAGACTCCGGCCATGCCGGGAAAGCGCGAGGTGGTACGGTGTGCTTCCTGCGCTATGATCTTGCCGGTCGGGATCGACCTGCAAGGACGCTGTCCAAAGTGTGGCTTTGAACTGCACAGTTGCAAGCAGTGCGCCTTTTTCGACACAGCCAGCCGGTTTGAATGCACCCAGCCGATTGCTGCCCGCATCCCGAAGAAAGACGCCCGGAACCATTGCAGCTTCTATTCGCCGCGGACGACTGTCGAGCGGGAGACCTCCACTTCCAGGCCTCTGGATGCACGCCAAGCCTTCGAGAACCTTTTCCGAAAGTAGCGGCGCGCAAGTGGCCGCTCCGAGTCCCGCTACATTGTCAGTTAGAGACCACGAATCGACGTCGAAAAGTGCCTAGGCCGCCGCAGGGTAGGGTGGGATCTTAGGCTGGGACCTACCAATGACAAAATGTCTCTATCTCTCTTCTTTTCAATTCATTAGCCATTCCATTCAACCTCTCTTCTCTGCCATTCGCTGCTTAAATGCCGCCATCCGAGACATATGGTTTGCTCCGGAAAGATTGGGATGGTCTAATTCGGGACGGGCGGGGGATGCTTTCTTCGGTTAGCAAACTTCATCTCTCGCCACCTTAGCTTTACGGTTGTGGCTTCAGTGTTGTCCCGTGTCCTCGCCACTCGTCCGTGCGTGATTGCGCCACGATTACCCTTTACGGAGGCATAATGGCCACTGTTACTATCACTCCTGAAGTGCGAACCTCGCCACGGAGGGATTTCCGGAACGTTCAGCCAGAAGCCACTTTTACGGGCGCACCTATTGAACCTTTACAGAAGGGCTTGCCCAAGACCACGCAGTCGGTCTGCCCGGAATGCCTGAAGGTGATCGAGGCGCGGTTGTTCGAAGAGCATGGCGCGGTTTACATGGAAAAAACCTGTGCGGAGCACGGCGACTTTCGGGACAAGATCTATTCCGACGCCAAGCTCTATCTCAAGATGGAGGAGTTCGAGTTCGGCGACAACCGGGGACTTGAGAACCCGCAATTCCCCGACGCGACACGTTGCCCGGAGGACTGTGGTTTGTGCTCACTCCATACCTCGCACACGGTGCTTTCCAATCTTGATCTCACCAACCGCTGCAACCTCACCTGCCCGGTGTGCTTTGCCAACGCCAACACCGCGGGATACCTGTACGAGCCTTCCTTCGAGCAGGTGCGCGGGATGCTCAAGACGCTTCGTGAGCAGCGCCCGGTGCCCAACCGCGTGGTGCAGTTCTCAGGCGGCGAGCCCACCATTTATCCGCGTTTCCACGACGTCCTGCGGATGGCCACCGAGATGGGCTTCACCCACATCCAGTGCGCGACCAACGGCATTGAATTCTCCGACCTGGAGTTCGCCCAGAAATGCAGGGAAGCCGGCCTCCACACGCTTTACCTTCAGTTCGACGGCGTCAGCGATGAAGTTTACCTTCGCACGCGCGGCCAGAGGCTGCTGGAGAAAAAGCTGGCTTGCATTGAAAACTGCCGAAAGGCAGGCCTGAAGATCATCTTCGTTCCCACCATCGTGAAAGGCGTGAACGACCATCAGATCGGTGCTATGATCCGCTTGGCCATCGACAACGTCGACTGCGTTAGTGGCTTCAGCTTCCAGCCGGTTTGTTTCACCGGGCGCATCAATCGCAGAGAACTCGAGAGCAAGCGCTTCACGCAATCGGATCTGGCGCACGCCGTCGCCGACCAGACCGGCCTGACCGACAAGTATGAGGATTGGTTCCCCCTGTCCTGCATATCGCCCTTCTCGAAACTGCTGTCGAACTTGCAGAATTACGAACGCCCCAACCTCACGTCTCACCCCCACTGCGCCATGGGGACCTACCTCTACGTTCACCCCGACACGAAGAAGGCCATCCCCATCACGCGCTTCTTCGATATGCCCGCCATGCTGCGCGATATCGACCGGCTCGCCCGGCAAGCCCAGGGAGCACGATTTAAGATGTTCACTAAGATCAATGCCTGGCAAAAGATTCGCCGGCATTTCAAGCCGCAGTTTGCCCCGCCGGGTTTGACCTTCGAGCGCTTCCTCCAGACCTTGCAAGGCATGACCGACCACGAATACGGGCGGGGCAGGGGCGACGGCACATTCACCTACAAGACGTTGCTCGTGGCGGGCATGCATTTCATGGACTCCTACAATTACGATTTCGCCCGCGTCAAGCG
>DLMI01000105.1:22847-38435 GCA_002478145.1 Acidobacteria bacterium UBA7540
GTCTATCCCTTCTGCATTTACAACTCCGGACCCTGCATGCGCGAGAAGATTGAGCGGCAATTCTCCGTGCCGTTCGATCTGAAGGCCGCGAAGCAGAACGGCAACGGTCTGGTGCAAGTCGGGAACTAACGCGCTTTTCATCGCGGCATATGCTAGGATAGCTGGCGAATTGCACACTGTTCGTTTCTAGAGGCACGGGCTGGTTATGGCTGCGTCTCCTATCTACCAGGCGTTCAAGCGCGCGAAGTGCACCCGACTCAGCTTCATCTTGTCAGTTCAGTTGCCTGCCAGTAAGGCGTTACTTTCAAGAATCAGGAGTTGTCTTCGTGGGAAGGGTTTGAATCTTTCGTGGGACTTCGCAGCCACCTATCCCGGCGAGGGGAAAGAAAAAGTCAACGCACAAGCCATTCTCACGCGGGGACCGCACAAGGACCTCAGCGTGTTGGTCATTTGGTCCAGGGCCAAGGAAGGCGCTCCCTCGGAGTCCAAGCGCTTCAGTGAGCTGCTCCGTTGCATCCACGAATACCTCCCCGAGCGCGAGGGATCTGTGTGGGCCTATTTCTCATACGACAGCGAAAAAGTGACCTCTCTGTTCAGGCCAATCCGCCTGGCCGACCAGCCCGTGATCTTCGATGAGATCACCGGCATCACAGGCGTCAAACGAAATCCCGAGGGCAAGATGGGGTACGAGTTGGAGATGTCATTCGAAGGCAAACGTGTGAATCACGTCGTGAGATTCACACAAAGATTGGAGCTTTCGGAAGACACTCCGCTTCCATTACTTGAGGTAGCAAGTAGAATATCGATGTTGGCATTAAAGCCGAAAGAGGAAAAATGAAAGGAAGCCAACCGGCACCTGCGACGCTTGAATGGCTCCGTCGCGAGGTTCACGAAAGTCAGGCGGGCGGCTACCTTCCCTTCCGGGGAACCCCGTCAGCCCAGTTTTACCAGACTTTCGACCTCGAGGCATGGGACCCTAACGTTGTCGTCGTCGTTGATGGGGTTTACAACCGCATGCGAGAGGAAGGGGCGGCAGCGGTCGTTCGACAGGTTACGTCGGTCGAAGAGCAATTGCGTGCCGTTTTCGGTTACACGAAGAGACTCGATGAGCTCTGCGAACGAGTTGCGGGACTCGAATCGAAGGTTGAGCAGGTGCTTAAGAGACTCGGAGAACTGGGCGCGCTACGACGAAGCTTCCTGGTCCCGATTGAAACTTTGGAGCCCGAACCCTACGAAATCACGAGACCATTTACTGCCGTCGTTATTGAGGGGGAAGGTGAGTTTGAGGCTAGCATTTTCGACCTGGGTATCTTTGCGTCCGGTGAGACAGAGGGGGAAGCGATTGCCAACCTGAAGGAAACGCTGGCCGATACCGTCGATCGGCTTAACGGGCTCCCCGATGCTAGGCTGGGCAAGGGTCCATTACGGCAAAAGAACCTTCTGAACAAGTGCATTCGCAAAGTCGAGGAGGGGTGATTCTTGCTTACCCAGGACGACGCAGAGGCTATTGCAGACAAGCTGGGTTGCACGTCCGACGAAGGTAGGAGTCATAAGTACTATGAGCTTTTTGTGGACGACAAGCTAATCACTAGGTTCGGCGTTCGCCGGGCATCGAGGGAAAAGGGGCACGGCCACCTGCCACGCGAACTTCACATAACCCAAAAACAATGCAGAGACCTCAGCAAATGTCCCCTATCTAAGGACGGGTACCTCCAGATTCTGCGCGAGAAAGATCTCCTCTAGCCGGTTGATGGTTGGGACAGCACGCTTGCTGCTGGTAAAGGCGGGTCGAACGTCGTCCTGGTCCTCTCTGGTAACTGCGCTTCAACATGCCAGTTGAAAGCGCCGTCCACTCCTGGTACCGTTGACGGGCGGCGCAGATTCGCCCGCAAGAAATCTACATGCTCGAGCTTGGAGGGGAAACGAAGATGAAAAACGCAGCCATAGTCCTTACATTCCTGGCCTTCCTATCGCTAAATGTGTGGGCTGCGCAGGAACAAACGACCACACCTGCGCCCGCCCCGAAGGCCCCGTCCTCTACTCAGAAAAGCACCGCCGCGGCTCCGATGACCACCACGCCCTCGGGACTGAAATACAGAGACTTGGTGGTTGGCAAAGGACCGCAGCCCAAAGATGGCGACACCGTGGTGGTGAATTACACGGGAACGTTTACGAACGGCAAGGTTTTCGACACCTCCGTGGGCAAACAGCCGTTTGAATTCAAGCTGGGTCGCGGCAACGTGATCAAGGGTTGGGACGAGGGTGTGGCCACCATGCACGTAGGTGGAAAGCGCAAGCTAGTGATCCCTCCCGATCTGGCCTACGGGCCGGGCGGCTTACCGGGAGCGATTCCTCCCAATTCCACACTCACTTTTGTCGTCGAACTGCTGAAGATCAAATAACCGCCTTGTCGTCGCACCCCTTCCCGTCGTGCCACAGGTCCAAGTGCGCCTGGGGGTTCAAAGGCAAAGGTTTGAAATTGGAAACAGAGGGCCGGAATCGAGTTCCCGCTGTGCTAAGAATACGGATTCCAGATCTTAGATTGCAAAAAGAAAAGGGCTCAGAGCGCTGGGCACGAATCGGGAAGTTATGCTAATCTACCCAGTGCGTCCCACGACAAGGGCCTTCCCTGTGGGACCTCACTTATGGCCCTGATTGCTCCCTCGCTGCTGGCGGCAGATTTCGCTCGACTCGGAGAGGCGCTCCACATTATAAATGCTGCGGGCGTACCGATGCTCCACCTGGAGGTAATGGACGGCCATTTTGTGGAGGAAATTAGCGTCGGGCAGCCGGTCGTCCGAAGTCTGCGCAAAGCCACGAACCTGGTTCTGGACTTACACCTGCTCATCGAACGTCCGGAACGCTACATTGCTGACTTCATTGAGGCGGGTGCGGATCGTATCTCGGTTCATGTGGAGGCCACGACTCGCCTGCACCGGGTTTTGGACCAGATCCGCGAGCAGGGTGCCAAAGCCGGAGTTGCCTTGAATCCGGCGACGCCCGTGGCAACAATTGCGGATGTGGTGGGGGAGTTCGATTTTCTCTCAGTTTTGTCCTCTGATCCGGGGTTGAGCGAGCGAACCTTTGTCCCCAGATCGGTGGAGAAAGTGCGAGCGGCGGCATTTCTGCGTGATGAGCGGCGCGCGGATTTTGCCATTCAAGTCGAAGGTGGAATCCGCTTTGAGCATCTGGAGCAACTTACTCGTGCAGGCGCAGACATCCTGGTGGCCGGTTCAGCCATCTTCTATAGCGATGACCCAAAAGCGCGCCTGAACGAAATGCTGCGCCTCGTGTCCGCATCGCGGCGGATGTCTCAAGTATGATGGGCGCGAATCAGGAGTGAAAACACTGGCGAAGCGAAACAGCAAGACCGGATGGAAGCGTCTGCCGCTGTTTTTGTGGGTGGCTGTACTGGGTGGCGTGTTCCTGCCCGGATGTCTTTTTCATCGCCATCGGCGCGCGGATTTAGCCGCGGCGGTTAATGCTGGCGATCAGCCGGACAAGATTCTTTACGATAGGGCGACCAACGAAATTGCACACGGTCGTTACGACGTAGGACGTCTCACTCTCCAAACCCTCATCAATACGTACCCGGATAGCGAGTATCTGGCAAAAGCAAAACTTGCCATCGCGGATTCTTACTATGCCGAGGGAGGGGTCTCGGGCCTGACCCAATGCGAGGCTGAATACAAAGACTTCATTACCTTCTTCCCTACGGCGCCCGAGGCGCCTGAGGCACAGTACCGCGTCGGCATGGCGCATTTCCGCCTGATGGCCAAGGCCGACCGGGACCAGGCCGAGGCTCGCCTTGCGGAAGTCGAGCTCAAGGAGTTTCTGGTGAAATACCCCGACAACCCCGTGGCGGTCCGCGTCAAGGCGCGCCTTCGAGAAACACAGGAAGTCCTGGCCCAGGGGGAGTTACTGACCGCGAGTTTTTACCAGATGAGGGGGGCGTATCGCGCTGCACGGGGACGCTTCCGGGAGATGGTCGAGAAGTACCCCAACTTCAGCGGCGGGGATCAGGCCCTGTATGGATTGGGCCAAACCTTGGAACACCTGAAAACCCCCAAGGAAGCGGTTCCGTACTACTCGCGTGTGGTTCGTGATTTTCCTCTCAGCCCGCATGCGGCAGAGGCCAAAGATCGGCTCGTGGCCATGCACGAACCGGTTCCAAAGCCCACCAAAGCGACGTTGGCGCGAGCGCAGGCGGATGCAGCCCGATTGCGCAGCCAAAGCCTGTTTGGAAAATTGACTACGGCGATGGCCAGTACGCCCGATACAAGCGCTACTTTGCGGGGCCCGGTTCGCCTGGGGGCAGCGGAGGCGAGTGGTGTCGAAGTGGCGAAACGTACACCTGCTGCTCCGTCTCTCCCCAATGCTGCGATTGTTGCTGAGCCCGTTGGCGATACTAGCTTGAATTCCGGAAAGGCGGTTGATTCCAAGCCTGCCGTCGACAACTCCAACAAAGGCGCCAGCGCAAACACTCAGGACAACAATGCAAACTCTCCAGGCAGTGAGAGCAGCTCGAAGGCTCCGGAGAACAAGGTGAGCTCTTCCAGCAATGAAAGTAGCTCGAAGGCAGGGGAGAGCAAAGCAAACCCTGGTCCTCAAGACCAATCTGCCACAGTCACGCCTCCGAAGAAAAAGGGCCGATTCCACGTTCTGAAGAAGATTATCAAGCCCTTCTGATTTGCCTTTCTTTGGCTATCCAGGGTGGGACTGTGTTCGCAAACGGCCACGCCAGCCGATTCTGTCGGGACATTTATTGGACCTTGTGCGCCCATTGAAGACTCACATCCCTTGCGCGCCTTGACTTTCTCTCACTGACATGGTATTCGTTTGGCAAGTCATCTCGCGACACAAGGTTGAAGGGAGGCCGTGTGGCTCGGTTGATCCTTCTCGCAGACGATAGCCCTACTATTCAAAGGAGAGCCCAAGGGATTTTGCAGGGTGAGGGCTTTGAGGTCGAAACCGTCTCCAACGGTGTCGCGGCGATCAAGAAACTACCCAAAATGCACCCTGTCCTCGTGCTAGCCGACGTGTCCATGCCAGGCAAAGATGGCTACGAGGTTTGTGATTATGTAAAGACCTCAGCGGATCTTCACCACGTCCCCGTGCTGCTGGTGGCCAGCGACCTGGAGCCGTATGATGAGCTGCGGGGTGCGCAGGTCGGGGCGGACGGGATTATCAAGAAACCCTTTGCCCCCCACGACTTGATCGCTATGGTTGCGAAATTCGCCCCCCTCGGCGAAGCCTCAGCATCCCTACCCGCGCTTCCTGAAACGCTTGTTACTTCGTCCCCTGTGGCCCCGCCTGAAGTCTCCCCAATGGGTTCCGAACCGGAAGGCGCCACAGGAAGACACGAGCCGGATTTGGCCGCGCCTTCGGCTGGCATGGCCTTTCCGGAACCGCCTGAGATGCCGGCGACGCCGCCTGGGCCTTTGCCCGATATTTCCCTCCAGCCTTCGCTTCAGACCCCGCTGCCAGTCTGGGCACAATCTTTACCCGAACCTCTGCTTGCGGCTCCGCCCGAGGACCTGCTGGGAGGTTCGTCGGAGCCGTTACTTGTACCGACCGAACCGTTCCCAGGGTTGGCACTCGAGGGGACGCCTGAGCCAACCCCAGAGCCCTGGTTGGAGGTTGCAACGGAACCAACCCCAACCGCTCCCGAATCAATTTCTGGGAGCGGTGTGGAGCCTGCGCCTGAGCCCACCGTGATCGCTCCTGAACCCACCCCAGAGCCCTGGTTGGAGGTTGCAACGGAACCAACTCCAACTGCTCCCGAGTCAATTTCTGGGAGCGGTGTGGAGCCTACGCCTGAGCCCACCGTGGTCGCTCCTGAACCCACCCCAGAGCCCATCCCTGAGGCCGTGCCTGAGTCGGTTCTGGCCAGTCCTGAATCAATCTCTGGGACCGGTCGGGAGGCTACGTCCGAGCTGGCATCGGTCGTGTCAGAACCACCCGTTGCAGAATCAGGCGTGCCCTGCGCGCCGGTGCCGGTAACCGAAACAGTTCATCCGCCTGCGGAGGCTGCGCCCGAGGCGCCCCCGGCTGTCGTTGCTGAAGAGCCTCTTCTTCCAACCGAACCCGCCTTGGCGGAACAACAGGTGGAGCCGCTTCCTCCGCCGCGCCCGTCGCCTGAACTCGTCAAGCCGGCGGCCGATAGAACCCTGGCGTCCGGCGTAGCTGCCGAGACTGCGGGGCCGATGCTGATTGATGAGCTGGCTCCCGCTCCCCCTGCACCCGAACCGCCTCCTTTCGTCGAAGGACAACAGCCGAAACCCATGGCAGCAACCAGCTTGGATAGTTTTTCCCTTGCCGAAGCCGCGGAGGGCCAGGTTTATATCGCCCGGCCTGAAGCGGAGGCGGCGCCGTCGCCCGAAGCTGGGGTTGTACAGCCGGGCGAGTCTCCGGAGCCCCCGCCTTCCGTGATCAACCCGGAGTGGGTTTACGTGATTGTTCACAAAGTCGTCATGAAGATGGCTCCTCCCGTGCTACCCCCCGAACTTGTTGGGGAACTCATCCGCATACTCACCGAAGAGATCACCGCAGAACTTAATTCGGAATCGTCTCAAGCTTATTAGCAACTCGATCATTTCAGGCGAAGGGAACCTGCGCCGGTGCCGCGACATTCACGCGCGATGAACCATGGAGGGGTTGAAGATGAGTAGCCGTGGGCAAGGGCACGGTTTTTGTGCCCGCCGCCCACGGATTGCGCACCCAGCAAGTTTCTGAAAGGGTCGAACCCGTCAACTGACGGGCAAGGCCCCCCGCGAGATGGCGTCTGTCAATACCGGACGAACCACACGGGTCGTGC
Organism: Acidobacteria bacterium UBA7540; assembly: GCA_002478145.1. The sequence goes on from DLMI01000105.1 coordinate 29,665, forward strand.
ATGCACGCTGCGGTTTGGCGTGTGTGCGGCATCCAATATCGCGGGACCGACGCGGCCGCCCCTGCTACGCGCCACCTGACGGTAATTTGAGATGGCAGATTTGAGATTTCAGACATAGAAGGCGGTAAGTCGAGATGGCAGATTCCAGATTTCAGAGATACGAGCGCCGTTTCCCGAATCCCGAATCCAGATTCATGCATCCTGAATCCTAACCCTGCTCCTTGACATCCTGCGCGCAAATCCTCAACAATGGCGGATTCTCGCCTAGCTGTCAGCGTTCAGCTATCAGCAGTCAGTAAGCCACGGGCTGATAGCTGAGAGCTGAAAGCTGAAGGCTGATTGCCGTACGCTGAAGTCGAAAGGTCAAAGTTATGCGTTGGAGTCAAACATTCATTCCCACTTTGCGCGAGGACCCTGCCGAAGCGGAGGTTCCCAGTCACCGTTTGCTGTTGCGGGCCGGTTACGTTCGGCAGGTGGCGGCGGGAGTCTATGCCCATCTCTTCCTGGCGCAGAAATCCCTTCTCAAGGTGATGCAAATCATCCGCGAGGAGATGAACGCCATTGGGGCGCAGGAGTTTCATTTGCCGGCTTTGAATCCGGCGGAGCTTTGGAAAGAGTCCGGCCGGTACGAGTCTTACGGCGAGACGTTGTTCAAGTTCATGGACCGCAACCAGCATGAAATGTGCCTGGGAGTGACGCACGAAGAGGAGATGACGAACATCGCCCGTAGCGAGCTGCGTTCGTACAAGCAACTGCCTCAGATCTGGTACCAGATCCAGGAGAAATTCCGCGACGAGCCGCGGCCCAAGTCGGGGTTGTTACGGCTGCGTCAGTTCTGGATGAAGGACTCCTATTCCTTCGACCTTGACGATGCCGGACTGGAGATCAGCTACCAGAAGCATTACGGCGCCTACGGGCGCATCTTCGACCGCTGCGGGCTGAAGTACGTCGTTGTGGAAGCGTACTCAGGGACTATGGGGGGGACGGACTCCCATGAGTTTGCCGCGCCGACGGACGCGGGCGAGGATTCGCTGGCCATTTCCGAGTGCGGCTACGCGGCCAACCTGGAGAAAGCCGAAGCCAAAGCGCCTCGCGTCGAGGACCTGCCCGGCGACGCGCCGCCCGAGCCCTTTCCCACTCCCGGCCAGAAGACCATTGATGATTTGGCAAAGTTCACGGGTGAAAGCCCGGCGCGCCTGATGAAGACGCTGGTTTACGTGGTGAAAAGCAAGCCTATGCTCCTCTTGCTGCGTGGCGATCACTCGCTCAGCGAGACGAAGCTGGCCGCGGCGCTGGGCACGGATGTATTCCGGCCCGCCACACCCGAGGAGGCATGGGCGCTGCACGGCGCGCATGTGGGCTCGCTGGGGCCGGTGGGGCTTGAGGGAGTAAGGATATTGGCGGACCGGGCGTTGGAGGGACGAAAGAACCTCATCACGGGCGCCAACCGTGATGATACGCACCTCCGCAACGTCACGCCGGGGCGTGATTTCCAGGCCGAGTATCATGATATGCGGGTGGTGACGGCTGGCGATCTCTGCCTGCGCTGCGGCAAGCCCATTCAAATTCGCATTGCGGTGGAATTGGGGCACATCTTCAAACTGGGAAGACGGTATTCCGAAACGATGCATGCGACGGTATTGGACGAGAACGGCAAAGAGATCCCGCTGGTCATGGGGTCGTATGGAATTGGCGTGGAGCGCATCCTGAGCGCCGCCGTGGAACAGAACCACGACCAGGATGGCATGTTTCTACCGCGGCCGATTGCTCCTTTCGACGTCATCCTGACGGCGGCCAACATGGATGATGCCCGTCTCTGCTCGGCGGCGGAGAAGCTTTACGAAGAAATGCTCGCCAACTCGCTGGACGTGCTGTTTGATGACCGCGCGGAAAGGCCGGGCGTCAAGTTCAAGGATGCGGACCTGATTGGCGTGCCTTACCGAGTCACTTTGGGCAAGCGGAAGTTCGAGCAGGGATTGGCGGAGATCTTCCAGCGCTCGACAAAGAAAGTTCGCGATGTTAAGCTCTCCGAGGTCGTAAAATGCCTGCAAGTGGAGTATCTTGTATAAGGAGCAAGGTCTCCACGGAGTAGCGGTATGCGACGGTCGGAAGAGGCTTCAGGACGGTTCAAGGCTCTTTTATCTTTGGCATTCCTGGCGGTCATCATCTTCGTTGCCATAAAGACCCTCCCCGCTTACGTGAACAATTTTGAGCTTCAAGACCACATCCAGAGGCTTTCCACTCAGTTGGCGGTTCGAACCAAGCCCATCACGCCGGATTCCATACGGAATGAGGTGGTCGCTTTCGCCCAGGATCACGGAGTTCCGCTTACCGCCGACAATGTCAAGGTCACTATTGCAAGTCGCGTATCGATCAGTGTGGACTACACGGTGGCGGTGGACTTGATGGTTTATACCCTCGAGCTTCACTTTACGCCATCGGCGGAGAACCTGTCGCTATAACCCGTGGTTCGAAATGCGCCAGCATCGCGCTCGAATCCCCGTCCGTTCCGGAAGCAGGGGCAGTCACGTCTTGCCGGCGTGGTAGGCAGGAAGAGAGGTCTAGTCGCTGCCTGCTTACTGGTTGTGCTCGGCTTGGCGGGCATTTTCGTTTACTACTACGTCCGATTCTCCCGCCTCATTGACGCGCGTCTGAGTGGCGACATCTTTAACAATAGTTCCCTGGTCTTCGCCGCACCCACGCCGGTTTCCGTGGGTCAGGCGAGCACGCCGGGGGAGGTTGCCGCACGTCTCCGCAGGGCCTTTTATGCCGAAAGCAGCGGGACCTCCTCCGTCGGCGTCTATAAGCTGGCGGAAGACCGGATCGAAATCACCCCCGGCCCCATTTCTTTCTTCGCGGGCGAAGTCGCCAAAGAGGGCCCGGCGATTTTGACCTTCCGGGACGGCCGCATTTCTTCCATCACCTCGCCTGACGGCGCCACAAGTTTGGAAAGTTACAATCTCGAGCCCGAGTTGATCACCACCCTGTTTGACAACACCCGCTCCAAGCGGCGCTTGGTGCGTTACCAGGACCTCCCGAAAGTGCTGGTGGATGCGGTGCTGGCTGCGGAAGATCATTACTTTTTCTCCCACCACGGAGTGAACATTTTCCGCATTTTGGAAGCGGCCGCGGCCGACATCCGGGCGGAGGAGATAGTGCAAGGCGGCAGCACGCTGACGATGCAGTTGGCGCGCGGCTTTTTCTTGACGCCCCAACGCGTATGGCGGCGAAAACTCGAGGAGATCTTCCTGGCTCTGCTGCTGGAACAACGCCTGACCAAGGAAGAGATTTTCGAGCTTTATGCGAACCAGATATACCTTGGCCAGCGGGGGAGTTTTTCCATTTATGGCCTCGGTGAGGCGGCCAACGCTTATTTCGACAAGGACGTCGCCAGCCTGACGTTGCCCGAAGCAGCCTTTTTGGCAGGCCTGATCCGCGGCCCGAATCTGTATTCACCTTACCGGCGGCCGGCAAGAGCCTTGGAACGGCGCAACTATGTGATCAGGCAGATGCGGGAACTTGCCCTGATCAGCTCCAAGCAGGCCGAGAAAGCCTCGGGGGCGACTTTGGGGGTGATCAATCAGAACGTGGAAGGTCTCCAGGCGCCTTACTTCGTGGACATGGCGCGCGATCAGTTGCTCGCCCAGTTCTCCGAGCAGGATTTGATTTCGCAAAGCTATCGCATTTACACCACACTCAATCTCGATTTGCAAAAGGCGGCCTCCGAGGGCACACGGCTGGGCATTGGCGAAGTAGACCAGGAGTTAAAGAAGTCAAGGCATGTCAAGGCGAACGTGAGCCAGGATGCGAATCAGCCACAAATGGCGCTCCTGGCGCTGGACGCCCACACGGGGGAGATCAAAGCTCTGGTGGGCGGGCGCGACTATGGCAGCAGCCAACTTAACCATGTTCTGGCAAAGCGGCAACCGGGTTCATCCTTTAAACCCTTTGTCTATGCAGCCGCTCTCAGTACGGGTGTGGACGGCTCGCAGCCGCGCGTGACCCAGGCAACCGTACTCAACGACGAGCCAACTACCTTCCAGTTCGGCGATCTCACTTACGAACCTGAGAACTACAAGCAGGAATACCACGGGCTCGTAACCCTGCGAGAGGCCCTCACACACTCACTGAATGTGGCGACGGTCCACTTGGCGGAAATGGTTGGGTATGACAAGGTAAGGGATCTGGCGATAGCCGCAGGAATCAACAAAGACCTGCTGGCGACACCCGCCATGGCGCTGGGCGCTTATGTGGCAACGCCGCTGGAGATTGCCGGGGCTTATACTATTTTTTCGAATGGCGGCCAATTCGTCGAACCGAGGTTCATCCTTGCGGTCAACGACTCCGCGGGAAGGACTCTCTGGCGGGATTCCGTCGTAACCCGGCAAGTGCTCGACCCACGCGTCTCTTATCTGATGGTGGACTTGATGGAAAGCGTGATCAACAACGGCACGGGCGCTGGGGTGCGCAGTCGAGGCTTCACGCTCCCTGCGGCGGGGAAGACGGGGACTTCGCACGACGGTTGGTTCGCGGGATTCACCTCAAACCTGCTGGCTATCGTTTGGGTGGGCTACGATGACGACCGCCCACTGAAGCTGTCAGGGGCGGCCTCCGCATTGCCCATCTGGACGGAGTTTATGAAACGCGTCGCAGAAGTTCCCGGTTACGGCGACCCGAAGCCTTTTACCATGCCGGAAGGCGTGGTTGCCGTTCCGATGGAAACAAACTCCACCACCAGTGACGCGAGAATCGTCCGAAATGAAGTCTTCATTGCGGGGACAGAACCCCAGGCGCCGCAGGTCTCGCGGGGAATCCTGGGAAGGCTCTTTCATCCCCAGGGTCAACCCAACCTGCCTGCAGCGGCTGCTATTCCCTCAGGAGCCACAGAGGCGCCGCCGCAAGGTACGGCCAAGCCGCCGGAGGTTCCGTCAACGGCGGGCAGGCACGGGATCATAAGAAAGTTCCTGTCGATTTTCAAAGGCAAGAATTCGAAGCCCCCGGCGCCTCCGGAACCGAAGCCTAAGACGGCCTCTCAAGAATAGGATCGGGGTCCGGCGGTCAGTGATTGTTTTTCGCCATTGCGAGGTTTGGACATGAGAGTTGAAAACTTGGCTCAATCCGCGTTGAAGGGGTTCATCGCTCCTTTGCTTTTCCTCTGCCTCTGCATCTCCAGTGCGTGGGCACTTCCCGGCGCACAAGAAGGCCAGTCTGCGCCGGCTTCTGCCACGGCTGGCCAAGCGCGCGAAAGCCCCGCCAAGTCCCGCCCACTCAGCTTCGAGGAACGTGCGGACATCTATATGGCTCGCAAGTCTTACGAGGATGCTGTGGATTACTATTACCGGGATCTAAAGCAGGGCCACTTTGCAGACGCCAGTGTGTGGAACAAGCTCGGGATTGCCTATCAGCAGCTCCAGAATTACCACGCGTCTCGCAAGGCGTACAACCAGGCGATACGGCATCAGAAGAACTATACGGAGCCTTTGAACAATATTGGAACCACTTATTTCATGCAGGACAAGTACGGGAAGTCGGTTAAGTATTACTTGAGGGCGATCCAGCTGAATCCCAACTCGGCTTCCTACCATTTGAACCTGGGAACCTCTTACTTCCACATGAAGAAATACAAGGAGTCTGTGGAGGAATACCGCACGGCCTTAAACCTCGACCCGAATATCTTCGCGGAACGCTCCGCGTTCGGGACCATCATCGAGGCACGTGGGAGCGATCCCGAATACTACTTTTACCTGGGGAAGGTTTTTGCTTCTCTGGGCCGTGTGGACGATGCGGTGCGCAGCCTGCGCCGGGCTCTTGAGGACGGGTTCAAAGACCGGAAGAGAATCCTCAACGATCCGGACTTTATGAAAATCAGTCAGAGCCCTGCTTACGTCGAATTGATGAACAACCCCCCGGTTGGGATCAAGGATTGAATCCGAACACCCGTTGGGTGATAAAAGCATGCCTCCAGCGCTGCATAGGGGATCAAGGAGATTCCTCTGCAAGGCGCAGCGCCAGAGTCAATGCTATAATGCAGGTTCCGGATTGAGTCTTGATGCGAAGAGCGCTCCGATTACTCTTACTCTTGCTGATCCCCTGGCGAGTCGCTGGCGGCTCCGAGGTACATGCCGTCCTGGTTTTTCCCTTTGAAAACCAGAGTAGCCGGGCAGATCTGAATTGGGTCTCGGAGAGTTTTGCGGAAACCCTCTCCTCCCGACTTTCCGGGCCCGGCCTTTACGTTTTGGAGCGTGGGGAGCGCAATGCCGCCTATGACCAGTTGGGTATTCCTGCCGGTATACCTCTGACTGTTGCCAGTGAATACAAGGCAGCTCAAACCCTGGGTGCAGATTGGGCTGTCTTGGGGAAATTCAATGTGGAGGGAAACCGCCTCAGCGCAAGTGCCCGGTTGCTTGACCTCCGCCAGTTAAAGCTCTCCCCCGCCATCGAGGTGAGCGGTGAACTGGCCGAACTGGTGGACCTCCAGACACGATTAGTATGGCGGCTGATGGCCTCTTACGATCCCAATTTCACGGTCGGCACTGAAGAGGATTTTGACCGCAGGTTTCCTGAAGTGCGGCTGGATGCTTTTGAGAACTATATCCGGGGCATCCTGGCCACGGACGACCCCACCCGTATTCACTTCTTCCTGGAGTCTGACCGGTTGGCTCCCGCTGATCACCGGGCGGCATTTGCCCTTGGCCAGCTCTATTTTGCTCAGAAAGATTATGCCAACTCGGCGAAGTGGCTCAGGAAACTGGCCCCCGACGACCCTGACTACCTTGAATCGCTTTTCCTCTTCGGGGTGGATGAATTTTTCCTCGGCCATTACCCATCGGCTGAGAGGGCTTTTGAAATGATCGGCAAAGAAATCCCGCTGGACGAGGTAGCGAATAATGCGGGTGTGCTGGCGGCCCGGGGTGGACGGTATGCAGAAGCCCTGGACGATTTCGAGCGGGCCTTTAAGAGCGATCCGACCGACGGCGATTTTTGTTTTAACCGCGGCGTCACCCTCTGGAACCTCCGCCGATACGACGAGGCGGCAAAATCGCTTGAAGAGGCGATCCGGCTGAATGACAACGATTCTGAGGCCCATACCCTTCTGGCCGTTGTGTTGGGGAGGCTGGGCGATGCGGCGGGGGAACGGACTCAGCTCGAGTGGCTGGGCCAGCACGAAGTGGGATCGGAAGCCGGACTATCACGGGACGTCTTGCCGCAGCCGCGCCTCAAGAAGAATTTCGATGGACGCGCCTTCCGCTTGCTTTCTCTAACCGTGCACAACGCGCTCGAAGAGCGGCTCGCAGGCATGCCGGCCGACGAACACGCTGCGGTCTACAAGTCTCGTGGTGCGAGGTTCGTCAATGAGGGGCGCTTGTCCGAAGCGGAGCGCGAACTGGAGGAGGCGACGTCGCTGGTGCCTGGCGACAGGGATGCGCGCATGAGCTTGGCGCAAGTTCTCGAAGCGGAGGGCAAGCACCAGGAGGCGGCCGGGGAATTCCAAATCGCGCTGAAGCTTCAGGACAGCTTTGCGGGTCGCATCGGTCTGGCCCGGGTTTATATTTCCCTCGGTCGACCGGAGCAGGCGCGCCAGGAGGTCGAGGCGGCCTTAAAGCTCGACCCGGAAAGCCGAGAGGCGCAGGAACTGCTCCGCCAAATCTCCTCGCAGCCCTCGGCAGCAAAGAAGGTACCTTGAGATTGCGACGTTTCCGATCGTTGGTTGTTTTTCCCACCCTTTTAATGGCCGCCGAGGGTTGTCTGCCCGCGGCGATGGCCCAGACTCGCCCTCGAGTGGTTGAAATCCGCCTGGACATGATGATTCACCACGTGAGCGCCGAATTCGTGGTGCGCGGCATAAAGTCTGCCAACGACAGCCATGCGGATGCGGTGCTTCTGGAGTTGAACACGCCGGGCGGCCTCGAGAACTCGATGCGCGATATCGTCTCTGCCATCCTCAATTCGAGCGCGCCGGTCATCACCTACGTGGCGCCCAGCGGGGCGAGTGCAGCCTCCGCGGGCTTCTTTGTTCTGGAAGCCGGCGACTTGGCGGTGATGGCCCCCGGGACGAATTCTGGCGCGGCTCATCCTGTGGTGCTGGGCGGGGCTGACATAGGCAAGACGATGGAGGCCAAAATCGAAAACGATGCGGCGGCTTACATGCGCTCCATTGCGGGTAAGCGCGGGCGGAATTTGACCCTTGCCGAGGACGCGGTTCGCAAGAGTTCGTCCTATTCGGATAAGGAAGCCCTGGAGGGGAAGCTGATTGACGCGGTGCTAAGCACCCCCTCCGATATCTTCGAGAAATACGACGGCCAGACCATCAAGAGGTTCAACGACACGACCACAACCCTGCGTTTGAAAAATGCGGAGATCGTGTCTTTTGACATGCCCACCCTCGAGAAATTCTTTGCCTGGGTGGCGGACCCGAATATAGCCTTTATCCTGGGTGCGATCGGGCTGGCTTGCCTTTACATTGAGTTTACCCATCCTGGTTTGGTGGCGCCGGGGGTTGTTGGGGCGGCCGCCCTGGTCTTGGCGATGTACGCCTTTAATCTGCTGCCCATCAATTCTATGGGTGTGCTTCTGATTCTCGTTGGACTGGGGCTGTTGGCGCTGGAAGTCAAGGTGATGTCGCATGGCGTATTGGCGGCGGGTGGCATTCTCGCCTTAGTGCTGGGCGCGCTCATCCTTGTGAATTCCCCCTGGCCACAGGCGCGAATTCACCTCTCCACCGCGCTCAGCGTTGCCCTGCCGCTCGGTGTAATCATGGTCGTTCTGCTGCG
>DLMI01000105.1:38571-43873 GCA_002478145.1 Acidobacteria bacterium UBA7540
TGGGTGTGGCGAAGACCGACCTCGAGCCTTATGGCACGGTTCTAGTCCACGGTGAACTGTGGGAGGCGCGCGCTGGGCAGCAGATTGCCAAGGGCACGCGGGTGCGGGTTCGGGAAGTGGAGGGATTGACTCTGGTAGTTGAGCCTGTCCCGGAACGCAAATAGACTTGCAAGCAAGCTGGGAGGGAATGAGCATCGCCGCTCCCCTTTTGGCCGGATACCAGATAAAGGGAATGCTTCGGGTCATCGCCTGGGATTCCGTGGTCGATCATACGGAAACCGGCATCTTAACCGCGTCAAGAACGCGAAAAGGAGCGCAACATGGTCTACATCGTCGTGGCCGTCATCATTTTCCTGTGGCTTTCGGCTTGTTTGAATGTATTGAGGGAATACGAGCGGGCAGTCACTTTTCGTTTGGGCAGGCTTTTGGCAACGGACAAAGGGCCTGGGCTGATCTTCATCCTCTGGCCCATCGACAAGATCATTAGGGTCACGCTGCAGGAGGTGGCTTGGGAGATCCCGCCGCAGGATGTCATCACTCGGGACAACGTTTCGTTGAAAGTGAATGCTGTGGTTTTCTTCCGGGTCCTGAGCGCCCAAAAGGCGATCGTGCAGGTTCAGAACTACCGCTACCAAGTTGAGCAGCTCGCGCAAACCTGCCTTCGGTCGGTGCTGGGTGAAGTGGAACTCGACGATTTGCTTTCCCAGCGCGAAAAGCTCAATTCGCGTCTGCAATCCATTCTTGATGTACACACGGAGCCCTGGGGCATCAAGGTGACCAAGGTGGAAGTGAAGCAGGTTGACTTGCCACAGGACATGCAGCGGGCCATTGCGCGGCAAGCTGAAGCGGAGCGCGAGCGCCGGGCCAAGATCATCAACGCTGACGGGGAGTTTCAAGCTTCAGAAAAGCTCTCCGAGGCCGCCAGCATTCTGGCCAAGGAGCCCATCACCATCACGCTGCGTTACCTTCAGACCTTGGCCGAAATCGGAACCGAGAGGAATACGACCATTGTCTTTCCGATCCCGGTGGAGCTATTGAGTGCTTTGCTCGCAAAGGCCGGCGCCCACACTGCGCCCGGAGGAGAAAACAAGTAATGGGCAGGAGACACCAGGGGCCTGAGGCAAGGTATCAAGAGGTTGACCATGGTTAAGAATGCAGACCGTGTTCCTGGCGACAAAGGGCTTTCCACGCGGCACCTTATCCTGGTGTTCTTGGCGGGGGTAGCCGTTTGCGGGGTTTTCTTCTCGCTGGGTTTCCTGGTGGGATACAACGAAAGGTCAGCGCGGATGGCGCCGGTCACGGAGCGTGTCGCAACTTCTGCCACGATTCCGCCGACCGTCAATACTCCCCTCGAGACCACGCCGGTCGGATCCAGTGGTGCGGCGCCATCCACAACCTCTGTTCCGCCGCCGCTCGCATCCATGGAAGCCAGCGCCCCTGCTTCACCACCCGGCGAGCAGAAACCTGTAACAGCGCCCGGCACCGCGTCACCCGTGACGGCGCCTCACCCATCGCCCGCGGAGGCCGAAAGGGAACCTGAACCTGGCGCGACCTCAACTCCATCTGCCGCGGTTGGGGAAGTCGGCGTCGGATTCACGGTCCAGGTTGTGGCTTCGAGGACCAAACAAGATGCCGACGCTCTTGTGAAAATCCTGGAAGAGCGCGGCTACCCGGTATTTCTGGTTACGCCCGAATACGCGCACGCCAATGACCACCTGTACCGGGTTCAGGTTGGCCCGTTCAAGTCGAAGGATGATGCGGAAAAGGTGCGGACGAAGCTCACACAGGAAGGGTTCAAGCCCTTCATCAAACACTGAGCTCTTTAAAGAGATTCCGGTTCGGCGGGTCGCCCGCGCCTCAATGAATGAATGATCCGATGAATCAATGAATCTGTTGAAAAAGACTCCGGTTCGGTGGGTCGCCGGGGCCCTCAGTGGTTTCTTCCTTGTAGCCTGTTTCCCGAAGCTTAATCTTCATCCCTTAGTCTGGATCGCCGTCCTCCCGCTGCTGCTCGTATTGGCGGGCGAGGCGAGTCCCTGGCGCGCTTTTGGTTGGGGGTATCTCAGCGGGGCCATCTTTCTTGCTGGGAGTTGCTACTGGTTTGTCGAGGTCATGCGGCAATACGGCGGGCTCAGTCTGAGCCTTGCCGTGACAGCGCTGCTGCTCTTCGTGATGGTCTGTTCTGTCTTTTTTGGAGTATTCGGCTTGATTGCAGGGTGGGTGGCTCGCCGGTCGCCTGCACTCGCCTTGCTACTTAGCCCATTCCTGTGGGTGGCCATGGAGATTGCCCGCACGTACCTGATTACGGGCTTTCCTTGGAACCTCCTCGGCTACGGTGTGCAATCTGCTGGCTTAAGGCAAATCGCCTGCGTGACCGGGGTTTACGGGCTGTCGTTCCTGGCGGTCACGACCAGCGCGCTGGGGGCATGGGCATTTCTGCACTGGGGGACGAGATGGCCTCGCCTGGTGCTGGCTGGGTGGATTGCGCTCCTGCTCATTGGGAATTGGGCGTTCGCGCCGCCCGTCCCCACTAAAGGCCCGAATCTCGCGCTTTTGGTGCAACCCAATGTGCCGCTGGATGAGGGATCGGCCACCACCTGGGCGCCCTGGCTTAATCCTGCAAAGTTGAATCAGCTTGTGAACATGTCCTTGGATGCACTTTCAGACCAAAGACGGAGAGAAAACATCGCATTGGACGAGAAGGGGGCGCCGCACATCGTTGCGCCGCCTCTTATTATCTGGGCGGAAAACCCTGCGCCCTTCTATTTCACCCGCGATCAGGTTTTCAGGAAGGCTGTGGAGAGGATGGCGCGCCAGGCCGGGGCGTACGTAGTGGTGAACACGGTTGTGCCGCTCGGTGTAGGACCCTCGGAGATCACGAACAGCGCCGTGGTTGTAGACCCGGAGGGACGCGAAATCCTGCAATATGATAAAATGCATTTGGTGCCGTTTGGTGAGTACGTTCCGGCCTGGGCCTTTCCAGACAAGATCGGAAAGATTACCGCAGAAGTGGGGAACTTCGTTCCTGGAACCAGCTACCGCGTGGCGGAGACGCCAGAAGGCACGATTGGCATCTTCATTTGTTACGAGGACATCTTCCCTCAACTGGTCAGAAGGATTGCCTTGACGGGCGCCCAGGTGCTGGTGAATATTTCAAACGATACCTGGTTTGGCGACTCAGCCGCAGCCTTTCAAGAACTGGAGATGGCGCGCTTACGGGCGATTGAGAATCACCGCTACTTGTTGCGCGCAACGAACGACGGCATTACCGCATTGATAGATCCCTACGGGCGGGTGGAGAAACGAATCGCGCGCCATCAAACGATGGTCTTACCTGCTAACTTCAGTTACTGTCGAGGCCAGACCTTCTATACCAAGCGCGGCGATGTTTTCGCGTGGCTGTGCGCGGCCTTGGCCGTGGTGATGGTCCTTGGCGCGGCGATTTTACATCGCCAATGTGGCGGCGAATGGGCAGAGCGAGATTCCTCGCGCAGTTTATCCTGAGCGGGCAGAGCGATCCCGCTGTAGCGGGACCGCAGGGCGGGATCAGAATGACAGCGAAGGACTCGGAATGACAGCGTAGCGGCGATTACATCTTCTCCATTTCTGCTGAGATATTTCTAACCCTCTCCCCCTTGGGGGAGAGGGTGGCCCGCGATCCCGATGCACTTCATCGGGACGCGGGACGGGCGAGGGGGTCGCAAGCCTGGGATTGGGCAATGACCACGCGTCCTCCACCATTTGAAATCAGGAGCAAACGTGATCGAAGAACTGCAAAGAGAATATGACGAATGGAAGCGACGGGCCATCGAACTGCGGAGCTTTCTTTGACGCCCCTCAACGCCGCAAAGAATTTGAAACCCTCGACAAACAAATAGGTCAGCCTGATTTCTGGCAGGACCAGGAAGCTTCCCAGAAAATCCTGACCGCTCGGAAGCGTTTGAGCGAGAAGATCGAAGAAGACGACAAACTCGCTCAGCGGCTGGCCGATGTGGATGCCTACTTCGAATTGGCCCGCGAGGGCGAACCAGTTGAGGGTGAGTTGAGGACCGAATTAGAGGCACTTCGGCAAGAGGTGGAGCGCATTGAGACGGAGACCATTCTCGCCGGTGAAAATGACCACCTGAATGCCATCGTCGCGATTCACCCGGGAGCGGGCGGGACCGAGTCGCAGGATTGGGCCGAAATGTTGCTCCGCATGTACAAGCGATGGGCGGAACGTCACGGCTTCGCCTTTACCCTGAATGATTATCAGTCTGGGGAGGAGGCGGGGCTTAAATCCGCCACTTTTACGGTGGCCGGCGATTACGCTTACGGCCTGCTGAGCGGTGAGACTGGCGTCCACCGGTTGGTACGGATCTCGCCCTTTGACCAAGCCGCCCGCCGGCACACCTCTTTCGCGTCTGTATTTGTCAGCCCGGAGATCGATGACACGATCAATATTGAAATCAAGCCGGATGAACTCAAGGTTGAAACCTATCGCTCCACCGGCAAGGGCGGGCAGCACGTCAACACGACGGACTCCGCCGTGCGTATCACCCACATCCCCACCGGAACTGTCGCCCAGTGTCAGAATGAGCGCTCGCAGCACCGCAATAAGGAAATGGCGATGAAATTCCTGCGTTCGAGACTCTACGAGTTGGAACTGCGCAAACGGCGGGAAGCGGCTGACAAACTCGAGGCCGCAAAGGCAGATATCGATTTTGGCAGCCAGATCCGGTCCTACGTTTTGCACCCCTATCGGCTCATTAAGGACCATCGAACCAAATTTGAAATGGGAGATACTGACCGCGTCCTCGACGGAGACCTCGATCCCTTCCTTAAAGCCTACCTGTTGTCCCGCCGGAGCGTCATGTCACGCTGAGCACACCGCTTTTTGACGGCCGAAGCATCCCTGCGGTGTGCGAGGGTGGCGGCGACATTGCTTCTGAGTTCGACAGTTCGTTTAGGCGGGAATTCCGGGATAGGTCGCTCCGCCCGAACCAGTGGCTTTTTGGCTGGCGGCAGACAAAGACATTTTGTCCGCTCCGAGGTTCGCACCCTTGCGGGCTGTATGCCCCGGTTGTCCCCCTCCCCAGGCGGCTTGAGGCGGCCACCAGCATTGCCGCAGAGGAATCCGTCGGCTGACGGATACCGCCGCGCTCGTACCTACCCGCTAAAGTGGCAATGTGCGGGACTCGTCCCGCGGGTTGGAAGGGGAACTCACCGTGCCATGGGCGCAACACTGCCTTGACGTAACCTACGAATCGCCAGCGAGGCCCCGCGCATCTCGGCGGTTAGCCCGTTTAACCGGCCAATCTCT
>DLMI01000005.1 GCA_002478145.1 Acidobacteria bacterium UBA7540
TCCGCCAATTCTTTCACAGCTTCAAACCGATGTCTGCGCCACCCCCGAAGCGCTCTGGAGTGCGGCAGCTTGCTGCCGCTTTTACTCAGGCCAGCTTGCTGGCCGTGCACCGGTCCCGGTATCGACAAGGTTTTACCCAGCCTGCGAGCAAGCTCGCAGGAAGGCAAAGCGGCAGCAAGCTGCCGCACTCCAGAGCCCGCCCGGGCGGACGGTGCCCTCGTACCAACCTGCCTCGAAAAAACTCTTGACAAGCGATGTTCAATATGATAGCCTAGAAAATGACGCTAGGCAGCTCGGCCATGACCGTAGAGACCTCACGTATGACTTCCCCTGTCCTTCTTTCTAAAACGACAGTATGTCATTGCCTGCCCTTTGCTACGACGACCGTAGAAGTTTTAAAAAATGACCGAACTATGCGGGAATGTTATTGAAAACAAAGGACCGGTGTGGAAAAAGTGGCGGTGAAGCGGGAATGTTGTTGAAAACAAATGTATTTAGCCTCTAAAGCCGGGAATATTGTTGAGAATACAGGTAGTCAGTAGCTGGTAGGTGATAGGTGGGGGAAGTAGCGGCGAGTTTACCTCGCCACGTGGCGGCGTCCCGATCAGATCGGGACAGGTTCCGCCGCCTCTGCCGGACGTGAGGCTCGGCAACCCTGGTAAAGCAGCCAGGCAAGAACTGGCACGTACTCAAGCAGCAAGATGAACGGGGAGTCGCGGTAAGGTCGCCCCGCAGCGTAAGCCACCACCGGCGCGTAGCCAAGAACGCTGGTTACGCTGATCAGCAAGAGGGGCGCGCGGGGGTAGAAGCAAAGGAAAGGGACGATCCAGGTGAAGTACCAGGGGAAAGCGTTGGGGGAGAGGAAGAGCAGGCCGGAAATCAGTAGAAGGCTTGCCGAGAGGGGCTCGAGGCGGCGTTTCAAGGCGTAAGCGACAAGCACCATGACGAGTGCGCCCGCCACGAGTTCGGCCTGCGATTTGGAGTTTCCGGCAAGCCGGATAAGGCGGAAGAGGCTGTCGTTACCTTCCCAGCCTGCCGCGTAGTCGGAGAGGCCTTTGAAAAGGCGCCCTCGCGCGTTGAGGAAGGGCAGATAGCTCAGGCCCACAACGGCCACGAAGAGAGCGGCGTACGCCGGGCGAGTACGCCTCAAGAAAATGGGGAGCAACAGCACGGAGAAGAATTTTGAAATCACTGATAGCGCCAGAAATGTAAGGGAAAGCGCGGGCTTATGTAGTATAATGAGCAGGATCGCAGCCAAGAGCGTGAAGATAGCCAGCGAGTCGTGATGGCCGCACATCGCGAAGGAGATGACTACGCACGGATTCCAGGCGTAAGTGAGAAAGCGGTGGAGCGGTTGTTTCGAGACTACCAGCAAGGCCACCAAAACGCCCAGGGCGGCAAGGTCGAAGCCGGTATAGAGCATTTTGTATCCGGCAACCGTGCTGACCCAGGAAAACGATAATTCGCTGAGCGGCGGGTAAAGCGTCGAGACGTTCCTTCCCGTTTCAATGGGATGCCTGCGATCCTCGAGACCGCTCAGAAGAGGCATTGCGGGGTAGACGGCGTAGGGGTTGATGTGGAGGCGCTCGACGCGGCCCTCCCACTGGTAACGGTAAACATCGCTGGAGAGCCCGGGTTCGCGTGGCAGAAGGCAGAGTCGAAAGAAAAGCGCGCCCAGCACAATGACGAGCAAGGCCGAGGGGCCCAAGATAAAGCGCTCGACAAGATAAACGCCGGCCACGTATAATGCTCCGGCGGCCAGCGACAACGCGATGAACTCCGGGACCGAGTGCGGGAGGTCCCGCCAACGCCCGATGAGGCTGAAAATCACCCCGAGGCCGCCGGACAATACCAGTAAGCCGAGAGTCGGAAGCAGGAACGACGGGGAAGGTTTTTGCTTCATCAAACTTATTGTCGGCCTTCTGATCCTGCGAGGCTCGAAGCGCTAACCCGGCGCCTGAGCCACAAGACCTAACGTTTCGCGCACCAAATCGAAGTATTATGAACCATTTGCTTCTCTCCCTGTTGGTCGTTCACTCGAATCCGCTGGCTCATTATCTCTATCTGATTTTCCACAAGGACCCGTTTCGCGGCATTTACAGGGCGAACGCTTTTGATCTCTCGATCCTGATCCCTTACTTTACCATTCTTGGCATCCTGTCGATCTACGGGATTCATCGCTATTACCTGACCTATCTTTACCTCAAGAACAAGCAGAAGGCGCCGAAGCCGGCGGGGCAATTCGAGCAACTGCCGCGGGTCACGATTCAACTCCCGGTTTTTAACGAGCGCTATGTGGTTGAGCGGTTGCTCGAAGCCGTCACGCGGATCGACTATCCGCGCCCCCTGCTGGAAATTCAGGTGCTCGATGATTCCACGGACGAGACGCGTTTTGTGGCCTCGCGCCTGGTCAGCGAGTATGCGCGGGCCGGCCATCCCATATCCTACTACCATCGCGACCACCGCGAGGGCTTCAAGGCGGGCGCGCTGGCCGAAGGTATGAAGCAATCGAGTGGCGAACTCATCGCCATCTTCGACGCGGACTTTATTCCTCCGCCGCCCATTATCCGCCAGATGGTTGACTACTTCACCGATCCCAAGGTGGGGGTCGTCCAGGGCCGTTGGACGTGGGTGAACCGCCATTACTCGAACCTCTCGGAAGTGGAGGCCATCCTGCTGGACGGCCACTTCGTCATCGAGCACGGGGGGCGGAACTCCTCCGGCCGCTTCTTCAATTTCAACGGCACCGCAGGAATGTGGCGGCGCGCCGCCATCCTGGAGGCAGGCGGGTGGCAGCACGACACGCTCACCGAAGACACCGATTTGAGCTACCGCGCGCAACTGAAGGGTTGGAAATTTATTTATGACCGGGACATCGAGTGCCCCTCCGAATTGCCCGTGGAGATGAACTCCTTCAAAACCCAGCAGGCTCGCTGGGCCAAGGGCCTGATCCAGGTAGCCAAGAAATTGCTCCCGGTCATCTGGCGGAGCGAACAGCCGCTGTACATCAAGCTCGAGGCCACATTCCACCTCACGGCGAACCTTGCTTATCCGTTCATGGTGGTGTTTTCCGTCATCCTGCTGCCCGCCATGATCGTGCGCTTTTACCAGGGCTGGTTCCAGATGTTGTACTTGGACCTGCCCTTGTTCCTCGCCTCCACGTGTTCTGTCTCGAGTTTCTACATGGTAGCCCAACGCGAGCTCTATCCGCGGGATTGGTGGAAGCGCATAAGATTCATGCCTTTCCTCATGGCCACTGGCATCGGCCTTGCTGTCACCAACTCCATCGCAGTGATTGAAGCGCTGTTGGGGAAGCAGTCGGAATTCGTCCGCACCCCCAAGTACCGCGTAGAACTGAAGGAAGAAGGTTGGGAGCACAAGAAGTATGTCCGCCACCGCTGCGGCTGGAAACCCTATGTCGAGCTTGGCCTGGCGGCCTATTTCGTCTTCACTACCGCCTATTCATTCCGCGTCGAAAACTACCTGACCGTTCCCTTCCTGCTGCTCTTCTTCATAGGCTATTCCTATATGGGGATGATGTCTCTTTTCCAGACGCCTCTGCGGCGGCTTTGGAATTCACTACCCGCCCTAGTCCGATCGCGTCCGGCCTCACAAGAGACATAGTCTGAGACTGTCCAGGCCGCCCGCGACTGCAATCTGTCAGGGAGTGTCCCAATTCGACTGTAGGGCCGCCTCTCCCGCAAGGCGGGACGGGACGGCTTGGCCGGGGCAAGCCCCATAGGCGCTAAGATAAGAACTATTTCTATCGTTCCGGCGCCATTCCCGTCCCGCGAAGCGGGCCACGGTGAGTAGCCGTAGGTGAAACCTACGGAAACAGAAGCCCAGAAAGCATTCCGGCCCCGGAGGGGCCGAACCATTGACCGGTCAACCCCGTTGGGGTTGCGTAATTCTGTGCGGTCCGTTATCCGCAGGTTAAAACCTGCGGCTATTCACCGTTGGCCCCTGCCGGGGCCATTTGAACACGGCTTACCTTAGCGCTTATGGGGGCAAGCCCCGGCCTTACGTCCCATACTGGGACACTAACATCTGTCACAGCACAGGGTGTTGGAAGCCGGAACGTGCTACACTCCCGATTCCTCGGAGGTCTCCATGCAAATAACTCGATCGCGAAGCTTCTATCTGCTGTTGCTGGCACTCTTGCTGCCGCCTTCCGTGCTCCCCGCTCTGGCTTGGGAGCGCGAACCACTTTCGGTTTTTCATGAGCGGCGCGCGCGCTTGGTGCGCGACACTGGCGGTGACGGCGTCATCGTGGTTTTCGGTTACCGGGACTCGGACATGGCCGCAAGCGTGACGACGTTCCATCAGAACGAGAACTTCTACTACCTCACCGGCTGGAACCAACCGGAAGCCATGATGTTGCTGGTTCCGAAGGCTCCGAAGCCCGGCGCCACGTCGGAGCTGGAGAGGGAAGTTCTTTTCATACCAGCGCACGACTTCCGCGAGGAGAAATGGACAGGGCCGAAGCTCGGGCCGGACGATGCCGTCGCGAGCGCGCGCAGCGGCTTCCCCACTCTCAAGGCAACCTCCCTGTTCCAAGCAGAACTTCTGGAAGCGCTCAAGAATTTCCCCAAAATCTATACGGAGCTGACTCCTCAGCCTGAAAGCGGCGAGGATTATTTCCAGGCTGAGGTCGTGTCGAAACTGCGCAAAATGGCCCCGCTGGCGAACTTTGCCGACGTGCGCCCGTACGTCGAGCGCCAGCGAGCGGTGAAATCGCCGGGTGAGATCGCCCTGATCCAGAAAGCCGCAGACGCTTCTATCGAAGGGCACCTGGCGGCAATGAAAACGGTCCGTCCGGGCGTCTGGGAGTACGAGACGGCGGCGCGGATGGAGTACGAGTTCCGGCGGCGCGGATGCGAATGGCCTGCTTACCCCCCCATCGTCGGTTCAGGGTTCTTTTCAACGGTCTTGCACTACGATGCTGACGATCAGCAAATGAAGGATGGCGACGTAGTGGTAATGGACGTGGCGGGTTCCTATAGCGGCTACGCCAGCGACATCACGCGCACGCTGCCAGTCAACGGCCACTTTACGCCGCGGCAGCGCGAAATCTACGAGATTGTTTTGGGCGCCCAGAACGCCGCCATGGCAGCCGCCAAACCCGGCATGAGCCTGCGGCGTGGCAAGAACAGCCTCCACGACATCGCCTACGCCTACATCAACACCCACGGCAAAGACCTGAATGGAAACCCGCTCGGCCAGTACTTCATCCACTTGCTCGGCCATTCGGTCGGCCTGAACGTTCACGACCCCATGAACTACAACCAGCCGCTTGAACCTGGCATGGTGGTTACAACGGAGCCGGGCATCTACATCCCCGAAGAGAAAATCGGGGTGCGCATCGAGGACGACATCCTCATCACCAAGGATGGCTATGAACATCTGACCCGCCGCCTGCCGCGCACGGTGGAAGAAATTGAGAAGTTGATGGCCGGCAAGTGATCCTGGTTCACTCGCAAGCAAAGAACATCTGACTGGGTCTTGTGCCTGCATTCCCGCCACCCGGCGCAGAGCTAGCCGGCATTTCTCACCACTGGTCTGGAAGGGCGGGGCTTCAGCCCCGCCGTTACAAGGCCTTCCTGATTATTCCTGTGTCCCGTGCCCCGCGCAGTCCGTCAGCCGACGGACAGCGCGGGGCACGGGACCAACAGAGGGCGGGAGCCGCGATTCCGGCGGGGCTGAAGCCCC
>DLMI01000233.1 GCA_002478145.1 Acidobacteria bacterium UBA7540
CACACATCCCAGAACCCCGTTTCGGGGGATCTCAACGTCATTCTTAATACGCAACGGCCACTGAGACAGAAGGAAACGCCATGTCACTAAATAGAGCCACGACAATGACGCCAACGTTGTTTTTTGTTGCCGCTCCTCTCCTTTACCCAACTCAACAACTCCGGTGCTCGCGGAGAAGGACTCTCTCCTGTTGACGCAAAGGTAACGCGAGTAGGCACGTTTTCCGCACAGGCGTTGATCGCCCGGCGAAACTTCGCGCTGGTCAATGTTCATTTTCTCGCGCGGCACGAAAAAGCGATTTGTCCTGCCGCTCCGGGACAACGCCGCTCAGGCAAGCAAGGAGGGATCCGATGATGCCAGGTAATAACAAGCCATCTCTCCATCCAACGCAGTCTTTGCTTCCCCGTGGAAGGATCCTGCTGGTTGATGAGGATGAAAAGGATTTGAAGTATTTCACCACGCTATTGGGGCGCATGGGTTACTCGGTCCGAGCTTTTATGAATTACCGAGAGGCGGAGGGGTGCCTGGAACACGAACACTTTGACTTTGTCATCGTGAGCCAGGGTAGCCCGGCCTTTGAATCGCACGACCTCGTGCAGCTCACTTTGGCACGCGACCGGCACACACGGGTGGTGGTGCTGACGCGTTGCCTCGAAATGAACTGCTAGCTCGAGGCCATGCAATTGGGCGCAGCGGATTATCTCGAAAAACCTCTAGCACCGGCAGAGTTCGAACACCTGGTCAGGACGCATTGCCAGCCACGGAAGGGTGAAGTCTCCGCCGGCGCATCGTGAAGCAAGAGAACTACACTCGGGTTGTGCGCTCGCACGGCGCCTTCAGTCGCAGCTTTATATTGCCGAGTTCGATCGACGCCCAGCAGGTCGCGGCGGAGTATGCGGCGGCCAGATGATCCCGATCACGTCGAAGGGGGAAAAGCCAAGTCCAAACCCGTCAAGTTCAACGTGAGTGAGGACTGGATGGGCCTGTCAGGAGTCTGGCCGGTAGTCAAGCCACACCTATGGCTTGGTGCGAGCATACGACAAAAGCAAGGCGCCATCGAGCTGACACGTGAATTGCGACTGATATAGATGGACATGTTGCGAGGCTAAAAATGGGATCATTAACGGTGGGCCGCAGGTTGGCAGATGAACTGCTGTCGGGAGACCAGGCCAGAATCCTTCTGGTTAACAAAGATCCACAGGATCTCTTTCACTACCGAGGCATACTCCAAAAACTGGGGTGCCAGGTGCGAGCCAGTTCGTCCTTCGCTGAGGGAGTGCAATGCCTTGGGCACGAGGCGTTTGACTTGATCATTTTGGACCAGGGGAGCGGTAGGTTCGAAGGACAGGCGGTGCTCGTGCAGGCCATGGAAGTCAATGTGGAGTTGCGGGTGTTGGTACTGGCGCGATCTTATGACCGGGGCTGCTACCTGCAAGCAATGCAGTCGGGAGCCTTGGATTATCTTGAGGGACCATTGGGCGCAGCGGAGATCAGTGCTCTCCTGGAAACCTTTATACCGCGCCGAGATGGAGTGCGCGGGACCTCGGTAAACCGGGTCAAGGGTGCAAGACCAAGTAAGAAAGCATCCGCAAAGCGAAATCCAATTAATGTGTGCCTGGAGGAGTGTGTGCTATGAGACTGCAGGGAAAAGTTGCGGCTGTGGCGAGCCGTGGAACAGGCATCGGCAACGGTGTTTCGAAGAGGCTTGCGAAGTGATATCCCGCTAAACTGAGCACTTTAGACCAGACAAACCACCGCCGGGGATGTTTTGATCATTGGGTCGAGCTTCAGATCGGCAAACCCCGGGTCTTCCGCCAGCAGGTAAATTGCCGGCGACATACCTCAAGGCGGCAGAGATTTGTTCACCCCAACCGAGCTTGGGGTATAGGGGTAGAATGCCGAACACAAAAAGGAACGATCAAAGGATAAAATCATGAGCTACCAAAGCGTCAACCCTTGCGATGGCAAGACTCTAAAGACGTTCGAAGAATTCACCGACCAGCAACTTGAGACGGCGATTCAGACTGCGGCGGCGTGCTTCGAGACCTGGCGGCACACGACCTTCGCGAAACGCGCGGTGGTGGTGGCAAAAGCCGCTACAATCATGCGCGCGAATGTGGATGAGTTCGCTCGCCCGGTGACGCTCGAGATGGGCAAGCTCATCGAAGAGGCCCGCGGCGAAGTGGCGCTCAGCGCGGACATCATCGACTACTACGCCAAGAACGCCAAGCGTTTCCTCGCCCCCCGGCACCTCAAGCCGAGCTTAGGCAAAGCAGTGGTGGAAAGCACCCCGTTGGGCGTGCTCTTCGGCGTCCAGCCCTGGAATTTTCCCTACTATCAGCTCGCGCGCTTTGCCGCGCCCAACCTGATGGCGGGCAATGTGGCGATGGTGAAGCACGCGGGCTGCGTTCCGCAATGCGCCATCGCCTTTGAGAAGCTGTGGCTGGAGGCAGGCGCGCCCGCAGGCGCCTATACCAACCTGCTGATCTCGCACGATCAGGTGAACCGCGTGATCGATGATCCCCGCATCAAGGGTGTGGCGTTGACCGGTGGCGTGGAAGCGGCAAGAAGCATCGCCGCCAGAGCGGGGCAAAACCTCAAGAAGTCCACGATGGAGCTGGGCGGCAGCGATGCCTTCATCGTGCTCGAGGACGCCGACCTTGACAAGACGGTCCAGTGGGCCGTCTGGGCTAAAATGAACAACACGGGCCAGTGCTGTGTGGCGGCAAAGCGATTCATCGTCGTCGAAGAACTGGCTGACCGTTTTCTCGACCAGTTCCAGAAAGCGCTGGCGGAACTCGAGCCCGGAGACCCCATGGACAAGGCAACAACGCTTGGACCGCTGTCCACGGAAGCAGCTCTGGTTCAACTGCTGGACCAGGTCAATCGGGCGGTTGCCAGGGGCGCCACTGTGGTGATGGGCGGCAAACGGATTGATCGACCGGGCTCCTTCATGCAGCCGACGATCCTAGCGGATATCAAGCCCGGCAATCCCGCCTTTCGGGAGGAATTCTTCGGGCCGGTGGCGCTTTTCTTCCGCGTCAAGAACGAGGACGAGGCGGTGGCGCTCGCCAATGATTCTGAGTTTAGTTTGGGAGGCTCGGTCTTCACCCAGAATGTGGCGCGCGGCAAGCGCGTGGCCAGCCGTGTCGACACCGGCATGATGTTCGTCAATCACCCCACCTGGACAACACCGGATTTGCCGTTCGGTGGCATCAAGAACTCCGGCTACGGTCGCGAGCTCTCCAGCATGGGCATTCAGGAGTTTGTGAACAAAAAGCTGGTTCGCGTCACTTCCATCGACGCTCCGGCATAACGGCGATATTCGCAATACCATCCAAGGAGAAACGACCATGGCAACAGAAAACAAGAAAACGGCAACCACCGGAAAGCCCGTTTGGTTTATTACGGGCTGCTCCACCGGCTTCGGACACGAACTGGCCAAACAGGCGCTTGAGAGCGGCTACCGCACGGTTGTGACCGCGCGCCAGCCGGATGAGGTGAACGCCCTGGCCGCCCGGGGAGAGGCTTTGGTTCTTAAACTCGACGTGACCGATCAGGGCCAGATCGACGCCGCCATCAAGGCGGCCGAGGATAAATTCGGTGGCATCGACGTGCTGGTGAACAACGCGGGCATCGGCTATTTCGGGGCCGTGGAAGAGAGTGAAGAAGATCAAGTGCGCCGAATGTTTGAGATCAACGTGTTCGGTATGAGCCGAATGATTCATGCGGTTCTGCCGGGAATGCGCCAACGCCGCAAAGGAATCATCGTCAATTTCTCTTCCCTGGCGGGACTTCATTCATTTCCCGCGCTCGGCTATTACAACGCGACGAAATTTGCGGTGGAAGGTCTGTCCGGGGCACTCTGCCAGGAGGTGGAACCTCTGGGCATCAAGGTGATCATCGTTGAGCCGAGTGGCTTCCGCACCGATTGGGCCGGACGTTCGGCGAACGAAAGCAAGCGGCACATTGAGGATTACGCGGCGACAGCGGGCGCGTGGCGCAAGCAAGCGCGCGAAACCTCCGGTAAGCAGCCGGGTGACCCGGTTCGCGCCGCACAGGCCATCCTCAAGGCGGTCGAGTCCGCGAACCCGCCACACCATCTTCTTCTTGGCAATGACGCTTATGAAGGCGCCATGGCAAAGCTCGAAGAGCTGCGCAAGGAGTTCTCCGCCGGGGAAGCGGTTGCTCGCGGGGCCGATTTCCCGAAGGAAAAGCACGCCAAGGTGGCTTGAACTGGATGTAACCCAATGAGGCGCCAGGCCATTTCACGGGCTGGTCATGCGGCATGGGGCACGGTTCTGACCGAAATCGTGCCCGGCCTCACCACACAGGGAATGGAGCGGTTCCCTGCCGGGGCAGCGAACCACGTTTGTCCAAATTACGATGTGGTCACCGAGAAGCGACCTGCGGCTTCGCGGCGTACTGTGCGGAAAGGCTGCGCCTTTCCGTTGCGGGAGAACACCAATGAACCTCATCCACGCCGCGGCTTGGCGCGCATTCGTTTCACACTGACCGTTGGCATTCCGCAGAACCGGAGAGCGCTATGCAGGCGATGGTGCTAAAGAAGGTTGGGGATCTTCTGGAATTCACCGATCTCGCTGATCGGCAACCTGGGCCGGGCGAGATTCGAGTCAAGGTTTCCGCCTGCGGCGTCTGCCGCACGGACCTGCATGTTGTGGATGGCGAACTGCCCAATCCGCAAGTGCCGATCATCCCAGGCCACGAAATCGTCGGCCGCATCGATGTGATCGGGGCGGGCGTCGCAGGGTTGCGCGTGGGTGAGCGCGTCGGCATTCCGTGGCTCGGCCACAACTGTGGCGTCTGCCCGTACTGTCTTGGCGGCCAGGAAAATCTCTGCGATCGCCCTCTCTTCACCGGGTTTACCCGCGACGGCGGTTTCGCAACGGCGACGATCGTCGATGCGCGCTATGCGTTCCCACTCGGCGAAGTTGGCGATGACGTTGCTCTCGCCCCTCTGCTCTGCGCTGGCCTGATCGGCTGGCGATCACTCGTGATTGCCGGCGCTGGCAAAAAACTGGGGCTCTACGGCTTTGGCGCGGCGGCCCACATCATTGCTCAGGTCGCGAAGTACCAGGGGCGATCCGTGTTTGCCTTCACGCGGCCGGGGGATGTTAGGACTCAGACCTTCGCCCGGGGCCTGGGAGCCGCCTGGGCGGGCGGATCAGATGAGATGCCGCCGGAGCCGCTCGACGCTGCGATCATCTTTGCCGTCGTGGGCGATCTCGTGCCCCTGGCCCTGCAGGCGATCCGCAAGGGCGGTTGCGTCGTCTGCGCGGGGATCCACATGAGCGACATCCCCAGCTTTCCCTATCGGCTTGCTCTGGGAAGAGCGGCAACTCGCGTCGGTTGCCAATCTAACGCGACAGGATGGATTGGATTTCCTGCGCCTGGCCCCGGAGATCGGCATCGTCACCCATACCACGACCTATCCGCTCCATCGGGCCAATCAAGCCCTCGCCGATCTCCGCGCCGGCCGGTTCGAAGGTGCGGCAGTTCTTATGCCATGAGCGCGGGCGTGGAATGCTCAGCGGAAACAGGCAAAAATAAAGTTGTCCGTGTGTTCCATTTTGGCCAGATGCCTCAAGGCTCGACGTGTAAGCTTGTTTTTAAAAACCCGAGGTTTGAGAATGGAAACAACCTATGACCGCTCAACAACTCTTTCAGCCTTTCCGTCTAAAGTCTCTCGAACTCAGGAACCGGATTGTCATGGCTCCCATGACTCGCTCGTTTTCTCCTGAAGGTGTACCGACTTCAAAGGTGGCGGACTACTATGCTCGCCGCGCGGAAGGGGAAGTGGGCCTGATCGTGTCCGAGGGCACCGTGGTCAATCGGCCGGCTTCTTCCAACGATCCGAACATTCCCCATTTTTATGGCGAAAAGCCGCTCGCCGGATGGAAGACGGTGATTGATAAAGTCCATGCCGTCGGTGGCATCATGGCCCCGCAACTCTGGCACATGGGCGTGGTGGCTCCCAAAGCCTCCGGTTGGCTGCCGCCCGCTCCTTTTGAGGGTCCCTCGGGCTACGTTGCGCCGGGGAAAATCGGCGGCGTGGCGATGACGGAAGACGACATCTCCGAAACCGTCCGGGCGTTCGCGCAAGCGGCGGCGGATGCAAAAACACTGGGGTTTAACGCGGTGGAGATTCATGGAGCGCACGGCTATTTGATTGACCAGTTCTTTTGGCATCCCACCAATCAGCGCACCGATGGTTACGGAGGCCAAACTCTGGCTGAGCGCACCCGATTCGCCGTGGAAATCATTCGTGCCGTTCGCAAGGCCGTCGGCCCGGACTTTCCCATCAGTCTTCGCATCTCGCAATGGAAACTTCAGGATTATGCCGCCAAGCTCGCGACGACACCCCAGGAGATGGAGGCGTGGCTGCTTCCCCTGGCAGAAGCGGGGGTTGACCTCTTCCATTGCTCGCAGCGGCGGTTCTGGGACCCCGAGTTCCCCGGCTCCGATTTGAACTTTGCCGGATGGGCCAAAAAGCTCACGGGTAAATCGACCATCACGGTGGGCTCCATCGGGCTTTCCGGTGATTTCCTGGCCGCCTTCCAGGGAGAAACCTCCATGCCCCGCTCCTTGGATGAACTCCTCCGGCGTTTCGACCGGGGGGATTTCGACCTGGTGGCCGTAGGCCGCCCGCTGCTTGCCGACGCGGGCTGGGCTCAGAAAATCCACGAAGGGCGATCCTCCGAGCTGACCAATTTCAGCAGAGAGGCTCTCGCCACTCTTGCGTAATCCTTATGAGCGATATCGTTCTTGAAATCAAAAGTCTTACTCGCCGCTTCGGCACATTTACGGCGGTCGATGGTCTGACCCTTTCGGTCAATGCCGGTGAGGTCTTCGCCTTGCTCGGCTCCAACGGGGCTGGCAAGACAACCACCATCAAGATGCTCACCACGCTGTTGCCGCCCTCCTCGGGAGATGCGCGCGTGGGCGGTTTCTCCATAACCACCCAGGCGGTCGATGTTCGCCGCGCCATCGGTTATGTGCCGCAGTCGGTCTCGGTGGATGGTTCGCTGACCGGTTACGAGAACCTGCTCATCTTCGCCAAACTCTACGACCTGCCCCACAGCGAGCAGCCGGCGCGCGTCCGCGAGGCATTGGAGTTCATGGGCCTGACGGCCGACGGCGGTCGCCTGGTGGGCCAATACTCCGGCGGCATGGTCCGCCGCCTGGAAATCGCCCAGTCCACGCTGCATCGGCCGCGGGTGCTCTTCCTCGATGAGCCCACCGTCGGGCTGGACCCGATTGCGCGCGATGCCGTTTGGAAGCATCTCGTTGATCTGCGCGCCAACTACGGCACGACCCTGTTTTTCACCACCCATTACCTGGAGGAGGCGGAGAGCCATTGTGATCGCATTGCGATTATGCACCAGGGCAAAGTGGATGCGCTGGGCACCTGCAAAGAACTTGAGGCCTCACTGGGCGGCGGCGTCCATACGTTGAATGACGTCTTCGTACACTATGCTGGCAGCGCCCTTGAATCCGGCGGAAGCTTCCGCGACGTGTCCGCCGAACGCACCACGGAGCAGCGCCTTGGCTAGCCCCAATCCTATGACCACCTCATTCATCCACCCTTTTACCGCTTTCATTGACAAGACATTTGTCATCACCGAGTTTGAGTTGCGCAAGCTGCGCCATGATTTCACCGAACTCATCACTCGCGCCCTACAGCCGGCGCTTTGGCTGCTGATCTTTGGGGAAGTGTTCTCACGCAGCGGGGCGATGCACACCGGCAACATTCCGTATCTGGACTTCATTGCTCCCGGCATCCTGGCGCAAAGTGTTCTCTTCGTGGCCATTTTTTACGGCATCAACGTCATCTGGGAGCGCGACCTCGGCATTGTGCAGAAATTCCTTGCCAGCCCAACTCCGCGCGCGGCACTGGTGCTCGGCAAGGGTTTTTCCGCGGGCATCCGCACGCTCTCGCAGGCCGTCATCATTTACGGTCTTTCGCTGCTGATCGGGGTGAAGCTCGATTGGAGCCCCCTGGCGCTCCTCAACGTGGTGCTCATCGTGGTCCTTGCCGCGACGCTGTTCTCCACGTTTTCGCTCATCATCGCGTGTATTGTAAAGACGCGCGAACGCTTCATGGGAGTCGGCCAGGTGCTCACCATGCCGCTGTTCTTTGCCAGCAACGCGATTTACCCTACCAGCATCATGCCCGGCTGGCTAAAGATCGTTTCTCATCTCAATCCACTGACCTACGTCGTCGATGCCCTGCGCACTTTCATGCTGGCCGGCAGCACCAGCACCTTCGGTCTCGGCACCGACTACGCTGCCATCCTCCTGACCACGATCATTCTGGTACTCATTGGCGCCCGATTGTATCCCCATCTGGCAACGTAAAACATCAAGATGAGCACTTTTGACCAGACCGGTGAGCGGTATTGGATTGCCATGGGGAAAGCCCTTGAGTATAAGCATAAAGTCTGATCGCCGGAGACCACCATTTGCCAACTGACCGTGTCGAAGCTTAGCCCAGCCGACGAGCAGGGATCGCTGCGCGAAAAGGCAAGAGGTGAAGGCCCCATGTTTAATGAAACGGCGGGACGGTCACTGCCTCGGGACTCCGGACCGCCAAGCTGATCAAGGGAGCCCGTCTGTCGGTGGTAAAGGATGGGCCGCACTGCATAACTTGGACACACGCAGAGCAGGTTAACGGTGAACTGCTGGAGTTTCTTAGGAAAGCTTAGCGAAGCTCTCAAGCAGCCTAAGGATCATGCTGCCATGGCAGCAGATGGCCGGGGCACCGACCGCCATGGCACGCTATCAACTTTTGAGGCCAGGCTTTCATTCAGATAAGGTAGGATTTCCATCATGAATCGCGAACTCAACATTTTCGGGGATCGGTCAG
>DLMI01000251.1 GCA_002478145.1 Acidobacteria bacterium UBA7540
AAGCTGGTCGTTGAAAGCAACATCTCGTTTGGGAACTCTACGAAGTGAAGGGTAAGCTGAGCGCGGCATAATACCGAAGAGAGACGTACTCGAACGCATCAAGGCGTTGCAGGCCAGCGTTCAAAGCAGCCGCAAGATTCAGTGAACTTCATCAACGGAAAAACGGACACGATTGAGGCGTGGTTCAATTGGACCGTTAGGCTTTCGGTCGGAACCCACCGCGCGGCATGGTCCGTTGCAAACTAAACACCAGCGCCGCAACCAGCACGACCACGACAGCGAAGAGGACTATAATCAGGTTTGCCAAGACCAGAAAGCGAAATAGCACGGAGGCATTCTACCAGTGCGTGCCAGAAAGCAGGAAAGGAAACTGCGCCTAGATAACAGCCAATCGCTGACCCCCCGAGAGCGGGAGTTGCTTGCCCTCTTCAGGGTGATGACTGAGCCTGACCGACGATTGCTTCTCTCCACGGCTGAGAAGCTGATTTCAGCCCAAGCTGCATCGGGAAAAAAGACCCCGTGAAGCTTCGGATCAGCCGTGTGCTTTCTAGAGATACCTTGACGCGAAATCGGCGTCTCCGGGACGAGGGCGGGACGGCTTGGGACTGTAACGTAGTTTGTGACGTAACCATCCTCGTATGCCTTGATTCGTAGAAGTGTGCAGGTGTCGCGAGACTAAGGACGGGACAGCGTGCGGACCTTATGAATACAGGGCGAAACGCTATTCCTGCTGATTCGTGCTGTTATCGCTTTTCGAACTTGTGTCCAGCGGCACCGTGAAGATGAAGAGCAGGAAGGCCACGAGCGCCACGACAAACGAGAGCCCGAAAAACGCCAGAAGAAACATGACGACGTACCGACCGAGAACGACTTTGAAAAGGAGACCCAATAAGGCCAAGACCAACAAGCCTGCGATCAACAATGCTACGGAGAAGAGACTTCTCATCGAACGCCGCCCGGCACCTATTCGTCATCGAAAACTGCTTGTGGGATGGTAGCGCAATGCGAGGCGGGATACAATGAGGGCCACAAAGGTCCAAGGCAAGCGAGGCTTGCAGTGTCGAAGCACATGCTGGCGTTGCTTGTTGTGTGCTTCGTCATCCGGTTTCTGGGGATCATGGCCTACCTGATCTTCGGCCTAGCCCCGTGCGTCGCGTGCATGGTCAGGCCCAGAAGGATGTGCAGCCCGGTGCCGGTGAGGCGCCCGTGAGTGACCCTTCGCTCCACAACGACTGACAGGAGGGCGAACATGGCATCCGAACGCAAGAGTCAGACCGTCAGCTTCGAGGAACTGGCCTACTCGAACATGCTGACCCTCAATGCGCTGGTGGAACTGCTCACCGAGAAGGGCCTGCTTAGCAAGCAAGAAGTCCTGGAGCGGGTGAAGCAGCTTCAGGCACAGACCCAAGTGAGGAAGAGGCTGCAGTAGCTGTCGCCCTACTCAGGCTCGGCTCCAGGTAGGTCCGGTGGGATGACTGGAACTACGGTTATACCCTCTAACTTACGGGGCGGGAAAGCAGTCCCTTCCCGAGAGTAGACCCGTCCCTCTGGTGTTAGGCCATTTTGCAGGGCCGCTTTATTGCGGATGGATTGCTCTTTGAAGAACTCGAAGGCAAAGACGCTTTGCTGGCGTACTGCAAGCAGGCCACGCTGGCAATGGTACGCCTGCTGGAAGTCGTTTACGAGCAGGCCCTTGACAGGTCAGGAAGGGCAGCCAACATGAATCCGTCCTTCCTTCTGTGACGTGATCAATGTATTAGATCCATCGGCACCTCGCTCCTTGAGTCCTGAGAACCAAGCTGATGACCTCTCACGGCTTGCCCGAAAAACCCTTCCGTTGGCCGTAACCGCCTGATTCTACGACTTATGTTAATGATCCGATCCCTCACCTCACAATCACCAGTTTGTGGGCAGAAAGATCGTCGGTAGATAATCCGAACTGTGGCCATCTTGCTATAAATTCGAGAGCGACCCGCGTAGCGGCGAGGGTCAGCCTTACCACACTTCGCCCTTGGCTCAGTTTCAGAGTAGCTCTCGGAAATTTACGAATCGGCGAATGACGCTCGGTGAGTCGCTCGTCAAGACTTCCAAGGAAGTTCTCGTAGGCATCCAAGAACGCATTAAAACGCTCGCGGCACGCTTCGAGACTTCTTCTTGCCGAGTCTGCGAGCTGGCCGGGGGGCCTCCGCCCCATGCGTTCCCAGTCAACCTGCTCCTCGACTTGCTTTGGCAGGCCTGAAACCTGCGCCCAGAGTTCCTGCGGCAACCGTTCGAACACGACGTACATGCAGTGGTTGTTGTAAAGGGCCACGAGCATGTTAAACGCGGATGCCGTGCCCCTGAAGCTGGCCAAGTTAGGTTTTTCACTTGCGGCCTGATCTCTTACGGTCGCCCAGAAGCCTTGGAAGATGTCTAAGCTCGGGAGCCCCAACCTGGTGGTGACCATGTAGGGATTATTCCCACAAACTTCAGACTGGAAGATGTAATGGAGAGTGTCGCTGTTCGAGCCGACAAACTCGCCGAAGCGATAGATGAGTTTCCTCAGCTCCGGGAAGGCGCGCTTCGCAATACGCTCATCCCTCCTGGACCGCGCTTGCTCTTTCACAAAGGATGCAATCTGAGGATAAAACGCGGCTAGAAGCGAGAGGAACGCAAAACCAAGAAGGCCCCAAGCCAACGCCGTCTGCTTTTGGGACCGCGTCAAGATAACGGCCACGAGAGCGAGCACAGGGAGGATCAGCTTGGTCACATAGTCGAAAATTGTGAGCTTGGGCGGCTTCTCCGGCTCGTGCGGGTCCAGCAGATCAGAAAGGGCCTGACGGCTCATGTCAGCAACTCCGGTACTTTGTAGATTTCTTAGAATTCATCATCGAACAACCCCAGAACTTCGCGGTCCCCACAGCAATTTGACTCGCGATCTTGTCGGGTCCGCGCGGCTCAACCAACTGTAGCGACTATGTACAGGCATTCGTATCCAGAACGGGAGAGGCAGGGTAGATGTTGTCGAACTCCAAGAATTTCCCCGGCTCGACGGTAAGCCTATGAAGTTCTTCATTGGCTGAACCTCACTTTGTGTCCCCATTGGACGTTTCCTTCATTCAACAGATCACTTCGGGTTTGCCCAGTGAATTTCGGCCATATGGAGGACGCTGTGGCACTTCTCACGTACCGGACAGCCTCCGGCGTTTGATCCGGTCCTGTATGAAGTCCTCTAGCATAGCCGCGTCAATAGCCAATGGCTCAAGAATCTCGGCGGCCCGGTCAATAAGTTCGGCTGCTTCCTCCTGAGCCGCTTCTACTCTGGCCCAAAGCCCACTGTCAACAAGCTTCTCCGGTTCAACCTCAAAGCTGAGAGCCAGAACCTCCCACAACGGCGCGTCAATCGGCAAGTCCGCACAACGGCCTCCTAGCGGCCGGATGGTGATGCCTGGATTGTTCAATGCGAGGCGTCCGGCCTCGACCTTTCCGTCCTCGATATGAATGGTTAAGGACCCTTGCGCAAGTCTCTTGGGTCTCCGGAAGAGGGCTTCAAAGACTGGATAAGGCAGCCGCGCGCATCCAGCCGATTTCACTTCTGCCGAAGCGCTTACGGAGACCCCGGTCGTCACGAACTCCACTTCACCGTTCCTTGCGGTCACGTCCACAAAATCAAGCTCAGCCTCGTGCCCCCGCGCCCGACCGGAGAAGAACGGCTGCACCTCTTTGGTCAGCATTGCGAGGTCAACTGTAAATTCGACAGGCACCGTCTTAGCCCTCCTCTAGCGGGTTCGGGGGCAGTTCGCGCTCTTGTGTCGCCCCTTCGTTCAATGACCCGGTTGGAGATAGCTGCGTCGATCTCCGGAATAAGGCGGCTGCGCTCGCTCAGTTCCGCACATGCGCCCACGCCACGGGACAAGTGCTACGCACCTTGCGCTTTCAAGCAACACCCACGTCTGGTTTTACGCCGTATGCCTGCGCTAGTAGTCTGGTCAGGAGTTGTGCGTTTTTCTTGATGTCGTCCTTCGCTAGCTGCAAACGATAGCGCTTCCACCTCTTGTCGTAGTCCATAACGGTGATCCCGGCGTGTTCCAATTCCTGATCTATCTCAGGTGATGAGGGAAGCCTTATTTCGGCCCTGATGCTGCTCTTCTGCGGGCGAAAGGTAACAAAGTTGTTGGGTCGGCCGCCCTGCGCCAGCCCGATGTAAAACTTGTTATATTTCAGCTCCAGGTCGGGTGCGAACCCGTTCGCAAGCTTGAGTAGGTCATCCGCCATGGCCACTGTTGCCTTAGTTCCTCGGATGCTCTCCCAATAGTTTCTGTCGGTGACCGCTTGCCCCTCTTCATCCTCTTCTGGCATCCCGAGCGTCATCGCATCCATTACCTTTGTGAACAGGAGACTAATTTGGTCGCCAAACTTTACGGCGCTCATCTGGAGGGCAATTAGCGGAATGAAACCATTGAAAAGGCCCACCACGTTCAGGAAACGGCTGGTAATGTCCTCAGCAACAAGAACCCCATAGTGGTCGTATTGTGGATAACGCTTACGCTCGATGTCCCAGTACTCGATGGTTCGGATGATGTGACTCTCGTCCGTGCCGCCCAGTTGAATCTCGACCTCGTAACGGGTGCTTGAGTCGGCATCTTGCAGAAGTAAATCCAGCCGCCCCGCACGCGGCTGAAGCCGTTCTTTCTCTTTAAGAACAAGGTCGCCTAGACCGAGGATGGACGGGTCTTCCGCAATTCGATCTTGCACCCACTTCTCATTCAACTCAGGATGGTTTGCGAGCACGACCTTCTCAGGCTTGATAAATTTCAGACTCATCTGGAAACCTCCTCAAAAGTCCTAAAAGTTTGCCGTGCCTCTGCTTACACCATTACCCACGTCATCGGCGGACTGCCTTCTGGGGCATGTGCAGGGCATCCTTTTGAGCGCAACTAGCTCCGTGCTAGGTCGTAAATGAGCCAGAGTACGGAAGCCTATCGTACACAGGAGTCCCAAGCAAAACTCAGCCAGTGTCCACCCCCAACCAGCAAATCAGCCGAATGTCTTGAGCCTCAATCGGAGGCAGCGGATCAGGAGCCTTGAATGGTTCGAGCCCCAAGCGGCGAACGGTTTCCGCGATTGCTGCGGACGCTGCGGCACCCGCTGCCGATTCCATGGCCTCGCGAATCTGCTTCTCGTAGCGAACTCCCCAAGGGGCTTCCACCGACTCAACCAACTGATCGACTTTCTCTTGAACCATTCCGGGAGGCGGGAATTTTCTGATGTGGTTCGCGGCGGCCCGGAGAGCAGGTCGCACCCGAGGCTGCAAGTTGGCTGGGTCAGTGGCGAACATCCACTCGTCGAATATCTCTTTCCGCGCCTTCACCCATGCCCTGTAAGCGCCGTCTTCAAGATCGGGAGGGAGGTCGCGGGGCGTGTCTTCCCGGCAGGCGATCAGGCGCAGGCAACTTAGCGTATCTTTCACTATTCCCGTGTTATCCCACGGAACGAATTTCAGGAAGAGTCTCTCTCCCACACGTGCGCAAAAGAAGTGGCCCTTCTGGGCCCCGCCCCGAAAGCCTGAGCCTGCCCCCCATGGCAATGTGGCGATTCGCTCTCCGTAGTGTTCCAACCCCTTCCGCAGTTCCTGGCGGTATTCCTCTCCCGAGTGGGCCAAGGGGTCTTCACCGGCATTGATGAAGAGCGTGGGGTCTTCGCGCCGTAGCCGCTCGATCTCATCGCGGGTCTCAGAAAAAACAATTTCACTGGTCACAGCGCCGGGGATCACCTCGTGCTCGACCCCCACGCTTGCGGCTGCCTGGGCAAGCTTCCGGCGAATGCGAGCCTCCAAATCCAGCAGAGTATCCAGGCGCACATCAGGGAAGTAGCAGCGCAGGTAAACGTCACGGTGGGGGCTTCCGATGCGGTCGATTCGCCCGTGCCTCTGTACAAGCCGCATTGGATTCCAAGGCAAGTCGTAGTTGATAACGTTCCGGCATTGCTGGAGGTTCATGCCTTCGGCTAACACGTCAGTCGTAACCAGGATGTCGTAAAGGTCTTGATCCTGGCCTGGCGGGGCCTCGGAGGATTCCGGTGCGAAGCCAAAGACCGCACGCTCACGCGAGATGCCCTGGTAAGTTTCATCGCCTGTCACGGCGACAATGCGACCCCTGTACGCGGCAAACCTCCTATCGGATTCAAGCAGGTTGTTCAGGTGACCCGCAATCCAATCCACGGTATCAGCAAAGTAGGAGAAGATAATCACCTTCCGCTTGTTTCGCTTGTCCTGCTCGTCCAGGCCTTCTCGATTCGCCCGATTGAGGATTTCAACCAGCGCTTGCTCCAGCTTCAGCAACTTTGGGTCATTCGTGCGCGTCACTCGCCGCGCCTTCTGGGAGAGGCCGCGAAGTAGGTCTCGGTCCTTTTCCACGTCTGCTCGCAATTGGGTCACGTCGTAGCCCGCTGTGCTTGTCGATCCGGTCTCTGCAATCAGGCGCTCGAAAGCTTCGTCGCTGTCAGCTTGTTCCCATTCCTCAATGGCCTCTGCGGTCAGGATCACGCCTCGGTCGAGACCCTGGAGAAATGTGTTATGTGCATCGGCCATCCTTTCCGTCGTCATGGCGAAGGCGTGGGCTGAGGATTCAAATCTCTTTAGCAATCCTGAGAGGAGCAAGCCGACCAGCGCGGCTTGGTGCGGATCGGGAACTCCGTAATAGCGGGACGGGTAGTAGCGAGCCAAGGTGAGCAGAGGAATGCCATTTGCCGGAGCCAGCGCCGCTTCCACTTCGTCGAAGAAGCCGGGCAGAACCGCGTCTAATGAATAGGCTATTGCCTCGACGTGCGGGTCTGGGAAGTGAATCGGAATCTCTCGTCCGCCAGGTCCCAGTACTCGGTCATTCGGGTAATAACGACGCACGAAATGCCGAGTGCGCCGAACGGCAGTCGCGTCGAGGATGTCGAAGAGCGCGTCAGGTTTCAGATCGTCAGGGTCTTGCGCCATGGCGTTGGCAAATCGCTCTTTGAGTGACCGTATGTGCAAGTCTGCAAACGCCGCGTCGTGTCGGATGAAATAGGTCAGCAGGTAGTAGAGGTCCCATAGCGAATTGTTAACCGGGGTCGCGGTGAGAAGTACTAGGGTCTTCGGCGGACGCCCCTGAAGCAACCTGCGCAAAGCCTGGGCGCGGCGCGTGTCGGGGTTTCGGAAAGCCTGGGCTTCATCGACAGCGATCAGGGCGTAGTCATTCGCCTTTTGGCTCAAATATGATTCGTTCCCCCCAAGCTGCTTGTCATTGGCCAGTTGTTCGTAGGAGACAACTTCGAGGTAAAGTTGGTGCGCGTCTTTGAACCGTGCCCACGTGCCGTCCCGCAAGGCCGCTGGTGCGATCAGCAAGGCCCTCTGGCGGCGGTCCTCGACCACCTGACGTATCAGTTCACCGCCAACGAATGTCTTGCCCAAGCCCACCCCATCGGAAATAAGTACACCGTGGTATTTCTCGATAATCCGCTTCGCACGGAAAATGCCGTCGTTCTGGAAGGTCGTGAGCCGGATACGGGTAACGTCTGGGGCTTCCTCCTTCAGTTCATCCTTGTACCGTTCCCAAAGAACGCGGAGGTAAATCAGGTATGGCTCATAGGGTTCGTAGCGAGCTTTATATACAGCCGCCAAATCGTAGGGGACCGCCTCGGCCCAAAGCGACTCAAACCAGTCTTTCACCTTGTGAACCGGCGTGGGGTCGTACCGGCCAAGGTTCAATTCAAGGTTGCTCGTAAGACCGGCTGCGGTGAAGTTGGAGGAACCGGCAATCACGCCTTCATCGGTCGCAAAGACGAAGGCCTTGCCGTGAAGGAAAGCCTTTTCGTAGCGGCGGACTTCAATCCGGCCCGTTTCCAGGAATCCAAGGAGCCGGTGAATTGCCCGGTCTGTCTCGGGACTGAATTCCAGCAGGTCGCGGTCGCGGAGAAGTCCCTGGGCGTGGCGGCGAAGTGCCTCATTCACCAGTTTCCCCTCGAACCGCTCGCCCAGCGGGTCGCCGGGCATTCGCAAAGGTTTTGCCGGAGGTGGGATGGGTTCTGCCCCAAGGAGCAGACGCACGCGAGTCAGCCTCTCCAGCCGGTCTGCCAGCAGGGCAAACCCTTCCGGGTTGAAATAACCTGTGGCAACCGAGAGTTCGACGGGTTGAGCGTAGGTGGTACGAAGCCAGTCGAGATGCGCGTTTAGCGCCTCGTGGAGCGTAATTTCGCGGTTATCAACAAATTCCGGTTTCACGGCATTCGATTCCTTATGACCGTCACGTTTACGTTGAATCCTGAGTCCCGAATGCTTTGGCTCGCCTTCCGTCGCCAAAGCTTCTGGGCACCCGCCAAGCGAGCCCGCACCTCTTCCTTCCTCAAAGCACCCTTGCGGATTGCATCAACTGCCCCAGCTTGTAGAACTCGGATCACATCCTCCGGCGTTATCTTGCGGGAGTAGAAAACGAAAGGAACATCAGGATACTGGCTTCTCACTTTTCTAAGCAGACAGATTCCGTGGTCAGGGGATTGTCCCAGTGCCCTCCATTGCAGCCTCAGCGCTTTGTATGCCTCAGAGATACACTTCATCGTTTCGACCAGGCGCCTTTTGTCATCCCACGACCGGTTCCGGTATAGCCCCGAGAATAAACCCGCCACCTCTTTCACTGCCGCTGCTGCGGCATCCCTTTGTACATGCGTGGGATGCGTGTCGCCGCTTTCGGGAGGAATATAAAGGTTGCTTACAAAAATGCTCACCCGTGGAATTCCGCTAAACAG
The DNA here is from genome assembly GCA_002478145.1 of Acidobacteria bacterium UBA7540. The sequence continues at coordinate 8,752 of DLMI01000251.1, forward strand.
TTTCGCCGATTCCTCCGGCCAACGAACGGTTATGTATTTGTAACTGCCGCCAACAATCTTGCCGAAACCCTTCAGCTCTTCCTGGTCGTCATCAATGAAAACAAGCTGCTGCATAAGCTCCCTTTCCGCCTGAGAATTTCTCTTGAGTGCTCCTATCACATATTCCCCAGTTTGTGGAAATGCTTCAGCGTGGCCTCTAGGCACAGGCCGTAGTCCCAACCTTCGTGAAAAGTCTCAAAGATGTGACGGAGTTGATTTTCGCTCAAGCCATAGAGGTGAGCAACAACCGCGTCAAGCTCGTGGATCATGTCCTCTTTCTCATCTTCTTCCAGGCGGCCACACTCGACGCCCACAGCCTTCGCCCATTGCCGGTAGCGGTTATCGTGCGCCGCCAGCCGACCCGCCAAAGCCACAACTCTTTGCCAGAGGGCATTGTCTCGGCTCGGTCGAGGCACTGGAAACGCATTCATGATGTGAATGTCCATGTTGATCTCAACGTAGCGACGAGCATACCAATCAAGGGGAATCGAGCTTAGAACCCCCAGAAGGTAAGCCTGATCCGCGTCATCACCTCTTATCTGAAGTAAATACGGGGCGGCGTGGCTTACAAAAACCTTCGGAGGCAAGAGAACAGTGCGCACCGTTCGTGTATCAGTCGAGCGTGTCACCTGCCGATAAGCGATGCGCGGCTTGAGACAAGACAAGGTCTCGGGGTCGCGAATCCAGGCGGGCGGGAACTCACTGAAGGGCGAACGTTCCAACTTGGAGCTTCGCAGGCGCTTCTTCTGAAGTGCCGCCATTACCTTCGTGGGATCGGCCCAGGCGTAATACAAACCTGTATCCGGCTTCCAGATGTCAAACGACTCGCCTTTGAAAATGGGCCAGTATCCCTCCGGGCGATCATCGGCAAACTTCATGAGCTTCTTGTCATTCGTTGCGTGAAGTTCAGCATAGGGGCGAACACGCCACTCTCCTACCTCGTTCCGGTCAAGTCGAGGCGACTTCCGCAACTGCAGAAAGACCTCCCCTGATTGCTCGGTCGGAAGTAAAGGGAGGGCTGCCGTGTCGGTCCAGGACAACACATCCTTCACTGGAAACCGCAACGGCTCTTTCACTTTTCCTTTGGCGTATCTTTCTTCACTTGGGTACGGGCCGCGCAAGGGCAACGCCTCGTCTTCCTGCGGGGCGCTTTTGTTGAGGCTCGTCAATGTGATCGTAAACTGTGGATGCACGTCCTCAAAGACCCAGCCCTTGTTGTTGAGAAGTTGAGTCAGGTCTTCCTCGCGCCCTTTTTCTAGAACAGCAAGACGGAAGTCCTGGCTCCCCTTCGCGGCCCACGCGGAGCGCGGCAGAACCACGCCAATCCTTCCCCCTTTTCCATGTACCAGATTCCAGAACCTCCAACAGAACGCCTTGTAAACATCTGGGTCGCCAGTGCCCATGCCGGGGAACGGACCGCTCACGAGTATACGGCGTAGCAAATCGGATTGTTCTGTCTCTCGCTCATAGACTTCAGCCAAATCCGGCCTCTGAGTTCGGAGCCGTCTTGTGGTTGTTTCGCGCTCCCTTTGAGATAGAGAATGAAATCCGGGGTAATGGCGCGTCCAGAAGCGATTCTCTTCCACCTTCTCTTTTTCCCACGGTGGGTTGCCCATGATTACATCAAACCCCGATTGCTCCCGTAGGAAGACCTCGGGAAAGGAAACAGGAAAGTGGAAGGGAGGAATAGCCTTGAGCGATTCGAGCGCCAACCTGCGTGCCTTTGAACCCAAAACGGATTCAGGGGCTTCCATCCAATGTGAAGCATTCTGAAAAACATCTCCGTGGACTTCATCGGAGATTCGGGCTGCTGCCAGTACATCGAACAGCGCTGCCGCTGGTGCTGTTGCCTCCCGCGCCTCGCGGAACGCTTGACGCGCCCGCTCAATCTCAGCGGCACTCGCATCCGATAGCCGGGCTAGGCGGTCAAGGGCAACCTTGGCGCTTCCCAATAACCGCTCTTCGGATACTGCGTAGAGTGTACCGACAATCTCCCGTAGCCAATCGCTTGCCTCTTGAATGGTGGCAATGCCAACCAACGAGTTTCCCACCACGAGACTGTGGTCAAGGAAGGAAAGGGGCAGTCCAGGGACAAACGTATGAACCCAAAGGGAGAGCCGGGCCAATTCAACGGCAATCGGGTTTAAGTCCACGCCATAGATGCAACGGCGTGCAATCTGCCGCCGCAGCAGTTGGGTGTCTTCTATAGGGTCGATTTCTTCGGCCTGGGGTCCAAGCGCTTCACGGGCAGCTTGCCGGAGGCGTGCCAATTCCTCAAAGACGTCCGGCAAGTGGCGTCTGGCGAGGTAGCCCGAGAAGGCACGTTCGATGTGATCAACAGCAGCGGTCAGGAAGTGGCCGGATCCCATCGCAATGTCAGCCACTCGGAAGTCAAAGAAAGCGTCGGCGGCAGCCCGATCATCCATAGTATCGAGCCGGGCGAAGTGATCTCTCAACGCTGGTTCAAGCGCGTATTCAAGCAAATGCTCCACGGCAAAGTGTTTGGTGAAATAGGAACCAGTCGCCTTTCGTGCTCCAGACGTATTGTGCAGGTACGGTCGCCCCTTGGGGACCACCACCTCTTCCTTCGGCTTGGCCGGACGGTATTGGTCCTGTTTCTCGACCTTCTCGGTAGTGAGGTCAACCTCGGCAATCGACAGCTCGTTCTCAAGCAGTCCCTCGTAAACCGTCCCAAACTCCCTGACTCCCAGGCTGCGGAAATCTACGGGTCCCCAACCTTCCGGGGTGTTATCCACCAGGAGTGACTGGAGGACAGGGCCAAAGGCATAATCTGGGACCTTTATTGAGGCAAGCGCTGCTCCGGTTGGGGAAACTGCTGAGTCTCGCGAGAACAAGCCGCCGTTGTAAGCGGGTACGCCCCACTCCGCATTGCCTTTGTCTACGGCCCGGAAGAGGCGATCCACCTCCTCCCAGTGAGTCGTGTCATGGCCGAAGGGAGTCTTCGAGTTGAGAATTTCAATCAACTCACGCGCCTTTTGTTTCAAGGAGCGGGCCTTGTAAAGGTCATTCGTCTTGTATGGGAGTAATTCCTTGTCCTCAGCATAGGCGACAAAGAGCAGGCGGAAAAGAGCAACTAGCGCCATCTGATAAGTTTCCGCCAGTTTCTCTGCCGAAGGTGATTTAAGATTGCGTGCCTCCAGAATCGCCTGAGCCAAGCGGGGAACAACGTCTGTGTACACGCGCTCCCGCAATCTATTTCCAAGATCGACCGCATATCGCGCAGATGAGTCCAGAATCTCCTCAATCGTGCCGCCCCTGCGGAGCGCATCGGCTGAGAATAGGAGCCAAAGGTATCCCGCCTGTTCGTTGGAAACAAGGTCAAGGTGAATCTCAACGAAGGTTTCGGTGCGGCCCCGCCGACCTACGCCCACACCAGCACGGACCGGATAGAGCCGGATGGTGGATCCAGTCGAGACCACAACATAATTCAGGTTTTCGGCATCGGCCTTGGCGAGGGCGTAGGAGACTGCGGAGAGATTAGAGAAGCGGGTATTCGGTATCTCCGGGGATTCGTTCCTTTCCAAAAAGACGGCCAGGGCCACTCTTGTCTCAGCCGCCCGCAAAATGTAGGAGGGGCCAGGGAGTGGTTCCAAGGTGAAGCCAAGCCCTTGAATAAGGGGTTGGCCTCGAAGTCTGAGGCAGTCCTGGCCTTTGTGCGCGGCCTCCGCCCAATCCGCCCTTTGGGGGACACCCGATTGAAGCTCATGAGTGGCGAAAAGTCCCTCGTTCCTGATCCCTGAAAGCGGCGTCTCAACTTCTGGTATCGCTGAGTGGAGGAAGCGTAAGGCTGAATGCCGATCCGGTTCCTCAAGCGCCGCGCTGCAAATCCGCTCGACCCTGCTTGGGTCCAGCCCGACAAACGCGGGTGGATGGTCTCCAATGGGGCCGCAAAGCGCAGCCTTACAGTCATAGAGGACGACCAGGAGCAGTGGCGTTGCCCGCCCACCAAGCCGCGCCTTCCAAACGGTGCGTAATGTCGTAGCGGTAGGGGCTTCGGCGCTCGCCGCAATTGCGACCTCCAGGGCGTTCGGCCCATTGCCCAGGGCAAGTCCGACCGCTCGCAGTTCGTGCGGTTCAGGGAGCACTAGTGGCCGTAGTTCGCGCTCTGACAAAAAGGTGAGAGAAGAAGCCAAGCTTCCTCCTTCAGGAGTTTGCGAAAACGGGAAGAGGATAACTCACCCAGCACCCAGTTACAAGTCGGACACGGCCACCGTCAGCAAGTTCAGTCCACAACATACGAAAACTAGGGGGATGGAGGAAAAGCCGTGTCCAGTTCTATTCAGGAGAAGAGTGTTGGCTGAGAGGGTGGCCCGGATTCTGGTGGGACTTCCTTGCTTGTGCCTAATCTGCCCCGACACAGGTACGTGGCAAGGCTTCGAGCAAAGTCGCTTGGGCGAGATTGTGGTCCTGCTAAATGGCCCGGCTCCCCCAACTCCCTAGTAATGTTACGATAACCAACAACGTAGCGGTCGTTTTCAATCTTCCGAGCCAGTCCAGAGAGAGTCAAGGCATCAAGTGAATCCCGGCACCAGTCCAACCAATGGCCCCACCGCAGAGGATACCTTCCTTCAATCTCAGCAGCTAACTGCGACACCGTCACGTCCAGTGGCATTTCCTTTTGCGCATTCCGTCGCCTCCACTCCTCGCGTTGCGCCTGAGTCAACAGGAAGTAGAAGACCTTTGTCCAAAGAAAGACCAGTGTAAATATTGTTGGGGGGGCGTCGTTGCAGAACTGCCAAGTGGCCTTGATAGCCTGGATTTTCTCGGGCGTAACCTTCAAAGAGGCTGCGCGGCGCGAAAAACAAGTGCTCAGCTTCAGTTCCTCTCTAACGGAAGCGTCACGAAAATCGCTCGACTGGCCCGAGACCTTGCGGAAAACGAACTCGTTTCGGTCATGATCGTAATACCACTCGAAGACGACAAGCGATCTCTCGAATTGGATCAGTCCGCCCCGCAAAATCTCCCCAAGGCGGGTCACTATCTCCTGAGCGTCACGAAGGGGAATAAGCAATAGAATGTCGTGGGTCGTTGGGGCCAACCGCTCACCCTTCGGCCCGGCTTTGAATTCCAACGGTCTATCGTACTTCTTTAGTTTTCGCAGATGCCCCAGGAAGCTCTTTTGCTCAATCGGAAAACCAGCTTTGGTTTCGCCTATGAGACCATACGATGGTGAAATCAGGACCCCGAAGTCAGGGGTCTTCTCCGTTCCGCCCTCTTCGGACGAACTTAACCGGGGGAAGCGGTCGAACTGGCATATGCTGGATGAAAACGGCTTGACCTGAGTGAAGAAAAATTCCCAGCATGACACGAGGTCAACGGCTGTATCGTATGCTCTGAATTCTCGGTGGAGCTGCTCGACGCATTGATCAAACGTAGGCGATTCAGGCACGGGGGTACTAGGTCAAGACATCTTCCACAGTCCATGATCTCGGTTCGGGTTTTACGATCTCGCCCTCGCGAAAGTTCTCAAAGATGTGATTGCACAAGCGATTTAAGGAAAACGCGGATGCGTCTACCTGCGGGATCACGGTCACTGCATTCGGCGTCGTCGCGAAAATATCGAATGCTGACCCATCAAAGAAATCGATGAGTGAAACATGTACATACGGGTTTTCATGCAGCACCGCGATTCCACTGCGCGTCATCAGGTCGAGCGCAGACAGGAAGGTCAGGTTGTCATCCCGATCTTCAAACACCGTCTCACCGAATTCGATGTTGATCGGAGAGACAGGCGCGTCACCGGATTTCCGCGAGGACTGCTCAAAAACCCGATGCTTTCTGGACGCGGTGTCTACGATTGGAGTAAGGACATTGTTGAGAAAAACGCGTAGGTCGCCTGATAGGAATTTCGCCACGCCGGTGCGTGCCACAAACGCATGTAGTGAGCCCCGGCCCGTCACTACAAAGTCGACTTTATCGACAAACATCCCTTCGTTCTCAGCGCCATTGAAGACCGCATGGTATGGCTGTTTCTTGAAACTTATCTCCCCTTCGCGCCTGTAAGAATACGCCACAGCCTTGTTTACAGAAACCTCAGCAGCCTGGTTCTCTTCGATGTTTTCGAGAATTAGCCGGATATCCCTTGAAGATAGGTACGCGCCCGAAAAACGCGGCGAGAGGGAGTTTAGCAACCTCAAGAGGAGATTTTCGCTCGCAACGGTCCGCGCAAGTGAAAAGGCGGTCCACGCCTTTTCTCCACTCTTGAACACGCCGAATTGCATCCCCTCAGAGTCGGGCCTTCTGCTCAGGGTTCCCAACCAGTAGTCTTGTCGTTTTGAAAGCCTCACCAATGATCGGTCCCCCTCTAGAACCGATGGCGCAGGCGCATCCGAAAGGAAGGAAGCAAAAAAGAGCTTGACTCCCCTATGCCCAACGCAAACGCGTGCGGCTAGCTCAAGCGCATCAAGCCACCGCTCACCAAACTCGTAGCCTTCAAATCGGAGTTGCCTGGGCATCAGAAACCAACCAATACTATGCTACCACTGTTCTAGGATGCGCAATATACCATATGAACGCAAAACTGGCTAGAAGTGCCCACGATTTGTGCCCACGATTGCGCCGGTTTATGGTGGTTCACGGTGCGTGACAGCTAAACCGCAAGAGCACTCATTTCTTAGACTGCCAGTCATGAGGTCAGGGGTCGGGGTCGGCTTGGGGCTACAGAAGACCTGATGTAGGCCAGTCTGCCCAATAACATCTGATTCCGGGCAGCTCAAAATGCGCAAACCGACCCCAAAGGATCAAACACTTGGGGCGAGTCGAAGGGCAGGGCTTTTGGGCAAGCGAATCACAGCAGGCATTATACACCCGTGTCAGACAAATGTGCGGGCCGCTGCCGATGACTTGGCCTGTCTTGCGCGCGCCATAATGCACCTCCGGTGGAGCAAGGGACGCGTCTGGCACCCGCAACCGCATTACGTGATTCCGCTGTTGGTAATTAAGGGAGGTAAGGCCGAAGGGGGTTCAGAAACAGTCCCTTCCAGATTTCCGATAACGGCATGTCCGTCGCCAACTGTTAGAATCTGGTCGGCCAACTCCCAGACCAGTGGCGTATGGCAGATAAAAATGACTTGGTGGAACCCACCAAGGTCCATAGCCCGGCGCAGCATGCGCACGTACTCCCTGCCATTGGCAGCATCCAGAGCACCCACGGTTTCGTCCCGGAACAGCGTTTCGTAACAAATGCCTTCGCCCTGCCGCATGTTGTAGATGGCGATGCCTAGGTTCACGGCTTCGTTAACCAGCACAAACTGTCCCCCTGAAAGCTCATCCACGAGGCACGTACGGTCAAGGTTCTTGTTGCGGACCTCGACATCAAAATCGTCTACCATCCCCTTGCCGTCGGCCTTGGGGCGTTGCGTCCTGAATCGGATTTCGAACTTGTTGTCGAAGCACCCCTCAAGCAGAGAATTTACCAAGATCGAAACTTGTGGTCCGGCAGCCTGGATCTCGCAGAGCTGGATCTCGTCCGGCCCGAACACCCTGGCAAGATATGAATAATCTTCCTGTTCACTTCTCGCCGCCCCAAGTTCGGCCTCAACCTGGGCCAGTCGGGTCCTTGCAGCTTCCACCTGCTCCTGGCGCTGTTTGATTTGTGCTTGGCGGGCAATAACGCTGTCACGTTCACGCCGGCAGGAGACTATCAGACGGTCCGTATCTTCAACCTCTCGCCGCGAAGCCTGCATCTTCCTGTCGAGATCAGCGAATGCGGAGAGTGCTGATTCTTTCCCCGCCAGTTCCTCGGTTAGCTCCGCCCGGGCCTGATTGAGTCGGTCCAGGCCCTTCAGCCGTTCCTCCCGGCGTGCCTCAACAGCCCGCAATTCCTCGTAACCCTGCCGCTCCTGATCAACTTTCCTGCGGTCGCGCTCGCAGCCTTCGAGTGTCCGGGTGAGCTCAAAGGATGGAGTGACAATCTGAAGGAGCGAACTGCGTTGGACCTCGACTTCAATTGAGAGTGTCGCAACCTCTCCCTCTAGCGTCGGAATCTTCTGGCCGGCTTTGACCGCGCGTCGAATCTTCGGACAGGACGCGTAAGGACCTTCGCCCCGGCAGGGCACAACCGCGAGCTCTTCACGCTCCACCCGCAGACGTTCAAGTTCGGCCAGGTTGGCTTTTAGCTCAGCATCCAGAGATTGGACCGTACGTTCGGTGTCACGGTTCGACGCCTCCAGACCCTGTATCTCCCTGATCTGCCGATGGAGTTCTTCAACGCGCGTAGCGAGTGTCGCGCCTCGTTCCGTCAAATCGGCGAGGTCCTTCTTTCCCGTCAGAAGGCTTTCATCCCTTCCTATCTGGCGTTTGGTTTCTGTGATCTCAGCATCAGTCTTGCGCAGGCGCTGTTTCAGTGCCTCAACCTCAGCCACGAGCGGCTTCCGACTGGCCTCCACTGCCTGAAGCTCCAGCAGCCGTTGTTGTGCGACGCGCTTCTCGCCTTCCAGGGTCTCGAGACGGGATGACACTTCCGCAAGCCGGGTCTCAACTTCCGCAGGATCTTCAACTCCGGCCTCCACCAGCTCCTTCAGGCTTCTCGCCTGCCCTTCAAGACCCAGCGTAGTCCTGGCCACTTCCTCGCCTTTCTCTTTGGCCTCGGCCGCAATCAGTCTCAGCCGGTCCAGCCCGAGCAGCTCTCGGATGAACAGCTCCTTCCGCTCGCTCCTTTCAAGTGAGAGAAAGTTACCCGTGCGCTTCTGGCTGGAGAAGATGCTGCTGAGGAAGAAGTCGGGCGTGCCAGCGCATTTACGGACAAGCTCCTCAAAGGGCTCCTTTTTGCCGTTGGTCAGCGGCGCGCCTTCACTGTTGAAGAGATAGCTCTCCATCTGGCGGGACTTGGGATCGATTTTGAGGAGAGACCGGTAGCGAGTGCCATTAACACTGAAAGTGAGGTCGATTTCCGGCTGGGGATGGGTGGCGAAGTCATAGAGTGAACGCTTCTGCCCTGGCAGTAGGCGAAACAGAGCCGCGAAGACCGATCCGATCAGCGTGGACTTGCCGGCACCGTTCTCGCCCACAAGGGCGATTAGCCCCTCACCCAGAGTGTCGAAGTCAACGCACACTTCATTTGGAAATGCCTCAGTAATTCCCCGCAAGCGGAGCGTACTCAGTCTCATGGTTTTTTTGTCCTCCCAGGGGTGGTCAGCGTTACGGCGCGTTATATAAGGATAGGGATGATCAGCTTTCTTAAGCGGAGAGAACTGCTTTTTCAACTTCCGCCAGCTTGGTGAGCAACCGTTCCTGGCGGTCGGCTGGTGGTGAGCCTTTCATCGTCCAGTAGGCACGAAGCTTCTCCTCGGCCGAACGGGCGGCGGCGATAGGAGCAGGCTCTGCCGGAAGCTCCGCATCGTGCTCGATCTTCACCTTCAGTTCGGTGGGATTGGCAGCCAGCAATTTCTCCTTGAGATTGTCCTGTTGCTCGCGGCTGAGCACGTGATCAGGTCCATTAGGGACCGTCACCACAACTTTCACCCGAGAGTCTTTCAAGGTGAGTGGATCCAAGTTGTCAGGTAGCCGCAACTCGCCATTTTCGTAGACGGCGCGAAGCTCGACCATCCGGCGAGTGGGCGACACCCTGAATTCGATATCCAGGTCCGACAGGTCCGGGCGGAGCTCGGGAGCATTCAGTGTCACCAGGTGGTAGCCTTTGTCTTCGACCTCGCTGTAATCGCAACGGGAAAGAGATCCTGCATACCAAACGCGCGGGGCGAGCTCTTGACGGAGGTGAATGTGGCTGAGCCCGACATACTGGGCCTTCAAGCTGCGTAGCGGATCAAGGGGATATTCGGCACAGCGCCCAACCAGGGGTTGGCCACTGCTCACCCTGGCGCCGGCCACCCCGAAATGCCCAAAGAAGAGCTTGTAGCATCCAGGCCGCTGCTCAAAGCGCCGGTTGAACTCATCGAGTTGCCGGGCGAAGGCCTTACCCAGACTGTCCTCGTTGCCAGCCATTTCAGCTTTCCGGGGATACGGGAACACGGCGACAGAAGCCTCCCCCAGATCAATAAACTCCGGCTCAGTGCAGAGATAGATGGGGTGGGCGGCCTTGGCGCGTGCCAGAACGTGTAAGTCTCCATCGAGTTCCTTGCCGTGGTTACCCGCCACCAGGATGACCGGGGCGTGATTGCCCATCTGAATGAGCGCTTCGACCCAGAGGTTTCGCTCTTTGATGGTTTGCTTGTAGGTCGTCAGATCACCATCGACAACGAAGAGGTTTGTATTGGCGTGGATTGAGTCCTCGACGAACCATTCGAGACACTGTGCAGTGTCCCCGAAGTATCGGTCTTCCTCGACGTGTATATCGCCGCAGTGGGAGATCTTCATCCTCATTCAACTCCTTCTAAGGAACATTTCGTGGGGCCGACTCTAGTGAATAAGAATCACTCCCAGCAAGAGGACGACGGCCACGATGATGTGGGCGAGAGCCAGTGGTAGGGACACAGAAAACATCCGATGGGCGGAAAAGAGATTGAGACCGACGAACAGCAAAAGAACAAGCCGGATCAACCCAAGGTGATCTTGAAGCCACTTCTTAAAGGAATTCATGAGAGTCCTTTGGCACACTTCGGAGTGGTGGGATTGATAGCGGAGGGAAATTTGCCAGATCTATCGAGGAGGGCGATTCATCGGATACGCTTCTCCCGAAATCTCCTTTGAGCTTCACCGCCACCACGGGTACCGGGTGCGATTCAATGCGAATCCGAACTACCCACAAATCCTCGAAGTGGTAGGGGAGGTGAACCTCCCTGCCCCTGCCAAACGACGGTGAAACGATTGCCCTGCGCGCCTGCGGGGCATTCTTGGCGAGGGATGGAGCCACTAGTGCTGTCGAGTGGGCCTTTGGAGCTTGGCACACCTTGTGGCACCATGGGAGAGTGAAGAGCAGGGGTTGGAGAGACCGCCATGAAGAAACTGGCTTCTGAGATTTACGAGGCAGTGAAATGCGGTAAGCTTAAACAGCCGTTCGACGCTACTATGGTGAAGGCGGCCTGCCCCGGCTGGGGGCAGCATACCTACTTCACGTTCCTTGGAAAACATGTGGTCGGCAATGGGCAGACGACCGAACTTTTCATTAGGGTGTCCCGAGGCATGTATCGCGTCAACAATTGAAACCAACCTCCGCCTCATGACGGAAGTTGACACGGCCATTCCCAAATGGCGGATTGAATGAAGCGAGCGGTCGCAGAAGAGTTGATGGTGCACAACGGTCATGCAGAGGGAGAGCAAAATGGTACCTAGCAAAAGGCCTGACTATAAGCCAGCAATCTGGAAAGTGTCTCATGGCACATTCAACGACGAGGGGTGCAAAGAACTCATCAAGAAACATCTGATTGCGGTTCATTCAAACACTAAGAAAGGGCAAGCACGAGCCTTCAGAGGGGACATGGAGTGGCGTGATCGTTTCTACCTGTGCCACGGAAACGATGCTCAGCTCATTGGAACGGTGGGCTCCGGAAGAGCTTTTCGAGGCACCGGATGGCTGAAAGGGTTTCTGCTGCGAAATTACACGGTGATTGGCCGAAGAAAGCCCGAATTAGAAAACGGCCACTATTACGGTGCCCCGAAAGGATGGACTCCTAACTACGATTCGACCTGCAAGTTCGTGCCGTGGGATGAACTTGGAGAATTTGAGCAGAGAGTGCTTCAACCATTCTTTGGCATGAAGCTGAGTGACCTCCATATCAGGCGACAAGTGCCTACAGACGCCGGACGTTCGCGGCGCGTCCCGACAAACATGGATGAATACAAGAAGGCATACAGCCAATTGGTCGAAGGCAGAACCAGAACTGTCAGCCCGCGACACCAACACTATCAAGTACACCTCAAAAGATTCCTTGAAGGCAGGAAGCTGATTCCCTCGTGCGAAGGGGACGACATAGATATTCAGTTTGACCTGAAGAAAAAACACTTCATCGGAGAAATAAAAGTCACGACGGGGTACTTTGGGATATCAGATGCATTTCGTATGGCGCTTGGGCAACTACTGGACTATGCCAACCTGAAATTCCAGGCTACCCCCAAAATGATTATGTTTCTGGACAAGGATGTACAAACAGACCGCGTGAGACTGGCAAATAGGCTTTCCATCGCGCTTGTCGTCAGGGACAAAGGTAGGTATCGGTTACTCAATCCGAAAGTAGAACCGGCGTTGCGGTTCATTTTCAATTGACTTTGGAAAGGACTTCCGAGTTGCTGGCCGCCTAGCCCGCCCTCTTCATCTGAGAAAGCAGAGTGTATATGCTCCCGCATCTGCGCACGGCAATAGCATTGGTCGTCTGTGGACTTGCGTTCTATGTATCCTTGTTCCTGCATGAAGACGAGGAAGCACGGATTCAAGATCGCATCGAAGAGTTCTGGGTGTCGGTCTCCGATAGACAAAAGCTCACGGGCAGCCGTTCGGCGGCGCTCTTCAACAAGCTTGCAGGAACTGTAACGGATGCTTTCGACAGGATTCTTGGCTCAAGATTGGTTTCCGTTCAATTGGTTGGTGTATCCTCTTCGTGCGCGTTCGCGTGTCTCTTCCTAACAGTCGGGTTGATTTTTGCATTTCTCCTTCACCGGTTGCGGGCATTGCCGTCCCTCCCGACTAACCTTCCAGCCAATATCGGCGCGAACCTTAACATCGTGAGCGCCTTTTGCCTAGCGGTGGGGCTTGTGCTTCTTATCATCGCTGCTCTGCCATCAGTCATGCCGTCTCGATTCACTCGACTCATGAGCGTGTTACCTGCCTTGCTTTTAACCTTCGCACTGTTTATGCTCGTGCGACGCCATTTGCCGTTTCAGCATCAGTTTGTGCTGCTCGTCGCACTGTTCATAAGCACTCTGTCGGATATCGGCTTGTTGGTGGGCGTCCGACAATCAATTCGATGGATTTCAGAAGAGGTTCGTCCGTTCAAGATTTGTGCAGCCATTCTCGGCCAGGTCGCGACCGGCGTCCTTGTCGTTTGGGCACCAAGCGAAATCTCGGGGCACCTGTCAGTGAGGTACGGGTGGAAGCTATTCCCAGAGTTCTTGATGGCGATTAGCGTTTTCAATGTAAGCACCGCCATCGCGGCTTTGGCATTCGTGCTCTCCCTGCTTGTCGTGCTGCTGCATAGGATGTTCTGGCCTATCATCGAGAGGCTTCTCTATCCGGCAGCTCGATACAAGGTAGTGCGCAACCACAAAGCTATGGCCACTCTCGGTGCTGCGTGTGTGGTAGTCGCGTTCCCATCGCTTGGTGGCGTCTTCGCGGGCGTATTGGCATGGTTACTGGTGGTGTTTTCCGGCGAGGATGCTAAGCGCGGTTAACTGCTCAGACAATTCCGCTTCGCCCATAAGCTCTCCCACCCCGAGGCTGCTTCACAGCCGTTGCAGCCATCCTTACAGCCAGACCCGCGCCCGTTGCGGGTTCCGTCTCGGTGGGACTCCAGCGGAGGATGGCAGCCGGGCAGTCCCGCAGGCTCTAAAAATGGATTGCGTTAGTAAAGTCGCCTTCCTGGAAAGGATCCTGTCTGCTGTGTGGCCACCTGATAGCTGGCGACACAGCCTAAGTAACAGGGAAGGTTGCGAAGTTGCGCGACACCGTCGTAATGATTAGGCTCAAGCCAGCTACAACTTGCATCACACTCAATCCTGGAATAGTCCTAGCTGATCCGAAAGTGGGGTGACTCGCGCGGACCTGGGCAAGGCCTTGCGCCGCTGTCCCGCCTCATGCGACATACCGAACATCAGGAGTTGCGTCACTACTGCCGGGATTGGTGCTACGGGTGGAATGATGACTTCCGGCAGATCCGGAACCGGATGTTCAGCATCGATTTCCGGCTCGCGGGTCTCCACCGGCCGCACTCCGAACACTTCCGCTTGCTTCCCCGCGAGCCGTTTCCATTATTCCGGGTCGAGGACTATGCCGAGCGTGGAGCCGACACTTCAGCCTGTTCCCACCGGCACACCAATTCGTTCTGCCTTCCAATTGGTGCTTTTTGAGCGATCGCCCGAATTCATCGCCGAGGACTCGGCATAGTCTTCGGGTTGGGTCAGCCTAGCCAAACGTATACAATCTCTGATTCCTATCCACCGCTTTCGGCTATAGTGCCTTAAGGAAAGCCAAAAGTTGGTCATCGGGCTGATAACGGCCAGGCTTTCCATTGTGCGGAGTGGTTTTCGCCAAGACTCCCTCCTTCAGCGCCATGTTGGCATCAAGATACATCTGCGTTGTCTCGACGGACTCATGCCCCAACCAAAGGGCGATAAGCGCTCGATCCACACCGGCTTGCAACAACTCCATGGCCATCGTGTGCCGGAGAACGTGTGGCGTGACCCGCTTCCGGTGCAGGGAGGGGCACACCCCACGGGCAGCAGCGGTGTGCTTGGCGAAAATGTACTGAACGCCATCTGCACTTAGACGACTGCCTCGCGCGTTCGGAAACACAATCTCCGTGCCAGATCTAGCTGGCTCCCGCTGCCAAGCCCGCAAGACTGCGACTGTCTGTTTTGCGAGTGGCGTACAGCGTTCCTTGCGCCCCTTGCCTATGACCCGGATATGGGCTCCAATTCCCAGGCTCACGTCCGGCCAGCGCATGGTCGTCAGTTCAGACAGCCGCAATCCAGTTTGGAGAGCGACTAAGAGCAACGCGTGATCGCGGCGTCCATACCAACTGCTCTGGTCGGGTGCGGCAAGCAACGCATCGGCTTCCGACCGAGTAAGGAAATGAACAAGCGCCTTAGTAAAGCGCTTGTCAGGAATGGCCAGAACACGTTGGATCTGCGCGGCGTGGGTCGGAGCCTCGAAGGATACGTAACGAAAGAAAGAACGAATAGCCGTCAGCCTCAGATTTCGGCTGCGGGCAGTAATACCACGGCCTTTCTCCAAGTCATCCAAGAATGCCGTGACCAAGGGCGCGTCGATATCTTCGAGAACCAACGCCGAGGGCTGCCTATGTAATCGCTTTTCAGTGAACTTCAGGAGCAGGCGGAAAGTGTCGCGGTAGGAACTGATCGTGTGGGGACTGACCTGTCGTTGCTGGATCAGTCGCCGAGTGAAGAAGCTTTGAAGCAAAAAGGGGAAGTCCGCAGTGGGATTCATGGCTTCTCCCCCCAACGCCGCTCAAGGCGTTTGACTGCCAACCCCATCAGTTCAGGGTTGGCGGTGAGATACCAATAAGTGCTGGTGATGCAAACGTGCCCCAGAAACGTAGACAGTAGAGGCAGACGCGGCTCTATCTCCAAGCCTGAGCGGTACCAGCGCAACAGCGTGTGCACGGCGAAGCGATGGCGGAAGTCGTGAGGCCGCGGTCCACCTTTTGCTGAGGGATGGCGCAACCCGATCTGAACCGATAAGCTATTAAAGATTCTGTAGATCTCGGACTGTAATATCGGAGTACCACGCCCAGAAATGAAGAAATGAGCAACGGGGCGTCCGGCCAAATAGCTTTCACGCCTCTTTTGGTAATCGCGCAGCACTTTTTGTGTGCTTGGGTGAAGCGGCACGAGGCGGGACTTGCCGAACTTGGTTCCACGGATGACCAAAACTCCGTTGATCAAATCTACGTCTTCACACTTCAACCGTATTGCCTCACCGCTGCGGAGGCCCGCGACGGCCAGAAGTCCAAGCAGGCAGTAATACGTCTTGGCGTTGAAGTGATTTCTGAACTTTCGTTTTATCACCGCATCCAGCAGTCGTTGGATTTCGTCCTCCGTGTAAATGTAAGGCCGGGCTCGGTGTCGGAGACGCGGAAGCAGTGTAGAAGGTGGAATTTCGGTTCGTGAGTCGGTTGCACTTCGATATTTCGCAAAGCCACGCACCATCCTCAGCCGTTGCCACTGCCATCCTGAAGTCGATACTGTCTGCTGTGCCCATTCCAGTCCCAGTCGAGTGGTAATGTAGGGGGCATTCTGTTGCTCCAAGAATGTGACGAATTTCAAAAGGCACTTCCCATCCTTCTGCAGCTTGAATCCCAGGCCGCGTCTCATGCTCAGATAGTCTTGAAGTGCCACGCGTAAACTATTCATGGGCACCTCCCGGCCAGGGGAGGGCCAAAGGTCGTAGAGCAGTGAGGTCCACCTTGGCATAGATGGCAGTGGTTCGAGGACTTCTGTGACGCAACAATTCCCCAATCTCCGCCAGTGAAGCACCGTGCTCCAGCATCTGAATTGCCAGCGTGTGCCGAAACTGATGTGCTCCCTTATGAGGTGATTGGATCCCCGCCCGAGCGAGAGCATGCTTAACGATCAAACTCACTGCCCGGTGGTCGCTGAAACCAACAGCCGGGGCAGGACCACGCAAGAACACGAGTCGGCTGGAAGCACGCGGTCGTCCGTCCCGCAGATAGGCGGCGATCGCTTCGCCCACATCAGAAGGCAGTGGCAATTCAGACCAGCGGTTGGGTTTGCCGCGTACTCTGACTCGACCCGCTTCCCAATCTATATCGTCCAAGGTTAATGAGGCGATCTCGCCGGCTCTGAGCCCAAGGCGGGCGAGCAGTAACAGAATCGCGTAATCTCGCCGGCCGATCGCCGTCTTCCGATTGCAGTAGCTCAAGACGAGCTCCACTTGTTTCGGAGGGAGTGCCCTCGGAATCGAGGACATTGACCAATTGGCGACGGTGGGAACAACGGCTGATAGGTCGGTGGTGATCTCACCCAGATACCGCAAGTACAGCAGGAATGCCCTCAACGCGGTTGTCATCATCTTCGCCCGTTTTGGCTGAAGGGCGGCCTGCTTCCGAACGAAGTTGACTACATCGTCTGGGCGAAGCTGTGAGAGAGCGAGCCGTCCATCACCGAAACGCTGGACCAGAAAGCGCCTGGTGAAACCTCGGTAATACTCTATCGTTCCAGGCGCCAGCCCGCGTTCTTGCTGCAAGTACAAAGTAAACTTGTCCTCCAACTGCTTCGCTGGAGTGTTCACAATTGGCGCTAGAGTCTCTCTGATTGTGCCCTTCTGTCGGAGCCAAGCCAGAAGGCGGTTCAGGTGAGTGGCATCGCCATGCTTTACTTCCTCGTGGAGTTCCAAGTAGCGCGCCACAAGTTCCGATGTAATCCCCTGCAAGTCTATTCTGCGGTGCTGGAGCCATCTACCGAACTGAGCAATTCGTCGGAGCAGTACGCGCCCAGTGACCCTCGAATAGTTGAGATCGCAGAGTTGCTGCGCGAACAGATCGATATACTCTTTCAATGGACCCGACCGCATTCGATGCATGGCTTTGGGGTCCGTGAAAAATCGTTCCATAAGACACCTCCTTTCACCAGAAGGTGTCACGAAACAAATCCGAAGACTATGCCGAGTTCTGAAAGGCGCTCACTCAAAGAGTACAAGCTGATGGGCAGAACGAATGGGTGGGACGGCGGGAATAGGACAGAGGGTTGGCTCCTCACTCGGCATAGTCTGCGACCCGGAATAGTGGAAGCTATTACGAGAACGGAATAGCTTCCAAACGGCGTCGGCTGATTCGCCAATCCCTTTCTCGGTTACCAGCTCACGTGCCATCGCCATCAAGATGTCATCGCCTTCGTCGATCGCTTGAAGACCGTCGCTTGCGAATTTCCCTTCCATCGCCAGCGAAACCAGGAGCTTTTTCCCCATCAACCGCAAACACGCTTCCTGCATGGTACCGGTGTAGTAAAAGAATTTGACATTGACGTTCGAGTGCTGTCCGATCCTCCATGAGCGCCGGCATGCCTGCCGCAACGTGTAAATGGAATAGCCGGTCTCGTAGAAGAAAATGTCAGGGAAGGACCAGAGGTCTAGCCCAGTCTGAACCAAACGTGGGTGCCCAATGACGACCTGCACTCCGGCTCGCAATTGACGCTCATACCACGCTTCACGCTCTTCCGGCGACACCTGTGTCGTCAGCACCGCTACGTGGATTCCTTCTTTCGCCAGGATGCTCTCCAGCCGGCGTGTCACGTCCCGTTTCTGGGTATAGACCGCGTAGATCTGCACCTTCCTGCCGCGCTCAAGCGAGGTTTTCACTTCCTCCACCAGCCGCCGCTCCTTGGCGTAGACAAGGTTCTGATCCAGGTCGCGAGTGGCTGCTATCAGGAATGGTTCGCGACGCTGGGTTTCAGGATTGAATTCCCGCCCGACCAACTCCCCAAAGCCGAAGGGCCGGTCAGGGTACGCGAGAAGAGCATTCAAGGCCACGCTGATCACCGACTGGTTGCCTCGATGCTCGCGGAGTGCCTTCTTGATGTCCTCTTCCAGATCCTCGTACGCTTTCTTCAGCGGCTGATCCATCTCAATGCTGACGACCTCCTCCCGGTAAGGAGGGAGAGCGTCAGAGATGTCTTCCAGCGACACGAAAGCGCCAAGGCTCATGAGGAAGCGGCCGAACAGCAGCGGTGATGCTCCGGGCCGGTGGCGGGACCGGGTTGTAACCCGAGCTTCAGAACAGGCATTGTCGGCCGGCTCGATTACCGTGATCTTCTCCAGCAGACCGTAGGATTCGGTGAAGGCCCGAACGCCAGCCTCCCCGTGCTCGAAGCCCTCTTCCAGCATCCTGGAGGGTTCGAGACGAAACAGGATGTTGAACAAGTCCAGGGCGTAACCGCCCAGCAGGGTGCCGGTGAGCACGGCGATGTGGCGGGCGCACGAGGCCAGCGTCCCAAGTGCGTTGCCCTGTGCCGTGTCTCCTCCCTTCAACTCGTGCACCTCATCGGCAATGGCATAGTCAAAGAAGTTATCCATGTAGCGACCGATAAAATCGACGGGTGCAAAGCGTCGGATCTTCTTGCCATCCGCCTGCCAAAGCGCACTGTAGAGCGGCCGACGGGCGTGATTGGTTCCCTCGTCTTGACCCAGCACCTCGCTGAGCTTCACTCTTTTGAAGTCCATTGCAAGTAGGCGCTCGCCCTCGGTGCCGAGGTAGACCGGAGACCCACTGTCAGGATTGATGACGCTGCCCTGATAACGGCCGCAGCGGGCAACCTGGTAGGCGTGCCTCCAGAAATACCCGAGCTTGGCGCGGTCTCGACCCACCACGAAGATTGCAGGCGAAGGACAAATCGA
>DLMI01000190.1:0-844 GCA_002478145.1 Acidobacteria bacterium UBA7540
CCGCGGCGCATCCATGCCGCCTCATCGAGATTGCGCAGCAGCGACAGCGTGGCGCGGCGCACGGCGATGAATTCTTCGACAAGATCAGTGAGCGGACGATGCGCGAACGGACCATTTCGTACGTAGTCGTCCTGCTCGAAGCCTTCCAGCGGCGTGGCATCGGCGCGCGAGATGCGCAGAGCGCGGTAGGCGAACACTCGCTCCGTATCGCAGATGTGGCCCAGAACCTCCTTCGCGCTCCATTTCTCGGGGGCATAGCGGAATTCACCATCTTTTTCGTTCCTGCCGGAAAGCAACATCATGGACTGGCGCCGCTGCTGGTCAAGCGTACCGAGAATGTCCTCACCCTGCACCAGAGAAATGTAGCGGCCATAATAAGGCGCGTACTCATCTGGCTGAGGACGGGCAATAGTAAATGCTGGGACGGTAATCACGGCTGGTTCCGACATAGGTTTGCTCCCTAAGGGCGAATCCTACCATCGACAATCTTGAGCCAAGAGCATACTCCGGCGGACTGTGGAACCGTCAACTCCAAGAATGCCCCTCCGGGAATCCTTACACGGTCCGAGAGTCGAAAAGGATGGGTTCGGCGCCTTGGATCGCCAAATTTCGAGGGCACCAGAGTATGTACCAAGCAAGGAAACTCTGTTGAAAATAAAGGGTTTTCCACAGCGCTCATTTTGAGACAGCGGAGTACAATTCGATTGGTCACGCAAGTGCGGCACGTTATCCCTAATCCCAACAAGGAAAGGAACTATGTAACCCATGTGGAAGCCGACGAATCAGCCTCAGACTCCCGGGCGCCCAGCGGAGCCAGAGCGTCCAACTTTGTCTACACCGAGTG
>DLMI01000190.1:1009-6347 GCA_002478145.1 Acidobacteria bacterium UBA7540
TCAGAGTCGCTCTACATCGATGGCCGAGTCGAGGGTTCGATCAGCCTGGCGGGCAACCGCGTCACCATCGGGCGCAATGGAGTGGTTGCTGCCAATATCAATGCCCGCGAAATCGTTGTTTTGGGCAAAGTCCGCGGCAATTTAACGGCCAGCGACCGCGTCGATATCCGCAGCGATGGATCGCTCACTGGCGACGTCGTAGCGGCGCGCATTTCCATTGAAGACGGCGCGTTCTTCAAAGGTGGCATCGACATTCGCAAGGGCGGGCAGCCTTCGCAGCAAAAGCCCAACGGCGAGGACAAGAGCGTTCCCGCGCCTGAGCCGGCTGCGGTTGGCGCCAGAGCCTAAGTTTGCGGTAGAGGCATCGTCGAAAAGTCAGTGGCGGAGTTCGCTAAGGAATGCGAATGTCCGCCGCTTTGTTTTTGCAAGCGATTTAGCAGCGCCACGTGCCGCCTGATCGCGCGCTTGAATTTCTTTTGAAGACACCGGTGCCAGAGAATTTCCCTTCTACCGGGGAGATCGAGATTGCCACTGCCGACGAGTCCTTCAGCGTGCTGTTTCCGCCAAACGTGCGGCGCCTAGGCCCCAGCTGCGTTCCGGTCCTGAAATTTCACCTCGACCAGCCGCCGATCCTCTTCGGACACTTTAAACATGGCGCGCGGTTTCAGGCTCATGAAGCTGGCCACAAAAACCTCAGGGATCTGGCCGATGCGTGTGTTATACGTGTTGACGTCGTCGTTGAAAAACTCGCGGCGATCCGCGATGCGATCTTCCAGTTCGCTGATGCGAGTCTGCAGCTTGAGAAAGTTTTCGTTGGCCTTGAGTTGCGGATAATTCTCAGCGACGGCAAACAGCCCGCGCAGTGCGCCCGTCATCATCAGATCTGCCTGCGCCTTCTGCCCAATGCTCGCCGCATTCATTGACGCGGCCCGTGCCTGCGTCACTGCCACCAGCGTCTGCTGCTCGTGCTGCATGTATCCCTTCACTGTCTCCACCAGGTTTGGGATCTCATCGTGACGCTGCTTGAGCAGCACGTCGATGTTCGCCCACGCGCGGTCATTATCGTTGCGCAACCGCACCAACTCGTTGTAGAGGATGACTACATAGACAAACACTCCCACTACAAACAGCAGAAACGCCGCCCCTTGGATCACGTTGCCGCTCATCGCCACCTCGACCTCGCCAGCAGGAATGATTCCAGTGAAACAGCAGCCGGGCAAGCCACGCAAGTTACTGACGGGGCAGCCCCTAACGTTATCGCATTCCGCCTGGAAACAAAAAAGGCTGAACCCGCAGGCTCAGCCCTTCACGCGCAAATCAAATCTGCTACGGCTTATGCGGAGTCAAATCGCAGGCGCGCCTTACCTCATCCAGGTTCAAAGCTGCGGGCGAGAACTCGGCGATCGCGTAACCAGTCCTGGTTCTGACTTCCACATTGAATACCTGGGCTCCAATCGCGCCGCGAACGGTGCCCTTATCCATGGAAAGGAATCGTCCGCGAACCCAGTTCCAACCCTTGTGGTCGTGGCTGCCGTCGATGCGAACCCTGACTTCCATCTTCGGCTGGCCCCAGAAGCCCGGATAATCCGGCCGTCCGAGCCGCCCGCCAAGATTAAAGTCGGCATACTGATACTTACCATCGGTGCATACCACCTCGACTCGCGGCTTGTAATCCGGATCTTCGCGAAAATAATTGTTGGCCAGCAGTTCGAAGCGGACTTTTTTCGCTCCAGTCATTTTGTCTTCTGACCGGAACTCTATCCACTTGCCGCCGGCGCTGACACCATCTTGTTCGTCCTGATAGGGACTCATCGCGCCCTGTTGAGCAAAAGCCGAAGCGGCCATCAGGATCAAGCTCGCGGCCACTGTAGCCGCAGCCAACCCAAAACGATTCTTATTTTGAAACGAATGCAATGCTTTCAAGGTCTCCTCCCACGCAAGAACATCCTTACATATTGAACCCGAAAAACGCACAAGAGTTGCATGCGGGGATTCCGGGCTGACAAGGGACGAACAAGAGGCGAAAGCGCTCTCTGGATTGCCAGTTTTAACGCGTATCGATTCTTAGGTCGATGTAGACCTGGGAGCGGTCGTCGAACTGGCTGACCGACCGGGTATCGCTTTTGCGGTTGTTGTACTGAGCGTACACTTCATAGTCCACGGTGGAGAGCCCCGGGAAGCGATAGGTACCGTCCTGTCCGACGATGTAGGTCTTCACTGCGTGGGTGCGCGTGTTGGTGAGGTATACGACCGCGCTGACGACAGGATTATCCTGCGGATCGAGCACTTTGCCGGAGAGCAGCCGGCCTTGCTGCTTATCTTTCTTGTCGAGGGCGGCGCCAGTCACAGAAAAGACGAGCAGGAGCGCGCAGGCTAAGAGCGTGGCGTGCCTAAAAGATAATCTCAGAATCATGCGAGTCTTGCCGCTCTTCCCCACTTGCCCTACTCCGGATGATTCTAGCGGGCCAGATGCAAACCAATATCCACGCGTTCATCATACTCTACGTGGACCGGAACCTCTTCCACCAGATGCACGGGATGGCCATCTTGGGTTTTTACGCCCTTGAGATCGGCGCCTACAATGTAGTCATTCTTGCCGGCGGCAACGCGCAACGCGAATTCGCCACGATGGTCGGAATAGAGTTCCCACTTGGGTTTTTGGTCGGAGGCGCGGCGAATCTTGACCTTGACGCCGTACGCAGGATGATCGTCCGGTCCCCAAACCGTGCCGAAGATGAGGGCGTAGGGATCGGTAGGTTTCAGCTTCTTGGGCGCGGAGGCGGCGTTAGCCACGGGTGAGACCTGGAGGCTGAAAGCGGAGAAGACAAGCAACAGCAGTAGGGAAGAAGAGGACCGACAGACAGACGGAAGAATGCGGCAGGCGTTAGGCGTCGTCACCGTCTTCAGTCTCCACTTCCTCTTCCTCTTCCACATAGCCTTCTTCGACGGCCTTCAACTCCAACGGACTGGTAGTGACGACTTCGAAGTCTGTACCACACTCCGGGCAGGAGACGATCTCGCCCTCGTCGACTTCTTCTTCTTCCACATCCAGATCGGTTTCGCATTCAGGACAAAGAACCATGGTTCCTCCGCTCCCATCCGATATCATTCTTAGATACCGTTGATAATATTTAGATTCTTCCCCCACCGCAGTGTCAAGGGGGCGAGTGCTGTAGGGCACAAGATTTATAATTTGGCGCGGAGCAGCCGCCGGCCTTGACATTTCGCATGCCGGAGATTACATGATTTCTCATCTGAAGAAAAGATGGAGGCGTATGGCTGCCGGGCTTGTGGTCGTCAGCACGGTGGCGCTAGCTCAGAATGAAGCGCGTTCCAAAGTGTCTGAAACCGGCGCTCCTGAACCCATGGTTGTCGATATCCGGATTGCAGCCGCGCTGCAGCAGGTTTCGGCGGAGCGCATCCGGGCGAATATTGAGAGGCTGGTGAGTTTTGGAACACGGTTAACCATCTCGGCGCAGGACCCAGCTGCAATCGGGGCTGGACGAGGGGTTGGCGCAGCCAGGGAGTGGCTCAAGTCAGAATTCGAGCGCTACGCCAAGGATTGCGGCGGCTGCCTGGAAGTAAAGACCGACACTTTCACCGAACCAGCCGCGGACCGGATTCCCCAACCCGCTGAAATCACCAATGTCTACGCGGTCTTGAGAGGCACGGATGCGGAGAATGCGAAGCGCATCGTGCTGGTGACCGGCCATTACGATTCACGCAACAGCGATACGCTCGATACGAAGGGCGATGCGCCAGGAGCGAACGATGACGGCAGCGGAACCGCCGTCAGCCTGGAGTGCGCGCGCGTCTTAAGCAAGCTGAAGTTTCCGGCGACGATTATTTTCTTGACGGTGGCGGGCGAAGAGCAAGGGTTGAACGGCAGCCATCACTTCGCCAAGATGGCGAAGGACCAGGGCTGGAATATCGAAGCTGTGCTGAACAATGACATCGTAGGCGGCGATAGAAGCGCCGAGCAGGATCGCTCGGTTGTGCGGGTATTTTCCGAGGGCTTGCCGGCCGCAGCAACCGAACAGGAGATCCGGCGGATTCGCGGATTGGGCGGCGAGAACGACTCCACTTCCCGGCAGTTGGCACGTTATATCTTCGATGTGGGCCGCACCTACGACGCAGGCGTGACGCCGATGCTCGTGTTCCGGCTGGATCGGTACTTGCGCGGCGGCGACCATTATTCTTTTAACCAGCAGGGATTTGCTGCGGTGCGCTTCACGGAATTTCGCGAGGACTTTCATCACCAGCATCAGAGCGTGCGCACCGAGAACGGCATTGAATATGGCGATCTGACGAAGTTTGTGGACTTCGATTATGTCGCACACGTGGCGCGGCTAAATGCAGCAACGCTGGCGTCATTGGCGTCGGCGCCGGCTTCTCCGGCGAGTGTGCATTTGCTGGCCAAGGATCTGGAGAATGACTCGACGCTCACGTGGGAGAATTCTCCGGGAGGATCGGCTTCCGGCTATGAGATTCTCTGGCGCGCCACGACCAGTCCGGAATGGGAACATGTGGAAAAGGTCGGGGACGTTACGCGCACTACTTTGAAACTTTCCAAGGATAATGTCATCTTTGCAGTGAGGGCCGTGGACGCTCAGGGACACCGCAGCTTGCCGGTGGTGCCCCTGCCGGAGCGGTAGAATCGGACGACTCGCGACCTGATACCATGATTGGTACGCGTCTTTTCCTGGCGGTAATTGAGACACCACCGTGCCGATGAATCGCGGACGTACTATCTCGTTGAGCCTGCCTCCGTTCACACGCTGGGTGAAGCGGCTGATCTTGGTCTACGCCGGAATTTACCTCCTGATGGCGGTGATGGAGGTTGCATCTCCGTTCGCTCACGAATGGGTGCGATTCTACTTGGGACTGATCCCGAAGCTGGTAATGCACGGGATGGTGTGGCAGTTAATTACGTATTCCTTTCTACACTTTACGTTGCTGCATTTCCTCTTTAATGCCCTGGCCTTGTGGATGTTTGGTTCGCAGTTGGAAAGCGACTGGGGATCGAAACGCTTCGTGGAGTTCTATTTCTTTTGCACAGTTGCAGCGGCGCTCACCACGGTGGCCGTGAGTTACATGCACGTGCCCGGTTTGTCTCCGGCAACCACCACTATTGGAGCCTCGGGCGGGATCTACGGCTTGCTGGTTGCGTTCGGCGTGCTGTACGGCGAGAGCGAAATCATGATGTTTCCCCTGCCATTCCGGATCAAGGCCAAATATTTTATCTGGGGAATCGTCTTCTTGACGCTAGTGGGAGCAGTCCAGGAGATCGGCGGCGTAAACAATTTCGCGCACCTTGGCGGATTGCTCTTCGGCTACC
>DLMI01000135.1 GCA_002478145.1 Acidobacteria bacterium UBA7540
CCTTGCCCCGGAATCCGCACTTTACTTGCTTTATCGCGTACCGATTCTAGCGACACGCGAAAGATGCGCTCTCCGACACGGATAAAGCGAACAGGATGTTCAAAGTCAAACGTAATTACCTTGGACTTGCCCGCAAGCCTCAACCCATGCATTTCAAATCCGTGTCCGATCCCTGGTGCCTGAACAGTGCCACCGCCAGGAAATTCGTATTTCTCTTCGGGTCTTGGTTCTGCAATGGTGACGGTTGGCAACGTGGGCCACAACAGCGTTGCTTCTTTACGACTGAACGGTGCCGTTAAAAGTAGTGTGGCGACGTTATCTAGGTTTAGTATCATGTTGTAGTTTCCAGGAACATTGGCAACCTGAAGCACTTGACGACTAGAATACTTAATTCGAATCGAAGACTTGGAGGATACCTCTCCACCAGAATTGCGATTATGTCGATTCGCAAGCTCTTCGAGGCCCACTTTGATCAGATACCAGTAGCCGACCGAAATTGTCCCCCCTACGGCAAACGCGATGACCCAAGTCCACCACATGTGACCCCACCTACCTTTGGCAGCAATCGCTGTTTTCTTAAAGAAGTCAGCTTGATACCCAAATTCCCAGGTAATGTGCCATAGAATGGCCAACGCGATCCACGGTATTACAGTCTCAATTGTTTCTGGATACCTATACAACAGCCACCCCACTAGCAAGCCTACCAACACCAATTCCACGATGAAGATACGCAGCTTCCGCATATCGGAAGCTTATCACCTTAAGCCTCTTGCCGCCGAGAGATTCAAAGATTTCAGCTTCAAGAGATAAAAGGACACTGCCCGAAGTTGCTGTAACTTGACTATCGCGAGAAGAACCCACGGTCAGAAAGGCAGTGAGCGTGGCTACCATCTCTCCCAGCGGCTTTACCGCCACTTGGCTGGTAAGCCGCCTTGAACGGGGATGTGGTCTGGGTGCCATCTCTGACGGTCAGGCCCAGTTGACGGATAACTCGGAAACTATGCTGGGCAGCGACGTCGCCGGATTCGGAACGAAAAACGCCCTTCTCTGAAAGTGAGTGTGGCGGTCGGTGGATCGCTAAACCGGATTTCTCACCACGCTCTGCCGTTTTTCGCCAGGCTGCCCTTCCCCTCCGTGGTGAGAGATTCCTGCTAAGCGCACGTGAACGTATCGTCGGCCTGCCGGAGAGGTGATCGAAGGGCTTGAGACGGCGGGGTCGTGGAGGTAAATCCCTGGATTACCCAAGGACCCATCCTTGCAGTTTCCAATGGCAAGCGTCCTCGCTGTCGTGCTGAGCGTTCATAGCCGAAAACGGCTATCCGTGATGTCAGGACGTCGGCGCGAGGCTGGCCCAATCGAACCGTGGAAAGCAAGGGGCCTACGCTACGACCTTCGCGAGAGTGCTCGCTCACTGTCATGCTGAGTCCCGACTTGTCGGGGCGAAGAATCTCCGCAGTTGTCTTTTGCGCTTTCGTAGACTGGGCTATCTATGTAGCTTACCATTAAGCGGGCGAAGCGCGGAGTGTGTCAAAATGCCACACTTATGCGCTTTTCCACATATCCCCGGCATTCTTCTAACCTGTTGAAAACACTCTGGAAAATGAGGTCGCTGCCGCAGAATACTTCAAAAAACCGAAACGCGCGGGGCAGATGGAAATCCCGTCCACATACGCTCGGCCCATAGGATTAGATGGGAACCCTGCCCCTCAATTTCCGCCTCACCCGCTCGGATCCGCCCCCTTCAGGGTCGGGTCGTGTGGGGTCGCCAGTTTCCGGGGGCGTTGTCCCCGGCTACTTTATCCATCCCCTTCGGGGATTTGCTTCCCAGCGCTCTACATCCGGGTATGTGTTCGGCGCGCGACGCGGCTTGTGTTGTGGCGTCTTTGGGGTCCGGCATGTTTGCGCCCCGGCGATTTTACACGTTGCTGCTCGGGACCTTTGCGACGCTCGCGCTTGCACTGGCTGCCATCGGGCTCTGGCGCCAGGACGTGGAAGCCTACAACGGTAGCCCCGAAAGTCTCGGCCGGTGGCTCCAGGAGCAAGGCGTCGGCCTGACCGACTACCAGGTCCTGCTGGATATGGTACCCCGCAGCCCCATTTCCGGGGCGCCAGTGCATTCCATCCCAATTGCCAAGAGGCCGCATACGACTGGCACCGGACAGGTCCAAGCGGCCAAGAAAACCGGGGCCTCGCCTTGTGCAACGAATTGGCCTGAGGTATGATTCCTCGGCGTGTTCGAGGGATCATTCTTTGTGACAGTGTGGCCAGTGCGTTGCTCGACATGGAGGGCGTGGCCGGCCCGAGGAGAGATCATGCGACGGTTTGTTCACAAGTCCACTGTAGTCCTGATCGCTGTGTTTACCTTGGCGATTCTGTACGCCTGGAACGCCAAGGCGGACCAAGCCCTGGATCAGCCCCCGATTCCACCCAAGTTCCGCCTGCCCGCACAAGAGGTGGGGCCTGTCCGTTACCGCCTGGACCTGACGGTCGTCCCGGACCAGGACACCTTCATCGGGGCGGTCGAAATTGACCTCCAGCTCGCCAAGTCCACTTCGGTCTTGTGGCTAAACGGCGAAAGGCTCACCGTGAAGGATGCAACCCTAACGGTCGGCCACGAAAAGCTGGCAGCCAAAGTCATCAGCGAGCCGAAAGACTACGTCGGCTTTACCTTCGACCATCCCGTCGGACCCGGCGAAGCGACGCTTCGCGTAGTTTACCAGGGGGAGATCAATCGCAAGGATCAGCAGGGGATCTTTCAGATGAAAGATGGGGACCGCTGGTACGTCTACTCGCAGTTCGAGGCGATGTGGGCTCGACGGGCATTCCCCTGTTTCGACGAGCCAAATTACAAGGTCCCCTGGCAGTTGACGCTGCGGGTCAAGAAGGACCAGGTGGCGCTTTCGAATGCACCTGTGGTGTCCGAGACAGACAGCGGCGATGGCATGAAAGTAGTGAAATTCGCCGAGACCAAGCCTTTGCCGAGCTATCTGGTGGCCATTGCCGTCGGCGACCTGGAATTCGTCGACGCAGGCACCACAGGAAAGAAAAACACCCGCGTGCGTATCGTAGTCCCCCGCGGCCGCGGTCCGGAAGCGAAATACGCCGCCGAAACGACTCCTGCCATCGTCAACTTGCTGGAGAAGTACTTCGATATTCCCTATCCCTACGACAAGCTCGATGAAGTCGCCATTCCGCTTTACGGCGGGGCCATGGAGAATGCGGGTTTCGTGACCTATGGAAGCGGCATCATTCTCGCCAAACCCGATCAAGACACCCCGTCGCGTCAGCGCGAATGGGTATGGGTGGCTGCCCACGAACTGGCTCATCAATGGTTCGGCGACCTCGTGACCACTGCCTGGTGGGATGATATCTGGCTCAACGAGGGCTTTGCCTCCTGGACATCGAACAAAATCGTGAATGAGTACCACCCCGAATGGCACGCGGACGTCTCGGCGCTGAACAGCTATCAGGGCGCGATGCAAAGCGACAGCTTGGTGAGCGCGCGCCGGGTACGGCAGCCCATCGAGTCGAAGGATGACATTATCAACGCGTTTGACTCCATCACCTACAACAAAGGCTCCGCGCTATTGAATATGTTCGAGTCCTATATGGGCCGGGAGCGATTCCGGGCAGGAATTCACCGCTATCTTACGAAGTACTCCTGGAAGAATGCCAACTCGGCTGAGTTTCTAGCGGCGCTCGCCGGCGACGATACCAGCGTCGCTGCGGCTTTCTCGACCTTCCTCGACCAGCCGGGTGTGCCGCTGGTTACGGCCGCGCTGGATTGCAGCGGCGGCGCGGCCGAGCTGAAACTTTCCCAGCAGCGTTATCTGCCGCTGGGTTCCGTGGGTTCAGCGGACCAAACTTGGCAAATTCCCGTTTGCGCTCGTTATCCCTCTGGGCAAGGCGACGCCCGAGCGTGCGCGCTGCTTTCGCAGAAGTCTGCGCAGTTGGCGCTCTCACGCTCCGCCGGCTGCCCGGCTTGGGTCGAGGCCAACGCCGGGGCGGCAGGCTACTATTTCGGGTTATACGAGGGAAACCTGCTCAATGCCCTCCTCAAAGACGACGCGCAGGTGCTTACCCTTCCGGAGAAGGTCGCGCTCGTTGGCAACCTCTCCTCGCTCACCAGTAGTGGCAAGATTCCGCTGGGGAGGGCGTTGGCGGTGGCTCCGAGCCTCGCCCGGGACCCCGATCGCCAAGTGGTCACCAAAACCATGGAAATCACCACAGGTCTCCAAGATAATTTGGTCCCGAAAGACCTGCTGCCCCGGTACCGGCAGTATCTCTCGGACGTCTATGGCGGACGAGCTCGCGAGCTAGGTTGGAAGACGAAGGCGGGCGAGAGCGAAGATGCCCGCCTCCTCCGCCCTGCGCTTCTCCGCGTGCTTGCCAATCAGGGTCAAGACTCAGAGTTGATCGCCCAAGCCAAGAAACTG
>DLMI01000124.1 GCA_002478145.1 Acidobacteria bacterium UBA7540
TTGATTATCGCCTTGGTTGCTCTTGCTGCCACCGCGGGAATGGGTACCTTGGCAACCGCCATCAACAGTGCTTTCACCGAGATTGGGTCGCTCCTCAGCTCGTACGTTTAGTGGCTCCTTTCGTCTGGACGGCTCGATTGCACCTGCAGGTTTCCAGGGTCAGGCGGTTCGCCCACCGGGAACGGCAGGTATTATACGTGCTGGTTGGTCGGGCCGTGTGGCAGCTCGCGGCGGGGGTGCCTCCCCGAGAGGCTGGGTTGGCCCGGTTTTGTTTGTCAAGAGGGCAGGAGGGCCAATGGTTCTGGGCTCGGAAGCAATAGGGGCGCGAGCGTGTGTTTCCCGTTACCGCCTTGGCGTGTATTGCGCCCACTAAGCTGTACAAAGGCCAAGTGGAGATTTTACTGATGCTTGGAGCCGCGATTTGTGCTATAGCTGGCGCGGTGAGTGACGTACGTTCAAACCGCATCCCGAACTGGCTGACTTACGGAGGTCTCGCGCTTGCCCTCACACTTCGGGCCGCCTTGGGAGGGTGGCGAAGTTTGGAGCAGGGAGTGGGCGGCATATTGCTTGGCGGCGGAATCTTCTTTGTATTTTTCCTGGTGCATGGTATGGGAGCGGGGGACGTGAAGCTGATGGCCGCTGTGGGCGCCTGGGTGGGCCCTCATCGAACCTTGAGCGTGCTGATCGCCACCGCTCTGGCAGGCGGCGTCCTCGCCGTGGTTTACATGGTGTTTTACAAACGGGTCGGCGGCACTTTTCGGAATCTTGGTGTGCTTCTGCGCTTTCATCTTCGGTCCGGTGTCCGGCCCCATCCCGAACTCAACCTTCAGGGTCCCGAATCCATGCGGCTGCCTTATGGATTAGCTATTGCCATGGGCACACTTTATCTACTTATTTCAGCAAGCCATATCTCGGGGGTGATCTACGGACACTAAGCGGCTTGGGTTAGCATTGTTAATTGCGGTCGTTCTCGCCGGCGGCATCACGTATATTGTCTATCGCCAGTTGAGCAAAAGCGCAGCTCGTCCCCAGATGATCCAAATCGTTGCCGCAGCCAGGGACCTGCCCGCGGGCGTGGCATTGGCAGCAGCGGATGTGAATCTCATCCAGTGGCCGGCGGGCGTCCATTTGCCGGGTTCCTTTACGAAAATTGAAGACGTGGCGGGTCGGCCGCTGATCTACATGCTGGGCAAGGGAGAGCCCGTCATGGCCAGAGACTTGGCCATACCCGGTTCAGGGATTGGGCTCTCGGTCAAGATACCTGCCGGAATGCGGGCTACTTCAGTTCGTTCTAATGAGGTCGTGGGTGTGGCAGGTTTCCTTTATCCAGGCTCTACCGTTGATGTTCTAGGGACTTTCAACATTCCGGGCAATCCCAATCCCATAACCGAGACTTTGTTGCAGAACGTCGAAGTCTTGACGGCAGGAACGCAAATCGAGCCGGATCCAACGGGCAAACCCCAGACTGTCAATGTGGTGACCCTACTCCTCAGCCCCGAAGACTCGCAGAAACTCCTCATGGCCAGCACGCAAAGCACGATTCAGTTCGTATTACGCAACGGGGCCGACCAAGGGAAGGAAATCGTCAAACCCACCAGGCTGGACGAATTGATTGGCACGGCTAAACCTGCCGCGCCCCCGCCCGCGCCCGCGCCGGCCCGTCATACGAGAGCAGTCGCGCCGGCGCCTCAAACTCCGCCCCCCTCGCTGTATGTGGTGGAGGTCATCCAGGGGCCGACGCGCAGTGAGCAGAAGTTTTCACCCGGGACTCCTGAAGAGGGCGGTGGCAAGCGCCAATGAAAAACTTATCTGCAACTCGGACACTGGTACTTGTTTGGATCCTTGGTTTGCTCTTGGCGGGCGGGAAGTGCTTCGCGCAAGGGACCTCTGTTTCGCCGGAGGGTCAGCCTCTTCACATCCTGGTCGGCAAGTCCGTCGTTATAAACCTCCCATCACGCTTGAAACGTGTGCTGACAAGCAATCCAGCCGTGATCGAGGCTCTGGTCACGAGCCCTATGCAAGTAGTGGTGGAGGCAAAGGCTGCCGGAAAGAGCAGCCTGATCCTGTGGGACGATTCAGGCAGCTCCCGAATGCTGGATGTGTATGCGGATCTGGATTTGACGGGTCTGCGGGCCGCTATACAGAGAGCGTATCCCGATCAATCAATCCAGGCGCAGGCCGACGAAGGCAGGATCATCCTGAGCGGAAGGGTGGCAGGTCAGCCGGTTGTGGACGACCTGACAAAGATGGCGGGCCTCTACTCCAAGGACATCGTCGACTCGCTGACGACAGTTCCACACCCTCTGCGGCAGATCCTTCTGGAAGTCAAGATCGCCGAAGTCGACCGAACCAAACTAGAGCAATTCGGCTTCAACTTACTCAATACTGGGAGAACCAACATCGGCACGACCTCCACGCAGCAATTTGGCGCCATTTCAGGTGCATCAGGAGGACCTTTCAGTACCACCGCCCCGTATACGCCGACGACCTTCGGAATGACCAGCCTGCTAAACATCTTCCTGTTTCGCCCCGACCTTAACCTGGGCATGATGCTCGAGGACCTCCAAACAAAGACCGTGGCACAAATCCTTGCTGAACCAAACCTCCTTGCCCTCGACGGCAAGAAAGCGAGCTTCCTGGCCGGTGGTGAATTCCCCATCCCGGTGTTGCAGGGAGGGACGACCATCGGGGCCGTCACGATCCAATGGCGACCGTTCGGTGTCAAACTAGATTTCACGGGACATATCAGCCCCGGCAATACCATTCGCCTGGAAGTTTCGCCGGAGGTCAGCACTCTCGATTATACCAACGCTCTGACTATATCGGGCTTTACCATTCCGGCCATTTCAACCCGCCGCGCGGAGACAGAAATCGAGTTGAATGATGGACAGTCGTTTGGAATCGCTGGGCTTCTGGATCAGAGAGTGACAGCTATAATGAATAAGATGCCGGGGATTGGTGACCTGCCTATTCTGGGGCAGCTATTTCGGTCGAAATCGAACACCCTGAGCCGATCGGAGCTCGTGGTTCTTGTGACACCCCACATTGTCGATCCCGCAAACACCGGGAAACAGATGACGGCGACGCCGAAGTCTCCGATACCCTATCTGCAAAGTCCGAAATACGACCGGGATCTACCAGGCCACAAGGAGCTTGAGAAACCTGCTCAAGAGACTACACCCAAACAAGAACCGTAACCATGGACACTAAAGAGAGCGCCGGAATTCCTTTCGGCGAGGGCCCTTCCTCCCGAGAATGGCTCTCGCTCGTTGCCATCTGTCTGGATGGCGAATCTGGAGCGGAGTTGAGGCAGTTTGTAAGAGGAACCCCTTTTCTTCGGCTGCAAGCTGAGGTGGACAGCTATCTTGCCGAAGAAGACACCAGCCTCACGTG
Source organism: Acidobacteria bacterium UBA7540 (assembly GCA_002478145.1). The sequence continues at coordinate 3,394 of DLMI01000124.1, forward strand.
GATGCAGCCACCCGGGCCAGACATCTGCCTGGTCGACTTCGACCGGGACCACGCAAGTGCGATCACCACGGCAGAACGAATTCACGAGCGATTGCCGGGCAGCGCCATATTCGCGATCTCGTCGCACTCCCAACCCAACCTGATTATCGAAGGCATGCGCTGTGGCTGCAGCGAGTACGTCGTCAAACCTGTGGGCGGGGAGCAACTGTGGGAAGCGGTAGCACGTGTGGGTGTACGTAAACGAGAAAAGCATACACCATTCAGCGGCCAAGTGCTGACTTTCCTCGGGGCCAAGGGTGGGGCGGGAGTGACCACCATAACCACGCATCTCGCGGCACTCTTGGCAAAGTCCTGTTCGCGCAAAACAGTCCTGATCGATCTTCATCCGGGCTGTGGTGAAGCTGCCCTTTTCCTCGGCCTGACTGAACATCAGTATCACTTTTACGAACTCGTCGAGAACGTGGACCGGCTGGACGCGGAGTTACTTCAGAGTTTCGTATTGCACCACTCGAGTGGCCTGGACCTGCTGCCGGCGCCGGAATTCACTGAACCGGCGCGTGACGTATTACCTGAGTCAGTCGGGCAGGCGGTCGCCTTTCTCCGCACCAAGTACGAGTTTGTGTTGATCGACTGCGCTCCAGGCCTGACAACTCAAAACCTCGCCGTGATCACTCACTCCGACCATGTCTACATCATCACCGTTCCGGAGGTGGCTGCCTTGCGGAACGTGGCGCGTTTGTTGGACTACTTTACCCGTCGCGAGTTCGGTCAAGACAAAGTAGACGTGGTCGTCAACCGTCATAACGCGAAGAACAATGTGATCACTGACGACCAAATTGAAAAGGCCATTCGGAAGAAGATTTTCTGGAAGGTCCCGAACCAATACCAGCAGGTGATGCAGACCATCAACGCTGGTGATCCCTCCGCACAGTTATCGAACTCCGCAGTTGCACGCACTTTATTGTCGTGGGCGGAGGCTCTGGCCGCCAAGCCGGACGCCCAGCCCGAGAAAAAGAAATCGGGTAAATTTTTCCAGGGTTTGTTCGGACGATAAAAGCCGGCTTCCGCAAAGGGTCTTGCTGACAGTTGGGAGAATCAAACGTCATGGGAACAATCACAAACCAGGCTGAGACAGTATCGGGAAGTGACGAGAAGAAAAAAACAGGCATTCCCTTCAAACTTTACCAGGAACTCAAGTCCGCGGTGCATCGGGATCTACTCAACAAAGTTGATTTGGAGCGGATTGCCTCAATGCGCGACGGCCGCATTCGAGGCCAGGTCTTTGTGGTCATCCAGGAACTCGTTTCGGGGCTTGGCACCCCGATGAGCGCGCCGGAGCGCGAGCAACTGGCTCGCGAGGTGCTTGACGAAGTATTCGGGTTGGGTCCACTGGAGCCCCTCCTGCAAGATCCGACCCTTAATGACATCCTCGTCAATACCCACAAGCAAGTGTATGTAGAACGCCAGGGGATGCTGGAAGAAACCGCCGTAAAGTTCAAGGATGACGCTCACCTGATGCACATCATTGATAAGATCGTGGCTGCGGTTGGTCGCAGGGTCGACGAATCTTCGCCCATGGTGGACGCGCGCCTAGCGGACGGCTCGAGAGTTAATGTGATCATCCCGCCCCTGGCGATCGATGGACCCATACTGTCAATCCGGCGCTTCGGCCATGTGCCCCTGACGGCGGACGATCTGATAGTAAACCGAACCCTGACACCGCCCATGCTGGAGATTCTCAAGGGGGCGGTGAAGGCACGGCTCAGCATGGTCATCTCCGGGGGGACCGGCGCCGGTAAAACAACCTTTCTCAATGTGCTTTCCGGATTCATTTCTGAAAAAGAAAGAATCGTTACGATTGAAGACTCGGCTGAGCTGCAGCTCAAGCAACGCCATGTCGTCCGCCTCGAATGCCGCCCCCCCAACGTGGAGGGCAAAGGCGCAGTGAGACAGCGCCAACTCGTGATTAACAGCCTGCGAATGCGGCCCGACCGGATCATCGTAGGCGAGGTTCGTGGCGAAGAGGCTCTGGACATGCTCCAAGCTATGAACACGGGACATGACGGCTCGCTCACAACTATTCATGCCAACAGTCCTCGTGATGCGATCTCTCGCATGGAAACCATGGCGCTGATGGCTAACTTGAATCTTCCTGAAAAGGCCCTTCGCCAACAGATTACGTCCGCAATCACTATTGTCATCCAATTGTCTCGTATGAGCGACGGGACACGGAGAGTGACGCATCTGGTGGAAATCACGGGCATGGATGAAGACGTCGTGAGCATGCAGGAGATCTTCTTGTTTGAAAAGCGAGGTGTGGGACCCAACGGACGTGTGCTTGGACAGTTTACAGCCACGGGCATACGTCCGAAGTTCGCGGAAAAGCTAAAAGCCTCTGGCATTACTTTGCCAGCAAGCATGTTTGAACATTCTTATCAAGTCTAGATCCGCCGAGGTTTTCTTATGGCGCTCGTGCTGCTATTCGTTTTGCTTTTGGCCATGACGTTCGGTGTTCTGGTTTGGGTCTCAAAGCCGACCAAAGCCGAAGCCGATGTTCAGCGGCATTTGTCAAGCATCGGAAAAACATACGGATTTGACACCGAGGATGCCACAATTCTGAGGCAGGAAGAGCTCAGTTCGATTCCCCTGCTGAACGATTTGTTGCAGCGTATTCCGGCCGTTCTGAACCTGCGGCACCTGATAAGGCAAGCTGGTCGCAATTGGACCGTCGCTCCGCTACTTCTCGGGTCGCTCGTGGGGGCTCTCGTGGCGGGGTGGGCAGTAAGCTTGTTCACACCAGCTCTGCCGTTAGATCTGCTCGTGGGAGTTGCTGTGGGCTCCGCGCCGTACGCATATTTGTTCTGGCAGAGGCAGGCCCGGTTGCGGCACTTCGAAGAAGTCCTTCCCGACGCGATTGACCTGATGTCTCGGGCCCTGAGAGCCGGACATGCCGTGACTTCCGTGATTGAGATGGTTTCGCAGGAAACTCCAGAACCTGTCGCTTCAGAATTCCGCACCGTCTTCGAAGAACAGAACCTAGGGCTTCCGGTGCGCGAGGCGATTCTTAATCTGGCTAATCGAGTGCCCATTGAGGACGTCCGCTTCCTCGCGACGGCGATTCTCGTTCAGAAAGAAACCGGAGGCAATCTCGCCGAAATCCTGGACAAGGCGGCGTTCATTATGAGGGAGCGCATGCGACTTAAGGGACAGGTGCGAATCTATACGGCTCAGGGTCGACTGAGCGGTTGGATCCTGTGTTTGATGCCATTCGCCATGTTCTTTCTGTTGACTCTGTTGAACGCTGAATACGAAAGGAAGCTGTGGGCAGACCCTTTGGGGCTGCATTTCGTTTATGCGGGTCTAATTTTGATGGCCATCGGCATTCTTGTGGTCCGGAATATTACCAGGGTCAAAGTGTGATGCTATGAATCTCCTGATCATCGCCATTGGAATCGGACTTTCGATCACTTTTTTCGCAATCTTCTTGTTGTTTGCCCCCCCCTCTCGCCAGAGTGAACTGTTGAGCGAGGTCACGTCTCGGGCATACCGATCAGAGGATGTGGGTTTCCAACGAGGGCGATTTAGTGCCGAGAGACTGACCAGGCCGCTGGGATCGATCCGCAGGTTATTCGGCGGCCCCCCCAATCCCGAAACTGTCCGCCGCCTCATGCTTGCTGGCTACCGAAAGCCCTTTCATGCCGACACCTTCTTAGGCGTGAAGTTGACTCTGCCAGTAGTCGCTGGAGCGGGGGTCGCCTTTTTCGTGAAGGACAATATCATCCTCTGGTTTGGCGTAGCTCTATTGCTGGCTTTCTTAGCTCCGGACTTTTGGCTCAGCCGTGCCATCAAGAAGAGGCGTGAACGCATCCAACTCAGCCTTCCCGACGCATTGGATCTCCTTTCGATCTGTACGGACGCTGGGCTGGGACTGGATCAAGCCATCGTGAGAGTCGCCCAGGAACTGCATCTCGGTCACCGCCAGTTGAGCGAAGAACTCCTTCAGATCAACCTGGAGCAGCGGGCTGGCAACCCTCGCATCGGTGCTTGGCGCAGCATGGCAGACCGAGTCGACCTTGAGAGCGTCCGATCCTTCGTCAACATGCTCGTGCAGACGGAACGCTTTGGAACACCAATCTCAAAATCGCTGGCAGTGTTTTCCGATTCCTTGCGTACTCAACGAAGACAACGAGCGGAAGAGCTTGCCGCCAAGACGACGATTAAGCTGCTCTTCCCTCTCGTTATCTTCATTTTCCCCAGTATCTTCATCGTCACCCTGGCGCCGGCGGTCATAAGTCTCATTAGGAATTTTGCCCAGTTTCTTAAGTAGGAGTTAACTGTACTGTTAAGGTGGGAGGTGGGTTGTGGACAACGTTACGTTGATACGTGTGGTTGCGGGCGTTCTCGCCGTGGTCGTGGCCATCATTTTGATCTACAGAATCAAGCGAAAGGCCCCTCGCTGAACTCGGATCGCGACTCGCGAACGGATACGGTGGGGAAGGAATCATGGCTGAGAAGCGCAGTACTGTCTATGTTTACAACCAGACAAAGGAGACCTTTTTGGCCTTCCAGGTCAAAGTGGCTGACTCGGTTTTGACCCGCATGGCTGGGCTTCTCGGCAAGCGGTCCCTGGAGCCAGAGGGCGGTGTTTGGATCGTGCCTTGCAATTTCATCCACACGTTCGGTATGCTTTTCTCCATCGATGTGGTGCTGCTTGACAAGGACTTCAAGGTCGTCGGTCTGCACGAATTACTCCGGCCATTCTCCATCACGCGACCGTACTTTCGTGCCCAAAGCGTCATCGAGCTTCCGCCTCACACGATTTTCAAAAGCGGAACCACGGTCGGCGATCAGTTCGTGATCGAGCGCTACGAAGCCTGCCGGACCCCTTCGGTTGACTCACTCACGGACAGCGCTCCCGTAGGCAAACAGTGAAGTCTCCTTCGCGATGGCGGCGGATTGTGTCCAGCGTCAGGCTGAGTCCCTGACCGGTTTTCCTTTTCACTGAAGCTCCAGAGAGAGGATTACCACAAATAGAGGGACTCTGGTCGCGGATCATCAAGAGCGTGGCGGGAGAAGAGAGGATCTCCAGCCACTGAGTTCCATAACCGCTTGCAACGCAGCACGCTGCATAAGCTGGCTAAGTGGGCGCAAGACTTGGAGAACTTCATTAACAAATGGGGCCAAGGTCAAAGCGTCCACAGAATCTGGAGAGTATGTCTCCTGTGGGCCGGTAACATCCATTCGGGCGTTAGCAGGGGCCGTGTGCATTGGGTACACTCCTTTAAGGGCTTTCAGAGTCCCGTTCACGGCGGGGCTTTCCTCGTGTACTTCATTAGTATATCCTATTTGGTTACAGGAAGGAAGACCGAAGACGCTTGCATTCGCGAGCAATTCCCTTGCCAAATCCCGGTGTCCCGAATTCAAACGAGTACACTATCGTACTATTCCAAAACTTGACAGTCACTGCTTTGGGGAGTTATACTTAGCCGGTTACTCGTCTCACTGGAGGTTGCTCATGCTCCCGCGTCTCAGCGTTTCCAACCCATGGGAAACCGCGACAAAGCGCATGGATAGTGGAACGGAACAGTGCTCCTCAAATTGCGAATTCGGGATAAAGCCTACAGCAGCGTCACCAGGAGTGCGTGTCGGAACTCGTTCCCTGGGCAAACGTCTCCGCGCCCGCCTTCGCACCAGCAAGGAGGGAGGCCAGGCGGCGGTTGAGTTCGCCCTGGTCCTGCCGATTCTGCTGCTCATCGTGACGGGCATATTCACGTTCGGGATCGCCTTCCACGACTATCTGGAGCTGACGGATGCCGTGAGCATCGGTGCGCGGCAGCTTGCGATTGGCCGAAGCGCGTGCATGGGCACGGGTTGCCCTACGACCACAGACCCATGCGCTGCGACTGTCGCAATAATTGAAAACGCGGCGCCGTTCCTCGTGTGGCAGAGTATGAAGTTCACGATTACCCTCAATGGGAACGCGTATGGGGCGTCGTGCAGCAGCTCCAGTGTCACCACAGGGGCAGCAGGGAATATGGCGCAGGGCACGGCCGCCACGGTAACGGTCAGTTACCCTTGCAACCTCTTGGTCTTCGGAGCCAACTTAGCGCCCAACTGTCAAATGTATGCGCAAACGACGGAGATTATCCAATGAACCAGAACAATAAGTCTTTTTTACGCCGAGCGCACAAGGACCAGCGCGGGCAGGCGCTCGTCATGGTAGCGTTCATGATGGTCGGGTTTTTCGCAATGGCCGCTTTCGTCATCGACTTCGGCCGTATCTATTTTAGCTTCCGCGAACTCCAGGCTTCCACAGATGCGGCGGCGTTAGCGGGAGCGGAGGCCATGCCCACTGGCGCAACAGCAGCAGATACCAAGGCAGCAGTACAAGCCAACGTGACATTGTACAGCGGCGTAGCGGGAAACAACAACGCCTACCCCAACCTGACAGGCGTTACGATGTCATACACGTTGAGTTGCCTGACGACCCTGTCGAACGAAGGAATCGCGTGCGTTGAGTCTCCTGCGGGCGACAACGCCATCCAGGTGGTGCAGACAGTAAAAGTGCCGTTGACTTTCGCCAGCATAATCGGCACCCCTTCAATTACGCTCACGGCAGCCGCGACTGCGGCCATGCGGGGCGCAACGGGTGGCCCATACAACGTGATGATGGTGCTCGACACAACGAGTTCGATGGGTTCTAATCTCGACACGAACTGCACGGTGCCGGGGATAACAGGAAGTCCCACAAGAGAGCAGTGCGCTTTGTACGGCGTCCAGACTCTGCTGGGGCTGGGTGGGACTGGGCTCGCGCCCTGCGCCCCGACCCTGGCAAACTGCGGGACGGCCACGAACGGCAACGTCGCGAACCCCTTCGATGAGGTCGGCCTGATGGTGTTCCCAGGGCTGACCCCGACCGAGACTTCGACTTTGAGCAACCCTCCGGTACAGGCTCCGACTGCCTCGGATGATTACACTTGCCCTACCTCCAACCCTTCAATCACATCGTACAACAATAACCCGGGATACCTGGTCCTCCCGTTACAAAGCAACTACCGCAGTTCCGACGCTGCTACTGCACTGAACACCGCCGCCGGTATCGTGATAGCGACGGGTGGAGCTGGAGGAACCTGCAAAGGCTTAGCCACTCCGGGCGGCGAGGGAACGTTCTATGCGGGCGCAATCACGGCGGCACAAAACTACCTGGTCGCGAACTCAAGGAAGAATGTGCAGAACGTGATGATCGTCCTCAGCGATGGCGACGCAACTGCTTCGAGCACCCAGATGGGGGGAAAGGCGACGAGTTATCCAGCCACGAATGAGTGCCACCAGGCGATCACGGCGTCCACGAACGCTCAGGCAGCCGGAATCTTGGTGTACTCGGTCGCCTACGGCTCGGAGTCCTCGGGATGCTCCGCTGACAGCCCAGCTATCGCCCCATGCGCGACGATGGAGGGTATCGCCTCTTTACCCACCGCGAAGTACTTCTTCGCCGACAACAACCAGTCGGGATCGGGAATCGACAAAACCTGTGCCAATGCCGCGCGACCGACCTCTGACCTGAACCAGGTCTTCAAGGACATCGTGTTGGACCTCACGGTCGCACGGCTGATCCCCAACAACACAACGTAGCTGGTAGCCCTCTCTGAAGTGGCGATGCCTCGTCAAGCCAGGTTTTGAGGAAGCGCCTCAGACCGGCCTGACCTACCATTTTCCAGTCGGTTCAATGACAGCGAGTTTCTGGTATGGACAGGCGCATCTTGCGCGAACTAACAATCCTCGTTCAAAGTGTGATTCTTCCTGGAGATCATTAAACCGGCAGCTTGACGCTCCGCGCCCCACCACAGAATGCGCAGGAGGGCGGAAGAGGAACCACGCTGGTGAGTTCAACTTCCGAACTTAGGTATTCTCGTCGGACCGGCTCCTCCTGAAGGAGGTCCGTACTGAGATATTTCTTGTTGTCATCGGCGAACACGGTCACCACAATTGCATCCCCACCCAAGGACTCCTGCACTTGCAATGCCGCCAGAAGGTTGCACCCGGAAGAAATACCCACGCCCAGCGCGAGGCTCTTCGCCAGCTTTTGTGCCATCAGGATTGAATCTCCGTCGGAGACTGCGATCACTCCGTCTAATTCCGCCAAGTTGACGATCGCAGGAATGAACTCATCGGAGATTCCCTGAATTCTGTGCTTGCCCACTTTGCACCCGGTGGAGAGCGTTGGCGACTCGACAGGCTCTACCGGATGAATCTGAACGGCAGGGTTCTGGCGTCGCAGGAAACGCCCGACGCCCATGACGGTCCCGCCCGTTCCAACTCCGGCGACAAAAGCATCCGGTTTCAGCCCGGCCTCCGACAACTGCGCCCAGATTTCCGGACCCGTTGTGGTTTCATGGGCCTGGATGTTGGCCTGATTAGAGAACTGGTGAGGAAGAAACACGCTCTTGGGGTCGGCGCTGGCAAGTTCTTCGGCCATACGGATACAGCCAAGGAACCCTCCTTGTTCTGCTCCGACCAGGACAATGTCAGCGCCATAGCTCCTGATGAGCCTTCTCCTTTCATGGCTCATCCAGTCCGGCATAAAAATCGTTGCTGGATGCCCCAGGGCGCAGCCGAGCGCGGCAAAGGCGATCCCCGTATTGCCGCTGGTCGCCTCGGCAATTCGTTGCCCAGGGCGTAGAGAACCGTCGGCGTACGCGCGCTTCAGGATGTGCAGCGCCATGCGATCCTTGATGCTGCCTGTGAGGTTAAGCTGTTCGCATTTCGCATAGATGACCCGGCGCTTGCCTCGGAATGTAAGGCCGATTCCCAAAAGAGGCGTGTTGCCGACCAGGCGGGACAATCCGTCAAGTCTCTGATCCGCAATTTCCATTATCGACCTCCGGCCCGACCGACAACATACGCCTGACCGCCCCCGAATGCAATTGTCAGTCGGGTTTGCAGTGCGCGGGAACCTTGGAACAGGAGCTATCAGGGGTGCTCGTACATTCCAAGCTCGTGTCCTTCTCAGCGTTCGGTTCGTCCATATAGGGGGCAGGCCAACCCCACGTGTCGCTGCTCCCTACGCGGTCAAGGCTAATCAGGACAATCACTTCACATTGTAGTATTAGGGTGATGGCACGGGCGCTGAAACTTGATTCGAGTCCGCACTCTGGGTGACATCATTCGACGCCACGGCTGTAACCACATAGTAGTACGTCTGCCCTGCTTGCACAGTCTCGTCGGTATACGTGGTCCCGTTAATAGGTGCGGAATTCAGTTCCGTCGGGTACGGCCCACCCGAGGTAGTGCCACGGTAAACATTGTACCCAACTACGCCGGCAGTCGTGCTGGCAGTCCAGGATAGAATCACGTCGTGCGTTCCCGCGCCGGAGAGGCTCACCGTCTGCGGGCTGCCGCTGCAATTGTCCGCGATGCTTAGCGAGGCCGCTTCGGTCCCGGCGACGGAAGGCGTGAACATCACCACAATCGTGCAGTTCGCGCCGGCCGCCAGCGAGCTGCCGCACGTGTTGCTCTGCGCAAAGTCGCTGGCATTGGTACCTGTCAGCGCGACGCTGGTAATGCTCAAGGCGGCGTTGCCCGTGTTGCTCAGGGTGAGGGTCTGAGCTGTACTGGTCGTACCTACGGACTGGTTGGCGAAGGCAAGGCTGGTGGCTGAAAGGCTAACCACGGTAGCCGTGCCCGTGCCGGACAGGCTCACCGCCTGCGGACTGCCACTGGCATTGTCGGTGATGCTCACCGAGGCCGTGCGGCTGCCACTGGCCGCAGGCGTGAACGTCACGCTGATCGTGCAGTTACTGCCGGCTGCCACCGAACTGCCGCACGTGTTGGTCTGCGCAAAGTCGCTGGCATTGGTACCCGTCAGCGCGAGGCTGGTGATGTTCAAGGCGGCGTTGCCGGTGTTGGTGAGTGTCACGGTCTGGGCCGTGCTGGTGGTGTTGATCGTTTGGTTCCCAAAAGCGAGACTGCCGGGGGCAATGCTCGCCACAGGAGCCGGAGGCGGGTCAATCCCCCCGGTGCTTCCCCCGCAGGCAACCTGCCATGCAGCGGCGAGAATCACTGACAGGGCCAAAACAAGGGACCTGGTTCTTGGAAGCTTCCTTCTTTCCGCTTTCGCTGCGTGGGTGTTCATAATGGAACACCCCCTTGTGGGTTCTTCCGCAGAATCTGTGGGTAAGAAAAAGCGAAAGAGCCTGGTAAGGGCCAAAGGACAAGCTTGCGCATCCTGTCCGAATCCTCTAAGGGAAAGTGCAAGGTAACACGAACTTCCCAAGGGGGGACAGGATGCATTTCCAAAGTATTCTGAATCGGATCGAGAATTACAAGGGTTTTTCGTACCAGCGAGTTCGATGCTCGTCCCGAGGGGGTCGCCGTATTCGAGAGTCGAGGTGCGGGCGGGGAGCGGGAGTCGCGGGCTGTGTTCGGAATGTGGAGAGCCAGGGGCGACGTATGACCTTGCCCAGGCGCGCTGGTATGAATTGTCGGCGCGCACGTAAGAGCGAATGAATCGGAACCGAGGCCGGTGTTTGAGGGTTCATTACTATCATCGCCGGAGGCGGCTTTGGGGGGGGTATTAAGAGAGACTGTGGGTCTTGTCAGTAAAGACAACGGCGGGGGTGCAGAGGATAGATGGGCCGGGTTCAGACCACAAGCACGAGGTCTTGCGGCGCCGGGCTTGCCGTCGTTTCAGGAAGTCGTTCCTCGGGAGTGCCTGCGATGAAGCAGCACTTCTCGCCGAGTCTGCCCCGCTTGGGCGGCGGGGCGTGGCCAAGATCCCCCGGCTCGAGTTGGCCAGAAGGGCAATCGGCACTGAAGTCGAGAATCCTCTCGCCCGGGAAATAGCGATACCGGGGGCAGTACTTCCGAACTTCCTTGCGGGCTGTGAACACCATAGTGTGGAACTGTACTTCGATCGAGCGTTTCAACTCGCCCTCTGGCGTCTCGCGGAGTAGCAGCGAGAAGGAATCAACCTTTCCGGCGAGCTTCACCAAATGGCTCGATCCGTTGCTCAGAATCTCAGGGGGATGAACCGCATTCTTTGGCATATGCGCCATCCTTTCCCGGGTCCTGGCCCGGAGGCGAAAGTTGAGATTTGACACGGAGGGTTGGTCAACCCTTCGACGCGACCGAATTACTTCATGGAAGCAGGATGATTGCGCCGTGGATTCGATCAGGCCGGCGACCCATAATGCGGAGAAGCAAATAAAAGTGTTTCGGCGGGTCCCGCCATCCAATCGAATATAGCGACTTTGCATACCGCCATCTCGGGAGCTGTGAAATAATCCCGAAGATGCGGGCTTTGCACAGCGTAAGTTATTGAATAATCGGCGTCGGGATATGACTATTCTGGATTATTTCACAGCTTCTCACATGCAGATGCACTGTCGTGTCGGTCTATCTATGTGAATGCAAGTGGTCCCAGATCTGCCGAAGACGAGCAGCCCACTGCGTGTTCCGTCCAGGACGTTCTACCCAGAACTGGCGCTGCACCCAACTTCTGCGAAGGTTTCCCCAATAACGAGCCCTTGTTTCGAAAAAAGCCTTCGCACCGCCCGTCGCGATATATTCATTTTCCGCTTGGAATTCGGTTGGGGGCTCGGCTGGCAGTTCGCTGCCAAACGGATACCTCTCTTGCAAGCCTACTACCGCTGCCCGCCAATACGCCTGTGCCACCTCTTCCTCCCGGGCGCGTCGCTCGGCACTCCAGTTTGGACTTTGATCGATGAATTCAGCGGGAGCCTCAGGCTGCAGTTGCATCACATGGGCTTTCGGAAGATATACGCTCAAAAGAGGCACCATTATTAGCAAGCAAACCCCTGCCACCAGCGCTGGCTGCGCAACTAGCCTTCGCCGCTTTGGGCGGTTTCCACGCTGAAGGGAAAGGGAGGCCGGTTTTGTCCAACCCCTCTTTAAGAGGTCCTCAAGTTCTCTTCGAGAGGTCTCGCACTGGTTCTTCAACCGTCTTTGCTCCGCTTCGAGACCCGCTGTAGCGTTATCTGCAACTTTGCTGAGGGCCAACAGTTTCGCCTTGGCCAGGCTGGCCAGCTCCCGCTTGCTCTCCTCCACGACCCGCCCCGAACTCTTCAGTTCTTCCCGCAGCCTCTCCACCGCTGCCCCGGCTTGCTCCTCAAACTGCTGGGACCACCGCCCCCCCAGATCCTGGGCCATTCTCTCCAAATCCCCCGCCTGCCTCGCGCCCTGCCCCTGGAAAGCCTGCAGAGTCCCTTCGATCCGCCCCTGGAAGTCCTCCACCAGCGCCCCCAAGCGCCCCTCCAGCGCTTCCACCGCCAAGGACACTCCCGTCAGGCATTCCTCTGCAGCGCCAGCCCGAGCCGTGAAACTCGTCTCCCTCTTCTCCTCAGCAGCCTGCAGTTGCGCTATCGCCTGCTCAGCGGCCAGCTTAATGGATTCCACCTCCTCGTCCGCTGCCTCATGCATCACCTGCGCATGCTCCCGAAATGCTTGCGCCAGTTGCTGGCCATATTCCTCTCGGGTGGCTTGGCTGAGGGACGCCAGTTTCGCCTTGGCCAGGCTGGCCAGTTGCCGCTTGCCCTCCTCCACGACCCGCCCCGAATTCTTCAGTTCTTCCCGCAGCCTCTCCACCGCTGCCTTGCCTTGCTCCTCAAACTGCTGGGACCACCGCCCCCCCAGATCCTGGGCCATCTTCTCCAAATCCTTCGCCTGCCTCGTGCCCTCCCCCTGGAAAGCCTGCAGAGTCCCTTCGATCCGCCTCTGGAAGTCCTCCACCAGCGCGCCCACGCGCCCCTCCAACGCTTCCACCGCCAAGGACACTCCCGTCAGGCATTCCTCTGCAGCGCCAGCCCCACCCGTGAAACTCGTCTCCCTCTTCTGCTCAGCAGCCTGCAGTTGCGCTATCGCCTGTTCAGCGGCCAGCCTAATGGATTCCACCTCCTCGTCCGCTGCCTCATGCATCGCCTGCGCATGCTCCCGAAATGCTTGCCCCAGTTGCTGGCCATATTCCTCTCGGGTAGCTTGGCTGAGGGACGCCAGTTTCGCCTCGGCCAGGCTGGCCAGTTGCCGCTTGCTCTCCTCCACGACCTGCCCCGAACTCTTCAGTTCTTCCCGCAGCCTCTCCACCGCCGCCTCGGCTTGCTCCTGAAACTGCTGGGACCACCGCCCCCCCAGATCCTGGGCCATCTTCTCCAAATCCTCCGCCTGCCTCGCGCCTTTCCCCTTGAAGTCCTCCACCAGCGCCCCCACGCGCCCTTCCAGCGCTTCCACCGCCAACGACACTCCCGTCAGGCGTTCCTCTGCAGCGCCAGCCCCAGCCGTGAAACTCGTCTCCCTCTTCTGCTCAGCAGCCTGCAGTTGCGCTATCGCCTGCTCAGCGGCCAGCTTAATGGATTCCACCTCTTCGTCCGCTGCCTCATGCATCGCCTGCGCATGCTCCCGAAATGCTTGCGCCAGTTGCTGGCCATATTCCTCTCGGCTAGCTTGGCTGAGGGACGCCAGTTTCGCCTCGGCCAGGCTGGCCAGTTGCTGCTTGGTCTCCTCCACGACCTGCCCTGAATTCTTCAGTTCTTCCCGCAGCCTCTCCGCCGCTGCCTCGGCTTCCTCCTGAAACTGCTGAGACCACCGCCCTCCCAGATCCTGGGCCATTCTCTCCAAATCCTTCGCCTGCCTCGCGCCCTGCCCCTGGAAAGCCTGCAGAGTCTCCTCCATCCGCCCCTGGAAGTCCTCCACCAGCGCCCCCACGCGGTCCACCAGCGCTCCCACGCGCCCTTCCAGCGCTTCCACCGCCAACGACACTCCCGTCAGGCGTTCCTCTGCGGCACCAGCCCCAGCCGTGAAACTCGTCTCCCTCTTCTGCTCAGCAACCTGCAGTTGCGCTATCGCCTGCTCGGCGGCCAGCTTAATGGATTCCACCTCCTCGCCCGCTGCCTCATGCATCGCCCGCGCATGCTCCCGAAATGCTTGCGCCAGTTGCTGGCCATATTCCTCTCGGCTAGCTTGGCTGAGGGACGCCAGTTTCGCCTCGGCCAGGCTGGCCAGTTGTCGCTTGCTCTCCTCTACAACCCGCCCCGAACTCTTCAGTTCTTCCCGCAGCCTCTCCGCCGCTGCCTCGGCTTGCTCCTGAAACTGCTGGGACCACCGCCCCCCCAGGTCCTGGGCGATCTTTTCCAAATCCTCCGCCTGCCTCGCGCCCTGCCCCTGGAAAGCCTGCAGAGTCTCCTCCATCCGCCCCTGGAAGTCCTCCACCAGCGCCCCCACGCGGTCCACCAGCGCTCCCACGCGCCCTTCCAGCGCTTCCACCGCCAACGACACTCCCGTCAGGCGTTCCTGTGCGGCACCAGCCCCAGCCGTGAAACTCGTCTCCCTCTTCTGCTCAGCAACCTGCAGTTGCGCTACCGCCCGTTCGGCGGCCAGCTTGATGGATTCCACCTCCACGTCCGCTGACTCATGCATCGCCTGCGCATGCTCCCGAAATGCTTGCGCCAGTTGCTGCTTGCTCTCCTCCACGACCCGCCCTGAATTCTTCAGTTCTTCCCGCAGCCTCTCCACCGCTGCGTCGACTTGCTCCTGAAACTGCTGTGACCACCGCCCCCCCAGATCGTGGGCGAACTTCTCCAAATCCTCTGCCTGCCTCGCGCCCTTCCCCTGGAAAGCCTGCAGAGTCCCCTCGATCCGCCCCTGGAAGTCCTCCTCCAGCGCCCCCTCGCGCCCCTCCAGCGTTTCCATCGCCAAGGACACTCCCGTCAGGCGTTCCTCGACGTCAGAAGTGGGCACCTTGCGGATCTGGTCAGGTCCCGATAGCACCCCTTCATCACTACTGACAAGAGTCGATGCGGAAACGTGGACCGGCTCCTCTAGCTTGCTCGTAACAGAGACGGGATCCTCTCCCGGCCACTTTTCAGACGAGGAGGGAGGAACCTCTGGTTTGAGAGAGGCAGGCGCAGGTTTGGGTTGAGACTCCCTGCCCATGGCAAAGCCAGTGGGCGGGGCCGCCACCTTAGAAATAGACTTAAACCTTGCTGCCCATTCACTCCCAAGAACGTGCCCGAGCCTCTGTGCGGCGGTTGGCTCCCCTAAACCAGTTTGCCAGTCCTCCGGCGGGGATTTGATGCCCCAGATGTTGTGTGTTTCATCGACATCGAGCAACGCCACACAAATCTCCCTGGCGGAATCAGGCTGACTCCGTACGCAGTATCGGACGACCTGCGCAACGGTAGGCTTCTCCATGCTGGGGCTCTCGATCCGGAGGTAGGTACCGACAGCCAGGGCATTTGACGTGGCGATTCTCGCTCCTCGCCTGCTAACGTCTACGGTCTGCGTCGCTTCTCTAAAAATACGGTCATGCTCGTCGATTCCGCTGATTGTGACTGGGATGGTAACGGCAACGCGAGTGCTCTCGCGGCTGAAAACCCATGTTCTGTTCCGGACCTCACTTGGTCGGTCCGCGCGGGTGCCGCGGACCCTCGACAGCAGGCTCTCTACCAAGGGTAAGTGGGCTCTCCGCGTTGTGCTCTGGGAAAACGGCTGGCTAACTCCGCCACCATGTTGTGGTGAAGTTTTTGAAGAACCTTTCCAAGATCTCTCAGATAAGTTCAACGTTTCCATGCCCTTAAACCAGGAGCAGACTATCTTCAGCCGGAATTTCTTCTTCAGTTTCCAAGGGACTTGGAGTGATTTGGCTCATCGTCTGCTAGCAGGATCCTGTCAATGTAAATGTTGTCACGCCGGTTCTTCGTGTTTCTAGGAACATCCGCCCCCTGAAAAACCATATCGCTTAAGGAGCAGTTAGGGTCGATCTCGTGCTTCGCTCGCCATTTTCTAGGGCAGCGCTCACAATGCATGAGGCGCCAATGAAACTCCCCCCGAACGGGTCGTCAGTGGTTGGGATAGAACTGTCCCCGAAGTCTTGACATACGGCCGAGGTCACCACTGTGGCAGAAACATACGCTCCCCTTTACTGATACTTATCCTCCTTGAACTGTTTAACTTATCTCCCAATATGGAGAAGGCAAGAAAGAGAGCGGCTTCGCGCATTTTGGCCTCCCTGCGGCCACTCGTTAAAAAGTCCACGAGGCAGTACCATTCCCCTTTTATTGCTCATACTAGACGATTAACCAATAGTACATAGGTACTACTCCACAAAATGACCACTGCTAGGCTCCTGGTGTGTCCAATGCGACTGGAAGAGGTCCCACCGTTGAGGCATTGATGCTAGTGTCCTGAGTTAGAAACTCGCTGACAAAGTCGTCCCCTTGCGGGGGACCGTTCCCGAGTCCCGTTAGGGGCCGCGAGACCGTAGCCCAGGGCGCCAGCCCTGGGGGAGAGAGCCCTCACCCCGTCCCGCAGAGCGGGACACCCCTCTCCCTCGCGGGCGGGAGAGGGGCCGGGGGTGAGGGAGTACGCTTACCCACGGCTCTCGCCGTGGGCTACCCCCTTTCGCCCCGACAAGTCGGGGCTGACTTCATCAACGAACTTCTGACTCAGGACACTAGCTGATGTTGAAAAAACCTAGAACAGCCACTTCTTGTCGAAGACTTAAGGCTAGTCTCGTAGCTAGTACGCTCGTACGGGTAGGCCCAGGACCACCCACACGCTTGTCTGAAATCGCGGAAGCTCACCGGCAAACTCCGCGCGCCGGTCCACTTCCTCAGCAAAGTTCGGCACTTACCCGCCGACTAGTTACCTACTATTCCCTTTCGACAGGTCTGATTTGAATGAGGGGTCCCTCCAGGCCTACCATGCTTTCGAGTGGCATGCGCGCAAAACTAGTGGCGAGTCTTGGCTGTGAGGTGTCCCATCTTGTCGAGACCATTTAAGCTCGAATTGAGCTAGTTTTCGTCCTCGTCTTTTTCTTTTGGTCGCGGCTACTCAACCCGGATGTTCCCCGAGACGGTGCTTACATCCAGCATGAAGCCGCCGTCGCCGACTTTGCCTTCCAGCTCATGCTTGCCGAAGGCGCCCTGCACGGTCATCTCGCGCGCCGTGTTAACGCTGCCGGAGACCGTGTGCGCGTGGAGCGTGAATCCCTGCTGGCCAGGCAGGCGCACGGTGACGTTGCCGGACGCGGTCGAGAGCCGCCAGGAGCTTTGGCCTTCGCCCTCCACCAGGATGTTGCCGCTGGCGGTCTGGGCGCGCACGGCGCCGTGAACACCCTCGAGTTGCAGCGTGCCGGAGCCGGTGCTCACCTCCACGTCGCCCGGCGCGGTCTGTCGCAGCGTGACGCTGCCACTGCCCGTCGAGGCGTGCAGGCCGCCCGCCACGCCCGTGGCAAGGATTTCGCCGCTCCCGGTCGAAGCGCGCACCTTTCCCTTCACGCCTTCCACGGTAATGTGCCCGGACCCAGTCGAGGCTCTGACCATGTCTCCGATATTGGTCAGCCGGAGGTTGCCGGAGCCGGAAGATGCTTCCACCGGCCCGCGGAGGCCGCTCACATTCTGTTCCCCGGAGCCGGAGCTGGAGCGCAGGCGTGTCTCGACGGGCGCCACGATCTCGTAGCTGATGGAGATGTTACGCTTCAGATCCTCGTCTTCAATGCGACCGATCTTGATCACATTCCCGAGCTGCTCGATGGGCGGGTTAGCTTCCAGGTAGTGCACCTTGTTTTCCGCGCCAGTGCCATCGAACCAGCCATTCATGGGCCGGATTGTGCCGGTGATGCGCACGGTAGAGCTGTCGCCCGTGCGCACATCGATGGTTCCGGAGCCCGTCTGGACCTCGAGTTCCACGGCGCCGGAGACCTGCAAAGTGCGCGCGAAGTGTCCCTCCACGGCGCGGGCGGGCGCGGCAAGGCACAAAGACATCGCGGTGAGGGTCAGAATACCCAAGAGGAGTATGCGGTTGGACTTCATAAAGACTCTCTCCTTTCACAGTCGTTTCTCATTCGTTATACGTAACTGATGGTCTTACGGTTTAGACGAGCGAAACCCTGCACCGTGAGCCACCGCAGGTGACGCACACATGCCGCTGTTTGGCATGTGTATGATTATGGCACCCCGCAGCGCCGTTCCCGGGGCGCCAGTGCATTCCAGCCCAATTGCCAAGAGGTCGCATACATCACAAAGGAGGTGTGAAAAAATCGATGGAAATCACCACAGGTCTCCAAGATAATTTGGTCCCGAAAGACCTGCTGCCCCGCTACCGGCAGTATCTCTTGGACGTCTATGGCGGACGAGCTCGCGACCTGGGTTGGAAGACGAAGGCGGGCGAGAGCGAAGATGCCCGCCTCCTCCGCCCTGCGCTTCTCCGCGTGCTTGCCAATCAGGGTCAGGACTCGGATCTGATCGCCCAAGCCAAGAAACTG
>DLMI01000096.1 GCA_002478145.1 Acidobacteria bacterium UBA7540
CGGCGCACGGATTTCCATTTTGGCACCCGGCACCATGCCAGTATACATGCAATCTGGAATTTCCATTATCCACTTTCCGCCGACCCAGAAGATACTCCTGACCGCCGCCCAATGCAACTGTGAGTCGAGTTTGCAGTGCAAGGTGCTCTCGCGGGCCACGGAAGGGGCCATTGGTGGCTATCGAGAGAACGCCAATGACCCCGTCGTAAGAAGGGTCCTGGCACTGGGTCCCTCAGCGAATCGCAAACCCATCAACCAGCAAAATATTCTCTGCTTTTGCGTGGGAAAAGTACGGGAATCTCTATACTAACCAGGAGCGTAGGACCGTAGTTTAGCTTTCCCTTGTTTCAGGGCCGGTAGCCGGTAGCTACCGGCCTGCCTCACCGGAGGCAGAGAAACAGGGGATACGGGAAGGCTGAATGCGTACCGCAAGTCGACCTCATCAACAACCGCATTTGGATCATTCCCGGAATCGTATTGCAAGCATAGATCTGGGAGCTCATTGCCTCACGGCTCACAAGCTCCCATATAGTTCCAAACCGGGCTCATTGCCGTAACAGGCTCACAAGCTCGATGAGATCGAAAGGTCTCCGTCATTGTAGGGACGCAGTCATGTCATGGCTTCCTCTGTGCGGGGGAGTCAGGATAACCAGAGAATGAGGGATGAACTCTTACTGGAGCTTACATCCTAGCCGGGTCAATAACTCAAGAGACTTGGTGAATCATCTGGTGAGAGCGTCTGTCAGGATGACGTTAAATACTGGACCCATACCCGTAAGACCGGAAACCGCACCAATGCGCAGTCCGAAGCAAAGCGGATACACTGGGGATATCGGATACGTCAGGTGGGTATGACACCAGAGCCGACAGGAATCCATGAGTCGTCGGTAGCTACGTAAATGAAAGCCACCCGATAGCGAAAGCGAAGCGATGGTGACGGCCACACAGACCCCATAGGTAGGGGTACGTGTCTTCGCTCGGCTCTCTCCGGCTCCGACCTATCTCTCAACTGCCTCGTACGCCTTTATTCGAGGCTCCCGAGTTAGTTCGAGGGGTGAGCTTAACAAACACCACCTGCATGGGCATCCGAGCCTGGCCGAGAGGCCATGGCGAGGGTTCTTAGCTGGATCAGTCTTGTGATATAATGTGGTGTATAGGAAATAGAGTATTACGACTTCTATACACTATGCCATGTCGAAAGAGCAATCAAGCCTTCTCCAGGTTTGTTCATTGCCTTTCATCCATTGCCTGGCCCACTGGAAAGGAGTTGAATATGAATGGTCCACATCAGACTCCCTTCACATACGAGCCGGGCCGTCAGGCCATGGCGAAGTCACCGGGAGACATTCCCCGATTCCAAGAATCCCACAGAAGCCCATGTATAACTGATCCAGCCAAGGCGGGGATAGTGTCGAACTTTGGAGCCGGAACGACAAGAAGCCATCACTTCCTGTGCCTTCTGCCACCTTCTCCCGGGAGGCTACCGCAAGGTCACCCTAAAGGTTTTCTTATCCTGCGAGATGTCGACCTTACCTTCCCGAGCTAGCCAGCCCAAGGCGAAAGTCACAAGCTCGCCTGAGTCACTGAGCCTTGATTTGCGCCAGTGTTTGGGGGCCACTCTCATTCAACATTTCCCAAATCTTTCCAGCAGTTTCACCAACTTGCCCTTTGATTTCCATCTTCTGCGCACCTCCTCTATTAACTCGGCAATCATCCCCCTCACCCTGAAGTTCACCTTTCCCAATGGGATGAACAGCGCAGTTGCTGCCAGTAATCCAACATTTCCGTTTTTGGATCTCGACTGACAGATACCATACACCTGACCGCCGCTGAGCGCAATTGTAAGTCTACCTCGCACTGCAAGGTGCTTCCGCGGCCAACGGAAGGGGTCATCGGTGCCTCTCGCGAGACCCCCAGGACGGCAGCTGCCCTTCTTTTGACGTACTGTCCTGCCAGCAACCCTTCGAGTATCCGTCACGACCAACTCAATCTTCGGTAGTGGGTAAATTCCCTGAATGGGCTTTGCAGCCAAGGGGATCACTTGCGAGTACTCCGTCCGGAACGGACACATCGCTAAACGCTGGGCAACTACTCGTTAGTGATACCAAGACCGATGGGAGTCTGGCCCGTTGTCAAAGTACAGGCGTCCCACTTTCCGGGAAGGGCGTTTCCCAGGCCGAATCACCTTTTAATAGGGATTTGCAGGAGCGCCATGCTGTTGAGAACAAGTTGCAGGCAAAAATCCAGGAGGCTCTGGGGGGAACCTAGAGGTGGGCGGCAGGCATCGGGAATGGACTCTGACGAGCTTGCTACTGAAGTGGTGAGAGATGGAGATGCAGCTCCGTTTCGGGCAAAGCATAACTTCCATGTTTGCGCCTGTTTCCACCTCCCAGAATCTCAATACTGTGAACTCCCCAGCCAGCTTCAGTAAGTAGAGACTTCTACACTCCACACTAGGACTTTCAGAGGCACCGCACACCATTCTGCGCGAAAGGCATCAATTATCCAGCCGAGCCTATTCGGATGCGCGTCGTCTTCTTTGCTTCGATCTTTACCTTCTCTTCAAACTCTTGGTCCCCGCCCAGAAAGACAACCTTCACCGTGTATTCGCCGGGCGTGAGCAACATTCCTTTACCGGCTCCGTCGAACTCACCCACGTGGCCCACGAACCTGCCGTTGACGAATACGCCGTCAAACCTGCAGGCTCCACCTTGAACCCGAAGGAGGCCGTAAGGAGGGGGAGGAACGTTCTCAACCTGCAACGATTGGGGAAGAGTCGTTGTCTTGTGTGCCTCGATCATAACTGTTGTCGAAAAGTCTTGGTAGTGGGAATCCCTTAAAGTAATTTTGTGTTCGCCAGGTGAAAGGCAGTACCTTACCGTCGAACCAAGGTTGGATGCCGGCCCTTCATATTGATCATCTACGAACACTCCGGCGCTACCGGGGTGGGCTTTCACCTTCAAGCATCCGGTATCTTGCGCTGAAAGAGAGAGTCCATTCAATAACAGAACCAGGCAGGCGCCAACGATTGTAACACTTACATACTTTACCGCTGTTCTCATTATCCCTCCGATGTTTCCACCTCCCAGAATGTTTACGCAACTGGAGCTGGAGGAAGTTCGTGGACAGTCAGAATTGACCCCGAGGTAGATGTTGTTGTCCTGGCCAACTTTGACCATATAGCCCTCGGCACGTACGCCGGTGGCGATCTGGAAGTCAGGGATGAACTTGTTCACTTGAACTGCACCCCCGTTAACAGTGATCTTCAAGAGCATTGCCTCTCGATTTACGCCGTCGCCTTCATAGCCTGCCGCATAAATACCACCTGGCCCGGTGACCACGGAGTAAATCTGCGACGGGGTGACCGGGTCAGCCCAGGCATCCGAACAGTTGCCGGCCTTGATATCGCAGAGCTGAGCACCTAGCCTACCAAACGTGTTGACACCCTGGCTGTCAGGCAGGAACAGATCGAGTAGGACCGCCGCTATTCCTCCCTCGTTCAGTCGATCGAGGCCTTCGGAAAGTCGCCTGACGCATTCGACGATGAATGGGCCGTCGCTTGCGTCAGCAAGCGCCTCTTGGATCATCCTGACAACAGCAGGATCGTCCTCAATGAGAAGTACATTATGGTTCATACCACTCCTTCTCATCAAAGAAGATAACAATTCAAAACTTGACCTGTCTGTCCACAATTGAACACCGATGTCGCGGCCTCGTTTTGGTCGCTTCACTGGGGATTTCCATTATGGCCTCCCGGCAGCGGGGGACAATACGGCGCGGGTATTCGAGAGTGCCACGGGGGAGGAGGTGGCCCGCCTCGCTCATCAGGAAACCGTCATGTCCGTGGCCTTCAGCCCGGATGGGCGGCTGCTGGCCGTCGCTTCCCTCAAAGGCGCTCTCATCTCACCGTGGCGATCCCAGGAAATCGCTGACTACGTCTGCGCGCATCTCCCCTTCAACCTCACCCCGGAGGAGTGGAAACAGTACCTGCCCGACGAACCACACCGTAAGACCTGTGCGAACCTCCCTTGATCCCAAGACAACCTGGGAGGTCTCGCCCCGGCGTTCATTTACGCCAGAGCGCACGTAGAGTCTTCCCTTTTACGGCGCGGAGTCGGGGATAGCTGTTGTGAAATCCCCTTCCCACCAGTGATTTTCAGGTGATCGGTATCGCAGGGAGCGGATTGGGCCTGAAAAGTCGGCTTCACGTCTATTGGGCGCCACTTGGCCGTTCTAACGGCCTACTGGTAGAAGTGCAACTCCTGACTCCCCCGAAGTCCGCTTCGGGGACCCGAACCCCGTATCCGGGGAGTTTGCTTGATTGCTGGTGGGAAGGGCTGTTCTCGCAAGGAATAGGTAAACGCTAAGGCTAGCGACCAGTTGTTACTGACGCCGAGGTTGATCGTCAGGCCAACGATCTGCAGTGAGTTGATATCGCAGAGTTGGAACTAGCTGCTGCTCTCCTTCAATAGCTTCAGTACGCCGTCGGTCGTGGCCGTCTCGCCCAGCCGGGGAAAAATCTTCTCGACGCTATTCCGGTGCGCGCTGGCGTCACGGTCCGTCATCGCATCCACGACCAGCACGACATTGTAGCCATGATCGTAAGCGCTGCGCGCTGTCGATTCCACACCGAGACTCGTTGCAACACCCGTCAAAAACACTTGAGTCACGCCGCGCTGGCGCAAGGTGCTATCCAACGACGTGCCGATGAACGCTCCCACTCGTTGCTTTGTCACGATGTAGTCGCTGGGTTGCTGCTCCAGTTCGGGAACAAGCGCGGTCCAATCCGGTGGAAACGAAAACTTGGAAGCTCCGGCATCGGTGCGGCCCGGAGCCCTGCCTGATACGTTGACGAGGACGACCGGCAGCCCGCGGTCGCGGAAAGCGCGCGCAAGCTGGGCAGAGCGATGGACGATTTCGCCGGCAGGGTGCACGGTCGGCAGACCGACAATGCCCTCTTCCAAGTCAATCACGATCAAGGCGGCAGTGGCATCGAGTTTTGTAAGAGGCATGGCTTTTTCCTTTCGGCTGAATTCATTAGAAAGTCATATTGCCGACTGGGGCTCGTCGGAAATCAGATCTATGTCGTGCGCAGGCAGCAGTCCCATCTGCTGGTAGATTGGCCGCATGATCGCTCTGATTTTTGGCTGCTCGAGCGTGAACCATAGCGAGCCGGCGACGCAGAACGAACCAGTAATGATCAGCGTGTGGGGCGCTCCGATTTGGTTAGCCACCGCGCCCGCCAGCAGGCTGCCGAACGGCGCCGAGCCGAAAAAAGCCATGGTGTAAAAGCTCATCACGCGAGCGCGTTTATCCTCCGGCACCAGCGACTGGATGATCGTATTGCTGACGGCCGCAGCCTGAATCAGGCCGAAGCCGACAAAGACCATCAGTACAAGCGATAACCATAACGTATGCGACAGGCCAAAGAAAATCAGTCCTCCTCCGAGCATCGCGGCTGCGATCTGGATCATGCGTGTAAGTCCGACCACCGACTTGCGGATCGCAAGGGAAAGCGCCGATACCAGCGCACCAATTCCTGAAGCTCCCGTCAGCCAGCCGAGAGTAGCCGCGCCGCCATGCAGCACTTGGCCGGCGAAGACCGGCAGCAGCACACCGTAGGAGTAGCCCATCAGGCTGAGAAGCGAAAAGAGCAGAAGGATACTGCGGATGGGCCGAAATGTACGGACGTAGTCCCAACCCTCGCGCATCTGTTCGAACATGCCGGCCTTTTTACGGTGGATATCCAACGGCGTGATACGCATCAGCGCCAAGGATGCGACCACGGCAAAGTAGCTAAAGCCGTCGATCAGGAAGCACCAGCCTTCGCCGAAGGCTGCAATCACGAGGCCGGCGACCGCGGGGCCGATCAGCCGCGCTCCGGTTGCCATCGAGGAGTTGATGGCGATGGCATTACTGAGGTCGTGGCGATCTTCGACCATCTGTACGAGGAAGGATTGGCGCGCCGGCATGTCGAACGCATTGATCACGCCCTGCAAAGCGGTGAGGGCGATGATTTCCCAAAGGGTGATGACATGTGCCAGCGTGAGCGCGGCCATGGCGAGTGACTGGACGGCGGCAGCAGCTTGCGTGCACACCAGCAGCTTGCGGCGATTGAGGCGCTCGACCCAGACGCCGGCAAAGGGCCCCAGCGCAAACGAAACAATCTGCCCCGCGAAGCTGACGATGCCCAGCAGCAGCGGCGAATGGGTGAGCCGATAGACCAGCCAGCTTGTCGCCAGCCGCGTCATCCAGGTGCCGATCACCGAGATGCTCTGGCCGGCGAAGAAGAGCTTGAAGTTCCGGTGTCGCAGAGCTCGCCAGGCGTGCGAGATCGAACCGAGGAGAGAGGTCTCCTGTGTATCCGAATTGTTTGCGCGCTTGTTCACAATCTGCGTGCGTCCCTCATTGCTGGTCACTTTTCCACCAAGCGCTTGATGATGTCGGCAGCCTTGAACAGGGTGTCCCGTTCCTGTTCGTCGAGCTGGGAGATGGCCTGCGCCAGCCATGTGCGCTTCGCATCCTTGGCGCTCTTCCGCACCGCGGTGCCGTTGGCGGTTAGCTGAATATTGACTTGGCGGCCGTCGGTCGGATGCGGCTCGCGCTCGACAAGGCCCCTCTCCTCGAGCGCGGCGATGGTCGCCCCCATCGACTGTGGTTTCATGCCTTCCGCACGCGCCAGATCTGCGGTCGTTGCAGGTCCGTCCCTAGCCAGGCGCGCCATGACGGCGGACTCGGTCAATGAAAGCTCATGCGAGGCGGCCGCGGCGCGCACGCGGCGCACCAATAGCCCAATCGCATGAATAAAGTCGTTTACGGCGGTGTCGAGGGTTTTTCGTAGCATAGCAATTCCACGATACCAATAAACAGGTACACTTGCAAGCTTGGCTGTGTATATTAATTGCTCGCAACTGCCGATCACCTTTGTGACAGCGAACCTTTGCTTTGATGGTTAGCATAGGCGCTAATGGGCCGCCCCGCTACAAATCGCCTGTAACGGCGAAGCGGTTTCGGACGGCATCCGCCGCCAATTCGTGGCGAGAAATCCCCTTATCACTACTGATCTGGCCAGCCTCCCAAGCGCGTTGCGGGAGGAATAGGTCCTGCCTAGTCGCCAAGGGTTCCCTGCCCTGCGCCCTGGTAACGCCGCCACAACGTGAGGTCCAGAACCGGCATAGCGAACGTCGGCCCAGCCTGGAAGAGTTGGAAGGGCCCGGCATGCTGGGAAAAGGCCGGGAGCTTCCTGCCAATGAAGGCTTCTAGGTTGAGGCGTTGCGCCCGGTCGAAAACCTCGAGTTGCGCTTGCGGTAACAACGCCGACCGGGAAATGACGCGGTCCTGCTTGGACTGCGCGAGGTCCAGGTTCGCGATCTGGGCTTGCGGATTCTGCTTCAAAGCGAGTTGCACAGATTCGCTTAGAGTGAGCCTTCGAGGAGCATTGGCCTGCACGTGCACAACGCCGCACGCCAAGTGAAGGGGAAGAATCAGGAGGATAGTAACTTTCAAACTCTCATACCTCAGTCTCTTCACGAACAGCAAATATCGCAGCTTTCGTCCACGACTCGCGACGTCCGGTTTGGCGGAAGCACTGGGACTCAAGCCGGCGGGAGTCGGAGTCTTTTGTCCGCATCTTGGCGCTGGCAGGGCAGGATCTGGTCGAAACACTGACGTGTCTTCTCCCAGTTGGGAAACTCTCCTTTGCTCGTCTATAGGTTCTCCATCCAAACGCCCCGACCGGCGCTCATTGCTCCGCCCCAAGACCCGCGTTCAGTGCGCCGGCGGCGGGGCAGCCTGACCCTTGGGCGGCCGCTTCGTCAGGGCGATCAAGGGAATCAAAATGAGACTGAGCACTCCCAGATATTGAAAAACCCGAACCAGCGCCACCATGGTGGCTTCGCGCTGCACCAAACCAAAGAGGGCGGCGTAAGCTTGCTGGTCGGCCAACACCGGGCCGGAACCAGCAAACAGACCCCGCAGTCCGCCGAACAGTCTCAGCACCGAAGGGGAGGTCGGCGTGATATTGGCGACCAGCAAGTTGGTGTGCTCCTGCCCCATGCGGGTCAGCATAGTTGCCACGATCGAAATACCCACCCCGCCGCCGATGTTCCGCATCATATTGAACAAACTGGTAGCGTTCCCCATCCTTTCTTTGGGGATGAAAGCCATGGTCAAAACCGTGAGCGGCACAAACACTAGCCCAAGCGAAAGACCTTGAATGAACTGCGGCCAGAATACATCCCAGAAACCGATTTCTAAGTTGAACCCCATCAACCGATAGAACGAGAACACGAATCCCAGTACTCCGCACACGAACACCTTGCGCGGATCAAACCTGGTTACCAGGAAGGCGGCTATGGGCATGGCGAGAGCCGCTCCTATCCCCATGGCCACCATGGCTACGCCCGCTTGCATCGACGGATAACCCATCAGCGTCTGGAGCCATATCGAGATGGTGACTTGACTGCCATACATCACGAAGCCCTGGAGTGCCATCACTATGGTGCCCGCGGCAAAGGGCGCCTGTCTGAACACGCGCAGGTCGGCAACCGGATCTCGCGTATTTAATTCGCATGCCACCCAGGCCAGGAGCCCCACCACAAAGGCCACAGCCAAGACCACGATGAACCTGGAATCAAACCAATCCTCTTCCTGCCCCTTGTCCAACATGATCTGGAGCGCGGCCACCCAAATAACCAGTGTCGCCAGCCCCCAGGAATCAATGCGTGCTGAGGAACGCCGGATATACGGTGGGTCTTTCAGGAACGATTTGATCATGATCACAGAAATCAAACCCACCGGCAGGTTGATGTAAAAGACCCAACGCCAAGAGAAATTGTCCGTCAACCAGCCACCCAGAACCGGTCCGAGCACAGGCGCTACAATGGCCGCCATCGCCCAGATCGCCATGGCTTTGCCGTGTTGCTTGGGAGGGAACGCCTCCAGCATCACCGCCTGAGATAGCGGTTGCAGTGAACCACCACAAGCACCCTGAATAACGCGGAAGGTCACCAACAGACCCATGCTGGGAGCGATGCCACAGAGTAATGAGGCGGCAGTGAAACCTCGGGTCGAAACCAGGAGCAGGTTCTTACGTCCGATGCGATTGGCCAGCCATCCCGAAATCGGAATGACAATACCGTTGGCCACCAGATACGAAGTGAGCGCCCAAGTAGCTTCGTTGGGTGTCGCCGAGAGGCTCCCAGCAATGTGCGTCAAGGAAACGTTGACGACGGTGCCGTCTAGAATCTCCATAAAGGTCGCGAGCATTACGGCCGCGCTGATGAGCCACGGACCCTCAACAAGGCTTGCTTCTCGACTGGTTATCGCCGACTGTCTGTCCTGTTGACTTTGTGAAAGAACGGTCATCGGCTGACCCCCTCGGCTGGAATCCCAAGGTGGTCACAGACTGCGCGAGCAAACGGGGAGGTGCATACGAGACGCCGATGCGCCTGCCAGAGGGCAAGAAGGGCCTGCTCACCGGCGTGGTCCGCACAAGTGATACCGTCGAGATCAATCTCGACTTCCCCTTCAGGACAGCACTGGGCGATGGCCTTCGGCAGACAATCTGCCCATTCCCCGACCAGTTGCCCGTTCAGGACAACTTTGACCCGATCTCGCAAATAGAGGATGGTGGTTCGTAGCACAACCAGAACACATGCATGCTCCGTACCGTAGCCTGCCGGACCGTAACTTATTGTATTTTTGGTACTTAGATGTGTTCGTTGGGTCGTGCGGAAAGCCGCAGGTGCCCGCACAATGGCAGGCTGCCCAATGGAGGGCAGTGGCTAGGATGGTTTCGAGGGATCAGGCGGTTTGATGTTCAGGACGCGCATGCGCGACTGCAGGGTTGTGCGCTTGAGGCCCAGCAATGCTGCTGCCCCTCCCGGGCCACTAACACGCCCGTGCGTTTTCCTCAGGGCCTCCAGGA
>DLMI01000183.1 GCA_002478145.1 Acidobacteria bacterium UBA7540
GGATGAACGACGAGTTACGCCCGAATATGATCTCGGCCAGTTGCACAAGGAAATGTACATCGACCGCGTGCGCGCCGATGCCAACTCCAGATCGGCAATGCGGCCACCGAGACGTTCCGTTTACGGATTCCGCTCCGCGGCAGGGTGGACGGTCAGTTCGTTATGGACTTGTTTTGCGCCCGACGTGTCCCGGGCAATTGCGCCAGCGACGGCTTTGATTTCCTCCGAGGGTACTTGACCGGTCAAGGTGACTTCTCCTTGGCTCGTCTTCACCTTAATGTCAAAGGCGGATACGCGCTTTGACAAAAACAAGGCAGTGCGCACCTTGGATGTAGTAGCAGCATCCTGCGATGATTCTTTGAGGGATCGGAACGCGTTTTGAAGAGACGGACTCCGCGAATGAAAATAATAAATTGCCCCTCCAATAACCACCACAAGAAGGAGCACAGCGACAACAAGGCCGCCGCAACTTCTTCCAGCGTCAGAAGATTCCAACGTTTTCATTTCTCCTCCTGCGCCCCTGAGGGTGTCCCGAATTCCGTTAAACCGGAATTTCCGATTTCAACTTTGCCTTTTCGCAAAATCATACGCCGGCTGCCTTGTCGAGTCAAACTCAGAACGTCAAGCCCCCTAGCAAGAACAGGATAGTACCTTTGTCCCGGCGCGAGCGATCATATTTCTCCACACCTTGCGTAAGCCTCGTTGTAGAGGAAGATCGGAGCCACGGGACCGAACTGCTTTCCTTGAGAGTACGATGCGAAGGCCACAAATCCTCTGCTCAGCGCGGTGAACCCGCGAGCGCTGACGCCATGCGTTCGTTGGCCGCTCGCAGCTTGGGGGCATCGCCCTCCGTCATGCGGCCAATGTCGCCGTACTCAAAGCTGCCTCCACTGGCCCACTCAACCACTTCACCGATAGCTTGCTTCTTGGCTGTGGCAACACGGCGTGCCGCCGTCAGGAACTCGTTACGAAGCTGGTTGAACCCCGAACTTGCAGCCGACCCGTTGCCATTGTTGTTGGCAGGATATGAGGCAGCAGCGTCGGTGGGTGGCTTGGCAGATCCGTTCCCGCCAATCGGGGCAATGCTGTTCTCAGGGGACAAAGGCTCCATCGTGGACTGCGGTGCGGTAGCGGTAGGGGTCGTATCAGAAGGAGAACCTGCTGCTGCGCCTTTTGCAGCCGAAGAGCCATTCACCGATGCCGGATAGAACTCCGCCGCGACCTCCGGCGACTGTTCTTGCTCGTCCTCTACCACCTCCAAGACCTTGCCCCCCGAGCCGAGCAGCTTGCGAGTCTCGGCGAACAGCCGGGCGTTCTCCGTCAGGTTGGCGATAAGTTTCCGCATCTCGTCCCCTTCGACCTCCAGACTCAGCGCCCAGATGGATGAAGTCTTCTTCCTCTTTTCCTTGCGGTCGAAGTACGTGGCCTCCTCCGGCCGAACCGTCAGCTTGGCGGTGATCCCGGCCAAGCGGCCACCCGTCAAGGTTTGAATCTCCTGCAAGGCGGAGTGAATCTGGCGGATGGATCGGTAAGAGCACGTGTGGATGCGGCAGACACTCCCTAGCCGGGGGAAGTCCGCCAACACGAAGCGTAGGTCTCCACCTGGCTTGCACTGCCCACTAGAAAGCTCCGGACAGCCGCTGCCGCACTGGGTCCATGGCTGTCCACCAGGCTTTTCAGTCGTGCGCCGGGTAGCAGTGATACCGTCACCCCAGCACTTGCGCTCGGTGGCTGTCCACGAAGCGTAGGAACTGGGGAAGACGTTCTCGATGTCGTCGTCGATCAGCATGATGTGGAGTTCGGGGCATTGCTCGCCATAACGCCGGGTCAGCTCCGGATCGGCTTCCCACTCAACCCGGTTGGCCGACTTCTTCTTGCGCAGGAAGAGGAAGTGGTCGAGCTTGGTGGGATGGTTGCGATCTCCATTGGGTGGTAGCCCGACGGAGACCTTGGTGGATATGGACAGCCGCTGGACGACACGGCCGTCTGGGTCGTGCGTGACGCCAATGATCATAGGAATTCCTCCTTTTCAAATGGGGTTTAGCCGACACACCGCATCGGATGAACAGATGGCAGCGGTTGGTGAATAGGGGCGGTAGGCTCGTGAAACACGCCCGGTATTACTGGCTGCTGCTGGCCGAGAGCCATCTGACGCGGCGACTCTTCGGGGCCATGGGGGGAGCGGATCGAGTCGCTGCCCTTGCCCGCGGGGTAGAGTTCGCAACCGGCAGGAGAAAACCCGGGGAAGCAAGCGGAGGGCTGGTGAGGTGTCCGGGAAATCGCGTGGGAAACGGGTCAAGGTGCCGGTTGACGCCATCCCGAGGGCGCACACCTGGCTGCCCGATGCCGCGCTGGCGTCTGGAGTGCAAAGTTGCGGTTGCGAACGAGCCGGTGGGGTGTATAGTGTTGTGGCTCAGGATGCCAAAATGGGAATCCTGGCTAAGACGCATGAGTGCAAAAGCAACTATGCCCTTGAAGCATGCAGCGACGAGAGACCAATCCCGGAGTTGGGCGCTCTCCGGGCCGTACCCTACTTTAGTCCAAACGTGGCGCTGCCGACTGTGGCACCTGACCCAGACCCCGGGCAACAACTATGCTGGTCAGATGAGCCCAGATCCGCGTCATGAGACGCTTGTCCGGACTTGGACTTGGCACCTCGTTCGGTTTGTATTGTCGGCAATGCTGCTCTGCCAGGCGCACGGCTATGCGCAATTAAGACCCCAGCCGCCATGCGGAAAGGAACCCGTTCCGTCCTATCCTGGTCTGGATGATTCGGCCATCGTGAAGTCATGGAGCAAGTCTGATTTCGGCCGCGACTGGAGACCGCCCGCGTGCACCGGTTGGGCTGCGGTGGGTTTTACAACGTTGGTAACCACAGTCGCGCGATTTCGTCATACCTCGGGAGCTGAGGGCTTGCTTCGCCACATCGGGGCAATTTCAGAACTCGCGGGCATGCGCTACTGGTCGACCACTCACAAGCAGTGGCAAACACTAATTGTGGGCGCCTGCGCTCTGACCGGCTTGCAGCCTAGTCAATGCCGCGAAGACTTTACGCCCGATGATATGAAGGAAGGCAAGGTACTCTACTTTGAACAGGTCGATAACCTTTCTGGCAAAGCCATCTACCGAATGCACATTGCTGAGGCATCGGCGGACCGGCTCGTCTATGATGTCGAGAACGTCAGCACGATGCACTATCTCTTCATAACCGTCTTCCACCCGGGTGAGATGCAGTCCATCTACTTTCTGGATCGCGAATCGGAAAACGTCTGGCGATACTACAGCATCGTGCGCACAGGAAAGAACGCGAACCGGCTGATCACGGGAAATGAGTCTTCCGCGGTCAACCGGGCCGTTGCGTTCTATCGCTACCTAGTCGGAATTCCCACCGACCAGGAGCCGCCGGCGGCGCGATGAAGGCAAGAGTTTGTAGCTCTCGCAGCTTCGCTCACAGATACCCCCATAGCTCGACCGACGCGCTGATTCGGAATGCGTTCAAGCGGGTACCGACCCCGGCTTCTAGGACGATTCTGGGGCCTTAAAACCCCTTTCCTCTGGGGGGTCAGGCGATGTAATGCGAGGTCCTGGGGCGTGAGGAGGTTCAGGTTCTCACTCAGCTTACCTCCGCCATCCTGCTGAGCTCTTCCGCCGAAACATCATCGGCCGGCTCTCGTCGGGGTCCGTCGACCCAGCCAAGCTTTCGCTGTACAGCAGCACCCCCTGCTCGGACTTGGATGGGTGAAACCGCACGAACACGCGGATTGCTCCGCTCTCATTGACCGTCAAAGCTCTCACCTCGGCGATCTGGCCCGTCAGCACGTCTCGATGCTCCCAAATCCATCGCCGCTGTTCATTGGTCAACTTGGCGGGGCGGATTTCTGGGATGGTTTCCAGTGGCAATTGAGGAACTAAAACAGGAAAACGGCGTCACAGTTAGCGTCACAGATAAGCGCAAATAGGGCCTTTTCTGTGACACAAGTTGGGTTCAGCGGTCCTGTAAATTCAATGATTTAAGCTGTTGAAAACTGCTTACATCGGTTTTCTAATCCGTGGGTCGGGGGTTTGCTGATTCCGATGAAGGTG
>DLMI01000070.1 GCA_002478145.1 Acidobacteria bacterium UBA7540
CACCTTGCCCCGGAATCCGCAGGTTCTCAACTTTCTTTGAGAATGCGTTGGTTAGTCGTGTGAAGCGACGCATTCCCATTCTCATCGTAAGGTTCTGACGTTCGACATAGCTGGTCGATACGTGCTTCATGTCAGGCTTGCCTTCGATAACCCTTGCCACAGCACTGACGCAAACGGCTGGACTGTAGCGGGTTTCCTCTTGTGTGGATTCGTAGAGCGGGTAGCGCGGACCGCCGGTTTTGTGGTCCGCGTCTTTTCGGCCCCCTGATGGAGCGATCAAATTCGTGCGCGCGCGTCGGAGGGCATTCCCACGCGGTCGACGATCGAACCGCAGCGTTCGCTTTGTTCGTTGGCGCTCGTGCCGGCGTATTCGTTGTTGCTTGACCATCGCCAATCTTCCGGGCGCCTGACCAGACCGGCCCGCACCGGGTCAAGCAAGTGGCACGGACCACCACCCGTAGCCCAAACCGCGTTTGATCGTACCTCGGATGGTACGGCCGCGTGCCAGATGCCAGCGCGAAATGCCGGTTTGCCGTAGGCCGAGCGCCGCTCGGCCCTACGCGCGTGGGTGGCGGAACGTCCATGGCCGACGACGTTGCACCCGGGGCCGAACCCAGTTCGGCCCTACGAAAGGTCGTCGGGGCTCCACGGCCATTCATCTTCGGCGTCGGGACCCGCTTCGGGATTCTCGCGATCTAATTTCCAACGAGCCGGGTTGGTGAGAATGTAATTGCGAATTCTAAACAGCTCATCCTCGTCGCGAATGACGTGTTCGAAATAATCCTCTTGCCAGACGACGGCGTGCGGTTCGTTCCACAGCTTTCGAATCCGGCTGGTAACTGCGGATTTGAATCCTGACGCCCACGCTGCCAGTGAATGCGGGCGCATGGCGGGGATGTGATTTGTAGGGCCGAACGGCGTTCGGCCTTGTTCGTTAGGGCGAATGGCATTCGAGTTTTGCTGGACCCGATTCGTCCGAGGCCGAGCGCCGCTCGGCCCTAGATTATACTGCCGGCGGCCAAATTCGGGCGGGTGGCGGAGAAGTGCCTTTTTTGGCGTGTCTGCGATCCCCCCAAGCAGCTTGCCCAGACTATCGCCCTCCAGAGACTCTGCGACTTTTCGTTTCAATCGCCCTTGTCACCGCAAGCCGCAGAGAACCCTCATCTAACTCCTTCAGCCTGGAACCCGACACCTGACACCTGTACTTTGGTCTTGACACGAGGCCGGAATTGTTATAGCCTACTGTAGTATGTCAAATGCGAAACAGGCCGGGGAGCGGGAAAAGGGTTCCGAGAGGGGCGGGCGGCGGGGAGAATGCGCAGTAAACAGAAAAAAGATACTAAATAGAGGGAACGAACCGAAGAGGTTGTTTAAAATCAACGACTTAGCTTTTCAAGGATGCCAAAACGAACTGGTTTAAGCTCAAAACGAACTGGTTTTTCAATGCCAAAAAACCCAATCAAAGCGAAAAACAGGTGCAAATAAGTACGATTCGGAGACTGGAAACTGGAAAATAGAAGCTGGCAACACACATTTAGGACACTACCCTCGCCTTCGACCAAGAACAAATTGCATCCTGCCGGAAGGCTGGATATACTCAGGGCGATCCAAATCAAAGCAGCGAATCAGGGAAATCACCGTGATCAAAGCAGACCCCCAAACCAAGAAGAGCTCCAAAACTGCGCCAAGCGTTATTGACCTGAGGCGGGAGATCGCAGACCTTGGCCGGGAGTTTGGCGCGCCCCTGGAACCACAGGCCGTCATGGATGCGATAGTGGACCGGTTGGTCAAACGGTACGGAGTAGGGAGTGCCAGCCTCTGGCAGCTAGGAGAAGCTGGGTCCAACCTCCAGTTGGGCGCCTCCGCGGGCCTGCCGAAACTGCCGCCCAGCTTTAACGAAGCATCGAAGAACTCCCTGCTCGGGAAGGCCGTGCGGGAGCAACTTCCGCAGATGCTCGAGGCAGAAGCGGCCCAAGGCGACGAACTCTCAGTGTGGGCGAAGGAAAATCAGCTCGGCTTTGTGGCCGCCTACCCACTCGTCGAGGATTCGAAGGTCAAGGGCGTGCTGCTGGTGGCATGTGCGAAGACTCCCCCCGGCACAAGGCTCGTCGTCTTTCAGTTGCACGCTTGGTTTGCCTCTGTAGCTTTGCGCGACGCGGAGTTGCGTTCCTCGGAGCAGCAGACGCTCTCCAAACTCCAGTTCCTCATGGAGGCAACGAAGGCCCTCGCGTCAACACTGGACCTCGGCGAGTTGCTGGGCCGCATCCTGGAAGTGGCAAAGACTCAGGCAGACGCAGAGCGCGGCACGCTTTTCTTGGTGGATGAAAAGACCCAAGAGATCTGGTCGCTGATCGCCCACGGACTGGAGAAGCGGGAAATCCGTTTGCCGCTCGGTAGGGGCATTGCGGGCCACGTGGCCCAAAGCGGCGAAATCCTCAACATCCCCGATGCTTATGCCGACCCGAGATTCAACCGCGACGTGGATGCGCAGACAGGCTACCGCACCCGAAACATTCTCTGCCTTCCCATCCGCAACAAGAGCGGAAAGATCATCGCCGCCCTCCAACTCCTTAATAAAAGGCGTGGAGGCTTCACCTCTGAGGACGTGGACTTTCTGCTGACGCTTTCGGACCACATGGCGCTGGCGCTGGAGAACGCGCAACTCCATCGCGCTCTGCTCGAGAAGGAGCGGCTGGAACGCGAAATGGCGCTGGCTCGCGACATCCAGCGCAGCCTCCTTCCCGAAGGGGCGCCTCTGGTGCCGGGCTTTGACATCGCCGTGACCAACGAGCCCTGCTACGAAGTGGGAGGTGACTATTACGACTTCCTAACTCTTGGCTCCGATTCCCTCCTTGTGGTCGTGGCTGATGTGGAGGGCAAAGGAATCAGCTCGGCCATGATCATGTCCAACCTCCAGGCGACTCTCCGCGCGCTGGTGCTGAATCTCCACTCGCTTAGCGGCTTGGCGGAGTCCCTGAATCACATGATCCTGGCGGGAACCCGCGGCGGCAAATACCTCACCATGTTTCTGGGGCTGATTGACATCCAACGGCAAGCCATCGACTATATCAACTGCGGACACGTTCCACCGGTCATTGTCAGGACTGAGGGGGAGGCTGTGAACCTTACGGAAGGCGGCATGGTCGTCGGCCTTTTTGACAACGTTCGGTACAAGCACGGGCAAGTCAAGTTCCAGACGGGGGATGTGCTGGTCCTCTGTACTGATGGCATCACGGAGTCGATGGATGAACAGCAGGAGGAGTACGGGACTGGGCGCCTTGTCAATTGTGTTCGAGGCGCGATTACCCAGAGCGCGGCAGAGATCGTAACCACCGTAAACGCCGACGTAGCCAAGTTCTCCGCCAGGGGGACTCACCTCGACGACAAAGTAATGATCGCTGTAAAAGTGACGTAGGTGTCAGGTTCCAGGTGCCAGGAGAAGTAATTAGTAATGGTGAATGGTGAATAGTAAATGGTGAATAGTAAATGGCGGGCGTGAGTCGCGGTTTACAATTTACTATTCACCATTCACTATATAATTTCTTACCGATCTCAGTCAGAGCTAAGTTAACCTGCTTGCCGGCGCCAAACTTTCGCGTGAGCCAATCTTCAAGGTCCACTCTCAGAGCCTGCAGGTCCACGCCGAAGCCCACCTCGATCAAGCCATCCGCTACGGGAAGACTCTCATCGAAAGCCGAGCGTCCGGTGAAACTCCGCATAAAAAAACTATCCAGCCAGGCAATGGGGCAAGCCCGCGGCCCCTGTGGACTCAATAATTGCACTTGGATTCTGCGTGCGAACACGAAAAGTTGTCCGTTGTTACCTGGAGCCTGCCTTCCTGCTCCTATCTCCCCAATACCATCCGCTACCTACCGGTCAAGAAAGAAAACCAGCCGCGCTTCGGTCCTTGTTTGCTTGACGCGATGGGTGGGGGGTGGGGGGGCAATGGCATGCCTCTGATTACGGCCTCCGGGTTCTTCTTCAGTAGCCTCTGCGCCGTTTCGTCCCCCCTTGAGTCAGCCACTTTGCGGTAGCATTCCGAAAGCATAGGCGGGCGATATTTGACGTCGTGGGCGTCTGAGGCGAAGAAATGGACGAGATTCCTCTCCAGCCAACCTTCGGCCAAGCGAAGGGCCGGCCGGCCGAATCGGCCGGTATAAGACTGGGCTGTGACCTGAACCAAACATCCATGCGTTACCCAGTGATATAGCAACCCGGACTTGCGCGCAAAAACTGGATTGCGCTCCGGATGCGTGATGATGGGGGTCAGCCCAGCCACCTGGATCTCATAAAAGACGCGGTCGAGTTGCTCAGGAATGAACTGGTCAGGAAATTCGACCAGCAGGTACGAGCTGTCGTTGATAGTGAAATCCAACGGAGTCTCGACAATCTTCTGAATGTTGTCGTAGGAGAGGTGAAAATCACATCCCAAAAGGAGCTTGGGCGCTTCTCCCACTGCCGACTGAAGTTCTGCAATCTTCTGGCGATTGACGTCCGGATTGAAAGGGTAAGTGTAATTACAATGCGGTGTGGCAACAAGATGCGTAGTGCCGTCCTTGGCCGCTATCTGGCACATGGCAATAGCGTCCTCAAAGGTCCTAGCGCCGTCATCGACTTCCCACAAAGGGTGACTATGAATATCAATCATCGGAGTGTTTTAAAGCTCGCGAGACCGCTCAAATCGGGAACCCCTGCAACAGGTAGTCGAACCAATCCTCCAGATTTGATTCAATGCCCGACCCGAACCATGCGGTCGCGAGAATGTAAAGTTTAGCATGGGTTGTTGCCAGCGCGGAAATTCTCCGGGCGAGTTGTGCGAGAATCAATACCTTTGTCAATGGTCTCCGGCGGGATGAACACCTCAGCGCCCGCACCCCTGCTACGCGTGGCATGGATATCTCGCCTATGGTCCTCGAGGCTCGAAACCCACCCCAACGGGTCGGGGGCAGTGTGAGCACCCTTGCCACCACCGCCATTGTTTCGCGGTACAGCCTTCACGAGCGAGACCTGCGGCGCCCGCGGCAAGCCGGCGTAGGCGCCTAGCGAGCCCCGGCAGGTGGGGGCAGGATGCCAATGCTTCAATGGCAATGATTTCAGCGCCCAAGTGGCAGCGCTTACACTGCACGTTTTGAATAGTTCGTTCCAGGTATTTGCGAACAGAGACTGCGTGGCCAGGGCTTGCAGAAATATGAATTTCGAATCCGTAATATAGAAAATTGTAGTGAACCGCGCCTGTGTTTGGCCGCGTCTTCTCCCTCACTCTCTGCGACTCACTGAAATTAAACCAGTTAGCGTGAGGGTTAAAGGCTCTAAGTTCCGAACCATATTGGAATGCCGCGTGCTTGAGTAGAGAAATGGACTCACACCGGACGATCAAAGATTGCCGATGCGAGTCCGGAAAATAGACCCAAGACCCGACGCTTGGAGGGGGGAGGGGACTTCCCCCTCATTTTCTTTTTCACCCGCCGCTTGGCCAATGGCTGCTCCCTGCGAAACACTTTCCTAAGTCTTTGTACTTCTGACCGCGCGAAAAGGACACGCAAAGAGGAACCCGGACATGGCCTCCGACCCAATTGCCTACCCTAAGGGTCGTGGAAGAGAGTGCGCGGAGCAAGGGTTTCGGGCCCCGGCGCTTCCTGCAATGGGTCGCCTGGTTCCGCTCAGTTGCGTTCCGCCCTGCGAGCCGCTTGACTTCAAACACTTCGCTGGCTAGAGTGGCTTAAGACCGACGAATAGAGAGAGAATTGTCTAACGGAATATGATGATCGGTACGTTGATAGTGGGTTTTGTGAAGCGCAAGGTGCTGGCGGTCCAGGATTTCAGCTTCCTACTGGTTAGTTCCCTGCGGCGCGCCTTCACCCCGCCGCGTTACATCATCGACACATTGCTCCAAATGGACGTCATCGGCGTTGGCTCCTTGCCGATCGTCTTGTTGACGGGTTTTTTCACCGGGGGCGTGCTGGCCCTGCAAGGTTACCGGACCCTGAGCACCTTCGGTGAGGTCGGCCTGCTTGGAGAAATGGTTGCGCTGTCTGTCGTCCGAGAGCTAGGCCCTGTCCTGACGGCACTTATGGTCGCGGGGCGCATCAGTTCCGGCATTGCTTCCGAACTCGGATCGATGCTGGTCAGCGAGCAGATCGACGCCATGCGCGCCTTCGGCACCGATCCCATCCGAAAACTGGTCTTGCCGCGCCTATTTGCAACCTTGGCGACATTGCCGGTTCTGACCATTCTCGCAGACTTCTTCGGGATGCTGGGAGGGTTTTTCATAAGCTACTCCACGGTCCACCTGAGTAGCAGGGAGTATTGGAATTCCGTGCAACAGTCACTCACCTATCAGGACGTCACCCAGGGCATGATCAAACCCTTTGTCTTTGCGGTCGTCATCGCCATGGTGGGTTGTTACTACGGGTTGAACACCACGGGTGGCACGGAAGGCGTGGGGCGTTCGACGACGCAGGCCATGGTTGTGGCCTCGGTCCTGGTTCTTGTGCTTGACTTTTTTATCACGAAATTCCTGATCGCCATCCGATTCTTTTGAGGGCTCTCCGCGCGATCATGCTAACATCAAGGTTGCAGTCGTTATGCAAACCTGTCGCAGCTCCCGCCGGTGACTGGACCCCGACCCGAGACTGCCAACGTTGATTCCAAGCTATGGGCAATCCGCCTGTCATCGAACTTCGCGAGGTCTCGCTGGCCTTCGATGAGAAGCAAGTTCTCTCCGGCATATCCTTCCACGTGGACCAGGGCGAGACGCTGTTCCTCCTCGGCGTCACGGGGACAGGAAAATCCGTGCTCCTCAAGCTGATCCTTGGCCTTATCAAACCGGATTCAGGCCAGGTGCTGGTGGAAGGACGGAATCTCTCGCCCCTTCCGGAGGAGCAGCTCGATACATTTCGGAGGCGAATGGGCATTGTTTTTCAGGAAGGAGCGCTCTTCGATTCGCTCTCGGTGTATGAGAATGTCGCCTACCGCTTACGAGAAGAGGGAGTCATCCAGGAAGAAGAGATCGAGCGGAGAGTCCGGGAAGTACTGCGGCTTGTGGAGATGGAGCAGGCCATCGATAAGATGCCGTCGGAACTTTCCGGCGGAATGCGCCGGCGTGTTTCCATCGCCCGCGCCATCATCAGCGGGCCCGCGATCATGCTTTATGATTCTCCCACCGCTGGACTTGATCCGGTCACCAGCCACACCATTAACATGCACATTGCGCAGTTGCGCGACGTGCAAGGCGTGACATCGCTGGTAGTCACGCACCGCCTCCAGGATGCTTATGTGCTCGCAAACTACGTCTTTTCGGAGCGAAAACAGGCGCTGGTCCCCGCTGGCGGCGTGAACCACGGAGGCTCTACAGCCCTTACTCGTTTCCTGCTGTTGCGGGATGGCGCGGTTTACTTTCAGGGAACTCCACAGGAATTGGCCGGCACGCATGATCCCTACCTGCTCAAGTATCTCGCCTGAGGGCGATTCTGCCAGCAACTTGGTCTACAATAGAAGGGTGACTTCCCTCGAAGGAGACAAACCATGCCTCAACAGCAGCGACTAAAGTGGACCCAAC
Source organism: Acidobacteria bacterium UBA7540 (assembly GCA_002478145.1). Next base: position 7,559 of record DLMI01000070.1, read on the forward strand.
TGCGTGTCGGTACAATGGTGATCATCGGCCTGGCAATCTTCGCATTAGGTATATTCTTCATTAGCGGGCAGGAGGGATTCTTCAGAAGGCGATATAAGCTGAAAGCCTACGTCACCGAGGCCGCAGGACTGCGCCAAGGCGCCCAGGTCAGCCTGGCCGGAGTCGCCGTGGGCAGCGTGGAACGGATAGAAATCTCACCCTACCCTGAGCGCGCGCGCGCCGTGGAGATTGTGATGCGCGTAGCGCGCGCCTACCAACACGAAATCCGCGCCGACTCGAGGGCAAGCATTGAGACCGTCGGACTGCTGGGCGACAGCTACGTGAATATTACGCGCGGAAGTCCTGGCCAGGAAGTGATTGCCGATGGCGGCGTGCTGATAACCTCCGAGGAAGCGGATGTCAAAAGGGTAGTTCAAAACGCCAATGACGTTTTCATCAACCTGCGCGTGTTGAGCGCCAAACTCAACGACATCTCGGGCCAGATCCAGTCGGGAAAAGGCTCGGCGGGAAAGCTCATCTACGATCAGACCCTCTACAACCGCCTGAATAAGACAGCCGACACCGTCGACCGGATGGTTACCCGCGTCGATCAGGGCCAGGGAACGCTCGGCAAACTCATGGCCGATGAGACCCTGTACAACAACACCGTCGCCACCATTGACCGCCTGAATAAGGCGATCGACGACATGCAACACGGCCCGGGAAGTCTTGCCAAATTTATCTCTGACCCCTCGGTGTACAATAACCTGGACCACCTGGTGACCCAGGCTAACTCGCTCGTCGATAACATCAGTCAGGGCCAGGGCACGCTGGGAAAGCTGGCGAAGGATCCCCAGCTCTATAACCGCCTGAACGAAACATTCGACCATCTCAATGCCGTTTCAACACGAATGGACCAAGGCCAGGGCACGCTGGGAAAGCTTTCTACGGACACGACGCTCTATAACAATCTGAGCCAGAGTTCAGAATCCTTAAGAGATTTCCTCACGGAATTCAAGAAGAACCCCAAGAAATATCTGACGGTGAGAGTGCATATCTTCTAACAGGACGGTGAAAAATGTGGGCTAGGAACTGGGGGCTGGAGCAATTTTGAATTTTGAATTGCTTCCTCGCCACTGCCTACGCCTTACTGCCTGCTTTTTGGAATCATGCCCTTAAAGTAATCGAAAAGCGCCTTGAGGCAAGTTCGGCGCTATGCTAACCTTTTGTTTGGACGCAGGCTGGAGTGGCGGAATTGGCAGACGCAGCAGACTCAAAATCTGCCGCCGGTCACCCGGCATGGGGGTTCAACTCCCCCCTCCAGCACCAATTTCCGCCTTTTAGATTCAATGAGATACAACCCGCTTTTCCCGCGTGTGCCCTAGGCGTGCCCGCCGCCGAATGGCCACGTCCCATGTCCTACGCACATCTGCTTCAAGCTGCTCCTGTCTGGAGCGGACCCACGGGGCATAATGCCTCTCGGTAATTCGCACACTCTTGTGGCCAAGTAATACAGATACACGATCTATGGGCACACCAGCGAGCAGCAACTCGACCGCAAATGTGTCGCGAAATCGGTGCGCGTGACCGTTCGGCACTTTGGCCAGGGCGAAGAGCCGGTGCAGCGGTCGCCACCAAATACTGCCGGCTAAGCCTTTGGTCGCGGATTTCCCTGTCCAGAAGTAGTATGGGCCATCCTCGGGGATTGCTGCGAGCGCATCGATTAGGACAGGGGGAAGAGGGCAGTTGACCGGCGTGCCGGTTTTTGCCGTATAGAGCAAGAGATTGTCTCCTGTGATGCGATCACGGGAGAGCTTAGCAGCATCAGTGAAGCGGAGCCCGCTGTAGCGCAGAAGAAGCACGAGCGCACGCAGTCGAACGGCGTTGCGTTTGTCCGGATATTCGTTGCACGCTTCTAGAACGCGGCCCATCTCCTCCTTGCTAAACGGCAGTGTCGGAGATTCCGTGATCATTGGTGGTTTGAGTTTCGCTGCGGGGTTTGAGTCCATCCAGTTGCTCTCGTACGCAAACCGAAAGAAAGCCCGCAGATGCTCGAGTTTTTTCTTCGCGGCTAGGTTCTTATTAAGCCAGGTGGCGCGAAAGTTCCTTGCCCAATCAAGATTGAAGTCCGAGATGAATACCAAACCGTGCTCGTCTGCGAACGCTTTCAGTTGCCGGAAAAGAAGATCGTACTTGTACAGGGTGGCCTCGCGGAGATTTCGAGCTTTGGCGTCTTCAATGAACTTTTCCGTCGCTTCCTGAATGGTAGTTGTCTTGCCCCCACCAGCGAACCCCTGAGCTTCCCACTCCCGGGCCTTTCGTTGGGCAACCTGCCAGTTACGAGTGCCCACGGGGCGTCGTATGCGTGGGCCGTCGGTACGCCAGTCCATCCAGATTGGACACTGGCACTTGAGGTACTCGCGCCCCTTTTCTCGGTGTGGACAATCTTTGACATGGCGTCGCCAAAGGATGAGCATTCGAAACTCCTGCGTTTGTTCTGCGTTTCATGTGGGCCTTCTTGACCGGCCTACTTGGTGCCTCGCATGTGCCCACGACCACCAAACTTCTTCCACACCTCTAATGTTTCCCGTCCGATACCGCCTGCCCTTGTCGGGACATGTAGGCCCGCGCATTTTGTAGATCGTTAGTATTACTCAGCCTCCGATGGACCCGCTCCAATACGGACTCTGGTATGCGGAGGGTCGCATACCTGTTCCCGATCACCAAAACGCCCCGCTCTCGGCGAAAGAGGCGCCGCACAGAATCCCGACTCAAGCTCCAAAGCTTTGCCACTTCACTGACGCTGTAATGCCGCTCGCCGTGAGGCATCAAAGACAACACCGAGGGCTGCAGGGTCGTTTGTCTCTCCCGCATTTCGGTTTGCCGTTCTTCAAGTGTGCTCAAATTTCCCATGTTCACCTTCCACACCAACTGTCAAAAGCTCGCCAAGCCTTTGTCGGCACTAAGACACCAACCGTTCTGTTCGACCGGCGCTGTGGTCCAGACGAGCTTAGTTCTGCAACGGAGAGTTTCGCCTCCACTTACACTGCCGGTACGAGTTGTTTCGATTTAGTGAAACCAGTGCTGGGCCTACAGAGGCTTGTTGCGCGTAATCCCCTGTCATCTACATAGAACAAGCTGTTCTACCTGTCAAACGGCCCAGTCCAGAATCCCTGTACGTAAGTTGGTTATTTGGGGAAGTAATTGGAAACGTGGGATTTGTGGGTCTATTGGGCAGACGCCACAGACACCCCGCGCGATTCGCACGCGGCACGTCGAAACGAATTCGATGCAACCACAACGTTGCTGCCGGAGACGACCAAAATCACCTGGTGCCAATGAGGACCCGTGACCGCGGGCGGCGGTGTGTCGGTCGTGTTTCGCTGTAGAAAACTGCGAAGTAAAGGCTTCGCAAGGAGATCCGCCAGATTAGAAACGCCTCACCGTTGCCAGCGAACGTGCCACATCCTATAAGACCCGGCCCCTTTCCTCTTGCGGATGGGCCCAGAGGTAGTTGTTGTTAGCCGTGTGCAGCTTCGGGCGTCGGGCACCCACGCGAGTCTAGACGCGGTTCTCACAAGCGTCGACCCGTGAAAAAAAAGTGGCAACTGACATGGTCTCTCTTTGGTTACGGACATGGGCGCATCGACGGCTGCGCCGCCCAATGGCGATCTACGCTCTTGGGACGCACTGACGAACTTGCGTTAGGCCCCAGCGCCCGCCCCGGTCGACGGAGTGGCGGTTTCTGAGAATTCGGCTTGGCCTGGGTGTAGCAGGGAATCCATATTCGCCTTTAGTCGGACCAAGGCCGCCGCATGGAGCTGGGAGACCCGCGATGCGTCCACCTTCATACAGTCGGCAATCTGTTTCATAGGCAACTCCTGCTGATAATAGTGGAGGGTAATGATTTGTCTTTCACGCTCCTTCAGGCTGGAAAGCGCGCGACCTAGAATCTCACACTGCTCACGACGGTAGCAGAAATCAAAGGGATCGGGATCGTCACCCGGAAGAAACGCTGGCTCAATCTGTCGGCTGACCGACCTGGAGGTCGGGCCCGCCGAAAGAGTGCGCGCGCTGAAGTCGAATCCCACGCTCTGAACCTCGTCGAGCGCCCTGTGCCATTGCGCCAGATTCATTTCCTGCGCCGCGGCCATCTCCTCGTCAGTGACCGGACGACCGAGCTTGACCTCCAGTTCGTGATAGAGCTTTTGGATTCTTTGGTTCTTGCGTCGTAAGTCCCGGGAGGCCGGATCGGCGGCACGGAGACCGTCCAAAATGCTTCCGCGAATCCGGTGCCGTGCGTAGGTCTCCAACCTCACCCGCTTGCTCGCGTCAAACTTGGTGACCGCATCGACCAGTCCCAGCACGCCGTCTGAGAACAGGTCATCCAGCTCCACACGGGCAGGCAGGCGTTTGCGGATCTTCAGAGCCACGCGCTTTACCAAGGGAAGCATATCAACCAACAGCTTCTCCCTGTCTTGGAGGGCCTTTCCCTCGTGCCTTCTCCTGGGACGCAAAATCGGAGGAGTCAGGGGTCGGCGCGGTCGCGCCGGCGAGCGAGGGCGAAGATTGGCCACTGCCGTCAAGCTGCTCAGTTGCTGAAAAGTAGGACCGGATTGAGTTGCCATAGAACCCTTCGTCACTCTGGAATAGACCCATAAAGGTCAGCGCCTTTCGACCTTGGGCTACGTTGCTGATGTCCGCAGGCAATACTTCAACGGCAGCGTGGAGGCTGTGGCTCCGCGCTCCATCCACGTTTCCGGCCTTTGGGGAGGTTCTTCTCAGGCGGGTTGTGCTATGGCAATGGCAGGATGACTATGATGACGAGTTCGGAATGAAAACACTCGCGGCGGGATCGTTCAAGGCACATTGCTTTATTCAAGGTCAATCCGGACCGTATCCCCGAAACGCGCAGTTCGACGGGAATCGGTTACCCAAAGCACCGGATATTCCGGCGCCTCCGGATACGAATCACAACACAAATCGGTGAGATAGATAAGGCAGGCCGGCGCGAGGTCCTTTTCAGTGACCCACTCGAAAACCGGGCAGAAGTCTGTGCCTCCACCGCCTTTGGGTTCGAGTTGCACCGGTTCCGACGCTCTGAACTCTTGAGCGGACTGAACTGCTGCATCGCAATACACCACGTGTATGGCTTCCGGCTGCGCCTCCTCGGAGATGGCCGAGATTTCACCAGCAAATTGTTCCAGCTCGAGTCTTCCGATCGAGCCGGAGGTGTCCACCGCAATCACGATCTCGCCCAATCCCCGGCGCTCGATTGAGGGCAAGTACAGGCCCGATGCGATGTACCTCCGATTGGGTGGGGTCCAGCGATAATCAGAGGGCGTAGTGGCGGCCACAAAATCACGCAGGATCGCGCGCCAATCCTGCATGGATTGGCGGCTTTCGCTAAGCGGCCTCTCGATCCCGGCAGGTTCGTGTCCCCACGCCTTGGCCGACCGCTGGGCCTGCTCCGCGGCGACGCCCCACTCGTGCTCCTGGCGACGCTTCTCGGCGGGTGAAGCCGTATGACCGTGCTCATCGGTCGCGTCCTGGACCTCGCCGAACCCTCCGGGCCGCATCGATGCAGGCCGCGCGGCTTCACCCGTCGTCCGCCCGCGCTGGTCTGAAATTGGCTGGTGAGAGGCGTCTGGCTTCGGATTGGAGGGCGCAGTGCCGTCTGTCCCTTGCGGACCCGTAGCCATCCCACCGCCGGCATTCGTCTGCTGCTGCGGCGGCTTCGCTGCTCCGTTCCCCTCGCTTGTTCTCCGTAGCAACCGGGCATAGATTTCTTCGGCGCTCAAGTTGTTGAACGAAGGATCGATCAGCGCCCCAGCGGGCAGCACGAAACCGTTTCCGATCAGAATAGGGTTGATGGCGAAGTCCGCGGCTTCATTCCAAAGCTCCGGATCGCGTTCGCCGCGGCGGCACTGGTGCCCCAGCGCGCAGTGCAGGACTTCGTGGGCGAGCGTTCCCTCGAGTTCTGCTGGCTTGAGTTCATCCACGAAGGCTGGGTTATAGACAATCCGCGAGCCGTCAGTCGCCATCGTTGGCAGAGTTCCGGGTATCAGTTTCAGCCTCAAGCTGAGCGTGCCAAAGAAAGGCTGCTTCAACAGGAGCTGAACGCGTGCCCGAGTTAGCTTTTGTGCCGGGGTGGTGTGAGAAGGCTTCACGCCGCCCTCCCTTCGTCTGGCGCAGGGACCGAATAGCCAGCCATATACGCGGCCATGCGGTCGCAAATCGCTGTGGCTGCCTTCGCGGTCTCGCTACGAACCGACTCCGACTTCCGCAGCTCTTGGGGATCGACTAGCAGTGAGGCGCGCACCTGGGCAGCTAGCCGTTCCAGTTCCGGGTCTCCCGTGACGTTCAGCTTGGGCAAAACATCGACGAGTTTCACCAGGTTTGTGACGACGGAATCGCGGAAGGGATGTTCAACCCCCTCCCCCGTCACTTTGTAGGCTTGGAGGCGTTCGGCCAGGTGACTGACAGCCTCGTACAGCCGCTGCCAAAGCTCACGACTCGCGACCTGAAGCGATGCCTCGACGGCGGCGGTGATCTGACGCTTGATTCGCTCTTTCTCCTCGTCGCCCAGTGTGACTCGGAAGTCGCCTGCATCCGGCAGAGGCATCACTTTGGTTTCGAAAGAGAACTTGGAACGGAGTTCTTCGGGAGCCGGATAATCCTCCGAACGGAACAGACCGCCCAGTCGTACCCTGGCCTCCTCCACAAGCAGTCCGAACTGCTGGGTCAAGGTATCGATGGCTGGTGTGAACTGGTTCGATAGCTGCCGCATTCTCTCCGTGTGGTCCATATACGCTGCGGCTGGGAGCACGCGATAGCCGTTATCGTCCCAGGGCAGGGTCATGAAGTAGTGATCCTGACGGGCCTCGCTCACGATCTTTTGGACCTCGGCGAGGGCTGCCTTGGGGAGAAGCACCTTGTGATACCGGCCGGCATCGGGCTGCGCACCGTGGCGCTGCGCAATTTCCTCGGATGCTTCGCGGTCGTGTTTCCGCGCCGACCACATGCTGATCGAAAGCGAGCACAGCATGGCTCGGGAACACAGCGACGGTTCTGCGACCGAGATCGAGTTCATGGCATTTGTCTCCTTTATCGGGGAGTATTCTGCAAGTACAGGAATCCAGAAACAGACGTTCTCGATTCTTGCGAAAGGCGGGGTTTCATAAGTGGATTAAAGATGTGATGGTGGTTGCCTTCGTGCCGATTGTTCACAATTCCGGCAGTCATAATGAAGTGCAGAATCCTGGACTAAGCCCGCCCAATCAGCTGCAAACGCTGGGTGACAAGGCAGGAATAATAGGCCAACTGCCGAGTGGCCGACGACCCATCCGGGATCTCGCTTTGCACTCTCCACTATCCGCTTTTTGGGACCGACTCAGGTGTCAGTCTAGCTGACATATCAGGAGTAAGCTCGACGCCACCTACATTTCGCCAGACCCTTCCCTCCTGGCACAAAGGCGCCCGAGTCTGCCAAGGCGTTTCCATATAACCGTTCCCGTATCGTCTCTAAGACAATCAAGCAGATGGGCTGACCGAAAGGGTCTCGGTTTCTGAATAGCGGTGGCGCCAGCAACAATTGGGAAGTGCGAGACTGGTACGGGGTGCCGGTCTCACGGTGTTGCAGAGCTGCTTTTGACGTGTGGTTGACCAAGAACGTCTGGTAGAATGAGAGGCACACTTAGTCAGAAATGGGAGAACCTAATATTGGATCTCAAACGTCCAAGCTGCCACGAAGCCGGCCATGCGGTTGTCGCGCTATTTTTCGGCTTTCGCGTTGACGGAATTGAGGCATTCGAAGGTCGCTTCCGCACCATGTGCGAACTCGATGCCGACGACCGGACCGACAGGGAACGCTTCATCTTTCTCGCTGGTGGGATCGCGGGCGAGAAATTTGGTTTAGGCAACTATGACTCCGGCGGTTGCAATGATGACCGAGAGAAAATCTCCGAACGTGGAGGGGAATCAATCGAAACGTATCTGACTGAAGCCGCTGCAATCATCGAGTCGAACACGGAATGTTTCCGAGAGCTAAGGAAGAATATCACGATCGCGGCGATTGAAAGAAGCATGGAGATGTCGATCACTGGCGGCAAGAGTTCCTTCAAGCTCGTCGCTGGCGATGAAATTCAACGAACTTGGACACTATTCCAAACTGGGAAATAGCAACGCGAGGCGCCGGTAAAACTGATTCCACTCATGGCGGAAATACTAAAAGAACGCGGCTTCTTCTGGTGGTTTAACGAACCGAAGCTCCCGACGAACTCAAAAGAAACCTCCGTTCCGGCCCTCTTGACCATTACAGACGACGGTCAGATCACACTTGAGGCTGATGGCTCTCTGTGTCTGAAGGACGAATACCAAGACTGGTCAAAGCCCCGAACCTTCCCCGAAATGAGGCGAATTGCGGGTCGCCTAACCTCTAGCGGTAAGTATGTCTTGCTCGAGGGCCTCGAGCGCACAGACTTCTCATTCCCCGATGAATCGCCACAACAGCAGCGATTCGGTGCTGAGCTATGTGTTCACCGAGAGAGCCCATTTCCAGAGACTTACGGGCGAGATAATTTCATTGAGCTTCGCATAGAGTTGGCCGGCTTCGAGGACTGGCTTGGGTTACAGAGCATCGTCGTGGACCGAGAACATTCCGAGAGTGACGAGGTTCATGTTCGGGTCTCATACAGGGAGTGGCAACTCCAATATCCTTCCCTTGGGGGGACCATCTCGGTCGAGTCAATCACAACGGGAGCACCCATCCTTCCCCTCTGGAACCACCCTACGAATGAGGCTCAATTCAGGCAGCACTATTATTTAGTCTTCAGACCTGACTCCCCCCGCGATGCGGCTAGCCTGCGCTATACTTATTTGAAGCTTGAAGAGCTCCTGGGATTGCTGATTGGCACATACAGCCGTTTCGCGGCGCCCATTTTGGTGGGTAAGGAAGAGCCGTATGATGCCTGGAACACGTTGTATTTCTACCGTGGCGCGCCGTTTCCACAGCCCATCAACCGATATTCGGTGTGGGTGCCATTCGACCGCGTCAGAGACGGGTTCGGGGAGATCCTCAAAAATTGGCTAGTAGGGAGCGAATCATACGGGGCGGGCTACTACCTGTATATTTCCTCGCTGCGAAATCCGCACCACTACTCTGAACATCGGTTCGTGAACTTGGTTTGGGGCGTCGAAGCCTTGCATCGCAAGTGGCTCGCTGAATCAGAGGCATCGGAGCGCGTCGTCACGGACCGAAAACGGGTGGAGCGCATCCTCAGTTTGTTGACAAATGATAGCGACGATCAAAAATGGCTCAGCAAGAAACTGGCGCACGCGCACGAACCGTCGCTGGAGGTTCGCATTCTGGAATGCCTGCGCAAACTCCCCTTCACCTTCGGCCGAGGGGAGATCGAAAAGTTCGCAAAAGCGTGCGCGGATAGGCGAAACGACATCTCACACGCTGGCGGTCCACGGGAGAACGTGGATTACGATTTCTTCCACTTGCAGATTTCCCGGTTGGCAGAGGCGCTAGATCACCTTTTTCACGCGTTGCTGTTGCATCAGATTGGAGTCGATCCGACCGTTATCTTTGCGGTCATGACAGACAGTCTGGTCTCGGAACGCATAAAAACCGCGTTGGTGGACGTTGGTTTATCCGTTAAGTCAGTTGCCTAGCCTCAATGAGCGATGCCGCCGACTCCACCGGAACTTTAGTTGTTGGCAACACCGTTTGCTCAAGTCTCTGCGACCGTAATATTGGCGATGCTGTAGGGAAGGTACACCGACAAACCGAAAGTTAACCAGAACAATCCGACTCCCATTACTAATACGTCTTGCCGACTCCAAACTGAGTGGATGTCGCAGGGCGGACGCTGCCAGGCAACGCTCAAGGGAAAGTAGGTCTCAACCGCGTCAGTGAGTATTGTGTAAGAATTTGCCAAATCAGCATGATGAGAGGTGGTAGACTTAAAGCACTTCTACTGATATCAAGTGTCCGATGGCAGAACCATTCGAGGCGACGTTCATTCTATTTGTAGACATGCTCGGCTTTGCGGCTCTTGTCGAAAAGGAAGGTGACCAGCTCAACCAGCTCAGCCCAATTTTTACCAACGTTGAACTATATTCCCCATCTCCTTCGGAGAGCTTGCTTGGGCACCGATTTGTCAATTTTCATCGTTGCCTCAATCAAGCTCGTGTGCGCCTCCAGGAACTGGGAGCAGGCACTGCAATAGTGTTTTCCGACTCAGCGTTCCTTCGAACGGACGGCATCGAGAATGCCGTCCATATCGCGCGTACCCTTATGTTCGACTTGGTCACAAGCGAGGTGCCCGTCCGTATGGGCCTTGCACGTGGCTCTTACCGTATGTTGCGATTTCTCACGGACTCGTCCGCTCGCGTGTCCTTTCACATGTCGCAGTTCCTGGGAACTGGGGTCGTTCGTGCCTACGAAACCGAGCGCAGCGGAGTCCCTGGACTGCGAATCCTATTGCATCCAGCTCTCGAGCCACTGTTGGATAAGGACGCGCTGCGAATCATTCCAGTGGAGCCGAGCGGGAAACTGCGGCTGGATGTCCGGTCTGAAGTTAACTATCTAGAAAAAAAGAATGACCTGGGTCTGGGTCCGGACTATGACGATTGCATTCAGTTCGACTGTTTGCGTTGGATGGCTGGCGTGACTGAGGAACAGTTTCAATACCACTACATCGGGACATTCAAGGCGTGGAACGTTATGCGCGCACAGCTCGGACGTGCTCCCTATCCATGGGAGAAGTTTTTGGATCGAGACGAATACGACTACACACATGGAATACGTGAGCGGCCGTCCGCCGACGGCTGAAGCCCGACGGCCGAAATTCTGCAAAGGAAGCGCAGGGACTCTCGGGCACCCACGGCGATTGGTCCTGACGAGCGGCGTAGTGTAGACCGTCACTAGGCAATGGCGTGATGGTTCTCGATGGCCCATTTGGTGTAGCCAGCGGTACACCGAATGGCGGGCACACGGAGGGTGGCGTCACGCACACAGAGTACCCGAAACTCGGTCGGGAGGCGATTCAGGTACAGGCAGATGCGGTCGAAGTTGGTATCGGAGGCGCAGCGGGCCAGCGCGGAAGCCACCGCGTACTGCGCTGCCGCATTCTCCGGCACCGGTTCCTGGGTTGGGTTCAACAGGATGGCATCGATATTGGGCAATTCCCGGAACATCCGCAAAAAGGCTGAGAATTCCGTGGCCGCGCCGGTGCCTACCGCTCCTGCTATGACTTCGTGCTCAATCACTGGGTTCGCTTGCGAGTCGAGGGAATCGAGAATGCGCGAGACAAACTCCCAGGAACGCGGCGATGGGAAAGCATTGGCGTCACGGTCGAAGGCACTCAGCAGCTCCGGCCGGAAGCGAAGGAAAGCAATTACCTCCGGACGAATCCCCGCCTGAATCGCCCATTCCGACCAATCCTGTACATCTACCTCAAACTCCAAATGCACGAAACGATTCCGGAGCGGAGTCGGCATCCGTGTCGTCACTGCCCGGTCCGAATCGCGGTTCCCGGCGGCGATAATGGCCCAACCATCGGGTAAGTTGTATTCACCCAATTTGCGATCAAGGACCAACTGATAGCAACTGGCCTGTACCATGGCTGGCGCCGCATTCAGTTCGTCCAGGAAGAGAATCCCTGTTCCGTCCTGCGGCAAGAACTCCGGCGTCGCCCATTTCGATCGGCCGTCGCTGCCAAGGAACGGCAGACCCCTTAGGTCGACCGGATCGAGCAAGAGTGCCCGTACATCCTGAAGCGGGATCTTCAAACCTTCGGCAAGTTGGCGGACGATAGCGCTCTTGCCTACGCCAGGTCCTCCCCAGATAAAGACAGGTTGCCGAGCTTCCACGTGTGACTGGAACCATAAA
>DLMI01000111.1 GCA_002478145.1 Acidobacteria bacterium UBA7540
AATATTTCCCGGATGGCTATCTCGAGCGACGATCCGGTGCACATGCTGGGCCAGATTGTCGGAGAAATCCAAAAGAATTTCAGCTTCGATCATATTGGCATCGGCTTGCTCGATTACGGTACGAAGGAGATTGAAATTAAGGCCGAAGCCGGCGCAACGGCGCACGCCATGGGCAGACGAATTCCGCTCGGGATCGGCATCCTCGGACGCGTCGCGCGGACTGGTGAACGGGCTCTGGTGCAAAACGGCGTCGAAGGACAGATTGGCGCGATCTTGCCCGAATCGCGTTCTGTGCTGTGCATTCCCATCACTTACGGCGAAACGCTTTTGGGCGCGCTGAACATCGAAAGCCGTAATGAGAGCCCATTCTTTCCGCAGGACGTCCTAATCCTCAACACGCTGGCGGACCTGCTGGCCACCGCTCTCCACAATGCCTTTGTCTTCCAGAAGCTGCAACAGCAATCGATCACCGATGGCCTGACTGGAATCAAAACCCGGCGTTTCTTCTGGGAAGCGCTGTCGGCCGAGTGGAAGCGCGCTTCCCGCTCGGGAAGGCCGTTCTCCGTGGTTCTGATCGACCTCGACAAGTTCAAGGAAGTGAACGACACCATGGGGCACTTCGAAGGCGATCTCGTCCTGGCTCGTGTAGGACGGCTGTTGGAACAAAAGTCGCGCCAGTCCAACGTGGTCGCTCGCTACGGTGGGGACGAGTTCATTATCCTCATGCCGGAAACCGGTCCGGAGCAGGCTGAGGTTCTGGCCGAACGCTTGCGCCAGTGGATTACCACGGACCCCATGCTCAGCGAACACCACATCACCGGCAGCTTCGGCGTGGCCAGCTTCCCAATGCACGGTTTCTCCATTGAGGACATCATCCGCGTGGCCGACGCTGGCATGTATGTTTCCAAGCGTTCGGGCGGCAACCGTGTCTCCGCAGCTGAAGAGTTCGCCGGTGGCGAAGAGTTCGCTTCGCAACGCCAACAGATCTCCACCTATATCGAAGGCTTTCTGCAGCGTGAGCACAACGGGCCCGAACATCTGGAAGAACTGGGTTCGATGTTGATTAAATTCTGTGGCGGCGAAGAAGACTGCAATGTGCCGCTGCTGAAAGAATCGATTGAAGTTCTCAGCCGCGCGGCGGAATCTCGCGAGCTGCGAACCGCGGGCCACGGCGATCTTGTAGCGCGCTACACTGAAATTCTTGCCAAGGCCCTCCACTTACCCCCGGAGGAAATTACCGATCTGGTTTACGCCGCCCGTATCCACGACGTCGGAAAAATCTTCGTACCTGAGCGCATTCTGAACAAGCCCGGCCCACTTACCGACGACGAATTTTTCCTGGTCCGAATGCACGCCCGTGTGGGAGCCGAAATCGCCGGCATCCTGCCGAATAGCGCCATGATCCGCCAGGCGATCGAACATCATCACCAGCGCTTCGATGGCACCGGCTATCCAGACGGCGCCAAAGGTGAGCAGATTCCCTTGTGGGCGCGCATCATTGCCCTCGCCGACGCCTACGCCAACATGCTGACCGAGCAATCGATCGCCGCGGCACGCACTCCCGAACAGGCCCTCGACGAACTCGCCAAAATGAGCGGCACAGGTTTCGATGGTATGCTCGTCCGTTTGTTGTTGCGCGAACTGAAGTCGGAACGAACATCCTCGTCGAGCATGGGAAGCTGATTCCCACCGACTTGCAACAGGAAACTAGGAACAGGAAATTACAAACTACTTTCCCATGTCCATTTCTCTTTCTCTCTCCGGCAAAGTTGCTTTGGTTACGGGTGGGTCGCGCGGCATCGGCGCAGCCACGGTGCGTCTTTTCACTGCGTCGGGCGCGAAGGTTGCATTCAGTTACCAGAAGGCACGTTCGCAAGCGGAAACTCTAGCGAAAGAGTGCGGCGAGGCAAATTGCCATGCGGTCGCCAGCAGCCTGAACGATCCGGATTCCGCTCGTGCGTTGGTGGCGGAAGCGATCAAGCACTTCGGTAGGATCGACATTCTCGTCGCCAATCACGGCGTTTGGCCAGCGGAAGATGTTGCCATCGAGAAGATGACCGATGAGCAATGGCGCTCCACCATCTCCATCAACCTCGATGCAGTGTTTGGTCTGGTGAAGCACACCGTAGCGCAAATGAAGGCGCAGCCCCGCAACGGCTCTGTCGCCGGCCACATCGTGCTCATCAGTTCCACCAGCGGCCAGCGCGGTGAGGCTTTCCACTGCGATTACTCCGCCACCAAGGGTGCCCTTATCAGCATGGTGAAAGGACTATCGACGGAATTAGCTTCATCGGGAATCTACGTGAACTCCGTTGCCCCCGGTTGGGTCGATACGGATATGTCAAGGCCCGCCATTGATGACCCGAAAAGCGGTGAAGAAATCCGCCGCACCATCCCTCTGGGACGCGTCGGCACGCCGGAGGAGATTGCAGCCCCGGTCCTGTTTCTCTGCACCGAATATGCCAGCTTCATCACCGGCGAGGTCTTCAACGTAAATGGAGGCGCCGTTCTCGTCGGATAGCGGCTCATCGGGCTCCCGCCGCCGATCTTGCCCCGGGAAGTGACTCCAACAGTTTTTCCTGCATCCAACCCGTTGTCGAAACCAATACGCGGAAGTACGCACTGTGCGCCGCACTCCGCAATTCCGCCGCAAGCAGCTACAATTCCTGTTCGGAGTTTCACCACTGGCCGGTTGCATGAGACATCTGCTTCTTATCGCTGCGCTCGCCTTCGTGTTGGCTGCGTGCGTCCCTAGCGTGCCTTTCGCTTCAGCCCAAGCGGACGCGAAGGCTCCTGCGAACTCTGGTGCCGCAACCAATGCATCAATCCCCCCCGATCAGGAAAACGCTCAGAAGGCTCGCGAACTGCTCGATCAAGCCATTCAGGCCTTGGGCGGACAAGCCTACTTAAGCGTTCACGATATGCAGGAGCAGGGCCGCACCTACAGCTTTTATCACGGACGTCCTTCGAGCAACGGTGTCTTCTTCTGGCGATTCCTGGAGTTCCCTGACAAGGAGCGGATCGAACTCACCCCGCAGCGCGACATCGCATACATCTACACCGGCGACAAGGGTTACGAGGTCACCTACAAGGGCCCCCGCGCCGTTGAAAAAAAAGATCTCGAAGACTACCTGCGGCACCGCAGGTTCTCCCTGGAAACGATATTGCGATCTTGGGTGAACGATCCCACCGTGGCGCTATTCTTCGATGGCACCGCGCTAGCTGGCAGCCTCGCTGCGCAGCGCGTTACGCTGATCAATTCGAAGAATGAGTCCGTGAGCGTCTACTTCGATATTGATTCGCATCTACCCATCAAGAAGACTTATTCCTGGCGGGACCCCGTTGACAAAGAGCGCAATCTGGAAGAAGAAACCTACAACGGATACCGACTCGTGCAAGGTGTGATGACGCCCTTTGGATTCACTCGCTACTTCAACGGAGATATGCAAACCGAGCGTTTCGTGACTTCTGCCAGTTACAATCAGGCGCTCAATCCGGCAATGTTTGACGCCAATTCAGGCTACAATCCAAATAAAACCCCTGGCAAACATTAAAGAATTTCCGGCAACAGCACCCCTCCCGAACCGGCCGGTCGAGGCTTAACTCCCTGAGAAACCTGCATTTAGCGACTGGCATGATCCGATAATCAATCAGATTCCACCCCGACTCTAAGCGGCACACTGTGGCTTTTTTACCACAGTCATGAAATCACTCGCCGCTGTAATCTATTCATTCACTGGGACATACCAAACCCCATTTGATTCAGGAGCAGACAATCCGCTCGACCGTGGAATGCAGTGGGATTGGCCTGCACAGCGGTGCGCCTGTCAGTATGCGAATTCTTCCCGCTCCTCCGGGTACGGGAATTGTATTTCGCCGCGTCGACCTGGACGACTTCGAGGTCGAGGCCAACAGCCGCAACGTAGCCCGCGTCAGCTACGCTACCAGCCTGATGAAAAAGGGCGTTTTAATCTCCACCACCGAGCACCTGCTCTCCGCCTTCACCGGCCTCGGCGTTGACAACGCCATCGTCGAGCTGGATAACCTTGAACTGCCAATTCTCGACGGCAGTGCTCTCCCGTTTGTGGATCTAATCCAAAAGGTTGGTATCCGCAAGCAGCGGCGGCCGCGCCGTTATATGAAGATTCTTCGCGAAGTGGAGATGCGCGAGGGCAACAAGTTTATCTCGGTCTATCCCGCTGACAGCTACTCCGTTTCTTATTCAATCAATTTTCCTCACCCGCTCATCGGGAAAGAGACTTTTCAGGTCGAACTTTCCAACGGCAGCTACCTGCGGAATATCGCCGCGGCCCGCACCTTCGGCTCGCGGGCAGACGAGAAAGCGATGCGCAATATGGGACTGATCCGCGGCGCATCCCGGGAAAATTGCATCGTGCTGACTCGCGATGGAGTGGAAAATGGACCGCTCCGCTTCTCTGACGAATTCGTCCGCCACAAAGTTCTGGATTTGGTAGGCGACCTCGCGCTGCTGGGTAAGCCGATCTTAGGCAAGATCGTCGCTGATCGCGCCGGCCATGCCATGCACACGGCCCTGGTCTCCCGCATCCTCCGCGACCAAACCTTGTGGGAGGAAGTCACGCTGCCAAAGGAGCCGGCAGCCGAGGCGAGACCTTATAGTGCTCAAGCTGCGGCCGGCTCTTCGGTATGACACGCTAAGACTTAGGACCAAAGCCACAGGCCGACTTAGTCCGCGGGCTCGCAAGGCGCTTCCCCGGTTTCATGAACAGGTTCTGGCTGTTCTTCGAGCAAGCGGTGTAATTCCGCACGGGTTTGATTGATAAGCGCTGCGGCAAATTGACGCGCGGACTGCTGGCCTTCAGGAGACAAATCCTTGACCCGAAGATTCAGAAAAGGAATATCTCCTTCAAACCAGCGCAAAGTTTTTTGGACACGGGTGACCCGATAAGTACTGGGCAACATGGCAACAGCCCTCCGGTATCTCTACAGGTTGCCATGGGAATGCGCGGGCGTGAGTTACCAATTGAATACCGTCTATTGGACGGCGGCCGAGCCTGGCCCTGCCAGCTTGCCTTTGGATCCGGGAATTTGTTGCTCC
>DLMI01000073.1 GCA_002478145.1 Acidobacteria bacterium UBA7540
CATGGGGATTCCGAAGCTGCTGGAGCGTTGCGACGGCCCTTGACAGTGTAACTTTCCGCGCCTAGGATAATGACGCGCTTTTAATCCCACTCGCGAGCGGAACAGTGATTCGTAAATCAACGTCCTACTATCAGCCAGCCATATGCTCAACAACGACGATTGTTGTCCCCACTTGTCCCCTAACAGGCCCTTCGCGGACCATGGTTTCCTTCAGGTTTCTGGTCGGCCTTTTCGTTGCCCTGGTCCTGTGGGGCTTGCCTTACCGGACCACGACCAAGGCACAGGAGCAGCGCAAGACCAAGGTCCCAGTTCTCGATAAGATCACTTCCGGCGGACCGACGCATCAGCAGTTTAACGGCATCGTGAGATCCATCGATTTGGAGAGCGAGGTTTTGAATGTGGACGCCATCAAGGGGAATGCCACAGAAATCTTCCCCATTAAGAAGAAAATCCATGTCGTTACCGCCGACGGGGGCAAGCTCAAGCTGACGAAACTGAAACCTGGCACCAATGTTCTCGTAAACTACGAGCAAAGGGGCGATCACAAGACAGTTACGGGAATTGTGGTCCTGGCGGGCGGCGCGGTGAAGAAGAAAACTCCCCCCTCTTAGCATCCACGGGGTCGGAGCAGGTCTTGAAGGCATCCCATGAAAATCGGCATAACCTGTTACCCCACCTATGGCGGAAGCGGTGTAGTCGCCACTGAGCTGGGTCTGGAATTAGCTGCGCGCGGACACGACATTCATTTTATTAGCTACGCCGTCCCCGTTCGCATGACCGAACCCTCCGAGCGCATCCACTTCCACGAAGTGGAAATGCTCAACTACCCGTTATTTAATCATCCTCCCTACACACTGGCCTTGGCCACGCAGATGGTGAACGTGGCAGCGCACGAATCGCTCGATCTACTGCATGTCCATTATGCTATCCCTCACTCGGTGAGCGCCTATTTGGCCAGGGCGATGCGAAACCCCCACCGCCTTCCCTTTGTCACCACACTGCATGGAACGGACATTACACTGGTAGGCGTGGATCGCTCTTACCTGCCCATCACGCGGTTCTCCATCGAACAGAGCGACGGGGTAACAGCCATCTCCGAATACCTTCGCACGGTGACGTTGCGCGAACTCAATATCCAACGTTCGGTGGAAGTGATTCCAAACTTCGTCAACTGCGACGTATTCCAGCCCGCCGACGCCAATTGCCGACGCGGCGAATTTGCCCCCCAGGGCGAGCCTATCCTCGTCCATCTGTCCAACTTCCGACCGGTCAAACGGATTCCGGACGTGGTCGATATCTTCGCCACCGTCCGGGCGGAGATCCCGGCCAAGCTCCTCATGATTGGCGACGGCCCGGAGCGTACCATTGCCGAATGGCTGGTTCGTGAAAAAGGCCTGATGAAGGACGTGTACTTTTTGGGCAAACAAAATCAGGTGCAGGAACTCCTGAACTGCGCCGACGTGCTCCTTTTGCCCAGCGAAATCGAGTCCTTTGGCCTTGCGGCGCTGGAGGGAATGGCTTGCGGTGTCCCTGCCGTCTGTTCGGAGGTAGGGGGATTACCAGAGGTAATCACAAATGGAGTGGAGGGATTTCTAGTGCCCGGTCATGATGTGAAAACCATGGCAGCACGCACCCTCGAGATCGTCACCAACCCGCATCGTCGCGAGCAGATGGGCATCGCGGCGCGGGCACGCGCCTCGACCACCTTCTGCAGCCAAAAGATCATTCCCCTTTACGAAGATCTCTACCAACGCATCCTGGCAAATACGTAAAGAGCGGCAGGTGGCAGGTGGTAGATGGGGGAAAGCATGCCATCCACAAATGCCGCAAACCGCCGATTGCCTCCGAAGAGCCTCCTCGACAGGTCGAGGCGTAGCGCTTCCGGGGACTCGTGGCCTGTCTTCTGACTTCTGACTTCCGCTCGTCACTCGTCACCGTCTTTCCGCTCGTCACTCGTCCCTTGTCACTTGTCACTTCTCACTGCCCTTCAGCATTGCTTCCCGCCTGGCCCGAAACTCCGAGCCGGGACTCCAGGTGGGGAAACGGTCAGCATCGGCAACCCGATATCCCACTTCGAACAAGAGCTGAAGGTCCTGCACGGCGCCGCTCAAGTGCCAGTCCGGGGTTATCGTGTCGGAGGGCTTGTGGTAGTTCTCCTTAGTGAACTTTTCCCGCATCTTCAATCCCCACCCCGCTGGCCTTCCCAGGTAGTCGATTCCGCCTTCGGCGTCGAGCGCCGGCACACCCACCTTGGCGAAACTGAAATGATCGGAGCGAAAGTAGAAGCCCTTCTCGGGTTCCGGATCGGGGTTCACGGCTCTTCCCTGCTCGGTGGCAACGGTCTTGACGTAGTCGTCGAGTGTGGACATACCCAGACCGATCACCGTGATGTCGCGGGTGCGGCCGAAGGTGTTGAGCACATCCATGTTGATGTCTGCCGCCGTCCTGGTGAGCGAATACAGAGGATGCTCAGCATAATACTGCGAGCCCAGCAACCCCTTTTCCTCGCCAGTCACCGCCAGAAACAAGATCGAGCGACGCGGGGGAGGTTGGACCTTCGTAAACGCTCGTGCGATCTCAAGCAGTCCGGCCACTCCCGAGGCATTGTCCGCCGCACCGTGAAAGATGCCCGCCGGCCCCACTCCCAGGTGATCCCAATGGGCTGTGTAGATTACATACTCCTGGCGCAGCTTGGGATCACCCCCTGGCAGTTTTGCGACCACGTTTTTTGAGTCGATCGTCCTGATTTTGTTGTGCAACGTCAGCGCAGCCTTGGCGTCAAGAGGGACCGGCCTGAAGTTCCGGTCAACGGCTGCCTTTTCGAGCGCCGCCAGATCCTTGCCCGTCACGGCGAACAGAGCTTTGGCCTGGTCATGCGTCATCCAACCTTCCACGGCAGCCCGCGACATGCCCTTATCCGCGCTCACGAGGCTGAACTGTTCGCCGCCGTTACTATCCCGGACGACCTCCCAGGGGTAGCCCGCGGGCCCCGTCTGATGAATGAGCAAGCATCCTGCGGCGCCTTTTTGAGCCGCCATCTCGAACTTGTAGGTCCACCGACCGTAGTAGGTCATGGCCTTGCCTTTAAACATCGTGGGATCGAGTTTTGCAGGATCCTTTGGGTCTGGAACTTGGGGATCGTTGATGAGCATGACCAGGACCTTACCCCTCACATCCACGCCTTTGTAATCATCCCAGTGGTACTCGGGCGCGACCACGCCGTAACCCACAAAAACCATGTCAGCGTCAATGCCTACTTCCGGCTGTTCACGCTTGGTCCACGCCATGAAATCGTCTCTGTACCGAAGCACCAGCTTCTGCCCGGAATCCGAACCTGTGAAAGTCAATTGCATGGCTGGTTCGGCAGTGATCCCGACCATCGGCACGCTTTGAAAGTACGTCCCATCTGGATTGCCAGGCTGCAAACCCAGTTCCTTGAACTTTTCTCTTATGAAAGTAGTCGTGAGCTCCTCTCCCTTTGAAGCGGGTGCGCGACCTTCAAATTTGTCGGAGGAGAGGATTTTGATGTTCTCAAGAAGCCTCGTCTCGCTGATTTCAGCCTGCGCGGCAGGTCTGGAGCTGGTGTCGGAGCCGAGTAGCTGTGAGGGCAGGCGCGTCACCCCTCTTGAAACGAGGACCGCCACAGCCAGAACGAGACAACACCTCATGAAGGTGACTTGGTATCGATGACCCATGGATTGGATTTCTCCTGTTCAGATTGCCGCATAAACGCTCGCCTATTATGCCAGAAGAATGGTGACAGTAGTGTTGTCAGTTGTCAGATGTCAGTCGTCGTCAGTTGTCAGTCGTCGGTTGTGGCGCGGTCACCGCGACCTGTCCCCTGACCCCTGAAACCTGGCAGCTAAACCTGCTCGTCTACGCGCTGCCCACTGCTTACTGCCTACTTTTCCCTGACACCCGTCAGGGCAGGAATCCCGCCCAACGGGCTTGACACCCAACGGGATTGAACATTGCAAAATGAGGCCGTGGCGTGTACACTTCCGGCTTCTCCCGATTCCAAAACGGAAGTCCTGGCTGGCATGACACTCTTTTGAAGACGGAGGTACAAATGATTAGAAGCAACAGGCAACGAAGGGTTTGGATTCTGCTCACTCTTGCGGTTTGGGCATTGCTCGGTATATCCGTTTCCCTGGCGGATGAGGGAATGTGGACCTTTGATAACCCCCCCATCAAACAGCTCAAGGAACGCTATGGCTTCGAACCCACGCGCGAGTGGCTTGACCACCTGCGCCTTTCCAGCGTGCGTTTTAACGATGGCGGCTCCGGCTCTTTTGTAAGCCCCCGTGGACTCGTGCTGACGAACCATCACGTTGCGCTCGGCCAATTGCAGAAGGTCTCTTCTCCCGCCAAAGACTACGTTAAGGATGGGTTCTATGCGCGAACTGAGGCGGAAGAACTGAAGTGCCCTGACCTGGAAGTGAACGTCCTGGTCGCCATGGAAGACGTCACCCCGCGTGTCCGCAGCGCCCTCAAGCCGGGGATGACCGACGAAGCCGCTTTGAAGGCTCGAAAAGCGGAAATAGCAAGAATCGAGAAGGAGAGCTTGGAAAGAACCGGCTTGCGCTCGGATGTGATTTCCCTTTATCAGGGCAGCGAATACTGGCTTTACCAATACAAGAAATACACGGACATGCGCCTGGTTTTCGCTCCCGAGCAACAAATCGCCTTCTTTGGAGGAGATCCCGACAACTTCACCTACCCCCGCTACGACATCGACTTCGCTCTATTTCGTGTGTACGAAAATGGGAAGCCGGTCGAAAGCAATAATTATCTGAAATGGAATGCGAAGGGTGCGGGCGATGGCGAACTGGTCTTTGTTTCAGGGCACCCGGGCTCCACCTCGCGCCTCCAAACGATGACTCAGATCGAAACTGAAAGAGACTACAACCTGCCCCTGGTTCTTAAGACCCTGAACCGGTGGCTGGAGACTTCGAGGCGGTATGCCGCCCAGGGGCCGGAGCAGGCCCGTCAGGCAGCCAACACGATCTTTGGCGTCTCGAATTCCTTGAAAGCGTACGAAGGCCGCGCTCAGGGCTTGGCAGACAAGAACCTGGTGGCCAAGATGCAAAAGGACGAGGCGAGCTTTCGCCGCCAGGTGGCAAGCAACCCGACGTGGGAAAAGGCTTACGGCGGAGCCTGGGATGCCATTGCCCAAGCTGAGATGATGCATAGACAGATGCTGAAAACGTATCGGTTCCACTCGGTCCGGGGGTCTCGCCTGTTGGCGATCGCCCTGAATATCGTCCAGTATGTGGCGGAGGTGAAAAAACCCGACGGAGAAAGGCTCGAGGGCTATCATGATTCCCAGCTTGATTCACTTCGTTTTCGCCTCTTCTCCCCGGCGCCGGTTTATCCCGGGTTTGAAGCGGCAATTTTAGAAGGTGCGCTGCAAATTTCCCTCGAAGAATTGGGCGCCAACGATCCCTTCATGAAGGCTGTTTTAGGCGCACGCACCCCTGCTGAAGTGGCGAAGGAGGCGGTCGAGGGGACCAAGCTGGCGGACCCGGCCCTTCGCAAGTCACTGGTCACCAGAGGTGAAGCGGCCATTCAAGCATCCAACGATCCCATGATTGTGTTGGCGCGCACAATGGACCCCTTCGACCGCCAGAGGATCAAGGGATTCGAGGACAAGGTAGAAAGCGTCGAGACTCCGGCAGGGGAAAGGATCGGCCAGGCTCGATTCGCTGTTTATGGGAAGTCGCTCTATCCCGATGCGACTTTCACGCTCAGGCTCGCCTATGGCGCGGTCAAGGGTTACCCCATGAACGGGACTCAAGCGCCTCCCATGACCACCTTCTACGGCCTTTACGACCGGGCCTATAGCTTTGGCCTCAAGTTCCCCTATAACCTTCCGGCACGCTACCTGGAGCGCCGCACCCGCCTGGACCTCTCCGGGCCGCTGGATTTTGTCAGCACCTGCGACATTATCGGGGGAAACTCAGGCTCCCCAGTCGTCAACAAGCAAGGCGAGCTGGTAGGGTTGATTTTCGATGGAAACATCGAAGGCCTGGTCGGCGACTTCGTGTACTACGAGGTGAACAACCGCGCCGTGGCGGTCCACAGTGGCGCCATCATTGAGGTGTTGCGCGAGCTGTACGATGCCTCGTCTTTGGCTGACGAGCTCGAGGGAAGGTAAGGCGAGCCCGACCTGCACCTCAACTAGGGTGTATACTCCTTTACTCCGGGGGGCCAAATGGGAACTCCAACTGAGTCTTCGAACCTGAAGGAGGACGCAAGCCATGGCATTGTTCATCGATATCAAAAACCAAGGCAAGTCCACTAGAGTTATCCCCAATGTCCTAAGTCGGGTGTACAAATTCGCTGCGTTCGAGCAGGAAGTGTTAACGTTTAGAGTGACGGAGCTAAATGGAAAGGAAGTTGAGAAGCGGGTAAATGTGAGGAGTGAGCTAAATCAGGCGTGGAGTTTTGTCACCCAGCGCGCAGCGCGTCACAAGCCCTGTAACGAGTATTTCAAGACTCTGCGGCGGAAGAAGACGCTACAGCAGGTTCTGGATGAGGGTGATATTGTCTTGCACTGCCTCCTACCTAAGGAAGGCCACACCTTTGAAGATTTGCCGGATGCGGATACCGCAGGGCGGGATATCGCTGTTAACCCCTTACGCTTCCTTGATATGCCGATCGTACTCGGCCCCATTCTGATCCACGAACTTGCCCACGTTGCAGGAGCCACCACTAATCCGCGGGATAAGGATGCGATCGCTGCCGAGCGAGCGCTGAAGCACTGCTTGTGTGCCGCGCAGTTTCGGCCAGGCGCCTTGGGAGCCATTCAGAAGATTGAGCTCCCGGGATACGAAGATTCCCGGCTCGCCTGACGCAGTCCGCGAACGGGGTGGGAGCGGGCTTGAAAGCCGCCTCCGCTCGCGCCATTCCAAGTCCTCAAACGAGGTGTGACAATGGCGAAGATTCTTAAGATCGTTGGGTGCGGAGTGGTGGCTCTTATCGTTGCCGTTGCGACTGTCATCAGCCTGACAATCGGCTGGCGGCCGTTCATCGGCCCGCGCGCTCGTCCGTTGACGAATCGCACCTTTGAGCGGACACCGGAGCGATTGGTCCGCGGCCGGTATCTGGCGGAAAACTTCGGATGCTTCGAATGCCACGGCGAACACGATTGGACGAAGCACGACGCGCCGCTTATCGAGGACACGCGCGGCGCCGGCTACGCCGACTTCCCCCTGGCCGGGCTTCCGGGCCGCGTCATTCCGCCCAACATCACGCCCGACCCCGAAACTGGAGCCGGCAATTGGACCGATGACATGCTCGCGCGCGCCATCCGCGAGGGGGTCGGGTACGATGGTCGAGCGCTGTTTCCTTTTATGCCTTACCCGGACTTCCGTCATATATCTGACGAAGACCTGGCCTCCGTTATCATCTATTTACGCTCCATCCCGCCGATTCGAAAAGCGCTGCCAAAGACAGAGATTATTTTCCCGGTGAAGTACCTCATGCGCAGTATGCCTCAGCCCATCAGCGAGCCCGTGCCTCAACCCAACGTCTCCACGCCGGTTAAGCGGGGCGAATACCTGGTGACCATCGCAGCCTGTACGGATTGCCACACGCCGCAGGCGAAGGGCCAGCCGATTCGCGGCCTCGAATTCGCCGGTGGCTTCGTCCTGGATGGTCCGTGGGGTCGAGTGGCGAGCGCCAATATCACCCCGGACCCCTCCGGCATCCCCTATTACGACGAAGCGCTCTTCCTGGAAATGATACGCACCGGATACGTCAAGGCGCGGAAGATTAACCAGATCATGCCCTGGAGCGATTACCGGAATCTCACCGACGAAGACCTGAAAGCCATCTTCGCCTACATTCGCACGCTCAAACCCGTAAAGCATCGCGTTGACAACGCCGAACCACCTACCTTTTGCAAGCTCTGCGGCTCCAGTCACGGGGCAGGAAACCAGAATTAGCAAGTCGCTGAAGAACCCGAACTCTGGAAGAACCTCGTCACCACAGAGACACCGAGGCGCAGGGGACTGAGAAGAAAGGGCCCTTTCTCCGCAGCACTAGGCGCCAACTTCATCGCGCGGCGCGAAGAAAAGCAGATCCTTCTCCCGCAAGGCGGGATCAGGATGACGTGTCATTGTGAGCGTTCATAGCCGAAAGCGGCTATCCGTGACGTCAGAAACGGGGTGCCGCGGGGTAAGACCGAAGGGTAGCTTTTTCGTGCCCCGCAGGGGCACAAGATAGTAGCCGGGGGCAGCGCCCCCGGAAAGCGCCACGCTCCTTCCCCGACCCTGGAGGGGTCGTATTACCCTGAGCCGCGGGACGCAAGACCGGCGTTGCGCCATCCGGGTCTATTTCAACAAGTCCCTGGAAAAGGGCTTGACATTTCCCCAAACCATGCTAGGCTAGATTTTTGGACTCCCGGTCTGGCGGAGGGTCTTTCGCGCCAAGTCTTTGCATTCCAATGAAAAGGACACGACTGATGGACCGCGACCAAGCCGGTACCCACCCCATCAACGCCGTCCCGTGAGAGGGTACGTATTGTTCTCAGACCTGTGGTGCAACGCGTTTTCTTGAAAAAGATGTTATTTCCGACGGAACGAACCTAAGGATTTACTGAAAATACAGGACTTAAGCCCAGGAGCCCCTAAAAACGAACTCCTTTTGCAGCCTCGAAAACGTCAAACGAAGCGAAATATCGAGCCCTTTTCGGGTGATTTTCGGGACCGAGTCGGCAAAATGACGAGCCCCTTTTCACCCAACTTGACAATTGGGAACAAGGTTGTCCACAGAGCGCTATCAACCCGTGAAACCCTCGGGCCAGCACGGGCTCGAATCTGTGGCGAAGCGAAGAACTGATAGCATGAGAACAGTTCAGGAGGACTAATATTCCATCCCTAAATGGCAAGCTTAAGGCCATCCCGCTCGGCGGTTTGGGCGAGTTCGGAATGAACATGATGGTGTACGAATACGACGGCGACATGATCGTCGTCGATTGCGGCGTCATGTTCCCGGACGCCGAACTGCTGGGCGTGGACATCGTGATTCCGGATTTCACCTACCTGCGGGAAAACCGGGAACGCCTGCGCGCCATTCTCTTGACGCATGGGCACGAAGACCACATCGGGGGACTGCCGTATTTGCTGGACGAAGTGGACGCGCCCGTTTACGGTTCGCCGTTCACTCTGGCCCTGGCGCGCGCCAAGCTGGAAGAGCACGGCCTGGCCGACAGCGTGCGACTGGTGGAGATGCATCCCAGCCAGCCGTTCGAGGTTGGTCCCTTCCATGTGGAATTCATCCACCTCACCCACAGCACCATCGAAGCCGGTGCGCTGGCCCTGACCACGCCGCTGGGGACCATCATCCATTCCGGCGACTTCAAGTTTGATCCCACGCCCACCGACCAGCAGGTGAGCGACCTGCACACCCTGGCGGACTATGGCCGGCGCGGCGTGCTGGCGCTCTTCTCCGACTCCACGAACATCGACCGGCCGGGCCTCACGCCCTCCGAACGAGCGGTGCGCGAGCGCCTCTCGCACATCATCTCGGAGGCGCAAGGGCGCGTGCTGATTAGCTGCTTTGCCACTTCCATGCACCGCTTGCAGATCGTCGCCGACCTGGCGCAGGAGCACCGCCGGCGGCTCTGCTTTGTGGGACGCAGCATGTTTCAGAATTCCGAGATCGCGCTCCGCCTGGGCAAGCTGCACATCCCGGAAGGTCTGCTCATCCCGCCCCAGGATATCAAGAAACTGCCTCGGAACCAGGTGGCGCTGGTTCTCACGGGCAGCCAGGGCGAGCCCATGGCAGCCCTCTCGCGCGTGGCGGTGAACAACCACCGTTGGGTCACGGTGGAACCCGGCGACGAGGTGGTGATCTCGGCTCGCGTCATCCCGGGCAACGAGAAACCCATCTTCCGCATGATCGACCACCTCTATCGCCGCGGGGCGCGCGTCTACTATCACGACGGCAGCCAGCCGCCCGTCCACGTCTCCGGGCACGGTAGCGCCGAAGAGCTGAAGCTGATGCTCAACCTGGTGCGACCCAAGTATTTCGTGCCCATCCACGGCGAGTACCGGCAACTCTATCGCCACCTGGAACTGGCCAAGGAGCTTGCGGCGGTTTCGGAAGAGGGTTTCCTGCTGGAAAGTGGCGACGTTCTCGAGTTCGACGAGCTGGGGGCGCGGCGAGCGGGCCGTGTGCCGGTGGGACGGGTGTGCATTGACGTGGGCACCTTCGATGAGGTCGAGGAGATCATCCTCAAGGAGCGGCGACACATCTCGGAAGATGGCATCGTCATCCCCATCCTGGCCATCAATGAGCATACCGGCCAGCTCGAGACCCGGCCGGAAATCGTCTCGCGGGGTTTTGTGCCGCTCGACGAGGCACAAGACTTGGTGGAAAGCGCGCGCCAGGTCATCCTGAGAACCATCGAAAAATCCAACCTCGAGGAAGTCGGCGATTGGGGCGTGATTAAAGAAAAAATCCGCACCGCGCTGCGCAAGCACTTCAACGAGGAGACCGGAAAGCGGCCCATGATTCTGCCGGTCGTCCTCGAAGTCTAGGGATTTTGGATTTTAGATTTTGGATTTTGGATTAGCTAGTCAGGCTTGCCGCTATTTTCTGATCGCTTCGAGTTTTAGATTTTGGTTTTTGCATAATATTGCATTAGCATTTTCGTAGAGGGAGGGATAGCTATTTTGGAGTTGGTTTTGGATGACACGAAGAAACAAAGTTGGTGAATCCAAAATCCGAAATCTAAAATCTAAAATCGATGGACGAGGAAACCTTCAAGCAAAGGACGAAGCGGTTCGGACTCTCGGTGATACGGTTGGTTGAAACCCTCCCGCGTAACCGCACAGCGGAGGTCCTTGGGAGGCAGTTGCTCCGCGCAGGGACATCCGTCGGGGCAAATTACCGCGCCGCGTGCCGTGGGAAATCCGCTTCCGATGTCGTGGCCAAGCTTAGCATTGTCGAAGAGGAAGCGGACGAGTCGATTTACTGGATCGAGTTACTGGTCGAGGCTGGCGTAGTACCGCCAAATAGCGTGGACGTGCTGAAAAAGGAAGCAAATGAACTGCTGGCTATGACGGTCGCATCTATCAGGACCCTACGGAGTCACAAGCTGAGCGCCGCTTAGAGGATTTTAGATTTTAGATTTTGGATTAGGGAGCCGAATTCACCGCTGTAAACTCTTCTTTGGTCGAAACTTTGGGAGGCCGCAAGTGGCAGGAGGAGACAATGTTCGTGAATCCAAAATCCAAAATCTAAAATCCAAAACTACCGTGGGTGACAGAAAGAGGCAATGTTCGTAGATCCAAAATCCAAAATCTAAAATCCAAAATTACCATGCCCATCTACCAAGCGATCGTTCTCGCCGTCGTTCAAGGCCTGACGGAATTTCTTCCCGTTTCCAGCACTGCACACTTGTGGCTCTTTCCGTGGCTGCTGGGATGGAAAGATCCTGGCCTGACATTTGACGTGGCTCTGCACGCCGGGACGCTCCTGGCCGTGCTGGTTTATTTCTGGCGCTATTGGGTGGAGATGGCCAGGCTGGCTGCGGGTCTGGGCGGAAGCGGAGCTGCCGCGCCGAACGCCGGCGCTACAGGCCATTCAGCCAGCGCAGACTTGCGGGAAAATCCCCGGCTGCTGTGGTACCTGGCGATTGCCACGATCCCTGGCGCCCTGGCGGGGTGGCGGTTCGAGCATGCCGCGGAGGAGCAATTGCGGTCGCCGATTATCATCGGCGCCGCCTTAATCGTGATTGGTCTGTTCATGTGGGCGGGAGACTGGCTGGGAAGACGCGAGCGCGACCTCGGCCACGTCGGCTTACTCGACTCGTTCCTGGTGGGCGTGGCGCAAGCGCTGGCCGTGATCCCCGGCGTTTCCCGCTCCGGCGTCACCATGACTGCCGGCCTTTTCCGAAAGATGAAACGAGAAACTGCGGCGCGCTTCTCCTTTTTGCTCTCTACGCCCCTCATCGCCGGGGCGGCGTTGAAGAAAGGCCTGGAAATTCGCCATGCGGGTCTGCCCCATGACATGCGCCTACCCTTTCTTTGCGGGGCGCTCGTCTCGGCCCTTGTCGGTTACCTGGTGATTGCGGTTCTCATCCGGTATTTGGAGCGGCGCACCTTTAAAGTTTTCGTTGTTTACCGGCTTGTGCTGGGCGTGATACTATTGGTGCTCGGATGGGGATTGCATCACGTTTAGGTGCCAGAAGCTAAGTGTCGGGTGGCAGAGGGCAGTTTGTGTTTGTTCCCTGAAACCTGATACCCGAAACCTGTCACCTGCTCTTCAGCGCCGGTTTGCATAAGGAAGGCAAAAGTATGGGCGCCTCATCCGCTGCCACACCGTCGAAGTCCAGAGAGTCCAGCGCGAAGAATTCCCAGCAAAAACAGCCGCTCTTAGACTCACGCCGCCGCTCGGAGCTTACGGGTTTCCTTGTCGCGGTTGTCGGGCTGCTGGTCCTGCTGAGCTTGGCATCCTTCATGCCCGAGGACGCTTCGCTCAACACCGCTACGGCTGCCGGCGCCACACCGCGAAACTGGATCGGCCCCGTTGGCGCCTATGCCGCTGACCTGCTCTTCCAGGGGTTCGGCTGGGTTGCTTACCTGATTTCTATAGTCCTGCTGGTGGTGGGCACGCGCTTGCTGCTGGTGCGGCCCTTCGAAGCTCCGAAAACCAAGGCCGTTGGCGCAGGCTTGCTGGTTACTTCCTTGAGCGTGCTTCTCGAGCTTTTCCCCTACACGCCGGCTGTCCGGGGGCTGATCCATGGCAGCGGCATGCTGGGCTATCTGGCGGCTGCAGGACTGATCCACACGTTCAATGGGGTGGGCGCCGGCATTGTTGCAGGCGCGGTGTTCCTGTCTTCACTGTTTCTCGTCACACGCTTCTCCTTCTCCTGGGCGGCAGGATTCTCAAAAGCGCGCTGGCAGGTGCTGGCACGGCCCGTCGCGGCGCGATGGAAGGCGTGGCAGGAAGCCCGCGCGGCGGCGGCTGCGGAGCGCCGGCGACGCCGGGCCGAGAACTTGCGAAGGCTCGGGAAGCCGCCCCTCGTCGCGCAGAGGGCGGTGTTAAGCCAAGCCACTCCCATCGTCACCAAGCTTCAGCCGAGCGCATCTGCGCAGGAAGCGCCCCCGACCGAACCCGCCACTCCGGGCATCATGCCCGCGCTCACGGTCGAAGCCTCAGTGAGGTCCTCGCCCGGGTCCTTGGGTCGCGTAAGAAACGCCGAGCCGGAGTCTGCGTCCTCTTCGCCCAGAATCGTCGGCCGCGGATCGCAATCCTACAAACTTCCCAGCCCCGTTCTCTTGCGCCCGCCTGACGATACGGAAGGCATCGACGAAGATGAGCTGAAAGATCGCGCCGCCCGTCTGACGGCGAAGTTCAGCGAGTTTGGCGTCACCGGAGCAATAACGCAAATTCATCCCGGGCCGGTCGTCACAACCTACGAATTCAAGCCTGAGGCCGGGATCAAATACAGCCGTATTACCAACCTGGTGGACGACCTTTGCCTGGCGATGAAGGCCGAGTCAATCCTCATCGACCGCATTCCGGGCAAATCGACGGTGGGCATTGAAGTACCCAACCTCCACCGCGAGATCATCCACTTGCGCGAAGCGATCGAGTCCAGCGAGTTTGCTGCCTCATCTTCCAAGCTGACCCTCTGCCTGGGCAAAGTCATTACCGGAAAAATCAGAATCACGGACCTCACCCAGATGCCTCACCTGCTGCTCGCGGGGTCGACAGGGTCGGGCAAGAGTGTGGCGCTCAATTCCATGGTCGTGTCCATCTTGTATAAGTCGAACCCCGATGAAGTGAAGCTGATCATGATCGATCCCAAACGGCTGGAATTAGGACTCTACGAGGGCACCCCGCACCTGCTAACGCCCGTCGTCACGGAGCCCAAGCAGGCCGCCAACGTGCTTCGCCGCGCCACCTTCGAGATGGAAGAACGCTTGAAGAAACTGGCCGAGCACGGGGTGCGCAACATCGAGCAGTACAATAAAATCTTCGCCCCCGAATCGACCCTCAACTTGTTTGACAACAACGGCGTGCCCGAGCACCCGCTGCCCTACATCGTGATCGTCATCGATGAGCTGGCGGACCTGATGATGGTAGAACCCCAGGGAGTGGAAGAATCCATCACGCGCTTGGCTCAAATGGCCCGCGCCGTGGGCATCCATTTGATTCTCGCCACTCAGCGCCCCTCCGTGGACGTCATCACCGGACTTATCAAAGCCAACCTGCCGGCGCGCATCTCATTTCGTGTGGCCTCCAAGGTGGACTCGCGAACCATTCTCGATGCCAACGGGGCGGAAGCCTTGCTGGGCCGCGGCGACATGCTCTTCCTGCCGCCCGCCAGCGCCCGCCTGCAAAGACTGCACGGACCGCTGGTGACGGAACAGGAAATCTGCAAAGTCGTCGATTGGTGGAAATCCCAGTCGCAACCGCAATACAACGAGGAATTGCTGAAACCGGTGAACGAGCGAGAGCGCGAAGAAGTCGGAGAGGAAGACGAGGGGGAATCGGCGGAACTCGACGCGGTGTACGACGACGCCGTGCGCCTGGTGGTGGAATCCGGCAAGGCTTCCACTTCCCTCCTCCAACGCCGCCTGCGACTGGGCTACGGGCGCGCCGCGCGACTCATCGACATGATGCAAAAGGACGGGATCGTCGGCGCCCCCGATGGCTCCAAGCCGCGCGAGGTCCTCAAACGCCCCGAATGGCTGCGTGAAGTGGACGAGTCGTTGCGCTAGCCCTCGAACCGCACTCTCACTCCATGTCATTCCGAGCGCAGCGAGGAATCTCGCATTGGTTCTTTGTCCCGCGTCCCCAAGCAGAGCGAGATTCCTCGCTGCGCTCGGAATGACAGACGGGTTGTCAAGAGGAGCCCGTGACAAACTGGGGAAGATGGGTTCACCGGACGGATGCTGACAAACTGCTTTGCGTTTCTTGACAGGGAATCAAATCAGCCCCAGAATAACTGCATGATGCCGCGGTAGCTCAGGTGGTAGAGCGCAGCCCTGAAAAGGCTGGCGTCGGCGGTTCAACTCCGTCCCGCGGCACCAACCACACGTCACAATTCAAAATCGTGGAAGAAAGTGAACCCATCCGAGGGCTTCATGCCCTTCAACTCCATGGGCATCATCAGGCTTCGTGGCCAGCGTCCCAAGATGCCCATTCAGCATTCCTTGTTGGCCACACTTAAACATCTCCTTTCGAGTAAGCGCGCATGCGCCGGAAGCTGGCCTGGAACGTTCCAAAATGAGGCGGCGGCGCGGTGTAGGCTCCAGCCTAGCCAAGCTTTGAAAGCAGAAACCCCGGACGGGCTGTCGGCGACAATTCGTCTCTTCCACAAGCCCGGCCTTTCAGGTTAGCCTTGAAGTCCAACAGGGTGGCAGGATCGCAGGCTGCGAAGCCCACCCCTGCTGTGGCCTTCATATGCGCACTCTCCTGGCGCGAGCGCGACAAAACGGTGAAACCCACCCCTGGATAATTGCCTTCACGGTGATGCTGGCGATCTTCATGGAGGTGTTGGACACCAGCGTGGCCAATGTGGCCTTGCCTCACATTGCCGGCAACCTCTCGGCAGGAGTAGATGAG
Source organism: Acidobacteria bacterium UBA7540 (assembly GCA_002478145.1). Next base: position 15,589 of record DLMI01000073.1, read on the forward strand.
AGCACCTGGGTTCTCACTTCCTACCTGGTCTCGAACGCCATTGTGTTGCCGCTCACCGGATGGTTTTCCTCGCTCTTCGGACGCAAACGCTTTTACATGACCTGCGTGGCCATCTTCACGATCGCCTCCATGCTCTGTGGACTCGCCCCCAGCCTTCCACTGCTGGTGTTCTTCCGGGTTCTGCAAGGCGCGGGCGGGGGCGCGTTACAACCCATCTCGCAGGCCATCTTGCTCGAAAGCTTCCCCAAGCAGAAGCGAGGCATGGCCATGGCGATCTTCGGGATGGGTGTGGTGCTGGCGCCCATCATCGGCCCCACGCTGGGCGGCTGGATCACGGACAGCTACAGTTGGCGCTGGATTTTCCTCATCAACATTCCGGTGGGAGTGATCTCACTGGTGCTTACTCTGTTCCTCATCTTTGACCCACCATTCCTCGTGCGCAAGAGCCTCCGCGAGGGAGCCAAGATTGATTACATCGGCATTGGTTTGCTGAGTGTCGGGCTGGGATTTCTCCAAGTGGTTCTCGATAAGGGCGAACGCGAGGATTGGTTCGGCTCGGGCTTCATCGTCTGGTGCTCGGTGGTGGCGGTAATCGGACTCTTGGGCGCCTTCCTCTGGGAGCTCAGCCGAGAAGATCCGGCGGTGGATTTTCACCTGCTTAAGGAACGGAATTTCCTCATCGCCACCCTGACGATGTTCATGCTGGGATTGGTGCTCTATGGCAGCACCGCGTTGCTTCCGATCTTCCTGCAAACCCTGCTGGGGTACACTGCACTCTTGAGCGGGCTCGTGCTTTCCCCCGGAGGAATCTTGGTGATATTCCTGCTGCCCGTGGTGGGAAAGTTGCTCACCCGATTCGAATCGCGTTGGCTGGTCGTGTGCGGCCTATCGATGCTGGCACTCTCGCTGTTTCACATGGCGAACTTCAACCTGCAAGTCGATTTTCGTACAGCCATGGTGGCGAGAGTTTACCAATCTGCCGGAATGGCTTTCCTCTTCGTGCCCATAAATGTGATGGCCTTCTATTTCGTCCCCAAGGAGAAGATTAACAATGCCACCGGCATCATCAACCTGGCGCGCAACATCGGAGGAAGCGTTGGCATTGCGGGCGTGGTGACGATGCTGGCGCGGCGTGCCCAATTCCATCAGGCGGTGCTGGTGAGCCATATGACTCCGCTCGACTCCGCCTACCAGGCGATGCTGAGTGGCGCCAAGCAAATGCTGGTTGCGCAGGGATCGAATCCCGTTCAGGCGGCCCACCAGGCGCAAGGCCTGGCCTACGGATTGCTGATGCGCCAAGCCTCCATGCTTGCTTTCCTCGATGACTTCTGGCTGATGGCTGTCGCCACCCTGGGCATGATTCCCTTCATGTTCTTGATGAAGAAAGTGCGGCCCCACAAAGGGCCACAGGATGCCTACTGAGGCAATTCGTAGCGCAGCACTCACCTTGGCCCGTTCGCCTGCTGCGGGGGATTGCCGTGGCCGCGCAGCAGCTTGTCTTGAGAGGTAGGTGGGAAATGACCGCGGATGTATACTTAGCACTGGCGATGGCAGTGTTGGCCGCGCACCTGCTGTTCAATCTTATTGTAATACACTCGTGAGAGAGTGAATGATACCCGGGGCGACCACCTCCAAGTCTCAAACCTTCGAACCCGTCTATATGCGGACCTATACACGTGGTGAGCTGGCGCGTCGGGTGGCGCGGGCTCTCAAGTTACTGCAATCCTGCACTGCCTGTCCGCGAAACTGCCGGGTCAATCGTTTAGAAGACAAGTTCGCAGTCTGTAAGACGGGCCGTCATGCTGTCGTCTCCAGCCACTTTCCGCATCATGGCGAGGAAGACTGCCTGCGCGGGGGGAGAGGCTCCGGCACGATTTTCTTTACAGGCTGCAACCTGCGTTGCGTTTACTGCCAGAACTTCGACATCAGTTGGCAGGTGCGTGGCACGCCAGCGCCGCCACGCGAACTCGCCGCCATGATGCTGGAACTTCAGGCCCAGGGTTGCCATAACATCAATTTGGTAACCCCGGAGCATGTGGTGCCGCAGATCGTGCAAGCCCTGCCTTTGGCCATTGAAGAGGGCCTGAGGCTGCCGCTCGTTTACAACACGAGTGCCTATGATTCCCTGGAGAGCCTCGCACTGCTCGACGGGCTCGTGGATATCTACATGCCCGACTTCAAATACTGGGACGCGGAAATGGCGCGGAAGTATTCGAGAGCCCCGGACTATCCTGAGGTCGCCCGGCGCGCTATTAAGGAGATGTACCGCCAAGTCGGAAACCTGGTTATCGAGGACAATGGGCTTGCCCGACGCGGCTTGCTCATCCGCCACCTGGTGATGCCCGAAGAAGTTGCAGGCACACGAGCCGTGATGCAGTGGATCGCGGATGAACTCTCTCCTGAAACTTACGTCAACATCATGGCCCAGTACCATCCCGCCGGGAAGGTTTCAAGATCCGACCACGCCGAAATCAACCGGCGCGTCACTCCGGCTGAATACGAGCGCGCCTTGGACGCCGCTTGGCGCGCCGGGCTGAAACGCCTTGATTCCCGGCAACCTTGCCCTTCGGGATGACTCTTCTGAAAAGAAGCTCGTGGGGCTTGCCAATCCGCTCCGGGTAGGTTAAGTTTGCGAGTGCAATGAGAAAATCATGGGTCTTTTGGCTGGCTAATTATGCCGCCGGCATCGTAGCCGCCCTCAGCTTGGGGCTGGTCGTGTTGCTGATTGTGGCGTGGGCTAATGTTTTTACCTCACACGCCATCCTCGGAGCGGTCCTCACCGTCCTCAGTGCTTTTATCATTGCGATGCTGATTTACGCCGTTCCTTACGTTCGGAAAAGGGCGGATGATCTGCGCCAACAGGAGCCTGAGGAATCTCTGGCTGGCTTGCTCCGGGACATGAAGCAGGTCCGCACAGAACGCGAAATGCGTGAGAAGCTTCGTGGCCGTAGGATGTAATCTACAAAAAACCTACCTATAATGGGGAACGGCTGATCCGAGGGCAGGATGATGAAGAAACCTTCCGTCGCCTTGTTTGTACTGTGGGTGCTGGTTGGATCGCTTGCAGCGCAAGAGACTGTGAGGACCTCCGGACCGGCGACGACTCAAGTTCCCACCGACAGAATCAAGGTCCGCGTTGACCTGGTCAACGTTCTCATGACAGTGACCAACAAAAAGAATCGCCTGGAGATTGATCTGGCTAAGGACGACTTCCGTGTTTTCGAGGATGCAAAGCCACAGACGATCCGTTATTTCAGCCGGGAAACGAATCTGCCCCTCCGCATCGGGGTCTTGATTGACACTTCCAGCAGCATTCGTGACCGCCTGCGTTTCGAGCAGGAGGCCGCCATCGATTTCCTGAGCACCACACTGCGTCCCGGCAAGGACTCTGCCTTCGTGGTGGCCTTCGACGTGCGAACGCAACTGGTGCAGGATTACAGCGACGACCTGGAAAAACTCTCAGAGGCGATCCGGAGTGTACTCGCGGGCGGCGTGACCGCCCTCTATGATGCCATCTATTTCTCCTGTCGACAAAAGATGCTCATCTTTCCGCCTCCGGAGCCCTATCTCCGCCGCGTGCTGATCATCATCAGCGACGGCGAGGATAACCAGAGCGAACATACGCGCGAGGAGGCGTTGGCCATGGCGCAACGTTCCGAGGTGACCATCTTCGCGATCAGCACCAACGCCACGGGCTTGCCGGTACGCGGAGACAAGGTTTTGCGACGCCTGGCAGAGCAAACCGGAGGCCGGGCCTTCTTCCCCTTTAAAGCCAGCGAAACGACCGCGAATTTCCAGGAGATCGCTCGTGAACTCCGCAGCCAATATAGCTTGGCGTACATCTCCACCAACCAGGCCCACGACGGAACTTTCCGCACGATCCACATCGAACCGCTTCAGAGGAGCTTGCAGGTGCGCGCCAAGCCTGGGTACTACGCACCCTCGGAGTAGTCAAACACCCCTACCAAATCGTAGGCTGTTAGTGTGCCTGCGCTTGACCTATATTGTCTGAAGGAAGCACTGATTTACCACTGCCAGCCCTGCAAAATGAACAGTTGGCATTTTATCCCGAATTCCGAAATTGGAGTCGTGTGTCATCCTGAGTCCCGACTTGTCGGGACGAAGGATCTCTGCAGTTGTCTTTTGCGCTCACCAGCCGGCGAGAAACTGCGAGGATTCTTCGCTTCGCTCAGAATGACAGGCGGTGGCCTTTTCCCCTACGAATGACGAACAATCCGTATCAATGCTTATGGCGGTTTTCCGGTTCATTGCTCAGCCCCGAACTTCCCAAAGGGATATAAGTTGGTGTAAGGTGTTGTAGGGTGCTGTATTTCCGGGACCGCTATAGGGAAGCCCCGGAGGATATTTGGAATTCCGGATCAGCGAATCCGTACAAATCTAAGGAGATCATTTGATATGCCACTCGTATCCATGCGTCAACTGCTTGACGAAGCAGCCAAGGGGGCCTATGGGGTTGGTGCTTTCAACGTCAACAACATGGAGCAGATCCAGGCGATTATGGAGGCGGCTCGCGAGACCAAGTCGCCCGCGATCGTTCAGGCCAGCCGCGGTGCACGCAGCTACTCACAGGACCGATTCCTCTATCACCTGATGCTGGCGGCCACCGAACTCTACCCCGAAATCCCCACGGTGTTGCACCTGGACCATGGCAACAGCGTGGAGACCTGCAAATCGGCCATTGCCATGGGCTTCACCAGCGTCATGATGGATGGCTCGCTGATGCCGGACGGCAAGACGCCCTCAACCTTTGAGTACAACGTGAGGGCCACCAGCGAAGTCGTGGAGACGGCGCACTCCAAGGGCATCACCGTGGAAGGCGAAATCGGCTGTCTGGGCGGCATCGAAGACGGCCACGGCGCCGGCCTCGATGGCCTCAGCCACCTCACCGATCCCGACCAAGCGGTGGAGTTCGTTCGGCAGACTGGCGTGGACGCGCTTGCTATCGCCATCGGCACCAGCCATGGCGCTTACAAGTTCACCAAGAAGCCCACCGGAGAAACACTCAAGATGGACCGCCTCCTCGAGATCCACAGGAGGCTGCCCAACACCCACCTTGTCATGCACGGATCGTCCAGCGTCCCCAAGGACTTGCAGGATATCATCAACCAGTACGGCGGCAAGCTGAAGCCAACCTGGGGCGTGCCCATCGAAGAAATCCAGCTCGGCATTAAGAACGGTGTGCGCAAGATCAACGTGGACACCGACAACCGGCTGGCCATCACGGGCGCTATCCGCAAAGTCTTGTGGGAAAAGCCGGAAGAGTTCGATCCGCGCAGCTACCTGAAGCCCGCCCGCGACGCCATGAAGAAGGTCGTGGCGCAGCGCATGACGCAATTCGGCCAGGCCGGCCACGCGGGCGACTATGCGCCCCTATCGCTCGAGGAGATGGCCAAGCGGTACCGGGAACAGCGCCTCGCTGCCTAACAAACAACCCTGTCATCCCGACAACGCTGTCATTCCGAGCGAAGCGAGGAATCTGGCACTGAAAAAATGCTGTCATTCCAGAGCGAGATTCCTCGCTTCGCTCGGAATGACAGGCTAGACGAGTTTATCAGATGGACCGGGGCTGGTTGCCTTCTACTGGGGATTCGAGCCCCCGCTTGGCTGGTGCCCTTGCATGTGCCCGCGCCCGTGCTGCGGCATCTCGTCAAACGTCTTTTTCTGATCGTCGTTGAGCACGTCGCGAATCTTCTTGTTGCTGTCTTCGTACGTGCTCCTCATCTTGCTCCTTCTGTCCTGTTCTGAAAGAGAGGTGTCGGAACGAAGGCTTTGCATCTTCTGATGCCTGTCTTCAAGGATAGGCTTTATCTGGCCCTTCTGATCGTCGGTGAGCTTCAGCGCCTTATCCAGCCTTTGGAGTTCCTCATCGGGGCTCATCTGATGCCCTCGACCCATATGCTCGCCGGATGGGCCGGCCTGCGCACTGGCCTGAACTCCACACAATGCCACTCCTAAAACGAGCAACCCACTCGCTGCAATTGTAAGCAACCGTTTGTACATCATCATCATCCTCCTAGAAGAAATCCTGCCATAGAAAGGGGACGTATGAGTGTCGAATTAGGTTTCACCGAACTGGGCAATTAGTTGCCGGCAGAAACCCGCGGGCGACCGGTGCCCACGCGCAGGGATGGGCCGTCATCCGCGCCATCGCTACGGTCTACAGAGTGAGGGGAACTGCTTCTGAAGTTTTCGCAGCTTGGGCAGATCGTTGTTAACGATATAGGGGTTGTCGGGATGGAGCGCGAGGAAATTCTGGTGATACGCCTCGGCGGGGTAAAAAGCCTGGAGAGGGACAACTTGGGTCACAATCGGCTTTCGGAAAACCCTGGCGTTGTTTAGTTGGTTGATGTAGGCCAGAGCAATCTGCTTCTGGTCCTCATTGGAATAGAAGATCACCGAGCGATACTGAGTTCCCGAATCCGGGCCCTGACGATTCAGTTCGGTCGGATCATGTGCCACCGAGAAGAAGAGCCTGAGCAAATCGGCGTACGAGATCTTTGATGGATCATAGGTGATCTTCACCGACTCGGCGTGCCCCGTCCTGCCCGCACTCACAACCTCGTATTTCGCGGTCGCCGCGCTTCCCCCTGAATAGCCTGCAACCACGCTTTTAACACCCTTCACGTGCTCGAACACGGCGTCCACACCCCAGAAGCACCCACCGGCGAGAACCGCCGTCTGTTTACCCTCGGCTGCTGAGGACGGAGGCCCTCCCGCAAAGGCTGGAACCTGACCACGTGCTGTGCTGGACGCGGCCGCACCGAATAGAGAAAGAATGAGCAGGCATCTGAGAAACCGGAAGCGGTTTACGCTAAAGTTCGACACGGTTGGACCTCCGCATTTCGATTCATGCACTTGGGGATGGTTTCATGATTCGCCCTCGTACCCCTCGCACCTTCATTTGATGGCGAAATCGCCGCAAAGTTTCGCGGGCAGGAGCCGGTCCGGTCCCTGGCGGGAAAACTAACCGCCTCTACCTCTGAAATTTGGAATCTGCGACCTGAATTTGCCCTCAGAGGCTCTCAGAAACCAGACTCTGCGCCAACTGGCTGCTGACCCTGACTCCTGACTCCTGGCTATGCGCCTCGGTTCCCCAGACTATCGGGCTGGCACTTCCACCAGCACCAAGCGCTGAAGGCTTGAGGGGTTGGTAATACTGGCGCGGAACAACTGATCCGCCTTGGAAGTGAAGACGATCCGTTCTTCTTGCTCAACCGCCTGGGGCGAAGGGAACACCTTCTGTACGTTGAATGCAAAGCCGATCTCATATCCGCCCGTAAATTTTCCGCCGTCGAAGAACGACACGGGAATGGCGAGGTCGCCCGAGTAGCCGTGGGCGGTCTTCTTCCAGGCGCTCTTGATCTCTCGGCTGTAATCATGCTTCCGGGGCCGAAGTGGCAAATAATCCTCGTCGGAGAAAACGCTCGGCTTCACTTCCTTGAAATCGCCTGGGCTGAACCAAAGCGAGTATTCATCGCCTGCCGGGCGGACGGCCAGGAAGTTCTTTTGGAAAGCTGTTTCCAAGGCGATCTCGAACCCGTCTCCCTTCTCGATGCCACGCTCGAAGAAGGGCTGATAGAGCTCGGGGTTGGTAACGTCCACTCCCACATAGAGGTAGTCATCGTCCCACGCTAAAGCCACGCGCGCCGACAATTGCGCCGGCCCTTTCCAGAGGTTCGTTCCCGCCCGGATTTTCGAGGCGTTGTCGAACACGTACAGTTGCCCGTTCTCCCACTTCCTAAAATCCCCGTCGATGTTCGGCGTTGCGGCCAACCTGGGTGCGGTTAACAAATCATAGTCCTCCCGCCAGCGGAGCCTTCCGTCCGCTAAGCGCAGAAAGGCCGGATCAGCCGAAACCTCGGCCAGGCGTTCGCGGGTCTTTTTCGGGAAGGGAGAGATTTCCGTGACCAGTTTTTCAAGGCGCGGTTGGCTGCGAAGTGGTCCCAAGGCCGAATCAAGCTGGGCAATACCTGAATCGACTTTGGCGACATCAATGGGGTAGCGGCGTTCAAGGAACAGCGGGGTGAAAATGTTCTCATCCCACCAGTAGTCACCATAGGTTTTTAGAAAGGTCGCCAGGAGTTGGGAGGCATTCTTCCCGAACTGGCTTTCGACGGCATGTCGCTGAGACTTCGCCGGATCGTAAGCCTGTGAATTCCACAAGTAGTCGGCGACGGTCTCGAGCGCGATCATCGAGGCGTGGGATTGATTCATAGGGTTGGAGATGAGTCCTTCCACTGCCACCGGCAAGTTCGCATCCCGGTTGCGCACTGGGCCGAGAAACACCCGCCAGCGGCGCTCATCGTTGACGGGGAAGTTATCCCAAAGCAGCGGCTTGCGCCCGAGAAACCGGCCCCACTCCCGCGCCTGGGCGACAGTGATGGCCGGTGACGCGACCTCCGTGCCGGTCCACACGATATTCACGCCGGGATTTACTCCGGCCCCCAGTTCCTTTATGTAATCGCGGCTGCCCCACTCGTTGGTGTAAACGGTGGGCGTAACCGTTAGCCGGTTCTCCGGAGATTGCGATTTGAGGTGCCGGTACAGCCTGTTGACCAGGTAAACGTGCGCCTCGGCCAGAGTCTTGAAGCGCGCCTGATCCACCGGATTTTGAAGCTCCTGGGGAACGTCATCCAGGAAGAGGGCGTAACAGGAAACACCTAGCTTGCCGACACTCTCAGGCTTGCTGGTGAGGGCACGAAAATCTTCGTCGCTCGCGTAGGTCATGGAAAGGCCCGGGCTGATCGCAAAACAAAAGTCCACAAAGTTGGCATGGGACGCCTTGACCAACTCCGCAAGACGCTTCATTTCATCCGCTGGATAAGGGTCGCGCCACAGCTTGCGATGATAGGGGTCGTCCTTGGGCGCGTAATAGTAAACGTTCATGCCGTGCTGGCCTTCGAAACGCAAGATGTCGACCCGGTCCTGGTGGGACCAAGGGACACCGTAAAATCCCTCGACGATGCCGCGCTCAGGAAACGATGGATAGTCTGAAATGACCACCTCAGCGCCCCCTCTTTCCACGCGAATCGCCTGAGGGCGAGGCACCAGATTGGAGGGCAAGCTGGAGGGCCAAATCACCAGCAAATCGGGAACCCGCAGCAAGGCGTGATGAAACCCCGCTGCGCCGGCTGCCGTAATGCGCAGCCGATTCGGCACAGAAGCGCGAGGGTAGGAGGCTTCCAGGACATAGCCTTCGCGCGCCAATTCGCGCGTCGACTCCGTAGGAAGAGCTCCGCCCTCAGACCTCAAGGCCTTCACAAAGGAGTTAATGTTCTGTTCCTCGTGGAGCTCGATGACCAGGTTCCCCGGGTGCAAACGGTAGCGCTCCGCCTGGCCTGGACTGGGGAAGAACCGGATCAAAGCCTGGTCCCGCGCCGCCAAGGCTTCAAGCTGACGCAGAATTCTGGCATCAACCCCCGGCGGCGCGGCCACAGCCCAGGTGTGATCTCGACGGGCAGCGCCCAAAAGTTGCGCGACCGAAAGCAAGAACGTCCCCAAGATCATGAAAGCGATGCGCATGGTGTCCTTCCTGCCTGGGTTTTCATTGCTGACTGCCGACCGCCGATTGGCGAATGACCCGCCGCGGCGGGCTGATTGTCGATTGAACAAACGGCGTTGGAGCCTACAGCCCTCTCCCTTGGGGAGAGGGTGCCCGAGGGACGAGGGCGGGTGAGGAGTCTCTTGGCGCTATCCCCCTCAAACCCGCCGGGCTTCCATGCGCGCAAGAGGTGCCCGTCAGCGGTTCCCACCCCCCTGGGCGGCGTGAGTTCCAGACCGGTGGGGGCGGCGCTTTTGGTCTCGCTGCCCGGTTCGGTCCTGCACAGACGCCAGAGTCCAGAATTTGGGGTCCTCAAATCCCAATCGCCACGCCGCAAACCCTCGAAGATGATATTTCTGCATCAATTCCAATTTCGCTTCCAGGCTGATGCTGTCTTCATACCAGCCGGTATGTAGACCGGAGTCGCTGCTGTACTGGAACCATGGCGTGCGCCACCGTTCGTCCCAGAGGCGTTCGACGCTCAACTGCTCAATCTGATTCTGTGCTTCCGCAAAAGGCAGGGTTCGCGCCGAAGTTACGTCGCCACTTTGTATCCACTCCCTGCCGTAGAAAGGGATGCCGAGCAGGATCTTCCGGCAGGGCACGCGCGCGGCGGCGTATTCGAGGGCAGCCTTGACCCAGTCGTAACCCGCCACCGGTCCGGGAGGAGTGGTGCTGTTGTGGTGGTCGTAGGTCATCAGTGTCATGAAGTCAACCACCCGGCCGAGGGCGCGGAAATCGTAAGGGGCTCCCCACTCGCCACTGTGGAATTCCTGTGAGGGATCGGAATCGGGGTAGACATCGGAGAAACGCGGAACCACGGCGATGCTGAGCAGCCTGCCGTCCCTGTGCAGCCGTGCGGCCGCACGCTGCACAAACTGGGTGTAGTAGCTCTTGTCCTCGGGATCGATGTACTCCAGGTCGAGCTGCCAGCCTACAAAATTATCGCGCTTGGCAAGATAGGCCAGGTAAGTCACGGCCCGTTGCTGGGCCTTGGCACTGCGAAGCAGGGCGCTGGCCGCGCCCCGGTCAAAGCCTGGATTGACGACCAGAGGCATGACTGGAACCTTGGCCCGCCTTGCAGTTTCCAGGATTTCGGAAGGAACCTCGCCGTGCACGAAACCCTCGCTATCCACCCAAAACGACTGGGGAGCAACTAGGGTCATCTGCGAAGCATGCTCCTCCAAAGACTTGACGCCGCGTGAGTCCGGGGAATAGTAATACATCGACAGCGGACGAGCCCCCAGAACGCGCCAGCGCGCCCTAACCGAGGTTGCCGCGGGCTTGGCGACGGGCTTCGAGGCGACGCTTGGTTTCTGGGCCGCCGCCAGGTTGGCAAATGCCAATACGAGCAGCGCCATCACTGGCAATAACGGCGTAGCGCCGCCCTTCAGAGCTTGCCCTGAGCGCAGCGAAGGGGCGACACGCGTGGGCTCCGGTGCATCGATCACCTTGAACGTTTCCACATCCTCCAAAGAAAGTATGCGGGAATGCCGCTGCCGACCAGCGCGAGTACCCACACTGAGTCCGACCCTTGATTGATCAGCACCATCACTGACAGAATAACAAAAATGGCCGGTATGAAAGGATATCCCCAGGTGCGATAGGGACGCGCCAGCCCGGGCATGCGGCGGCGCAGAATGAAAATGCCGGCGGTGACCAAGGCGTAAAAGAGAAACTCGGAAAAGATCACCTTGGTGAAAAGGCCTTGGTATTGGCCGGTCAGCGCCAGCAGGCAGGCGATGACGCTCTGGGCCGCGATAGCAGCCGCCGGCGTGCGGAAGCGAGGATGCACACCTGCCAGGAATTGCGGGAAAAGCCCATCGCGAGCCTGGGCGTAAGGGACACGCGAGCCCGACAGGATGGAACCATTCAGCGCCGCAAAGCTCGAAATCATTACGCCGATGGCGATAAACGTCCCACCGGCTTTGCCCATGAATTGCCGGGCAGTGTCAGCGGCGACTGTGTTGGTCGATGCGATGTTCGTGGGGGACAAAACGTAAAAGTACGCGATGTTGACGAGAACGTAAACTGTTATCACGAGCAATGTGCCGAGGATGAGAGCTCTGGGCATATTCCGCTGCGGATTCTCGACCTCACCGGCCACCATGCTCAGGTTGTTCCAACCGTCGTAAGCCCACAGCGCAGCAACCGTCGCGGCACCGAAGGTGGTGAGAAGGCTCGCCTGAGATCCGAACTTTACGGGCGCCCGGAAATGTTCAAATGATCCATGGCCAAGCGCCAGGCCAAAGACAATGAGGGTGAACAGCACGAGCAGTTTTGCGGCCGTAAAAAAGGTCTGGGTGCGGCCGCTGCGGCGGACGCCCAGGATGTTCAGGCCCGAAAGAAACAGTACCATGAGCGCCGCTCCAACTTGCAGGCCCGTCAACCGTAGGGTCGCGGAGTGACCTGCAATTTGCACCGGCGTTTGCCAGAGGGCTTCGTTCAGGCCAGGGAAAAAGTAAGCGAGGTAGATGACGAAACCGGTGGCAATGGTGGCAATCGACCCGCTCTTCGCCACCATAAACTGCGTCCAGCCGTAAAGGAAGCCCATCATCGGTCCATAAGCCCGATGCATGTAAACGTATTCGCCGCCTGCCTCCGGAAGCGCCGCCCCCAGCTCCGCGTAGCCAAGCGCCCCGAACAGGCTGAGCACGCCGGCAAGTATCCACACCACGATGACCCATACGGGGGCGCCAACTTGCCGGAGCATGATGCTGGGCACCACGAAGATTCCGGTCCCAATCATCGTCCCGGCCACCACCGAGGTGGCCCCGTAAACGCTCAGCCCTTTGACCAGTTCCCGCCGTTGTTCCATTGTCAGACCGGTATTTGGTAGGTAGTAGGTGGTAGGCGGGGGCGAACACTGCCCACTGCCGACTGCTTACTGCCTACTTTCTTCCGCCTACCGCCAACTGCTTACTGCCTACCCCCGCCGAGCCGGAGCCCGAAAGCGCAAAAGTCAGGGCAATTTCAAGTTGCCTCTGAACCCGCTCTGCCATTGTGAGGCAGGGAGTGCGTTAGAGGCAAGGCCCGGAAGGCCGATCCCGCCGCGCGGGATGGCCCAGACCCAAGGAGTTGGCGATTGAGCCCGTAGACGACCCTGCTCTTGCACTCCTTGGATTGGGGACCAGTGGATTACGATTGGTCGGAGCGTGGTCCGGCTCCTTCCTACTTAGCGCCCACGGGTTAACACCTGCCACCTATTAACCACCTTTCTTTTCAACAACATTCCCGCTTTTTGCCGCTAAGTACCTGTGTTTTCATAGACATTCCAGCTTCGAGGCCAAGTTTTCCACAGCGGTACTTTGTTTTCATAGAGATTCCCGCGTTGCTCGTTCAATTTTGAAGAGTTCTTTTTTGCTTTCCTCTACCATGGCAGACTTCTTGTCTGTGGTGCGCCGAGCCCGCTTGCGGGCTTTTCGTCCCCCTTGGCACATTTTCGGGAATGGGTTTGGGCGGGCCGTAGCCCGCCAGCAGGCGGGTCGCATCGTGTTCCCAGCAGGACGGCACCTCTTGCGAAGCATCAACGTACAGTTCTAGCCTATCTTGTTGCGTTTGTCAAGAGACAGGAAGTCTGCTTCGGTACGTCAACTGACGGACCGGCGTGAGCTTGTCTGATTTTTCACAGCGCGGCCCCGTGGCCGCAACCAAAATGAGACCCTCTGCGTGCTCCGTGCCTCTAGAGCCTTAACACAAAGAGCACGGAGGATCTCCGTGACCTCCGTGTTAAGGCTTTTCTGGGCACGGAGGACACGGAGGCACGACTAACACGAGGAGAAATCTGCGCGCCGCGACAACGTCCTGGCGACTAGTGCTACAGAACGGTAGGTGGTAGGTCGGGCAAGCAAAGCCTGCCACCTACCGCTTTCTGCCTGCCGCTTGCTGCCCTCTGCCTACTGCTTACTGTCCTTCCCCAGCCCCCAGTCCCGAGCCCCCAGTCCCCAGCCTCCCATCGAGCTCACCGCCCATCCCACAACGAAAGTGACCACCGTTCCGAGGGCGACGTACCACGTCCAGGCGAGGGATGTGCACCCTGCCACAACTCCCATGGTAGCCAGGGCGACAAGGGCGCCGGTCAAAGCCCCCCGACTATTGGCGCGCTTGGTAAGAACCCCCAACAGGAAAATCCCCAACATGCTGCCGTAAGGAACGCTGGCAATGGTCAGCGCCAATTCCAGGACGCTGCGGTGAAGATGTTGTGCCACCAGCGCGATCATTACGAGCACGGCGCCCCATCCTAAAGTCACGGCGCGGGAGACAGCAAGGTAATGCTTCTCGCCGGCGTTCGGCCGAACGAAGGGCTTGTAAAAATCCACCACTGAACTGGACGCCAGGGAGTTGAAGGCCGCGCTTAAATTGGCCATAGCGGCAGCGATAATGGCCGCGATCAGCAAGCCCGCCAGCCCGCGAGGCAGTTGCGTCACCACGAAGGTGGGGAATATCTGGTCCGCCCGCGCAAAAGGGTTGGGAGGCGGAAAGTGCTTGTAGAAAGCAAAAAGCACTACACCCACCACCAGGAAAAGGGTGAATTGCAGGAGGATGAGCAATCCGCTCGAGAGCAGGGCCGCCTGGCTTTGGCGCCGATTGCGCGCGGCCAGCAGGCGCTGAACGATCAACTGGTCCGTGCCGTGACTGGCCGTAGTCAGGAACGTTCCGCCCACCAACCCCGACCAAAACAAGTAGGGCTCATGCCAATTGAAATGGAAGTTGAAGACCGCCAGCTTGTTCCCTTCGGAATGTGCCAGGCGGCTTACCTCTGTCCACCCGCCTGGGATGGCGTGTAACGCCAGGGCCAACGCCACCGCGGTCCCCGTGAGATAAATGAGCAACTGGATAACGTCTGTCCAAATCACCGCGGTGAGTCCCCCTTCAAAAGTGTAGAAGAGGGTCAGCGCTGTGATGATGAGCAGAGCCGCCAATACGCCACTCTTGAAAACAACCCCAATCACAATCGCGATGGCGAACACGCGAACGCCTTCAGCCAAAGCTCGCGTGGTGAGGAACAGCGCCCCGGTGAAGACCTTCAAGGCCCGGCCGAACCGCTGCTCGATAAGCTGGTAAGCCGTGAACATTTCACCCGCAAAGTACCGGGGAATGAGAGCGAAGCTCACTACCACGCGGCCCACCAGGTATCCAAACACCAGTTGCAGGAAGCCCAGGTTGGAATGGTAAGCGATGCCGGGCGTGCTGATGATGGTCAGGATGCTGGTTTCGGCTGATACAACGGAAAAAGAGATTGCCCACCAGGGCAGACGACGCCCGCCCAGAAAATAATCGTGTAAGGTCCGCTGCCTCTTCCGGAAATGGGCTCCGAAGATGGTGATGGCGCCGAGGTAGGCGATCACCACCAGGAGGTCAAGCCAACTAATTGCCACGCGCGCTCCTTGGAACCAGCTCTCAGCCGTCAGCTTTCAGCGATCAGCGTACAGCCGTCAGGAAGGATACCCGTACAAGTGACGAGTGACAAGTGACGAGTGACGAGCGGAAAAGCAGGTTACAGGTGGCAGTAGCGCAGGTCCCGTCCCGCAGGGCGGGAGACCTGCGCCTCTTCAAACACAGAAAGCAGAAGGTCCAGCAGTATGAACAAAGTTGTGCAGCCAGATATCAGGCGTTTGGGGATCAAAAAGCCGCCCCAGTGTCATTCTGAGGCCCCCGTTCTTTGGGGCCGAAGAATCCCTGCAGTTTCCTTGAACGGCCATCCAGTGGATGTTTCCTGCGAACTGCGGAGATCCTTCGTCGTCCGCCAATAAGAATGGCGGACTCCTCAGGATGACATGCCTGGGGTGTGCGCCGTGTCTGTGCAACTCCAACTTCCGAGTTCGGGTTAAAGGCAGTAGGCGGTGGAGAGGCGAAAGCAGTTCAGAATTCAGCCTTCAAAACTCATAATTACTTCGGCCTCGGGCACTGCTCTTCAATGAATCAATGGCTCGATGATTCAGTGGCTCAATGACTCAATGATGCAATGTTCCTTGGGTTCAGCCGTCGGACGCAGTGAGCGATGATGTACTTGCGAACCTGATCGGGCATGCGAGGGTCGAGGCAGATGTCCCGAAGGTCGTTGACGGTGATGTCCGGCAGGAAGGCGAGCAGGCGAGCGAAAGGGGTCAGCGGATGGCGAATCAATGCCAGACGCAGGTGATAGGGGCGCGACCATCTTTCGTGATGGGAAAGCAACTCCATCAGCACGGCCGGGAGCTCGCTCAGGGCCAGAACCTTGAGCAGGTGGTCTTCCGAAAGGTAAGGATTGCTCAAGGCGGCGCGGATCAGCTCTGCATCCTGTGTTACAAGCAATGCGGCCGCGACGCGTCCCGAACCCCGGCGCGCCAGGGTTATCTTCTCTCCGCGGGGGAGGGCTTCCAGCTTTTTCAAGACCGTTTCCTCCGCCAGCTTTTTCACCTGCGGGGGCGCCGCCGGAGTCTGGCTCACCCGCGCCAGGTCGAAAAGGTGGAGGACTTTCATCAGAGGCAAGGAAACCAGGCGAGGGGTCCTGGGATGACGGACAAGGGCAAGCTTCACACGGTAACTGCGCACGGCCTGGGCGTGTTGACCCAGTTCGCGCAGCGCCTCCTTGGGCAGGTCCTGGCGCTCCAGCAGGCGGAGCAGATCGTGCTCCTTAAGGTTTGGGTTGCGCGCCAGGGCGAGCAGGACTTCCTTGGCCGTTTCCTTGAAAAACGGCTCGAGCCTGGAGCGGGGGACCACCGCAGCCAGTCCGGCTCGTTCGGCGACCGGGGTGTGGGAATATGCTTCTGCCATCCTTTCCTGATTCTAATAGGTCTCTTGGACCGCTGCAACGCCGCACCCATCATCGGGCCCGGCTGACAAAACAATGTCCGCCGGCGCAATCCGCCCGAATAGTGGTATGATATGTGTGTCAGCGAGAGAGGCTATCTTTCTCCCGCCGTCAGCATCCAAGTTAACAGATGAAAAACGTCAATGGGCGGGTGAAGGGTAAGTACGATTTTGCTTGAATTGTTCTTCAATCCTTGATATTTGAATTGCGTCATTTTATAGAGTCACTTCGTCCAGCAAACGCTTACGGTGTGCGCGGACCGCAAGGTTTGAAGAAGGAAACGAGATGGAGCGCGCCCGAATTCTCAACAAAGTCAAAACCCCAATACAGAGGTAGCGTGACAATGAGGAAACCAACTGCGCTTTGGAGCTTCACCCTGCTAGTCAGCCTTGTGGTATGGACGCCTGCGGTGCAGGCTGCCGCCAAACCACAGCACGTCCTGAGGGGGGCATTCGCTCATCAATGGAATGCGCCTCCGCAAGCAGCACCGGCCAAGAACTGGAAGAGCAGGGACGAATACGACGCCTATACTGCAATGGGCAATGAGAAGGACCCTAACAAGAAGATCTCGCTGGCCGAGGCGCTCCTCCAGAAGTATTCGAACTCGGACTTCAAGGATCTCGCCTACGTTGTGGAGATGCAAACCTACCAGCAATTGAACCAACCCGATAAGGCCGTCGAGGCAGGTCATAAGGCTCTGGAGGCCAACCCGGAGAATCTTGATGCCTTGAGGTTCCTGAGTTTTGTGTTCCCGTTCGTTTACAAGGCCGACGATCCCGAGGCGCCGGCCAAGCTTTCGCGCGCTGAGAGCGATGCCAAGCATGGCCTCGAAGTGCTCCAGAAGCTACAGAAGCCCGCCGGGGTTTCCGATGAACAGTTCAACCAGGCGTTGAAAGGTTTGCGGGCGGTCTTTAACGGGACCGTGGGGTTTGTGGCCCTTCAGCGCAAGGACTACGCGGCTGCCATCACTTCCTATAAAGCCGCTTCCGAAGACAACCCCAGTGATTGGTACGTCTTTTATCGCATGGGTCTGGCGTACCTGTACTCGAACCCTCACGATTACGACCATGGCATCTGGTATATCGCTCGCGCCTTAGCCCTGGCTCAAGCCGCGCCGGACCCGAACGCCGACGAGTTCGGCAAGTACCTTAAGCAGACCTATATCGGATATCACGGTAACGACCAGGGATTGCAGGACATCGTGACACAAGCCGCCTCTTCCGTGAACCCACCCGACGGTTTCAAAGTGGTCGCGATGGAAGCTCCGAAGCACACCGGGAACGCCCAGGTTGATGGCTTCAATGACATGACCTACCCTCTCAAATTCGGCGGAGAGACCGCGCAAAAAGCCTGGGACATCCTGAAGGGACAAGCCCTCGGGCTGGGAGGGGTTGTGGAGAGCGTCGTGAAAGGTTCAGAAGCTGGAACCTATCTGGTCCGTATCGGCATCCTTGACACGACGAAGGCCACGCCGGGTGCCTACGACATTGAGGTGAAGGACTCGAAGCAGCCCAATGTCAAAAACCTTGCGCCGGGCGACGCCGTCACTTTCAAAGGTACAGCGGATTCTTATACAGCCACGCCCAACGTCGTGTTGACGGTAGCTGGCGAGATTACCCAGCCCGACCCGCTGCCCGACAAACCACCGGAGAAGCCGAAAGCCCCCGTGCATCACCACCCTGCGCATACGACCACACAGTAAACCAGAGCTTCCGGACCAAGAAATTGCGCAGCGCCGAGCCAAAAGGCTGGGCGCTGCGCTCTTTTTGGCAGGCAAGAACAAATCCGCAGATTGCGCAGATGACGCAGATGAGTGAAGAAAGACGCGACGAGAGGACCTACGCCATCATCGGGGCGGCGATGGAGGTACACCGCGACCTGGGGACGGGGTTTCTCGAGGCGGTATATCAAGAAGCGCTGGCCCGTGAATTCACCTTGCGGGGAGTTCCATTTCGCCGCGAGGTCGAGTTGCCGGTGTTTTATAAAGGCGAAAAGCTCAGCACGAGTTACCGCGCCGATTTCATATGCTTCGACTCGGTGATTGTGGAGCTGAAAGCCTTGGCCCGGCTGACGGGGGTCGAGCAGGCTCAACTGATCAACTACCTCAAGGCCACGGGCTTTGAATTCGGCCTACTGCTGAACTTCGGCGCACCGTCACTTGAATACAAGCGATTTGTCCACAGTAAGTGATCCGCAGATTGCGCAGATGACGAAGATGAGTCAAGACTGGCGTTAATCTGTGCCATCTGCGGAATCTGCGGATTATACCCACACTCGTTGCCTTGACCGGATCGTTGAGAGTGTGTTAGGTTGGTTGACTTGCATTGATGGCTTTTGTCGCTTGGGGGAGAAAGGTTGGCGACGCCGACAGGACTGGCTTTGAAGCGCACGGCGCTCAATTCTTTGCACAAGGCCCTGGGCGCCAAGATGGTGGAATTTGGGGGCTGGGAGATGCCGGTGGAGTATTCCGGCATCATCCAGGAACACCTCGCGGTCCGAAGGGCGGCAGGGCTTTTCGATGTAAGTCACATGGGGGAGATCGAGGTCAGTGGGCCTCGTGCTTTATCGCTCCTCCAGCACATCACTTCCAACGACGCGTCCCGCCTGAAGGATTTTCAGGCCCAATACAGCGCCTTGATGCATCCAAAAGGAAGCGCCGTAGATGACTGCGTGGTACACCGCTTGGCGAAGGACCATTACTTCCTCTGCGTCAACGCGGCGAACGCGGACCGGGATGTGGATTGGATGGTTCAGCACAACGGCGTTGGGGCTGAGGTGCGCAACGTTTCCGGCGAGTATGCGCAGCTTGCTCTTCAAGGCCCACACGCCGTGGAGATCATATCCAAGGTGGCGGACACGACGGTCGCGGGGCTCAAGTATTATTGGTTTTGCCGCACTCGATGCTGCGCTGTGGAGGGCATTCTGGCGCGCACCGGCTATACCGGCGAAGACGGATTCGAATTTTATTTCCCGCCGGCAGAGTCGGAGAAGGTGTGGAACACACTGATCGAAGCTGGCAAGCCGGAAGGGTTGGTTCCCGCAGGCCTGGGCGCAAGGAACACCCTCCGGCTCGAGGCAGGCTACCCCCTTTACGGCCACGAGCTCGATGAAGAAACCACCCTGCTCGAAGCCAACCTGGGTTGGATCGCGAAGCTTGAAAAAGGTGAATTCATCGGCTGTGATGTCCTGCTGCGACAACGAGCCCAGGGCCCGCGCAAGAAGCTGGTGGGTTTTGAAATGACCAACCGGGGAATTGCGCGCGACGGTTATAGTGTTTACGTCGAAGGCAAAATCGCCGGCCATGTGACCAGTGGTTCGTACGCGCCGTTTTTGAAGAGGAACATCGGCATGGCCTACATCTCCCCCTCCCTGGCTGAGGTGGGCCGGGAGATTGAAGTCGATATTCGTGGCAAGATGGCAGGCGCGCAGATTGTTCCCCTGCCCTTTTACAAAAGGCAGAAGTAGATCGGGAAATCGGCTGATCGGGAGATCGGGTGAACTGTCGAAAAGCGAAAAACGAAAATCGAAAGCTCGCGGCGATTTTCGTTTTTCGAGTTTCGATTTTCGAGCTTCCTGTTCACCCGATCTCCCGATCACCCGATCACCCCATCTCCGGTCCCGTGAGAGAGTGAGCATCCATGTATCCCCAAGAGTTTCTCTACACAAAAGAGCACGAGTGGATCCGAGCGGACGAAGAGATCGGCACCATCGGCATTACTGACCACGCCCAAAAGGAACTGGGCGATATCGTGTATGTTGAGCTTCCGAAGCCGGGTGAACACGTGGCCGCCAACGAGAGCTTCGGGACGGTCGAATCCGTGAAGGCAGTCTCCGAGATCTACTCCCCTGTCAGCGGAGAAGTGGCTGCCGTGAACACCAAGCTACAGAACAATCCCGAGATGCTGAACAGCGATCCCCACGGCGAAGCATGGCTGGTTCGGGTGCGGCTCTCGGACCGCAGCGAGATCGAAAAGCTGATGACCGCGGATGAGTATGAAGCTTATATCCAAAAGGAAAAATCCACCTGATGCGCTATTTGCCCAACTCTGACTCCGACCGCATCGCCATGCTGAAAGCCACGGGCCGGAGCAGCGTTGAAGAACTCTTCGAGCGGATTCCCAGCGAACTGCGACTCCGGGGCCGGCTCAACCTGCCGGGGCCGCTCTCCGAGCCCGAAATCCTGGCCTTCTTCCGCCAAGCCGCGAGCCGGAGCAGCCGCGAGTATGTCTCGCTGTTGGGCGCCGGAGCGTACAGCCATTACATCCCCGTGGCCGTGAACGCGCTTCTTTCGCGCGGCGAATTCTTCACCGCTTACACGCCCTACCAAGCGGAGATCGCCCAAGGCACCTTGCAGGCGATGTTTGAGTTCCAGACCCTGATGACGCAGCTCACGGGCATGGAGGTCGGCAACGCTTCGCTTTACGATGGCTCCACGGCTACCACGGAGGCGGTCCTGATGGCCATGCGCGTCACGCGTCGCAGCCGCGTGCTCATGGCCCGCACGGTGCATCCGGAATACTGCCAGGTGCTCGAGACCTTCATCAGGCACCAGGGAACTGAGCTCCAGCAAGTTCCCTACGGCGAATCGGGCCAGCTTGATCTCGCCAGACTCGAATCCGCCCTCAATGCCGAGACGGCGGCGGTGGTGGTGCAATCGCCCAATTTCTTCGGAACTCTGGAACGCACGCACGAGATTGCGAAAGTCGTGCATCGAAGCGGCGCCCTGCTGATCGTGAGCATCGCAGAACCCTTGT
Source organism: Acidobacteria bacterium UBA7540 (assembly GCA_002478145.1). Next base: position 36,698 of record DLMI01000073.1, read on the forward strand.
CGCTGGCGATCGTCAAGCCGCCCAGCGAGGCGGACATCGTCTGCGGAGAGGCGCAATCCTTGGGTGTGCCCGTGGCCTTCGGCGGGCCTTACGTTGGCTTTCTGACCGTGAAGGCGAAGTTCCTGAGGCAAATGCCGGGCCGCTTGGTCGGCCAGACGGTGGACACCGAGGGCCGCCGGGGCTTCGTGCTGACCCTCGCCACGCGTGAGCAACACATCCGGCGCGAGAAGGCCACCTCCAACATTTGTACCAATCAGTCGTTGTGCGCCTTGGCCGTGACCATCTACCTCAGCCTGTTGGGGAAAAATGGACTGAAAATGCTGGCTGAGCAGAACCTCGCCAAGGCTCGGTACGCCGCCAGGCAACTCGCGACTATCCCCGGTGTCGCCACTCCATTCACCGGCCCGTACTTCAATGAGTTCGTTGTCAGGACGCCCGGCGACGCGGACGAGTTGCTGGCCGAATTGCAAAAGCGAAAGATCATAGGTGGCCTGAACCTGGAGCGATTCTATCCGGAACTGCGAAACCACCTCTTGGTCTGCGTCACCGAGACTGTCAGCCGGGAGGCGATTGACCGTACGGTGGAGGTTTTCAGTCGCGCTGCCGGTCCAGGACTGGTCGCTCAAACGGCAGCGCGCGCTTAGGGACAGGCCTTATACGTGCCGTCCCTCTCCCCCGGGGAGGAGAGGGGAGAATGTAGAAACTCCAGAGGCAGGTCATATATCTGCCCAGCAGATTTCGAAACAATGGCTATGGAAAATCGAATTCGTGAGGCACGGCCTCACGTTAACAGAAACGAAAAGCTGATCTTCGAAAGGAGCACGCCTGGGAAATCCGGCGTGGACCTCCCGCCACTGGACGTGCCCCCTGTATCACCGGAAGAACTCTTGGGCCCGGAGTTCAGCCGGGGCGAAGTCAAGGGCTTTCCGGAGGTCTCGGAACTGGAAGTCATTCGCCACTTCACGCGCCTTTCCTCCTGGAATTACGGAGTGGACACGGGCCTCTATCCGCTGGGCTCCTGCACTATGAAGTACAACCCGCGGATCAATGAAGTGGTGGCGCGCCTGGAGGGCCTCGCAACGGACCATCCCTACGCTCCTGAAGCTTTGGTCCAGGGCTGTCTAGAAGTTCTCCACGAAACAGCGCGTTGCCTGAAGGAAATAACCGGCATGGACGCGGTCACGCTTCAGCCTGCGGCGGGCGCGCAGGGCGAACTGACTGGCCTGCTGATGATCCGCGCCTGCCTAAGCGAGCGCGGCAACCCGCGGAAATACATCCTGATCCCCGATTCGGCGCACGGAACGAATCCCGCTAGCGCCACTATTTCGGGCTACGAGGTTCAGAACATCAAATCCGATGAGTGCGGTTGCCTTGACCTTGCCGGGCTCGATCGCACCATGACGGATAAAGTTGCGGGATTGATGCTCACCAATCCCAATACGCTGGGCATCTTCGAGTCGCAAATCCGGGAGATCGCGGACCTGGTGCATTCCAGAGGCGGCCTCCTGTATATGGATGGGGCCAACATGAACGCGCTGGTAGGCGTGGCGCGGCCGGCGGATTTCGGCGTGGACGTGATGCATCTGAATCTGCACAAGACCTTCACCACCCCTCATGGCGGTGGCGGCCCGGGCTCGGGGCCGGTAGCAGTGAGGAAGGTTCTTGAGCCTTACTTGCCCTTGCCCGTCGTCGAGCAGGCGGCGGATGGAACGTTCCATCTGGACTACAACCGGCCCCGGAGCATCGGTCGGGTGCGCGCCTTCTACGGCAACTTCGGCATGGCGGTGCGCGCGCTCGCTTATATCCAGGCCAATGGCTTCGAAGGCTTGCGTCAGACCACCCAGGACGCCGTGCTTAACGCCAACTACGTGATGAGCCAGTTGAGAGACTTTTTCGACCTTCCTCAGGGCTGCGCATGCCTGCACGAGTGCGTGTTCTCTGACCGCCGCCAGGCGGCGCGCGGCGTCCGCACCAGCGACATCGCCAAGCGGCTCATCGATTACGGCTTTCATCCTTACACCACAGCGTTTCCGTTGATTGTCTCCGGCGCGCTGATGATCGAGCCCACGGAGAGCGTCAGCAAAGAGGAAATGGACTCCTTCATCGACGCGCTGCGGTCCATTGCCCGAGAGGTCGAGGAGAATCCGGAATTTGTCCTCAAGGCCCCTTACACCACGCGCGTCACGCGCCTGGATGAAGCCGCCGCGGCGCGCAAGCCCGTCCTGCGCTGGAAACCTTCCCACTAACCGTCTGTATTCTCGTAGGCCTGTTCGGCGGTTGCCGCCGGAGCAAGGCTCGCGCTGACGCGGTCATGTTGTCAATGAGGTTATCGATGGACGCGATTAGGAAGTTTGCAGTCTTTTTCGCCATTCTCCTCTGCGCCCTTGTAGCCGGGCTGTCACCCTCTAGGATAAGCGCAGGCGAATTGAATGCCGCTGCGCTCGTCCTGGTTAACTCGCGCTCACCGGGTTATGAGGATTTTGCGCGTTACCTGGAACCCTACCTCATTCAATTCGGTATTCCGTACGAGGTCCACGACATTGCTCAGGGCAGGGCCGGACCCGACTTTGCGAACTATGCGCTGATAATTATCGGCCATCGAGCGTTTGACGTTCCCCGCACCTTCTTTACCCAGGAACAGGAGCAGCAACTTTTGGCGGCTATCGCAGGCGGGGTCGGCCTGGTGAGTTTTGACGGCCTGTTGATCGCCTGGGGAGACCGGCGCCCACACTTGCTTTACCGCTACGCCATCGAACCATTTGCACTGGGATTGATTTCGCCGGCGCAAGCAGCAACGATCACTGTTGGTGCGCCCACTGCAAATACAGCCGGCGCCCCTGCAAGCCATTACATCATTTCACTCGGCCCGGTTCCGCGCACGGTCCGGCTCAAGCGCGCAATTCTCATTCCTGGAGTAGCTCCAGGACCTAACGTGTCTGTGCTCGCGACGTGCGGAAGTGAACCCCTTTTGATGACGGCCCGGCACGGCAGCGGTCGGGCGGCGGTGTGGACCAGCTATGAATGGACCAGGCCGGACGTGAAGGGCAAGGTCTATGGCCTGGATGACTTGGTCTGGCGCAGCCTGGTATGGGCGGCGCGTAAGCCGTTCGTCATGCGCGGCATGCCGCACTATCTTGCCCTGCGGATCGATGACGTTTCGGGGTTTGGGCTGGGCGCCAACCGGCATCTTGGTTACGTCGAAACTGCGAATCATTACGGCCTGAAACCGTGGCTGGGCGTCTTCCTCGACGACCTCCGGGAAGACCCTGAAGCCGTCCAAACCCTGGCCAAGCTGACACGGCAGAGGCTGGCCACGGCCTCGGTCCATGCCCGGCGATGGCCGAATTTCTTCTACCTGGATGAGCCGCTCTGGCACGACGAGCATGGCGCGAACGTCGCGGGGCACGACTGGCCAGAGGATCAAGTGAGGAACAACTTCGCCGATGCCGAGCACTTTTTTCGTGACCATGGGATTCCGAAATCCAAAGTAGTGATTCCCCATAACTACGAATTCGGGACCAACGTTTTTGGCGGGCTCGAGCGGTGGGGGGCGGAATTCGTCTCCACACCCGTTGCGCCGGGAAAAGGCTACGGCTCAGCAACCCTGCGGGCCGCGCCCTACCTCAAGTCCGAATACTCGTTCGCGAGCAACGGGAATGATCCCATTTATATTGCCGATTGGCTGGAAGTTCCCGGCCATGCGGAATTCGACCACAAGTTTTTCAATTTCCTCGAGGAAATACGTGACGTCACGGGCTACGAATGGACCCCGAGCGGCGTGCCGGTCCAGGAGGCGATTCGCCGGGGACTGGTCGAGTGTCGGCGTGGGTTCGACAGTATGCTGCCGGCAGTCCTTTTCACCCACGAATCCGATCACATCCAACATATTCAGCCCGCCGACTGGGACGAGATTCTCAAAGGCGTCATGGATGGCCTGAAGCCCTATCAGCCGGTCCCGGTAACACTGGATTTCCTCTCTCAGTATTTGCGCGCCCTGCACACCTCCCGGCTGAAGGCGGCGCGTGGCAATGCTGAATCAGGCGAGGGGAGTGTGGAATTCGAGGGGTTTTCGGATTTGCCCACAAAGTTCTACATCTTCGAGGAGGCCGGGCAGGATGTTGTTGCGCACGAATGGGAAGCTCCGGCCTTTCAGGGAACTCGATCCGTAGGGTGGGGGGTGCCGGGACAGAAGTAGCACCTTGTATGCTTCCCTGCTCTTGGCGAAAAAAGCCGTGGGCATTTCGGGAGGCGGGGACTGCCGAACTACCTATTGCGGTCGCTCGGTTTGTCACTTGACAGTCCACCACCGGCGTAATAAGAAGGGATGGCCGTCATCGCGCGCGCTGGAGGCCTCATGATTTTCCCTCACCGACGTGATTTTCTGAAACAATCCGCTGCTATGCTGGCCCTGGGAGCTGAACCGTCAGCGGGCGAGCAGGTGCAACCAAGTCGCCAACCTGAGGCCGGCGAGGCGTTCTCCACTTTCCAGGCCAGGCGCCGCCAAGAACTCTGGAGCCTGCTCGGCGACTTGCCTTGGGCTCACAAACCTGGCCCAGCCAAGCTAGTGAAAACCGAGAAACACGATGGCTACACTCTCGAGAGACTGGTCCTGGATCTTAATGGCGTCGAACCGGTCCCGGCGCTGCTGTTGATCCCGGACAAGCGCCAGAAGCCGGCTCCGGGGCTGCTCTTCATCCACTGGCACGGTGGAATGTATGACCTGGGGAAGGAACAACTGCTGGTGGGAGCAGAAGCCCAGCCTGCCTATGCGCCCGTCTGTGCGCAAAAGGGCATCGTGACGCTGGCCATCGATAGCTGGTGTTTCGGCGAACGCCAACGCGAAGCGGACGGCCGCACGGGTGAGGAAGATGCTTTCAAGTTGATGCTCTGGAGGGGCCAGGTACTCTGGGGAATGATGATGTTTGATGAATTCCGGGCGTTCGATTACCTCGCCAGCCGGCCGGAGGTTGATTCCCGGCGACTGGGAGCGCTGGGCATGTCGATGGGCTCGACCAAGGCCTGGTGGCTGGCTGCCCTCGAACCACGCGTCGACTTGTGCGTGGATATCTGCTGCCTCACGGATTTTGAGGAATTGATCAGGACTCACAACCTGAAAGGCCATGGGATCTATTACTACGTGCCCTCCTTGCTGAAACACTTCCAGACTTCCGAGATCAATGAGCTGATTGTCCCTCGTCCTCGACTGAGCGTGAACGGCCGCCAGGACTTGTTAACGCCGCCCGCCGGTGTTGAGGGGGTCCGGGATTACCTGCTCGCACTGTATCAAAAATACGGAAAGCCCGGCGACTGCCGGATCGAGCTTTTCGATTGCGGACACGTTGAGCTGCCGGAAATGAGGAAGCTGATTCTGGAATGGATGGATAGCAGGTTGGTACAAAAAGCCCATTAAGTGTCATCGCTTCGGCCCCCTACATATGGGGGCCATGATTCCGGAAAAGCCCACCATTTTGTGGTTTTCGCTTTACTTCCCTCCTTTTTCGTGCTAACTATTCTGTGAAGTTATTGGGGATGCTCGCATCAGCCTTTTCGTGCGCGCCAGAAGGTAAGCTTGGGCCGGGGCGAGCGAGGTCTGTGCCGGAACGTTTTTGCCACATCAGGTGGCGAACCACGATGCTGAATCTGCGTCGGCCACATCGCTCGCCCTGCACAAATTATTTAGCGATGCTTCTGGCTTCCATTTCAACGCGAGCGCAGGCTCGCACCTCCTTGGAACGACCAGAGGGGAGGTGTGCAAATTGTATAAACTAAAAAAACTCGAGCTGCTCGGCTTCAAGTCATTCGGGGATCGCTCGCGGCTTGAATTCGCGGATGGCGTTGCGGCCATTGTGGGGCCGAACGGCTGCGGCAAATCCAATCTGTCAGACGCCGTCTCCTGGGTTCTCGGAGAGCAGAGCGCGAAGAGCCTGCGCGGCGAGCGCATGGCTGACGTCATCTTTAACGGCACCGGCACAAGGCCTCCCACGAGCATGGCGGAAGTCAGCATGACGCTCGTCGACCCCGAATACAACGAGGCGGGCTTTCCGGAAGAAGAGCAAGAACGCCGGCAAGTGGAGGCGCAAGAACCTGAAGCTGCGGCAGGCAACAACGATGGCGAGGGAGAGTGGAGCCGACCGCCCAAGCTTCGCCATCGCGCCGGCGAGATCACGGTCACACGCCGGCTGTTTCGCTCCGGTGAGAGCGAGTATCTCATCAACGGCCAAGTCTGCCGCCTGCGTGACATCCAAGACTTGTTCATGGGCACAGGACTGGGCCCGGAATCTTACGCCATCATCGAGCAGGGGCGAATCGGGCAGGTTCTGAGTTCCCGGCCATCGGACCGGCGCCTGATCCTGGAAGAGGCAGCGGGGGTTTCCAAGTATAAGACGCGCAAGCGGCTTGCCGAGGCCAAGCTGGAATCTTCGCGGCAGAACCTGGCGCGCATCGCCGACATCCTGGAGGAAGTCACCAAGCAGGTGAACTCGCTGAAGCGCCAGGCCTCCAAGGCGCGGCGATACAGGGAAATTCACGACGAACTGCGCGCGCGACTGAAAGTGGTCCTCACCTCACGGTGGGTGGCCCTGGAAGCGCAATGCGCCCGGCTGGGGGATGAAGTGGCCCAGGCGCAGGAAGCGTGCGGGCTGGCGGCGCAGCGGCTCGAAGCCCTGGAGCTGGAGCAGAAGGCCGCCACACAAAAGCACGAGGAGTGGGAGCGCCAGCTCACGCAATTGCGGGAGCAGATCGCGCAAAGCAGCCTGGAGCGCGAGCGGTTGCTCTCGCGCTGCGAACAAGTTCGCCAGCAGGCGGCGAGCCTTGAGGGACGGGATACGGACGCGGCTCGGGAAAGGGCGGATTTCCAGACCCAACTGGCTTCACTGGAACAGCAAAGCAACGAAAGAACCCTCCAGCTCGAACAGGTCCAGCAGGATTGGACGGCGGCGCAAGGCGCGCGGGCGCAACTGCTGTCGCGCCAGGACTCACTAAGCATCCAGGTAGCAGCAACGGAGGAACAGGTAGAGTCATGTCGCCAAGCCATGCTTGCAGCCGTGAGCCATGCGGCGGAGCTTCGCAACCAGCTTGTGCAGGCTGAGGAAGCGGGCTTGGCGCTCTCCCGCCAAGCGACGCGCACCGAGTCCGAGCAGCAGCGCGTGGAGCGGGAACACCAGCGGTGGGCAGACGAGCTGGAGGTTTTGATCGCTGCCCAGCAGCAAGACACGACCTCGCTGGCAGACTTGGCGAAGGCGCTGGGCGAAACCGTGGTGGCGCTCGAACAGGCGCGTGGCGAGGAAGCTTCCCGGCGATCGGTTCTTGAGACGCTTCGCCGGGAACACTCCGGGGCCGTGGCACGCAAGCAGGCGCTGGAGGAATCGCTGGCCCGTCACGCTTACAGCACGGAAAGTGTGCGGCGGCTGCTCACGGGGGAGATCCCCACGAACGGGCATCAGTTCCATCCCCTCGGCGTGCTCGCCGACTTCGTGGAAGTCTCGCCGGGCTATGAAGAAGTGGTGGAAGACTTCCTCAAGCTCGAACTCGAGTGTGTGGTGGTGGAACAACATGAGCAGGCCCGCTCCGGCATCGCGCTGCTGCGCGAGGAAGGAAAAGGGTGGTCCACCTTCTTCGTTACGCATATCCCCCCGAATGACCGCTCGTATGGGCAAGCCCACGCTGACCTCCTTGCCGAGCCGGGAGTGGTGGCGCAGGTGCGGGACCTGATAAGCTTCCAGAAATCTCTTGGGTTGAATGGCGACCTGGGGCTGCCAGCGCTGGCCAATGCCTATCTGGTTGAGGACCCCGCAACCGCCCAGCGGCTGGCAGGCGCCTACCCTGAATGCCACTTCCTGACCCGGACCGGTGAGCACTATCAGCATCGCTTGGTGTCCGGGGGCAAAGGCTCAAGCGCCGGGCCTCTGGCACTTCGCCGTGACTTCCGAAAACTCGAGCGCCGCGCCGCCGAGCTGGAAGGCAAAATCCAGGCGAGCGAGGCTGCGCTGGCCGAAGCTGCGAGCCGCCTGACGCAACTCGCAGAGAACCACGGGAACCTGACAGCGGCCAAGCAGGAAGCGGAAAAGAGAGCCGTGGTCGCCAACGAGAAAACGCGCCAAGTACGAGAGGCTTGGGAGCGCGCGCGCGACCAGCTCAAGATCCTCCAGTCCGAAGCCGCAGCGCTTCAACGCGAGCTCGCCTCAGCCGATGAGCGGAAAGCCGGCCTGCGGTCGGAACTGGGGGTGGCCGGAGATGAAAAGACGCGGCGCGAGGAAGCCATCACACGGTCAACCGGCGCACTTCGCGGACTTCGCATGGACCTGGAACGTCTTTCGCAGGAACTGGCCGAGGCAAGCGCCCGCAACAGCGCGCTGGAAGAAAGGACACGCGCCGCCGGGGCCGAGGTGGCGCGCCTGCTGGGCATGTGCGAGGACGTACGCAGCCGTATGACGCGCCTCCAGCAACAATCGGAGAGCTGGCGCGAACAGCGGCAGCGGCTGGCAGAAGAGGGCGAGACCATTGGGGTTCGCCTGCATGAGCTGGAAGCCGCACTCGAGATGGCGCGGGTGGAGCTTCAGCACCTCGAGCAGGAATCTGGGGCGGTCAAGGCTCAGCGCGTGGCGCTCAGCCCGCAGGTGGACGCTGCGCGAGTCGAACTTGAGGCCCGTCGCGCCAGGCGTTCGGAGGCCGACGTGGCGTTCGCCCGGGCTGATTCCGACCGCACCCACCATGCGCAACAGTTCCGCGAGGAACTGCACGCGGAACCTTCCGCCGTGCTCGCGGAGTTACCTCCTCCGCCGGTGCTCGCGGGCGAAATCTTGCTGGCCGCTGAGGACGAGGTTCACCAACTCAAGACCCGCATCGAGAACCTGGGGCCGGTCAACATGATGGCGCTCGAAGAACTCCAGGAAGCCGAGGACCGGCTCACCTTCCTCGATACCCAGCGCCAGGATCTGCTGGCTTCGATTGAGGACACAAGCCAGGCGATTCGCGAAATCGATCAGGTCTCGCGCCAGCAATTCCTGGAAGCATTCCAGGCGATCAACGGATACTTCGCTGAGACTTTCCACACCCTCTTTGGCGGCGGAGTGGGCGAGATGCGGCTGACGGATGAATTGGATGCGGACAGCGGCATCGACATCGCCGCCCAGCCTCCCGGCAAACGGCTGCAGAATGTGCTGTTGCTCTCCGGGGGAGAGAAAGCGCTGGCGGCGCTGGCGCTACTCATCGCGATCTTCCGCTACACCCCGAGCCCCTTCTGCATCCTGGACGAGGTGGATGCTCCGCTCGACGAGTCGAACATTGACCGCTTCAGCCGCATGGTCGAACAGATGAGCCGGCACACCCAGTTCATCCTGATTACCCACAGCAAACGGACCATGGAAATCGCACGAGTGATGTACGGCGTCACCATGGAGGAACCGGGCGTGTCCAAGCTGGTCTCTGTCCGATTCGAGGCGGTGGAGGCTGAGCCGGCCGCGGTGCCCGCCTGATCGAGCAGTGACAAGTGACGAGCGACAAGCAAGTGAAATCAGTGGCGCGTGTCCTTTCAAAGATCGGAGAGTGAAATGACAGAGAGTAAAGGGCAAATTGGAACCGCCATACGGAAGGCCGCCCGTAATCGGAGCCTCGACCTGGAATTGACCGAAAAGGGATTCCTGGTCGCCACCAAAGGGAATTTCCAGCGCTGGGTAGTGTCTGGCCACATCTACCCAGAGTTGCCAGAGGCCTTGGAGCAGGCATATGGTTTCGCCCGGAGCGCAGCCAGGGGCCTGTCCCCCGATGTCTATGTGCTCGACATCAACCAGGATGAGATTTGCCGGCTCGAGATTATGAAATGAATCCCCGTCCTCAGGTGAAGTCTTCCGCCCGCAGCGTATAATGATGCTGTGTTATGGACGCGCGTCCCGAGCCTCTGACGCTGTGAGATTCTGTGCAGAGAGAAACCCGCATCCCCTGTTCCGCTTCTGATGCTTCCGCCCCTTGACTCCTCACTCTTGGGTGGTGTCCTAAATGTGCGTTGGTCAACACGAAGCAATCCAGGCATTATCCGGGTGCGGCTAAACTCTCAACCCTGAGAATAATGCCCTTGGCGCATAACTCTGCGCTTTGAACAAGGCGGGGGGCCAACGTACCCTCTACCTGACGAAACCTTCGGGTATACGGTCATCAGACGGCAAGATCAAGAGGAAGGTCAGAGATATCCTTAAGCCTTCGCCCGGAGACCATGACGTCAAGCATCTCGCGCGAATCAGACAGTTGTTCGTCCGCCACGGTCTCCTTGAGCTCGGTCAAGGCGAAATGGTACACGCAGTCGACGTCGCCGGTGCCTAAAGCGATCGATGCCAACCTGCTTGGAAGGGGTTCCCCTGTGACTACGGCAATGTGGGGCAGCGGGCCTTTCCGATTGCGAATCAGTAAGCGTGCACCGCGAGCATTTCGCATTTATGCTCGTCGAGATGAGCGTCGAAATGTACGATAATGCGCCTGCTAGCGTGCCCCTGGCGAATGAGTCTTGGCTGGCAAGCGGCCCTCAACGCCAGCCGAGTGCGGAGGCCCAGATCTGATGAGCCAATACTGGCTTGTGGTGGGACCAGCGGAACACTGGCAAGTGGCTTTTGAGAACGGCAACATCTGGGGACTTCAGGACACAAAGAAAAGCTGGTGGGAGCGTCTCGCGGAAGGGGACGGCTTGGTCTTGTATGCTACGCGGCCAATTGGCGGCGCCGTGGGTCTAGGTAGGGTGAGAACCAAGTTCAAGCAGGACAAGCCGCTATGGCCTAAAGAAGTCCAAAGAAATGAAGTGCTCTGGCCGCTGCGCTTCGAATTTGACGTGGACTTCTGCCTTCCTTTAGACCGCTGGAAGGATTCCAAGTTGGTTATCGACGCCCTCCGGGCTGTAGCGCAGGCCGGATTTCAGCCGCTCAAGGAAAGCGCCAGAGACGTAGCGCTACAAGCGTTCGAGCCGCTGATGAGACCGCTTTCCGTCGGGACCGGCGACATAACGGGCTTACACGATGACATTAAAGCCAAACTCGTTGAAATGGGAGAGATCCAGAAATTCCTCGCTGAGGCTGAATATCCCATGGAAGCGACGAGGTTAGACGTGGTTTGGAGGCGAGTCGAGAAATCAGTGCCGACCTATGTGTTTGAGGTCCAGGTTGGCGGCGACATTTATCATGCTTTGGCGAAACTTAAACATGCCTACGACCTTTGGAACAGCCGCATCTTTCTTGTAGCCGCTGCACCGGAGAAGACCAAAGTCGACGGGCTGCTGAGCGGCACTTTCCACGAGATCCGTGAGCGCCTTACGTTCGTCGAAATCCAGCAAATACATGAGCTATACACCCGCAAGAAAGGCTACAAGGAACTTGAGGAGCACATTGGAATATTGTGATAACCATCCAAGGCGGTAGCTGACGCTACCGCAGTCCAAGGCGGGCTTCGCCCGCATATCGCATGACCGACTGGCCGCACAGTCCGATCCATCGCCTTTCACAAGCGGGGGCCTACATGGTGACCTGCGGCACGTATTTGAAGATTCACCACTTCCAGAGTGCCGAACGATTGCGTTTCTTGTGTGATGCCCTTCTGCGGTCGGCCGCCGAATTCGGTTGGAACCTTCAGGCCTGGGCGGTCTTTTCCAATCACTATCATTTTGTGGCGCTCTCACCGGCCCGCGCGGAGGGTTTGCAGGATTTTATCCAGAAGCTCCATTCCGACACCGCCCTCGCTGCAAATGAGTGGGACAGGACTCAAGGGCGACAGGTCTGGTTTCAATACTGGGACACCCAGCTCACCTATCAGAAATCCTACTTTGCAAGACTGAGCTATGTGCATCGGAATGCTGTTCACCACAAGCTCGTTCGCGAACCGTCGCTCTACCCCTGGTGTTCGGCAGGCTGGTTTCAGCGCCGAGCGACAGCGGCCTTTTACAAAACCGTCATGAGATTTGGGATCGAGCGCCTTAGGGTACCCGATAACTTCGAAGTGGAATGGGCACCCGAGAATTGACGGCGCCGCAGGCGCCTTGGAGTGCGGGAGCGACAGCTCCCGCCTTGGGCTCGCACGCGAAGCTGTGCAACCCTGGCGCGGCTAAACAGCCTTTGACAACCACCCCAGAAGGTGAGATGCACGCGCGTGCCCAGTACCAGTCAGGTCCGCGGCGATGCCTCGTTCATTTCCCCCATTGAATGTATGGGGGCTTGTCGACGGCACGTACGATACGTTGAGTGGGTTCGTCAGTGCATCCGACGTATTCCGCGCGATCCCTGGAGTATTTTTCGAGCGCATCCTTTCCCGATCGGGCCGTTACCCTGTAGTAAAGAAAAGTCCTGCCCACCGTTTGGACAACTGCTGACATCGACGCCAGGCAAAATCACCTCTGCGACCTTGCTCTGGAAGTGTGGCCTCTTAACCTCGTGGCTGATTGATTGGGACGCTTCTTCGTCGTTTGATCGAGCCTTCCGCGGTCGAGGGCAACTTCCCAGCTGACCAACACACATTCAGGAAACTACCCGCTCCTGATTCCTGACTCCTGTCTTTATCTGGTGCTTTATTCCAATCTCTACCCCACATCCAGTAGGCTCAGTTAAAAGCGTGCGGCCCCTTTTTTTTGGCCTCTTTTTTCGTTGACAACTCCTGCTGATGTTTTAGAATGGCGGATGCTCTGAGCCACCGCCATGCAAACAACTAGACAACCTGTTCTCACGGAGACCAGATTGCCCGGAGCAAGGCTTTTTTCCCGCGGCAAAGTTCGAGATGTATATGAGGCCGGGCCGGGGCAGCTTGTGATCGTCGCCACAGACCGTCTGTCGGCCTTCGATGTGGTCATGGGCGAAGGCATCCCGGGCAAGGGCTGGGTTTTGACGCAGCTCTCGTGCTTCTGGTTCGAGATGTTCGGGAAGTCCTTCCCCAACCACTTTCTGAGTTCCAAGCTGGAGGATTACCCCTCCGAGCTTCAGCCGTTTGCCGATCAATTGGAAGGCCGGTCGATGCTGGTGCGCAAGGCCGAACCCTTTCCCATCGAGTGTGTTGTCCGGGGATACTTGGCGGGATCAGGACTTAATGAGTACCGCGCCACAGGAAGAGTTTGCGGCATCGAACTGCCTGCGGGACTGAGCGAGGGGTCCAAATTCGACCAGCCGATCTTCACACCGGCGACAAAAGCCTCAACGGGCCACGACGAGAATATCACCTGGGAGGAGACCATCTCGAGAGTGGGGAGAGCGGCCGCCCAAGAACTGCGCGACTATAGCCTGGAACTCTATTCGAAGGCCAGAGATTACGCGGCAGGACGGGGCATCATCATCGCCGACACCAAGTTTGAATGGGGACGGAACGGAAGTAACATCATCCTCATCGACGAAATCCTGACCCCGGACTCATCTCGCTTCTGGCCCCAGCAGGGCTACCAGCCTGGCAAACCCCAGGCTTCGTTCGACAAGCAGTTCGTTCGCGATTACCTCGAATCACTTCACTGGAACAAACAACCTCCCTCACCTCCCCTTCCGCCTGAGGTGGTGGGGAAAACTAGTGAGAAGTACCGGCAAGCGTACAGTCTTTTGACTGGACAGAATCCTAATTGAAACAGGATGGGGCGCGGCTCGCGCTAAAGATCATGGGTGAATGGAACTGGCTCGATTGGACTTTTGGCGCCATCTTAGTGGCATCAACGGCTGCGGCCATCATGAAAGGGTTCATCCGGGAATTGATCTCCCTGGCCTCCCTGGTGATCGGATTGGTAGTGGCAGCGGTAGCATACCCAAGGGCCGCTCTCTGGTTCGAGGACCTGACGAAGTCGCACGAGATAGCCCTAGGCTTGGGTTTTCTGGTCCTCTTTCTGGGAACCCTGGCGCTGGGCAGTTTGGTTTCGCTACTGGCTCGGAAGTTGATTAAGACTGCCGGCATTCAATGGTTCGACCGGTTCCTGGGGGCGGTTTTCGGCCTGGTCCGCGGGGTGGTTGTGGATTGCATTCTACTCCTTGTTCTGCTAGCTTTCACCATTAAGCCGGAAGCTGTGCAGCAGTCATCTCTCGCCCCTTACGTCACCGCCGGAGCAAAGATTATTTCCCTGGCCATGCCCCGCAACCTCAAGGGGCAGTTTCGCCTGGGGTTTGAGAGGTTCAGAGAAACGCTGATTCAGAACGACAAGAAAGCCATTAAGAACTAGTCCTTGGTCATGCTTGCCCACCGGAAGGGTAGCCGAATTGGGAGGCTGAGGACAAGCCCATCAATGCTCGAAGTTCGCTTGTCATGCAAACCGAGCAAATACTTCCGCACTGGAGCACTGCCGTGAAAGACCAGCTAGAAGCTCTCGTCAACCGCATGATTGAACAAGGAATTCAGTTTCCCGACGCCATAACCGAATTCGAGAAACGGTTTATCCAGCGCATGCTCGAAAAGAACAACGGAAACCAGTCAAAGACAGCCCAAGCTCTGGGGATTCATCGCAACACCCTCAGCAGGAAAAGCGAAGAGCTCGGGTTGGATCACCAGCCCAAGCGGCGGAAACGACCCAAACGGTAAATGTTTGCATATTAACTTCTGCGGCAATACCTCGTTGCCTCTGATGAACAACCCCACATCCCTGCCCCGGGGGCGCCCCGCGCAATCGCCTCCGGGCCAGCCGCTCCTCCAGGCGCTCTTTCGATCGAATAAGTTGCTCCAGCACGCTCCGCGTTACCCCCGCCATGGAAGCTGGCCTTACCGATCACGTGTGGACATTGAAGGAATTGATAGCCTAAAGGGCCTTTATTGAATCGCCCGTCCTAGAGTACAAGAAACTCACTACTGCGGCTCGATTGCTTCAAAAAGAAGTAAGCCATCCGAAGACGATTTTCTTATTTTTTCAATAACATCCCTGATTCTTTTCATGGAAATAAGATGCGCGTTGACGGCGTAGTTCATATCTCGTGATACGCCACGAATGCCCTCAAATATCGTTAAGTAGGTATTAATAGTATTAAGAGCGGCATCCGTGGCTTTTAACATATCTCTCAGTGACCCATCCAATTCCTGCTTTGCGACCCAGCGATTTGGTAGCGTGCTTATCCATTTCAGCCATTCGTGGATTCCCTCCGCCAGGGGATCTCCTATTTGTTCTAAATCGGCACATTTTTTGTCTAACTGTCTGGAATAACTGTCCAGCATGTTTGCCGATTGCCTAACTCTCTTCAACTGTATCCGCGCTGAGGATGTCGATACGCCTTGAACTCTCTTTGTATACTCCCCCATGCAGATACCGACATTAGCTACGATATTCGATATTTCCTTTAGCTTTGGGGAAAGCCTATGCGCCCCCTCCTCAGTCTGCATCTTGTAATCGAGGAAGCCCTTAGCTTCGGCGCGGCGACCTCTCTTTGTTTTCTGCACAATCGCGAGCCGGCGTGCGATGCGTTGGGAAACTGCCAAGAGTAGCATTCCGAGTACAATGCATAAGCTGTATCGCACGCCCGGTCCCGTCAGCATCCTGAGAAGCATTTTCGATATCCCCAGAGCAATAGAAACGCCGTGCGCCGCACCCTTATCCGCCTCAGGCCATACCAAGAAACCAAAACAAACAACAAGACACCCCATGAACGCCAAAGCCGCAACTTGGCGTCGGCGAGTATCCCTAATCCATGGTATCTGCGTTACCGGATGGCAGAGTAGTGCCGCAAGGGCCACCAAAAGCAATATCGTCCACAGCGGCGTCTTCTCAAGGAGAAAAAGAACTATGGCCATAGCAGCCGCCAATAGCCACAAGATAAGGTCTGATCTAGACTTGTTGGATTCGGGATTTTGCTCCATGCCCGCAATCTTCTCACCGGGCGCCGTCTTGCGTCGATCTTTTTATTGCGCCCAGGCAAAGAAAAGGAGAATCTTCATCAGCGCAGATTTCAGACACCACCGAACGGCGTTGCATCTTGAGCGAAAGGCCGCATAAAATCCAAGTGCTTAACTTCCGAGGTGCAACCGGTTGCCATTATTCAAGTCGCTTTCCTTGACACTCGGACGCGTGCTGGCCCTCTATGGCGGTGTGGGGCTTTTCGCCATGTCGTTCCTGGACTCTTCTTTCGTTCCATTCCCGGGCATCAACGATCTGGCACTTATCGTTCTGGCCAGCCAGCATCCGGCTCGCGCGCCCTTCTATGCCTTCATGAGCACCGTGGGCTCGCTCTTGGGGTGTTATGTTCTCTATGGTATTGCGAGCAGTGGAGGGAGGTTGGCCGGGGGCAAATCATCCTCGACGAAGGGAAGCGCGCGTCGCTGGCTGGAGCGCAATGACCTTTTGGCGATGCTCGTGATGTCCCTGCTGCCTCCGCCGGCGCCCCTGAAGATCTCCGTGTTGACCGCGGGAGCTCTGCGCATGAATGCGCTGCGCTTCGGCGTTGCTTTGCTGCTGGGGCGAAGCTTGAGGTTTGGGGCGGAGGCCTGGCTGGGAGCGCGTTACGGCGCCCAGGGGGAAGCTTATGTGAAGAAGAACCTCGACTGGGTCTCGCTGGTGACTATCCTGATCGTTATCGGCTTGGCGCTTCTTTCCCGCTGGTGGAAGGGTCGCCAGGCCGCTTCGGATGATTCCGGGTAAGTCCCAGTTGGTGGGGTCATCCCTGAGGGAGTGTGTCATTCCGAGCGCAGCGAGGAATCTCGCTCCGCGCTGAGGTGGATCGCAGGCGTGGCTTAGGCGGAGGTGGAAGAAAGAACAGAGCGAGATTCCTCGCTGCGCTCGGAATGACACCGTAACGGCTGAAGCACCTTGCCTAATGTCTAAACTTCAGATTCCCGCGAAAGCGGGAATCCACTCCGCCGGCCTTATCTCCCGGGCACTTCATGGTCTGGCGCGGTGAAACTGAAGGATTCCGAGCGCACTCGCAAGGCCTTGTCCAATTCGATTTCTGCCAGGAAGCGGCGACCGCCATAGTTTGTGTAGAAGCGCAGATCGCGGATTTGCACGTCAAAACCTTCGCCGTTTTCTTCTACCTGGGCCCAGGGGAACTTGGCGAAATCCATGAAGATACGTCCGGTGCGCGTCTTCAGGGCCGCGTCGAGGGCCGCCGAGGCCTCGGGTTTATGGAATTGCTGCGCGGACCGGGGATCCACATCGTCATCAAGGGCATTAGCAGGCAGGACATCATAGGCGGTGTCGGTCTCGACTACTCCCGTCCACTCAAAGGGGTTGAGTGGGGAGGGAAAGGCACCGACCTGAAGCAAGTCTTGTTCAGAGTAAGTGTGGGTTTCGAGGAACCCGAGGACGCGACGGTGGGCGACGTCGCGCAGGCCCCAGAGAAATACCAGCGCACAGAGCGAGAACACCGCACCCCACGCAGGGCGGGATTTACTCGCCCCGACTTCTTCCGAGACCAGCCGCAGCAGCGTGGGAAGGCCGAGACCAAGGCAAAGGAATGCGAGCAACAAAGGATCGAAGATAAACATGATGTCCCAGGCATACCACCGCGGGCTGAAGGGTAGGAAGGGCCTGACGCCGTAGGAATTCGTGAAGTCCATCAAAAGGTGGCTGGCCGTTCCAATCCACGCCAGGATCAGAAGCCAGGGAAGGCTGAGTGGCGGTCCGGGTTTCGGCTTTGCCTTGCGGCCAAAAAAGTAAATGGTCCATGCCAGTAGGAAGGCAAGCAGGCTGACCCCCAGAATCGAATGGGTGAAACCGCGGTGGTACTTGAGATAGGTGGCGCTGCCCCAGAGGCGGGAGACGATGTCGAGATCCGGCAGGTTCGCAGCCGCGATCAGAGTGAGGGTGGCAAACCGGGTTTTGCGGTGCAGCCCGGCATGGCTCAAGGCAACTGCGGTAAGGGTGTGGGTCAGATTATCCACGGCACATGCAGAAATTTGAAATTTGAGATTTGAAATTTGAAATCGAAACTGGAAAATCGAAAGTCGAAACTGGAAAGTCGAAAATCGACAAGGGAACAAGGAACCTGGAAAAACGAAACTGGCGATTCCAATTGAACTTTGTTTCATGAATCTCGAACTTCGGCATTCGGGTTTTTATTCTCCAGTTTCCACTTCCCACCTTACACTTCCCTGCTTACACTTCCCAGTTTGCGCTTCCCATTTTCCAGTTTGCATTTTCCACTTTCTATCTTCCAGTTTCCACTTTCCATTTTCCAGTTTCCAGTTTCCAATTTCCAGTTTCGAATCATGGAACCAGCACGGTAAGTGCATCTGGCACGATTTCGAATGTTGCCGGGAGTGTCCCCACCAGCTCGCCATCGAGTTCGAAGCGGATGGTTTCGCCGGCAACCCGGGCGGCGCAGCAGAGCTTACGCGTTTCCACAAGTTCCACATCGCCGAGGTGGAAGTGTTGGCGCGCCAGGGCCAGGCCTGCGTAAAGGAAGTAGCGAGCGCGATTATGGCTTTTGAAAAGGCACATGGTGAACCGGTCATCAAAGAACCGCGCGTCAGGCGTGAGGTGAAGCCATCCCCCATAATTGCCGGCTCGCTGGACGGCGGCGAACGTGGCAATACGGTCCGGCCCACCGTCCGTGCGGCAGCAAAAGCCCTGGAAGGGATAGCGGAATACCTGCCGCAAGGCTTCCACGATGTATCCCGAGACCCCCCACGACAACTTCATCTCGGGTGAAAGCTTATAGACGACGTGAGCATCATAGCCGATTCCCGCCACAGTCATGAAGTAACGAATGGCCTGCTCCTTTTCAGCCGGAGCTCCGTTTATCGAGGCCTTCTCAATGCACCAGGTGGCTTTCGCCAGGGGGATTCGGCGTGGCGACCAACGCGAAAGCTCTGTGGCTGCACGGACAGGGTTGAGCGGAAGTCCCATATCTCTCGCCAAAATGTTGGCTGTCCCTCCCGGCAGCAGGCCGAGCGCCACTTGGCTACCGGCCAGACCGTTGATCACTTCGTTGATCGTGCCATCCCCGCCGCAAACCAATACTATGTCGCTGCCTTTACTTGCGGCTTTATTTGCCAGTTCAGACGCCGCTCCGGGTCCAGCCGTTGGGGCGAGATCCACTTCTATCCCTGCTTTGCGGAGGATCTCAGCCGCTCGTCGAATCTCCCTTGCGCGCCGGGCAGGGTGCCGTCCAGCTATCGGGTTATAGATCAGAGTAGAGGTTTTCAAAGAGAGGGAATCGGTTCGCGCAAGATCCGTCTTGAATCTGGTTTCTTACTCCACCGGCACAACGATGCCCGTAACCACCTTCTTGGCATAAAGGTCGCCGGTTTTCTTATCCTCGCGGACATCCACGTAGACCTGGTCGCCGACCTTCAGATCCTCCCGCGAGCTTGGCTTGTCGTCGTGAATGAACTTGGTCTTGGGCTGGAATCTAAAAGTTTGGTCAATGCCGACCTTGGTCTTTTCCAGCACCATTCCATTGGCGTCAAGCGTCTTAATGACGCCATAAAGAAGGTTCTGGTATTTGCGCGCGGTGCCCGTCGGGTCTCCGTAGCGCCCCGTTCCCGCCTTGACGGTTTTTTCCTGCGCCGGCATGGGCACTGCCAGAACCAAGCAAAGGGTAGCCGGGATCCATATTGTTCGCAGATTCATGCCTCAATCTTCTCCTACCTCTAATGGCTCCCCTTATCGACACTAGCAGCCGGTTCCGACGCCTGTCAAGCCAAGCTTTCAGCCTGCGCATCAGCCCTGACGATGTCAGCCGATATATGTCCGGCCGGTGGGTTATAATTCCGTTCGGAAATGAAAGCCTATGGGGCGCGCTAGGACCATGGTGTGCCCGCGCCTGGTGGGGAGGATTACGTGGCCAAAGCCATCGAAAAAGAAATTGAAAAGCTCCGAAATGATATCCGCTACCACGAGCATCGGTACTACGTCCTGGATAACCCTGTAATCTCTGACTTCGAGTTTGACAAACTGATGCGCCGGCTTCAGGAGCTGGAGGCCCAGAATCCGGCGCTTGTCACGCCTGATTCTCCCACCCAGCGCGTGGGGGGCCAACCGGCGGAGGAATTCCCCAAGCTGCGGCACTCCGTGCCCATGTTGAGCCTGGACAACACTTACTCTGTAGATGAGCTAAAAGACTTTGACCGGCGGGTGCGCGAGATTTCAGGTCGTTCGAAGGTCGAGTATGTGGGGGAATTGAAGCTGGACGGGCTTTCCATGGCGTTGACCTATGAAGACGGCGTGCTGACGCACAGTGTCACGCGCGGCGACGGAGTCGAGGGCGAGGACGTCACGGCAAACGTGAAGACGATCCGCTCCGTGCCTCTCGGATTTGACGCCGAAAGGTCGGAGCTGATCGGCGATCCAAGGCGCTTGGAAGTCCGCGGAGAAGTCATCATGCCACGCAAAGCGTTCGAGCAGACGAATGCGCAACGCGAGGCGGCGGGCGAGCCCCGCTTCGCCAACCCGCGCAACGCCGCAGCGGGCTCCATGCGCCAGCTTGACTCGCGCATCGTGGCGCAGCGCAAGCTCGACATGTTCCTCTATTACCTCCTGGTCGAAAACCGCGAACCGCTTCGCGAACACTGGCAAAACCTTGAAGCCCTGGTCAAGATGGGCTTCAAGGTGAACCCCAACAGGCGTTTGTGCAAATCGTTCGAGGAATTGATGGCCTATATCCAGGAATGGGAATCGAAGCGAGACGGCTTGGAGTACGAGATTGACGGTATCGTCGTGAAGGTGAACGACATTCGCCTGTGGGAGGAACTCGGGACCACAGCCAAGTCCCCGCGCTGGGCCATCGCCTATAAATATGCGGCGCGCCAAGCCACCACGCGCGTCATGGATATTCGCGCCCAAGTCGGTCGGACCGGAACATTGACGCCTGTTGCCGACCTTGAGCCGGTGGACGTGGGTGGAGTCACAGTGAGCCACGCCACACTGCACAATATGGATGAAATCACGCGGCTGGGCGTCAAGATCGGCGACGCGGTGCTGATCCAGCGTGCCGGAGAAGTCATCCCGCAGGTGGTCAAGGTGGTGAAGCAAGCTCCGGAGGGGCGCGAATTCAGCATGCCCAAGCAATGCCCCGTCTGCGGCGGGGACGTTCACCGCGCCGAAGGAGAAGTCGCCTACCGCTGCGTCAACTCGGCTTGCCCGGCCAGACTCAAAGAATCGCTGCTCTATTTCGCCGGTCGCCGCGCCATGAATATTGATGGGCTGGGAGACGCCCTGGTGGATCAACTTGTGGACAAGGGGCTGGTCCGCGACGTCGCTGATCTTTACGCTTTGACCCAGGAAAAGGTGGCGAATCTGGAACGGATGGGGGACAAGTCAGCAAGCAACCTCCTGCTGGAAATCGACAACAGCAAGAAGGCGAGCCTGGCGCGGCTGATATTTGCCTTGGGCATTCGCTTCGTCGGCGAACGCACCGGCCAGCTCTTAGCCGACCATTTTGCCTCGCTGGACAAGCTCGCCAAGGCCAGCGAAGAGGAACTCTTGGAGGTCGAAGAAGTCGGGCCCAGAGTGGCCGAGAGCATCCTTGAGTTCTTCCGCGAACCGCGAAACCTGAAGGTCATCGAGAAGCTCCGCAAAGCCCGCTTGCAGTTCGAGTCGGCGAAAGTCCACAAGCCTGAAGGCAACTTAGCCGGAAAGCAGTTTGTGCTCACCGGCACGCTGCCTCGTTATTCCCGCGACGAAGCCAAAAAGATGATTGAAGAAGCCGGCGGCCGCGTCACAGGCTCCGTCAGCAAGAAGACGGATTACGTCGTGGTCGGCGCCGATCCGGGGTCGAAGCTCGACAAGGCCCGTTCGCTGGGAGTCAAAACGATTGAGGAAGGGGAGTTGCTCAAGCTTTTGGGTGGCTAGAGACGTTTTGACATCATAACGCTTTAACTGTATAATGGCTCCATGAGAAGCTTGCAAAAAAGAGCGACCGTTTATTTCGATTCCCAGCTCCACCGGGCATTACGGATCAAGGCTGCCGAGACTGACCAGCCGATTTCCAAGATCATCAATGACGCCGTGCGGCTGAGCCTGGCGGAGGATGCGGAAGACCTGGCGGCATTCGAGGAGAGGGCGAGGGAACCGAACCTGTCTTTCGAGGCAGTACTCAAAGACCTGAGGAAGCGTGGGAAGCTATAAGATCCTTATCAAGCCTTCCGCAGTGAAAGAGATCGAAGCGATTCCCCAAAGGGACCGCCAGCGTCTCATGGCGCGAATCCAGGGACTTTCCAGCAATCCGAGGCCACCCGGCTCCGAAAAACTATCGGGCCAGGACAAGTTTCGTTTGAGACAAGGGGTTTACCGGATTGTCTATTCCGTCAACGACGATGGGCCATCTTTATTGATTGTCAAAGTGGGACACCGCAAGAGGTCTATCGGTAGCTCAACCGCTCATGTCGAGCTGCGACTCCCTGCACCCATGACGATATTCGTGGCACGGCCGCCATCTGGTCGACACCCGCAAATGGAGACGGCGAACAAAAAGGGGGAGGAGTCAAAATGAAGAAACGACGCGTCGGGCTCGCAGTCCTGCTGCTTTCATTGTGTCTTCCTGTTTTTGCGACGGACAAGGAGGATTTGTCAGAACGCTATAAGGGAAAGTACCTTGTCGTTCTCCGAGAGGGCTTGGCGGTGGGCATGTGCGCCGAGCTTGCCGAGATCCCATTGGGTAACGCTCTTGATGTCATAATCACCGGCGAATCGGCCGAGTCTCACCCGCAAACCGGCGTGTCCGCTGGCATGACTCGCTGCGGAGAGATCATCCCCGAGCCTTTACACAAGGGAGAGGTCGTCCTTGCCAGGTCCACCTGGTTTCGACGGCTAAGGGGAGGATACTTCACCATCACCGTCGAAAACCCTTCGGCTCACCAGGTGAAGCGGGGTGTGCGCACCTCCCGACATCAGCACCTTAAGTACGGCAGGGCCAACTTGATCTTCGAGACGGACGATGCGAAAGACTACGACTCCGTGGCTTCGCTCGTTGAAAAGTGGCTAAAGCCCTTCGACACACGCGCGGAGGCCGCTCAGTTCGGAAACACCGCCAGTGGCGTGTATGTAAGAGAAGTAAAGCTGGGCATGTCCTTCGCCGAGGTTGAAGCGGCTCTGGGACCGCCACAGACTCGCGTGGACCTGGGCGAAAAGGTCCTCTACAAGTACAAAGACATGACGGTTGAGTTTCATAACGGCAAGGTCACCGATGTGAAATGAGGTTAAGGTGGCCTGGTCATTGATCGAGACCCTAGGGACACTGAGGGACTATGATTGATCCCCAATTGAGAGGTAAAGTCGTTTGTATCACGGGTGGGAACAACCCGCAGGGAATCGGCGCCGCAACCGCTAAGGCGTTCGCATCCCAGGGTGCAAGCGTGTTTATTCACTTTTTCCGGCAGGCATCCGCAATGTCTGACCAGGGAAAAGGCGAGGTCGAATCCGGCAGGCCCGGGGAAGCATTTTACCTTGATGCACAATTGAAGTCGGCCGAGGAGGTTGTACGGGCGATCCGGCGCGAAGGTGGACAGGCCGAGTCCTGGGAAGCTGATTTGGGTGAGCCATCCGCAATTCCTCAGCTTTTCGATCGCGTCGAGCAAGCGTTTGGGCCAGTGGAGGTGCTGATTAACAACGCGGCGCTTGACTTGCCCGACACCTTCATTCCCTCCAAGTCCTCGGCACAGGGTGATCGGAGTCTGGGTGGTTTGGGTTCTCCCATGGGTACGCTTACTGCGGAAAGCCATGACCGCCACTTCGCGGTAAATTGTCGTGCCCCGGCTTTAATGATGGCGGAATTCACCCGCCGGCACATCGCGCGCGGGGGGCAATGGGGGCGAATCGTGAATGTGAGTACCGACGGGGCGTCCGGATTCGCTGGCGAGATTTCTTATGGGGCCAGCAAGCATGCGCTGGAGTCGTACAGTCAGGCCGCCGCCCGCGAGCTCGCACCGTGTGGGATTACGGTCAACGTGGTGTCGCTCGGGCCCATACAGACCGGTTGGATATCTCCGGAGTTGGAAAAGAAGGTCGTGCCCACGATTCCACTGGGACGGCTGGGCTCCCCGGAGGATGTGGCCGATGTGATTGTGTTTCTAAGTTCCGAGCAAGCGCGCTGGCTCACGGGACAGTTGCTTTATGTCGGCGGTGGCCACACAATGCCTCTGTAAAGCGCTGTGGAAATTACCAGGGAGGCTACTAAGATGGTAACAAAGACGACAAAGGCGGTGGCAAGACCCAAGCGTACAAAAGCTGAGATAGAAGAGGAGTTTTCGGCGATCCGTGAGGAGGTCGCGGCGACAAGGGAAACAGCCGACAAGAAAACAGAGGAAACCTCAAAGCTGCGCGAAACCGAAATCCGTCAAGCGGTGGAAGGGATTTCTGTGGAGGAGGTGGTAAAGGGAATATCGGGGCTGGGCCTCGATCTTTCGAAGGCGCTCGCGGGCCTCTCGGAGAAACTTGTCCAGGAAGTGAATCGCCTCTCCTCCGCTCGTGAAGCGGTGGAATTGGAGAGGAAAGAAATCGACAGACTTCACAAGATCGACGTCGCTTGTACGGCGCTCGATCAACTCGTCCAAGACTATACGCGCAAGAAAGAGGAGTTGGAATCCGAAATCGCCGCCCAGCACGCTGCGTGGGATGAGGAGCTAAAACGAACCGAGCGCGAGCGGAAGGAACAGGACGAGAACCTCAGGAAGCAGCGGCAGCGTGAAATTGACGAGTACGACTACAACAAAGCGCTGGAGCGCAAAAAGGCCCAGGACAAGTACGAAGAAGAGATGAAACTTCTGGAAAAGCAGAACCGGGAGAAGCAGGAAGCGCTCGAAAAAAGCTGGCAGCAGCGCGAGGCAGTCTTGAAAGAGCGAGAGGAGGAAGTTTCCCGTCTCAAGAGCGAATCAGAGGGTTTCCCCGCCCGACTCGAAAAGGCGTGCACACAGGCGGAGGCGGAGGCTACACGAGCCACAGCGCAAAAGTTTGAGCAGCAGATTCTCCTATTGAAGAAAGAGAGTGAAGCCGAAAAGCGGCTGGCCGAGCTTCAGATCAAGACGCTGGAAGATACCCTCTCGCGGCAGTCGGCGCAGATGGCGGCGCTCCAGAAGCAGCTTGATGAAGCGAAGCAGCAAGTGCAGGAAATCGCTGTGAAGGCCATCGAGGGAGCGTCCGGGGCCAAGGCGCTCTCCCACATTAACCAGATCGCCATGGAGCAAGCCAAGCACCGCGACCAGGGGTAGAGGATGGGGAGGAAACGCAAGGCCGCGAGGGGAGCTTTGCGCTACCTCGAGTTAAGCCAGTTCAACATGGCCTCAGACTGCGCCGTGGGGATGCCTTCCGCCCAGAGGCACTCGTCGCCTTTGCGGAGAAGGATGACCTGCCCGTTGGCTGCCGTGCCGATGAAGAGGTCTGTGGTAGAGCGCTTGTCGGGCGCGAGTTCGGGGTACTTGCGAGCGAGAATGGAATGGTAATCGCGGAAGAAGGCAAGAGCCGCCTCAGGCCCCGACCAGCGGGTCCGCGAAACCAGAGTGTACTCCTTCCCTTCGTGTGTGAGTCCTGGACTGGGCCCGGCGGCAGCCCTTTCGTAGAGCAAATAACGGTCTGCGAGCCAGCGCGTGGCCACCGACTTCGCCTCGTCTTCGGAAATCAGTTGGCCCAGCACCGCGTAGTAGCCCAGCTCACCCAGGATGTTCTCCGCCAGAAAATTCAGCCCGCGTATTCCCGCGAGAGGCGCCGGATGGGGTAGGGAGACCTTCGGCAGTTGTTGCTTTTCAAAGTATGCCTGCGGCTCGAAAATTTCCTTGGTGGTTTTGGGCGGATCGTTGAAGAGCGAGTTCAGCCTTCTCCAACCGCCCTCCTGGAGCCCACGTTGCATGAAGCCCATGCCCTCGATATATGGAAAGAGGGCCTGGAGGCGAAAGAAGAAAGGCGCTCGGTTGAAGGCGGGGAACTCTTCGTATTGCTGGTGGATGACCTGCGCCATCAGCGGTTCGAGCGCGGGCATATCCTCCAATTTCATCGGCGCAATCAGTTGCTGAATCATGGCTGCGGTGGCGTGACCTTCCACCAAGGCCTGACGGGCGTTGGAAGCATCGTCATCCGGGCGGACGGCCTTAAGGAATTTCTCGAGGTCGAAGTTCTGGTCCTGAAGGGCGTGGGTCAGCTCGTGAGCCAATACGAAGCGCTGCATGTCCGGCTCAACCCAGTCGGCGATGAACATGGTCTTACGGTGCGGATCGTAAAAGCCGGCAGCCTGTTCGGTGTAGAAGCTGATGAGGAACTTCTCGAGATTGAAGTCCGGCGAGACAAGGCCGAAAGCCTGGAGCGTCGCTTCCTGGATGTGGATCTCCTGCGGCGTCATTTCCACGCGAAGGTTCTCCGCAAGGTACTTCTCGACTTCCGCCCGGCTGATGATCTGCTTCTTCAGCGATGACTTGATAGGGAGGCCGGTAAGTTCGCTCATCTGCTGGAGAGTCTTGTCGGCTTGGGCCAGAAGGTCCGGAGCACCTTGCCCAGCGGCCGCAAACCGGGCAGTTGGCACTGCACAAGCCAGCAACAGGAAGGTGAGAGCGGCCAGCGTCTTCAACGTCGACCGAAGTCTTTTCGTGCTTTCCCTGAGACAATTCATGATGCCTTGATAACCTCCATAAGCCGCCGCACCGACGCCAGGGTGCTGTCCTAATTTGACTCGTAGCGCCGGCCTTCAGGCCGGCACTTGCCGACCCCGCCTTGCGGGGTCGGCGCTACGCTCAAGATGGGATACCTCCGACGCGAGGATTGGTTTGACCCTACCCCACTGAGAAGACTATCATGAAACTTGCGCGAGCAGGCCGGGTGATCGCTGCCCCGCCTTAGCGGCCGCTTCGGCGGCCAAGCAGGGGCGGGGGAGAGGAAAGTCCGAACTCCGCAGGGCAGTGTGCTCGCTAACGGCGAGGGTTGGGGGTGGATGTCCCACAGTGGGGGACCGTACGCCCCCCGCACGGAAAGTGCCACAGAAAATATACCGCCCCGATCTATCGGGGTAAGGGTGAAAAGGTGCGGTCCCGATGAATCGGGAATTAAAGTAAGAGCGCACCGCTCCGGTAGTGATACCGGGGGCATGGTAAACCCCACACGGAGCAAGACCAAATAGGGGAGGAGGGGCTGCCCGCTCCGTTACAACTCCCGGGTAGGTCGCTTGACCCCGCCAGTAATGCCGGGGCTAGATGAATGATCGCCGTCCCGCCTCCGCGGGAAACAGAATTCGGCTTACAGGCTTGCTCGCGGTAAGTACAGTCGAAAGTCGAGGGTCCAAATTCCAAGCTTGAGGGTCAAGGCCCGGCGGCCATGGGGTCACAGCTTCCCGGGCAGGGCTTGAGCCTTGGGTCGTCACACGCAACGGCAGCTCTCGAAACACCTCACTTTGCTTTTGGTGCTCGCGGCGGACATGGACAAACACCTGCCCACAGGAGGTTAACTATGCAAGCCATCCGTTTTCACACCATTGGCGGCCCCGAAGTATTGAAGCTCGAAGATGTTGAGAAACCCCGGCCGGGGGCAGGTGAAGCGCTGGTCCGAATCCATGTGGCGGGTGTCAACTTTGCCGACACGTTGCTTCGGCGAGGCCGCTACGCGCGCCAACCGGAGTTTCCGGAAACGCCGGGGTTTGAGGCTGCCGGAGTTGTGGAAGAGGTCGGCGAGGGAGTCGGCGGGGCTCTCGTTGGCCGGAGGGTAGCTATCCTCGGCGGCCAGCACTGCTATGCGGAATACACAGTGGCGCCAGCCGGGCAGTTGATATTCCTGCCGGACCAACTCAGTCTTGAGGACGGAGCCGCGTTTCCGGCCCAAGCCCTGACCGCCTATCACATGCTCTACACTGCCGATCGAGTGAAGCCCGGCATGTCGGTGCTTGTTCACGCTGCTGCGGGCGGTGTGGGACTTCAGGCCATTCAGATGGCCAAGCAGGCCGGCGCGAGAGTGTTTGGGACTACCTCAAGTGAGGAGAAAGCCAAGCTGGCCCGCGACATGGGCGCAGACGAAGTCATCCTCTACAACAAGGCGGATTTTGCAGAGCGGATCAAAGAGCTGACCCAGGGCCGGGGCGTGGACTTGGTTCTTGATTCCGTCGGGAGAGCGACCTTTGCGGGAAGCTTGAAATGCCTGGCTCCTTTCGGCCACGTTATCCTTTACGGAGCCGCCAGTGGCCCTCCCGAACCCATCAATGTGTTTGGAACCCTCTTCGAAAGATCCCTCAAAGTGAGTGCCTTTAATCTCTACACGATCAGGCAGCGCCCGGAAGAGGCGCGCGCAGGAATTCAGCGGGTGATGAATTGGATTGCCGATGACAAGCTGAAGATAGTGATTGGGTTGAGGTTGCCTCTCGCGCAAGCGGCCGAGGCCCACCGCAGAATGGAAGGGCGCGAGACAGTTGGCAAGATTCTACTAGCGGTGGATTGACGGGTGCGCGAGATGGGGCTGTTTGGTTCGAAGACGAAGAAGATCGAGCCTGCCAAGAGCCTTACGGGCACGGTTCAGTTTCCCGGTGATAAGTCCATCTCCCACCGCTATGCCATGCTGGGGGCGATTGCCGAGGGAGCGAGCGAGATTCACTTCTTCTCCACGAGCGCCGATTGTCAATCCACGCTTTCCTGTCTGAAGCAGCTTGGGGTGAAGATCGAGCGCAAGGACAACGTGGTGACGATTGAGGGCGCCGGTCTGGGCGGACTGCGGCCTGCTGCCGAACCTCTGGACGCCGGCAACTCAGGTTCGACGATGCGGATGCTGGCAGGCATTCTGGCCGGCCAACCGTTTCGTTCCGTGCTGGTCGGCGATGCTTCGCTCTCCCGGCGGCCCATGAAGCGCGTCGCCGACCCGCTTTCGCGGATGGGAGCGCGGATCAAGTCCCAGCAAGGTGGGCTGCCGCCTCTTGAAATCGAAGGCGGCGCGCTCCAGCCCATTCGTTACGAAATGCCGGTGGCAAGCGCGCAAGTGAAGTCGGCCGTTCTCCTGGCGGGACTGTTCGCAGAGGGTGAGACCGAAGTAATCGAAAAGGTTCGGACACGGGACCATACGGAGATCGCGCTGGAACAAATGGGGGCCGACATCGGACGGCATCAGCGGACCATTGCCGTGCGAGGCAGAGCGCACCTGGAAGGCAAGAAGCTCTATGTGCCGGGTGATTTTTCTTCGGCGGCGTTTTTCATCGTTGCGGGACTGGTCATGCCGCACTCAAACCTGATGCTTCATAACGTGGGCCTGAACCCGACACGCACGGGGATTCTCGATGTCCTTGTGCCCATGGGCGGGCGGGTAAAGGTCGTCAACCTTGAGATGATCAACGGCGAACTGATCGGCGACCTCCACGTGGAGGCCAGCCAGTTGCGAGGAGGCGAAATCCCGCAGAGCGCGGTCCCCGCCCTCATTGATGAATTGCCCGTCCTGGCAGTCCTGGGGACACAGACGGAACAAGGATTGACTTTCCGAGGGGCCGCGGAGTTGCGCGTAAAGGAAAGTGACCGCCTGGCAGCCGTGGCGGAAAGTCTGAGGCGGATGGGCGCCGAAGTGGAGGAATTCCCGGATGGCCTGCGCGTTGCCGGGCGACAAACCCTGCGTGGCGCCGAGATTGATCCCCATGACGACCATCGGATTGCCATGGCTTTTGCTGTGGCAGGATTAGTCGCCCAAGGCGCCACGGTCATCAAGAACAGCAGTTGCGTTGATATTTCCTTCCCTGATTTCTTTGATACGCTGGCCAAAGCAACGGAGTGAACGAGATCGAGACACCACCCCATAGCCGTTGACGTAACCGTGCCAGCTAGAGCTTCAGGTAGTGGGTCAATTTGATGCTGTAGCGGCGAGTTTACCTCGCCAAATGGCGGCGTAAAGCCGCCTCTACATCAAATTGACCCACTACCGAGTTTCAGGCGCGTCAATAGGCGCTCTTCCCTCCGTGTTATAATGCCGACATGCCCGACAACATCGAATCACGGATGAGCTTCATCATTGAGCAACAGGCCCAATTCACCGTGGGCATCCAATTGCTCAGAGAGCGGCAAGCCGATACGCAGCGCCTCGTTGATGCCGACAGGGAAATGATTCGCCAGTTGGTGGATGTAACGATGTCGCTCGCTGGGCACGCCCAAGAAACCGATCTACGCCTCCGCGAACTCGCGGACGCTGGGATCCACACTGAGCGCCGCTTGGACGCGCTGATCGATACCGTGGACAAGCTCGTGCGACACGACGGCTCGTAGGCTTCTGCCCAACTGTGGGATCCGTTGGTGAATGAAGGCTGTGGTCCAGCTAGAAAAGTGCCTTTGCCGGCTGTGCGCAATGCCACCTCAAATCCGCCGGTGTGAAAGCATCACGTAAATCTTCAATCCTCGTCCTCTGGACGCACCTGAACCGCTCAGCCAGTCGCGCCAACTGGACACACCTAACGGCGTGGCCCGCAGTACCCGAAAACGGGCGCAGATGGAGAGGCGCGTTCCATGCACGCTTCTCGTCCCCAGCGGGGGAATGCGGTGGGGCCGGGGGCGTCGGTGGGTGGGCTCCCGTGCGCAGCAGCCGGACGGTCCCGTATTCCGTGTCGAGTCGGATCGGAGGCCCGCCTTTGCCCACCGTTCCGCTGATGGTCGGGTTGTCGCCTTCCTTCGCGACCTTCAGATCAGGCCCGGAAAAATCGCTTTCCACTTCACCGTGACGGGAGGCCGCGTCGATCTGGAAACTGCTGGTGGCGGGGAGGCTCAGTTCGATCTGGCCCTTTTTGAGGTCGATCTCGATGGGATGGGTTGGAGGAGTGGAGGTCCGCAGTTCTACGTCCCCGTTCGTATCCGTGATTTTCACGCTGTGCTTGAAATCAGTGAGGGTGATGTCTTTTTGACGAGTCGAGATTTCGAATGGGCCGTCGATGCCGTTCAATTCCAGCGAACCGACTTCCATGTCGAGGCGGCCGGTGAGCTTCTGAGCTGTCATATCGGTTCGCGAGGATTTGAAGTGCAGGGTCTGGCCGATGTCGCGGAATTGCATGTCTCCGCTGAACTCCCCGTTTACGCTTGCCGTGCCGGTGACGCCGGATATATCGACGTCACTTCCCCGCCCCTCGATGTCCACGCTCCCTTTCAGATCACGGACTTCCGTCCTCCCGCTGCCCTTGCCCACATGTACAAGCCCTTCCACATTGTTAATGTGAGCATCCCCGTGGGGCGCGGTGACGGCTTGCTCGGCCTTTAATCCGTCCAGCATTACGTCACCGTGTTCCGCCGTAATTTCCGTGCTAGTCGCGTAGGGAACGCGCAAGGTGTAGTCCAGGCGCACGTTGTGCCCGCCGCCTGGAAGCGAATCAAGATTGGTTTGGACCAAGTATCCGCCTGCTTCTTCGACAATTTCAATTTTGACCTGCTCCGAGAGCTTCTGGGCGTCACCTTCATTGGGGGCCCAGATGGTCTTCTTCACCACCGCGTCAACCGTGGCTTGGCTGGCGGCATGCACCTCCACGTCACCACGACGGTCCACGATCAGGATGTGAGGCTGGGGATGGACTTCGTGCGAGAAAGTCTGCGTGTAGGTATAGGAGTTCATGAACAGGCCGGCAAAGCCCTCGTTGTCCATATCCACGCCCATTGAGGCCGGCCACTGCTGCCACGGCCTCAAAACGATCTTTGAGATCAAGGTTCCCATAACCAGTATCAAGACCAGCAAGACGACTTCGCTGGCCGTGAAGAGCGGTGGCGGCACGGTCTCAGGATGGGCTTGGGCCTGAATGTAATCTACGAGCTTTGAGAGACCCCAAAAGATGATGAGGATCGGCCAGAACTTGGCGATGACCTGCCAGGGATGAATCGAAGGGTTGAAGTTCTGCCAGAGGAAGATGGCACCCATCGCAATCAGCGTGAGCGCCCAGAAAATTGATCCCCGACGATAACCGTAAATGCTCATGGTGTGTCCGCCCTCCCTCTGTCATTCCGATCCCGCAGTCGCGGGCGAGGAATCTCGCCCTGATTCTTTCTTCTACCTACTCCCTGGCTGGCCGCCTTGAGCTCCAATCCCTCGGCACAGCA
The DNA here is from genome assembly GCA_002478145.1 of Acidobacteria bacterium UBA7540. The sequence continues at coordinate 68,552 of DLMI01000073.1, forward strand.
AGATTCCTCTCCCGCGACTGCGGGATCGGAATGACATCTATCCCAGGCTTTCTGCTGCCTTCCCCGCCCTCCGTCCCTACACTCGTGGTCCTTGTGGAGGCCGCGGCGGCATCGCAGAATCGATGAGTTTCAGAACGCCGATGACGATCAATAAAATAGGCCAAGTCCTGCTAATGCCCCACCCTGGAACGAACTCCTCCATCAGGAAAATGACTCCAATCGTGATGAGAATGACCGGACCAGTCAAACTGGGCCTGCTTGAAATCGGCGTGCTTGGTGGGTAACCCATAGTCTATTGTGGTTCTCCCTTCTGGCCTGCAACTCACCCGCCCTTTCCTCAGCCCATCCGTCTACCGCCCTTGCTTCACCTGTTCCAACTCCAGTTCCAACTCGCGCATCTTGCGCTGGTGCTCCATCTCCTCCAGGCGCACCCGCTGGTGAGCCTCCATCTCCATGTCGCGAATCTTCACCAGTTGAGTTATGGCGACGATCACGACCACCACCACGAAGCCTGCCAGGGGAATGATGAATGGCGAATCCATGGTCTTTTTACCTCCGTAGCCTCTCGATGAATGCTCATAATCAGGCAGTCCGCTCGTAGACCTGACTGGCCTTGGCCTTCTCGAGTTCTACTTCCAGCTCCCTCATTTTCTGCTGATGCTCCATCTCCCGGATGCGCATCTCCCGTTGGACCTGGAGCTCCTTGTCGCGTGCCTTGTACCAGAACACGATGGCAACGACACATACAGCCGTCAAACCTACTGCGCACACGCCTAAAACCGGGGTTAAGTCAGAGACATTCCACATTGGAAACCTCCTTTGAATCCCGCTCGCTAATCCCTCGCCATCGGACTGGCTTGGGCGATTCTTCCTGGTCCGCCGGGACTGGACCCCGTCCATCCCCGCGCGATGCCTCTCTCAATCCCAATGCGCCTCCGTCGAAGTTCAGGGCGCCTTATCAGCGGCCTTGCGGTTCTTCTCCTTTTCCAGCTCCAGCTCCAACTCCTTCATCTTGCGCTGATGCTCCATTTCACGGATGCGCATGTCCTGGTGGAATTGCAGTTCCCTCTCACGCGCCTTGAACCAGAAGACGATCCCCACGATGGCCACCACCATTACCAGCGCGCCGAAGCGCGAGAACAACAAGAATGGAAACATAGTCGGCTTTCCTCCGCCTTGATGGCCTGATGTGGGGCAGCAATTGAATGCTGTCTCATGCGCTCTTGCTCGCCTTGGCCTTTTCCAATTCCAGCTTGGCCTTTTCGATTTCCAATTCTCTCATTTTCCGTTCGTGCTCCATCTCCCGAATCCGCAACTCCTGGTGGGCCTGGAGCTCACGCTCTCTCATTTTTCTCATGGAGACGATGGCTACGATAATGACGGCCATCACGAATGCTCCCAGGGGGATGATAAAGGGGTTGTTCAGGATGTTTTCCATGCAAGTCCTCCGGGCTATTGGTTTGTCATGCGCCGTGTCGAATCCTGGTAGGGCCGGTCCCGCAAGGCGGGAGGCGGCCCTACGTTCTAATTGGGACACTACAGTTCTCGTGGTCCCGACGTGCCGCCGGGTCCTCCTTTTGCTATGCTGCGGGCGTCCGTCGGAGGAGGAGAGGGTGTATGCCCCCCACCCAAGCGACGTTGCAGCAACAGCACTCCGATCACGATGAGCAACACCGGCCAGTACCTGCTGATATGACGAAAAACGGGTATGCCAAGGTTATCAAGCAGGAACAGCGCCCCCAAGCCGATGAGCAACGCGGCGCCGATGGGCGCATTCATCTTCATGTCACCAAGCCCAAACCATTCCGGCGTCCGTTGGCCCAGTTGCTTGGCTTTGGCGGTCTGATACGAATCAATCACCATATAAAAGTAAAACGCTGCCGCGCCCAAGCCGAAAATGGTGTCCATGGGGCTACCCACGCGATCACTCATGGCGATGAGAGAGCCGAATATCAGCACCTGAATCATGGCCTTAACGATCTGGCCGTTATAGATAGCGCCCACGCCCGGGATGAAGCCTAGCGCCAGCCCAACGCCAGGGCTGGGGCCGGTTTGCGGACCGAACATAGGAGTCTGCAGGCGGGTCGCCAGACAAGTCTCGCAATAGAGCATTCCGTGCACGTCGCGCTTGCATTCACTGCACAGAGCACGTCCGCACAGGCCGCAATAGGCGACGGAATCAACACTGGGATGGTTGGCGCATTTCATGGGTTTTGGCTCCTTCCTGCCTCGAGGGTTGGGAAGTTCGGTACGGTTTCATTCCCGAGAATAGCCGCGGGGTCGGCCCCATTAAGAATCCGGGCCCGGTTTGCAGCCAGCGCAGGCATGGTAAGCGGGGTGCTGTTCGTGGACCCTCCCGCGGGCGGTTCTTGCTTGGGCGCTTCCTGCCGCTCTTCCTCTGGGTGCGAGCGGAGTTGCCGGAGTCGAGACTCAATCTCGTAGACCACTCGCAGGTCGTAATAGAACTTTTCCGCACGAGCGTAGTACAGGTGTCCGGCGCGATTCGCCCTGAAGAACCAGGTGCGAGGGTTCAAGTCCTCGACCGTCATGTGCCGCAGATTGACCCCCGCGGCGTTAATGATGATGGAGAACGAAAACACAGCCATCGCTACACCATAAGCGAATCGGGGTTGAAGGGCGGGCCGGAAGAAGGCCAGGAGGCGATCCGCCAAGCTGGGTTTGCGCTCCCCCACGGTGGCCAGCATGATCTTCCGCACCAGCCAGGGAGCGGGTTCCAACTCCGGGGCGGAATGGCAGAGTTCCATGGCCCGGCGCACGTCTCCCACCATTTCGAGGCAGGAGGGGCAGACGCTCAGATGGGCTTCGACTTCCCTCTTCAGCGCCGGCTCGAGCAGCCCTTCCAGGTAATCGCTCGTCAGGTTTTCCAGTTCCAGGTGCGTCATGGCTCGCTTCCCGCCTTTGCGGGGCCTCTCATTCCTTCCATACGCTTAAGGACCCGCCCCAGTTCCAATCTTCCGCGGTTAATTCTCGATTTCACGGTACCCTGGGGAACCTTCAGGACCAGGGCAATCTCCTCGTAATCGAGGTCGTGCAGGTCTCGCAGGATCACTGCTTCCCGCAGGTCCGGCGAGAGCTTGTCCAGGGCCAATTGCAGGGTCTCCCTGCGCTCCCGCGATTCCACCTGACCAGTAGGCTCCATATGTGGGCTTGACTTTTGCTCCGCCGCAGGCAACTCGTCTTCCAGCGAGGAGGTCACACGGTCTTTCCGGGTGCGTCGGTAGTGGTCCACCAAATGGTTGCGTGCCACGCGGTTTAACCAGGTTGAAAAGCTGCCCTGAGCGGCATCATAACTTTTGAGAGTCTGGAAGACCTTGAGGAAAACTTCCTGGGTCACATCTTCGGCTTCTTCCACCCGGCCCGTGAAGCGGTAGCAGAGATTATAGATTTTTCGGGTGTAATCCCTAAGCAGGGCTTCCCAGGCGGAGTCCTCACCGGCGAGGCAACGGTCCAGTAGTCCCTGATCCTGTTCCACTCCGACTCACCTTAGCCATTTCCCGAGAACGACGAACATGGATCCCCTCCGCCGCCTCGTCCTACGGCTCATTGGCTTGCCGGGCATTGTAACAGAATGCAGACCATCATTGCAGGGGGAATGCATCCTCAATTCTGAGCTCTGAACAGGGATTTTTGCGATTCCGCCACCATCATGCGGCAGGTCGGAGCGCTCCCGCCCGCGAATCCCTGGTCGCGCCCGCCGTTCCTTGGACGTCGACGCGTGGAGCGGGTAGCGCAGAGTTTCGCCTCTCAGAAACTCTGCGGCTTTTTACTCTTCGCGGGCCAGGCCAGACCATGACGCGTGACGTTCAACGAGAACAAGATTCGCCGAAGAGCATCGAGTTCACACGTAACCAACGAGTCGACGTTCATCAAAATGAGAGCCGCAGAGTTTGAACTGCACAAACTCTGCGCTTGTATCTTTGCTTCGCCG
>DLMI01000074.1 GCA_002478145.1 Acidobacteria bacterium UBA7540
ATAGGCCAATGGGGGAAACTTAGGGACTGGGGGCTAGCCCGCATTTCTCACCACGGGTCTGGAAGGGCGGGGCTCCAGCCCCGCCGTTACAAGGCCTTCCTGATTATTCCTGTGTCCCGTGCCCCGCGCAGTCCCGCGCCTGCGGGACTGCGCGGGGCACCGGACCAACGGAGGGCGGGAGCCGCGATTCCGGCGGGGCTGAAGCCCCGCCCTTCCGGCAGCCCACTACCAGCGTCGAAACGTGGTGAGAAATCCGGGCTACGGACTGGGGGAGAACAGTCGGCAGAAAGCAGTAGGCAGCGTCAATCCAAAATCCAAAATCTAAAATCCAAAATCGCCCGAGCCCCTGTTCTTGCCGTCCTGCAGGAAGGGGTTTGTTTCCCGCTCCTCGCCAATCACTGTCGCAGGCCCGTGCCCAGGGAAGACCGGCGTTTCATCGGGGAAAATCAGCAGCCGGTTGTGAATGGATCGCAGGATTTCCTCGTATGACCCGCCCCACAGGTCCGTACGGCCGATGCCTCCCTGGAACAGGGTATCACCACTGAAAATCTTCTGTTGCTTGCCCGGAAGGTGGAGCGAGAGGCTGCCAGGAGAGTGTCCGGGCGTGTGCAAGACCTCCAGGACATGCGAGCCGAAGCGCAGAGCGTCACCCTCTTTCAGGAATTGATCCACATCCACAACGCCAGGAGGAAGGAGACCCAGCCATTCCGCCTGCTTGGCCAGGTTCTGGTAGAGAGGCAGATCTGCCGCATGCATCAAGACAGCGGCTCCCGTGGCACGTTTCAACTCCTCGAGGCCACCCACATGGTCGATATGCGCGTGCGTCGCGACGATGTACTTGGCCCGCAGCTTGTGCTTGGCCAGCACTTCCTGGACACGTTCAATCTCGTCGCCCGGGTCAATAACGATAGCCTCGCCGGTCTCTTCATCGCCGACGATGGAACAGTTACAGGCCAGCATTCCCACGGGAAGAATCTCGTGAATCATCCTCGCTTAGCCTTCCTTTCGCCCCCCACCATTGTACTCGATTTCGTTGACTTGCCTGGGACGCTCTTCTATACTCGTTTCCAACGCGAGCAGGGTGTGCGGCAACAAATGAAACTGGTGGTGGTGGGCGGGCAGGTGCGGAAGGTCGGCAAGACCTCGGTGATCGCCGAATTAGTTCGGGGGCTGAATTCACTAGCCTGGACGGCAGTAAAGATCAGCCATCACGGCGGCGATGCCGACTCGCAGGATAGTCCATCGGCGGACGACCTCCCGGCGCATCTTGACTTTTTATGGAGCGAAGAAAAGGATCCCAATGGACACGACGACACCTCCCGGTACCTCGCGGCGGGGGCGCGGCGCGCGCTATGGATGCGCGCTCGAGGAGGAACACTTGCTCAAGCGCTGCCAGGATTACTCAAAGCTCTGGAGGGCGATGAGCACGTGATCGTCGAAAGCAACAGCATACTGGCCTTCCTCAAACCCACGGTCTTTCTGTTTGTAATTGATGAATCGCGGCGGGAATTGAAGGCTTCAGCAAGGCAGTTCCTCCCCCGGGCGGACGCGTTGGTCACGGTGGGACCTGAGCTCAAGCCGCGCATTTGGCCGGGAATGTCCCTCCTAATGCTCGAAGACAAGCCAGTCTTCCCGGTGTCGGCGGGTGAGTGGTCGAATCCCGCGCTCAGCCGCTTCGTTCGCGAACGGCTCGCATCGGCGGGGGAACAGGAGATACTCCTCGGCCCTTCATTCCCAACGCGAGAATAGGAGCTATCATGGCAGCACTGAGCAAAACGGAAATTCGTGAGAGGCTGAAGAATATGCCGGAGTGGTCGCTCATCGACAGTGCGATCTACAAGAAGTTTACTTTCAAATCGTTCCTGCCGGCCATTGCCTTTGTGAATAAGATCGCCGAAGCCGCCGAACAGGCCAACCACCATCCCGACATCACCATCAATTACAACCAGGTGGGCATCAGCCTTTCGACGCACAGCGAGTCGGGAGTCACGGAAAAGGACTTCCGACTGGCAGAAGCTATCGACAAGCTTTACTGATGAAAACCTGGCGGTAACAAATCGGAAATCCCGCATTGATCGTAACGTTAATAATCGTTGTCCTTGGGAGCGAAAGCGAATAGAATCACGCCCATGCTTTGGTCAGGAAAAAGCTGATGTCCACACTCGTGCAATGGATGCACGTGACCGCTGTCGTCATCGGAGTGGGGGGGATGGCGTTCCTGCTTTTCATCCTGATGCCCTCCCTGGGAGCCTTGGACCCCGAGCACCGCGATCTGCTCACCAAACAGGTCATGGACCGGTTCCGATGGATAATTTGGTCGGCGATTATCGTGTTGCTCGTTTCAGGGCTCTATAGCATTCGCCAGTATTACTGGGAAATGGCCTGGGGCAAGTTCTGGGCGCTTTTGACTGTAAAGATTGTTCTCGCCCTCTTCGTCTTCGTCGTTGCGTTGGCGCTGACGTTGCCTTTCAAACTCTTCGACCGGGTCCGCGCTCGACGGCAAATCTGGCTCTCCATCGCTGTCGGCCTTGCAGTTGTCATCATCTTCATTGCCGCCTATCTACGCCGGTAATATGAGGTGAGCAGGCATTCCGTCCTGCCCGCGCATCGCGAGTGCCGCGAAGCGGCATACCGTGAGTAGCCGTAGGTGAAACCTACGGAAAGGAAAGGCGCGAGATCGTTCCGGCCCTGGAGGGGCCGAATGTTCGTAGGGTCAACCCCGTCGGGGTTGGGCGGTCGGGTGGGCTTTGCCATCCGCAGGTTAAAACCTGCGGCTACTCGCGGTCGGCCCCTACCGGGGCCTGCCACGGTCCTATTCGAATTGCGCTTTTCCAGTTTCCAATTTCCAGTTTCCGATTGGGCGGGCACTACTTCATGTGGAGGACGGCCTCTTTGAAGGTCCCTCGCTGCTGCATAATTTTCTTTTGCAGCAGGATGATGGATTGAAGGAGCATCTCAGGCCGCGGCGGGCATCCAGGAACGTACACATCAACAGGAATGAATTGGTTTACGCCCTGGACGATCGCATAGTTATTGAAAACGCCGCCGGAGGTTGCGCAAGCGCCCATCGAGATCACCCATTTGGGCTCCGGCATCTGCTCGTAGAGTTTCTTGATCACAGGAACCATCTTTTGCGCGACGCGGCCGGCAACAATCATCAAGTCCGATTGGCGCGGTGAGCCACGGAAGACCTCCGCTCCAAACCGCGCAATATCAAAACGTGAGGCCCCGGTGGACATCATCTCGATGGCGCAGCATGCCAGACCAAAGCTCATGGGCCAAATCGAGGACTTGCGCGCCCAATTCACCGCCTGGTCCAGCTTCGTGAAAATCAAACCTTCAAACCCCGATGCTTCGTTTGTTTGCATGAATCGTACGCCCCTTCAAACACTATTATGCCATCTCAGGATTGCGGATGCAATTCATCGCTCAACAGGCTGCGGAAAAACTCGTTTGGCCTGTCATTCCGATGAGCCGCAGGCGACGAGGAATCTCGCATTGGCTTGAAAACAATCAGAGCGAGATTCCTCGCTCCGCTCGGAATGACAGCTTGGAAGGGTTTTTCCGCAGCCTGTCAAGCCGCGAATTACTACGGTCGCACCGCAGCTTCCGTGATGGGACCGTACATCTCAGGCCGGCGCGCGGCGATGCGGTCAAACTCCCACTGCCCGGGCACGCGGACCACCCGGTTGAGGTCCGCCCCCATCAGGTCAAGGTCCGCAATCAGGATTGTCTCCTCGGTTTCACCCGCCTCGGCAAGGACCTTGCCCGTGAAATCTACAATCTGCGAGTGGCCCGCGAAGCGGAATCCTCGCTCTTCGCCTACACGGTCTGCCGCAACAACGTGAAAGTGGTTCTCCGTGGCGCGAACCTTGGTGGTATGTTGCCAAGAATCTGAGCCAATGGGCCAATTCGTGGGGATCGCCAGGAGCTGAGCGCCTTTGAGCTTAAGTACCCTGCCCGCCTCCGGGAAGCTGCAATCGAAGCAGATATTGATGCCAATCTTCCCGTGCAACGTCTCGAACACCGGAAATGGCTTGTCCCCTGGAGCAACAAACCGATCAATCCCGAGATACGGAAGATGGAGTTTGCGAAAAGTGCCGGCAATTCCCTGTGGAGTCACCACCACAGCAGCATTGAAAATCCGGTCGCCATCGCGCTCGAGCAGGCCAACCACTGCGGTACAATCAAGCGACTTTGCCGCTTCCCATAGCTTCTCCGAGGAGGGGCCAGGAACCGGCTCTGCCACGGGGTCGGCCTCCTCCCTGCCCGCGAAGCAATAGCCGGTAAGCGCGCATTCAGGGAACACCACGATCCCCGCGCCAGCACAGGCAGCAGATTCAAGGCCGGCAAGAATTTTCTCCAAGTTCCTTTGTCTCTCCAGGATCTTGACGTTCATCTGCACCACAGCAACTTTCATGAATCCTCCCCCAGCCCTATGGGGCGAGAGCATTTTAGCAGCAATTCGCTTTTGAGGGTCAACGCCCCATCTCCGGGTGGTGGGTCAATTTGATGTAGAGGCGGCTTTACGCCGCCATTCGGCGAGATGAACTCGCCGCTACGGGATCAATTTGACCCACTACCCATCCCCGACCTTCGGAGAGAAAAAAGCACTCGTCGAGCCTTGCAGCGAAATAGGTCAGGTCCGGAATCGGCCCAATGATCGTCGGCGAGGAGCTTAATGATGCGCCTGTCCGGCCTTGGATCGTCACCCGTTTCAGCAATTACTCGTGCAAATGCTTCTGACTTGTGCTTAAATCTGGTGTAGGGCTAAGTCACGTTGAGGAATGCTTCCTTACGCGACGATTGCTATATACACAAAATCTCAATGCATGGAGGAACTATGAAACGAACACTGATCTCGTGGGCGGTAGGGGTGGCGTTACTGGCCGCTACCTTGTTACCAGTAGTTTTTCACGCGCAACCTGGATCTCCGCGGCCTGGCGCGCCAGCGGCGACTCCCGGCGCCGCCGCGGCTAGTCCGGCGCCTCAGCATCATCCGCGGATTGAAGCGGCCATCCAGCACCTGGAGCAAGCCAGGCGGGAGCTTGAGGCTGCCCCATCAGAATTCCATGGGCACCGGGCTAAGGCCATAGCGCATGTGGACCACGCGCTCCAGGAATGCCACAGGGCGCTTGAGGCAGGCATGTAACTTCTATCCCCCAGGCCAGCTTCTTGCTTAGGTGAGATCTGGTCATCCTCAGTGGACCTGGTTCGGTCCTCGCCGCGAAAATGGGATGGGGCGGCAGCCCGTCACGCTGCCCCATTCGACCTTTTTTTGCCAATTCCTTTCACTCCAGCTCAAAACACATCAGCTTACAAATGGGTGCGCGCGGAACAGTGACTTCCACCCCCTCCTGCCTGCCTCCAAATATTGCTTGACAAGAGGCGAAGAAAAAGCGAAGCTTAGGTTATCCTGATTCTGGAGCTTCGCGATGGCGTCAATCGCTGTTCTGACCAATCGACCCACCCCGGAAATGCCATTAGTGGGGATCGCTCGCCTGGCGGCCGAAAGTCCCCGGGTCCGCGAGCGCGCCGAGGTGGAGTACTTTGCCCTCCCCTGCCGCTCCACGCTCAACCGCGAATCGAGCGGGCGGATGCCTTTCGCCTGGACCATCAACCCCTACCGAGGATGCGAGTTCGGCTGCAAGTATTGTTACGCCCGCTACACGCACGAGTTCATGGAGATGTGGGACGGAAAGGACTTTGAGCGGAAGATCTATGCCAAAATCGGGTCGCCGGAACTCTTGCGCGCGGAACTCCGCCAAGCTAAGGACAGGGGCTTGCCCATCGCTGTCGGTACGGCGACCGATCCCTATCAGCCGGCGGAAAAGCAGTTCGAGATTACGAAGCGCATGTTGGAAGTCCTCGCCGAGTTCGAAGGGCTGGAATTCTCCATTACCACGAAGTCCGTCCTGATTCTTCGCGACCTCGAATTGCTCAGGCTGGTCGCCGCCCGGCACCGCTTCAGCGTTCACATGACAGTAACCACGACAGATGAACGCTTGGCGCGCCTGCTCGAACCAAAGGCACCGCTACCGGCAAAGCGACTTGAAGCTGTCAAGCAGTTGTCTGAAGCCGGGATCTGCGTGGGCGTGAATGCCATGCCCATCCTGCCTGGACTGAACGATTCCGAGAGGTCACTCGAAACCCTGGCGCGTGCGGCGTCCGAGGCTGGTGCGAAGTTCCTGTACGGGAACATCCTTTTCCTGACGCCATCCGCCATGAAACAGTTCATGCCTTTCCTGGAAGAAGAGTTTCCGCGACTGGTCAAGCAGTACCGCAAACTCTACGCTCACTCGGCCTACCTGAATGGGGATTACAAAGCCCGCATGACGAAGCTTTTGGCGGAACTCCGCGCCCGCTACGGCCTGGAGGGCAATCACGGCGAGCCGCCGCCGGCCGCGAGACACCCCCAACTGGCGTTGCCGTTCGAGGCGTTAGATGGAAGCACCGCACCTCGTCGGCTGCTCACGCCATGCAATAAGTAGCGATGACGGCTGGCAAGCCGGGCATGTTCAGCGTCGGCCGAGCGGACGTCGACCGAGACCTGACAGCTTGACAAGGAAAAAATCCTTGCTAAAGTAAGGACTATGGCTAAAGTGACCAGCAAACTCCAAGTGACGATTCCTAAATCGCTCGCGGATAAATATGGGATTCGCCCAGGCGACGAACTCGATTGGGTTCCCGCAGGGGAGGCGATCCGCGTGGCCCCTGCCCGCCCGGCGGCCCACGAACCCGACCTCGAAACCCGCCTGCGCCTGTTCGATAAGGCCACCGAGCGCCAGCGCGAACGAGCGAGTAAACTCTCGAGCGACGGGCGGCTGAATACGAAGGAACCCGTGGACCGGGGGTGGAAACGAGAGGACCTTTACACGCGTGGCGGCTCTCATTGACACCAACATTCTTGTCTATCGGTTCGACTGGCGATATTCAGTGAAAGGGAGAATAGCGACCGAACTGCTGCGCCAAGGATTGGTGGAACGCAGTGTTCGGATCCCCCACCAAGCCATCGTCGAATTCGTCGCGGCTGTGACACGCCCGCGCATCAATGGCGAGGCCCTCCTCTCCCAAGCCGAGGCCCACCGGGAAGCCGAAGAGCTACTCAGTCAATTTGTGGTCCTTTACCCAACTGGAGATGTTCTTCGAACCGCTCTGCGGGGCGCGGTAGCTTACCAGCTCTCCTGGTTCGATGCGCACTTGTGGGCCTACGCCGAATTCTACGGTCTTCCGGAATTGATATCGGAGGACTTCGAACACGATCGGATGTACGGCACAGTGCGCGCCATCAACCCGTTTCATTAAGGGAAGACTAAACCGGTTGCGGCAAGACTCATCGTTTGCCCATTAGGTCGAGACGCCTATGGCGCGGGAACTCAGCCCCAGCCTGTGCCCTAAAGTCGCCAATCTGGAAGCTCGGACCGCTTTGACCCTTGTTTTCCCCCACGGGGTTTAATCTGGCTGATTGCCTCGGCTGGTATTGTGCAGGTTCAGTCTGACGAGAGTGAGGATTGCCTTTGACGCGCGGCGTACAGGACACCTCGAAAGCCCTTAGTAAGAGGCTCTTCGAAGAGGCCTATTACACTCACAGCAAAAGACTTACGGCATTGCCACGAGTTGAACTGATTGCTTGGGGGCGACATCCAACTCACGGCATTTGCTCCTGCTACCGCGCCAATCTTCGCACCATTGGGCGTTTATGCCCGCTTCAGAGTGAGGGGAGGTAAGAACTATGAGCACAAGTTGTGAGCAACGCGGTCCCCGGCTGACCGTGGAAGAGCTGCGCGCCGCCGCCGCCGAGATGCGCGCCTTCGATATAATCGACATTTTTGCCGCTGGCTCGGGCCACCCCGGTGGCACTCTTTCCGTCATGGACATTGCTGCCGCCCTGTACCTTCGGGTGCTGAACCATGACCCAAGAAATCCTGCCTGGCCCCACCGCGACCGCGTTTTCTGGTCAACCGGCCATAAGGCGCCAGCGCTTTACGTGGCCTTGGGTAAAGCCGGGTACTTCCCTCTGGAGGACACGGTCCTGCTGCGCCAACTTGGCTCACGGTTCGAGGGCCATCCTAACTGGCTTGAACTCCCCGGCGTGGAAGTCTCCAGCGGCTCGCTGGGGCAAGGGCTGGGAGTCGCGGTGGGCAACGCACTGGCGGGAAAGCTGCTGGGCCGCCCCTATCGCGTGTATTGCATCATGGGGGACGGCGAGCAGCAGGAAGGCAGCATCTGGGAAGCGGCTATGGCTGCCGGCCATTATAAGCTGGATAATCTCTGTGGCATTATTGACAAGAATGATCTGCAGATCGACGGCTGGGTGCGCGACGTTATGAACGTAGACCCGCTGGCGGAGAAATACCGGGCCTTCAACTGGAACGTGCTAGAGATCGACGGGCACGATATCGACAAGATTCTCGAGGCCTTCGAGAGCGCGCGGGCGAAGGACGACCTGCCGACTCTCATCATCGCCCGCACGGTGAAAGGCAAGGGTGTGTCCTTCATGGAGAACGAGGCGGGATGGCACGGCGTGGCGCCCAACCGCGCGCAGTTTGAAAAGGCCATGGTGGAGCTGGCCTCGCCCTCGCTCCCTGGCGCGCGCGTCGAGGCGTTGCTTGCCAGGGCCGCTGAATATGGCGCGCAGGTAACGCGCAAAACAAACGACACACTGCCGACCTTCCGCCGCGATTACTGGTGGAATGCAGGCTCGACCATGAAAGTGGATATGGACGCGACGCGCATGGGATTCGGGCGCGGCCTCGAAAAAGCCGGCGCCGATGAGCGCGTCGTCACGTTGCACGCCGATATTTCGGGCTCCATCCGCATTACGGACTTCGAGGCCAAGCACCCGGAGCGCAAGCACCGCGTCTTCAGCGTCGGGATCGCCGAACAGAATATGATGGAGGTCGCCGCAGGGCTCGCGAAGGAAGGGTTGATCCCGGTGACCGGCACCTACGGCGTGTTCGCCTCCGGCCGCTGTTGGGACCAAATCCGCACCACCATTTGCTACTCGAACCTGAACGTGAAAATCGCCGGGGCGCACGGCGGCATCTCCGTAGGCCAGGACGGGGCGACCCATCAGGCGCTGGAAGAGATTGCGCTGATGAATATCCTGCCCAATATGCACGTGCTGGCCCCGTGCGATTCGCTCGAGACAGAGCGCACCACTCTCTTCAGCCTGCTCGACCTGGTGGGGCCGGCTTACATTCGCTTTGCGCGGGAGGCTACGCCTGTCGTCACCACTCCGGCGACCCCCTTCCGGTACGGCGTGGCCAATATCATTCGCTATCGAGGTGAGAAGCCGCGCTTCCTGGATGCCTTCGAGACCTTCCTCTCCACCCATTACGCGGGCGAAGATGAAGATGTGTCCATCATCGCCTGCGGGCCGATGGTGCCGGAGGCAATGCGCGCCGCCTGGCTGCTCAAGGAAGAGTTCGGCCTCGAAACGCGAGTGGTGAATATGCACACGGTGAAGCCGCTCGATGTGGGGGCGCTGGTGCAGGCCGCCGACCATACGCGCCTGATCGTCACTGCCGAAGAGCACCAGGTGGGAGGATTCGGAAACATCGTGGCTGGCGCCATCCTGCGACATCGCAAGAATTACAAGCACCCTCTGTGGTTCGACATGGTCGGGGTCAATGACCGGTTCGGACTCTCCGGCAAACCCTGGGAACTGGTTCAGGAGTTCGGGCTGAGCGCCGAACATATCGCCGCGCGCGTCTTGCAGCTTCGTGAGCGCTTGCGGGGTTGCGAGGAGCGCGCCTCCGCAGCGTAAATTCTCGCCGGGTGTTCAGTGCTGCCCCGTCAAAGTCGGGAGAAAAGCGGCTCTGCCGCCCGCTGTGCGGAAAGCCTCTGGCTTTCCGGCGCACACCGCCTCGCTTCTTTCCCTTCCCTCGGGAGAGGGCCGGCCCCAAAAAGACATCGGATTGAGGCGTGCATACTCGAGCCACAGTCAGCGCGTGATGGTCAGGTTCTCGAATAGAAACAGGCCGGACTTCCCTCCCACGACGATGTCCAAGTCGCCGTCACCGTCGATATCCACCACGGCGATCTGCATGCCACCACCCGTGCGCGTGCTGTAGTCGATGACGTGTCGCCTCCATTGGAGGTCATTCCCCACTTTGATCGGTTCGTACCAGTAGATTCCCAGGGGTTCGCGGCTGCCCGGATCGTGACCGTTGTGGGCAAAGTACCGCTTGCCCGTTACGATATCCATGTGGCCGTCGCCCTTCAGGTCGGCCAGGGTCAGGGCGTGGGCCTGGGACCAGCTATCGTCAATCACATGCTTGATCCAAGTGCGATGGCCCGCGGCATCTTTCTTCTGCTCGTACCAGAAGATTCCGTAGTCGTGGGCCAGGGAAGTGACAATGTCCGGCAGTCCGTCGCCGTTCACATCCAGCGTGTAAATGAACCCCGTGGCCCCCAAATCGAATTCCGGATGGAAGATCCACTGGCCATTGCGAGGGTCGGGAGGCGCTTCAAACCATCCCTTGGGCGTGATGATATCGGTTCGCCCATCGCCGTTCACGTCGCCTGCTCCGATGCCGTGGCCGTAACTTTTTGGACTTATGACGTGCGGGATCCAGGCGGAATCGCCCCCTTTGCCTGACAACTCGTACCAGGTCAAGGGAAAGTTCGGATCACCAAACTGTGGCAAGAGTTGTTGTGGCTTGCCCGTGTTGAGAATATCCACCAGGAAGGCGAATTCCACCGGAGCGCGCGACTCGATCACGTGCTTCTTCCAGGGCTGGTTCCGCGCCCCAGGATTTTCCCACCAAGTGAGCGGGTCAGACCAGTAAGAGCAGCTCACGATGTCCGGGTAGCCGTCCCCGTTTACGTCGATAGCCAGATCGCTCAGGTCTTCCAAGTAGAAATCCGTATAAGGCAGACTGCGAAACTTGTGTTTGATCCAGCGCGGCCCCTCGCCGGGCGCAGCGGGCGGCGCCTGCTCGAACCAGTTTTCCCCGGAGACTATGTCCAACTTGCCATCCCGGTTCATATCCACAATGGCCACGGTCTCGCTCGGGCCCAAGTCAATCGTGTGCTTGCGGAAGGGAATCTCATCCGACCCTTGAGCTTCAGTAGGGGGAATAAACCTAAGAGCCGACGCAGCCATCACGAGAAGTGCAAATAAGATGAAAAGCCTGGGCCCGGCCCTTCTGGAAATCCGACACACATTAACGAAATTCGCACTCATAGAAACCCCCAATTGGTCGCGGGAAAACGAAGTTGTCAGTCGTCAGTTGTCAGTAGTCAGTTGTGCTGTCAGCCATCATCGGTAAGATTTCATACGTGTCATTCCCGGGTGTCCCCGCGCCTGCTGCCTTTGAAGAACCACGGGTCAGGAGGGCAGGGCCTGCACCCCACCCGGTCCCGACACCTGAAACCTGACACCTGTCCTCACTTGATCCCCAGCCCCCTGGCCAGGCTTCGAATGAAGCGCAATCCCTGTTGCGCCAACTCATCACCGGAGGGAGCAATGTCGCGCCAGACGGCAGCCGCCGCAGCGAGGCCGGGCTCCGGCTGCGCGAACGATTCGATGGTCATCCAGCCGTTGTAACGGATAACCTTCAACGCCTTTAGCACCCCTTGCCAATCAATGTGCCCCGTCCCCGGGATGCCGCGGTCGTTCTCACAGGCATGGACATGCCCCAGCTCACTGCCGACAGACCGCAGCGCTTCTGCCGGATGCCGCTCTTCGATGTTGGCGTGGAAGGTATCAAAGTGAATCTTGACGTTGGGCTCGCCAATATCGTGAATCAAGCGGGCCGCGTCCTCCAGTGTGTTGAGGAAGTAAGTCTCGAAGCGGTTGAGTGGCTCCAAGCAGACCATCACGTGGCACTTCTGAGCATGGCGGGCAACCACCTGCAATCCCTCCACGGCCCAATTCCACTCTTCGGGAGTGCGGCGGCAGCCAGTCATCACGCCCAGGCCGGCAAACATCGGACCGCAGACCAAGCGTGCTCCAAGCTCGGCCGTGCGGTCTACGCACGTCTTCAGAAACTCCACTCCCCTGGCCCGCACCTCAGGCAGGGGGCTCACCAGATGACACTCGCGGGGTATAACGCTGCACGTCGTGCATTCCAGTTGATTCTTCTCCAGCATCTTTCGAACCGCAGGTATGTCTCTAGGCTCCTGCGGGGATAAAAACAGCTCAGCCCCATCGAAGCCCCACTCCCGGATTCGGGAGAACAGCGCCGCGCGGCGTTCGTCCACGCGCGTCGTCCAAATCATCGTATTGACGCCATATTTCATGCGCGACTCTCCTTAGCTTTCAAGCGACTTTCCACGGTTTTCGATATTCCTTGGTGAGCATTTTGTTGGCTTCCGTGTCGCCAACAAACTGTTCCTTGTCTCGATCCCAATGCAACTTCCGTCCTAGCTTGTAAGAGATGTTTCCGACAATGCAGGCGCTGGTCGCCCGGTGGGTCGTCTCGATATCCGAGTTTGGCTTCTTGCGTGAGCGAACGCACTCCAGGAAGTTCTCCACATGCGGCTGATGTTGAGGAGTACCATCGCCCATAGTTACTGCTGTGGGACCAAACGTTTCCCAGCCGTCGTGCACCAGATCCATCGGCCAAATCGTGTAGCCCTCGCGATCCACAAACAGCGTTCCTTCCGTGCCGTAGAACTCCATTCCATATTGATGGCCATCGGGGCCGCGTCCGGCGCGATTGTAAAACTTCACAAGTATGCCATTCTCATTTACGACCGAACCGGGATACTCGTAAGTCGCCTCAATCGTATCGGGAATTTCAAACACGCCGGAAGAAATGAACTGACCTCCGGAAACCACCACCGTCCGCGGGGCATCGACCCCCAACCCCCAATGAACGATATCGATCAGGTGAGGCGCCCAGTTCGTCAACTCCCCGCCTCCAGTCTCCCAGAAGCCACCCCAACCCATATGGCGGTTGCGATTGTAATGGTGATAGGGCGCTGGACCCAGCCAGAGGTCCCAGTCGAGACCCGCCGGCGGGTCGGTGTCGGGGTAAGACGTTTGCATCCTCGACTGTACCGAGGTCCCACGCAAAACCCAGGTATCGGCCTCCGTCACCCGGCCGATCCTCCCGCTGCGGAGGAGTTGGGCAACTTTCTGGAAATGCTCACCCGACCGCTGTTGAGTCCCACACTGAACCACCCGGTTGTTTTTGTTAGCTGCCTCCACCATCCTTCGACCTTCCAGAATAGTGTGCGAAGTCGGCTTTTCCACGTACACGTCTTTGCCGGCCTCACACGCCATGATCGTGGGAATGGCATGCCAGTGTTCAGGTGTGGCGACAATAACCGCATCAATATCCTTGTGCTCCAGGAGCTTGCGAAAGTCCTTGTAACTCTTCACCTTCTCCGATGAGAGATTATGACCCACCAGCGTCTCGCTGAGGCGCAGGTCCCACACATCGCAGAGCGCGACTACGTCAACTTGTTTCGTCTTGATGAAGGAGCCCAGGTCATAACGACCTTGGCTTCCTGAACCGATCAGCCCCACCCCAATGCGATCGTTGGCTCCCAGCACGTTTCGCACCGCAGGGCCTGCGGAAAGAGCCAGACTGGCCGTTCCTAGTACTGCGGATTTATTAAAATCCCGGCGCGACATTTTCAAACCTTCCATCAATACCTCCTCCCGAGCGTGCATCGAGCGTTCGCGTACCGATAATCTCTTGAGTTCTGAGCATTACTGAAAAACCTGAAGCGCAAGGCCCTCCGAATGGCCCTGCATTATACAACCCCGCGTTGGAAAATAAAGAGGTATGAATGCAGGGGATGCACAACAGGAAAGTAAGTGTTCGAAAGGCCCACAGAGGTCTTCAGATAGCCCGCCATTCTTATTGGCGGGCGGCAGAACTTAGCCCAGGATTTGTGCCGGTTTAAGCCCTGCCGTCCTATTTCACTGATGGGGCCCAGTCTTCCAAATCTTGAGTCCTGATTCCTGAATCCTAAATCCTGCTCTTTCTGACCCAACTCTCGATCCGCTCCAAAGCCCTCTGAAGGTTCTCCACGGAATTAGCGAAGGAGAAGCGCAGAAAACCCTCTCCCCACTCTCCAAATGCGGTCCCGCCCAGGCACGCCACGCCGGCTTCGTTCAGTATGGCGTCTGCCAGGATACGGGAATTCCACTTCGTTTCTTTGATATTGGGAAAGACGTAAAAGGCCCCGCGTGGTTGCCGGCAACTGAAGCCCGGGATGCGGTTCAAGCCTTCGACGATAACGCTCCGACGCCGCCGGAATTCCTCCCGCATGACGCCTACGGAGCTTTGATCGCCTCGCAATGCCTCGATCCCTGCAATCTGACTGAAGCTGGCGGTGCAGGAGTTGCAATTGGTCATCAACTGCGCCACATACCGCGCCAGATCCGGCCGCATCACCCCCCAACCCATCCGCCAGCCGGTCATGGCATAGGTCTTGGAGAACCCGTTCAGAATGATCGTCCAGTCCTTCATGCCTGGAAATTGCGCCAGGCTCGAGTGGTCACCCTCGTAGATCAGTCGATGGTAGATTTCGTCGGAAAGGACGGGGATTTCGCGCCCCGCAAGTTTGTCCGCAAGAGCTTTCAGGCCTTCACGGCTGATCACGCCGCCGGTCGGATTTTGAGGGCTGTTGAGGATGATCAACCGCGTGCGGTCTGTAATCTTGTCGATGATTTCTTCCATATCCACATCGAAGTTCTGTTCCTCACGCAATCCATAAGGAACGGCCTGTGCCCCGACGAAGTCGATCATGGATTCATAAATGGGGAAGCCGGGATTGGGGAAAAGAACTTCATCGCCCCGCTGCACCAGCGCCAGAATGACAAAGAACATGATGGGTTTACCGCCTGGCGTGATGACAACTTCATTCGGGTCAACCGGAATTCCTGCATACGCCGCGGTATACTCGGCCACAGCTTCCCGGAGCTGAGGCAAGCCGGCAGAAGGCCCGTAATGCGTCCAACCGTCGCGCAGAGCGCGGGCGGCGGCCTCCACGATATTGGCAGGAGTAGAGAAATCAGGCTCTCCAATCTCCAAATGAATGATCTCTTTGCCCTGTGCTTCCAGTGCGCGGGCGCGTACCAGGACTTCGAAAGCAGTCTCGGTGCCCAGCCGGGACATACGCTCGGCCAAGCGAATCGCTTTTTGCGTGGTAGTACCCATAGTGACCTCTTGTCCGCCTCTCAAATTGAGCCCCCCGCGGGCTTTGAGGCATAGCCAGAATAAGCCGAGACCACGTCAAAGTCCAGCGCAGCGCTGCCCCACGGCGTGGTGGCAATGGAAACTGGAAATCGGAAATTAGAAACTAGAAACTGGAAAATAACGCTGCCGGTTGCCAGTTTCCATTTTCCATTTCCCAGTTTCCAACTTCCAGTTTCCATTTCCAGTTTCTATTTTCCAGTTTCGACTTTCGATTTTCCAGTTTCTAATTTCTGATTTCTGCTTTTCCTACGGGTGCAGCAGGATTTTGCCGAAGAACTCTCGGCTTTCCATTTTCCTTTGGGCGGCTGCGGCCTCCCGGAGCGGGAAAGCGGAGTCAATCACGGCCTTGAGATTGCCCCGGGCGATGAATTTGAGGGCCTCCAGCATTTCTGCCTTTCCGCCCATAAAAGAACCCAGGATCGTGCGTTGGCGGCCAAACAGGCCCTGCAGGTTAAGCTTCACTTCTCCGCCGCTGGTCACGCCGCAGGTCACCAACCGGCCATAGGTGGCGAGAGAGTTGAAGCATTCTTCCCAAATGGCAGCGCCCACGTGCTCGACAATCACGTCCGCGCCGCGCTTTCCCGTAAAGCGCCTGACTTCTCCGGAAATCGATTGCTGGCTGTGGTTAATGACTTCGTCGGCGCCGAGGGCCCTCGCCTTCTCGAGCTTCCAATCCGCTCCGACAGTGGCAATCACGCGCGCGCCCACTGACTTCGCGATTTGGATGGCGGCGCTGCCCACGCCGGAGCCGCCCCCAATCACCAGCACATCCTCACCCGGCTTGAGCTGAGCGCGAGTGAACAACATGTGCCAGGCGGTGAGAAAAACCAGCGGCACTGCGGCAGCCTCATCAAAACTCAGGTCACCAGGGATGCGTACAACATTGACCTCCGGTGACTTTACATACTCCGCATAGCCGCCGTCCACGAAAACTCCGAAAAGCGTATAGCTTCGGCAGGCGCTGTCCAGGCCCTTGAAACACATCTCGCACTGCCCGCAACTGATCCCCGGACAAAGCAGGACGCGCTCACCGGCCTTCACACGCTTGACCTGCGAGCCCACTTCCGCCACTTCTCCGGAAATGTCGCTGCCCACAATATGAGGGAGTGGTAGCTGCCAATCGCCGACCCCCTGCCGGAGCCAAAGGTCCAGATGATTCAAAGCGCAAGCCTTCACCTTCACAAGCACTTCGTGGGCCTGGATTTTTGGCTGCGGCGCTTCTTCGTATTTCAGCACATCAATGTCGCCGTGCTCGTGGAATCGGACTGCATGCATGGGTCAACCTCCGCTTACAAAAGTACCATTCTTTAACGCCGCAAAGAAGGTAAGATACGGTAGTGTGATTGGTCTGGAGTGCGGCAGCTTGCTGCCGCTTTGTCCCGCTCGGCAGGGCCAGCTTGCTGGCCGCGCACCCGTGCGCGGTGCTTGGGCAGGTGAGGCCGCGAGCAAGCTCGCCGGATCAAAGCGGCAGCAAGCTGCCGCACTCCAGAGCCCCTGCGGCGCGTCGCGCCTCTGACCACTATGCGTCCCAACACGTCACTCAATTCCCACGCCAAGGCTGACCCAGCCTCGGACCCCTCCGCGAAAGTTGGGGAGCCGCTTGACCGCGTTGATTTGGCGTTGGCGGCCATCCTCGCGCTCGTCTCGCTGGCCCTGTTTTGGAAGGTCATCTTTACTCCTTCCATGCTCTTCTTTCGCGACATCTCCAATTACACGTATCCCTGCGCCCGCTTCATTCAACAAATGTGCCGGCACGGCGAATTGCCCTATTGGAATCCTTACTTGAACTGTGGACAGCCGCTGCTGGAGAACCCAAACCTGCTGTTTTTCTATCCCTACACGCTCTTCATCATCCTTCTTCCAATCGTTTTCGCTTACCCTCTGTTTTACGTCGTGCATTTCGCGCTGGCCGGTATCGGCACATTCCTCCTGGCGCGGCGCTGGGGACAGAGCCGCCAGGCCGCTTTCTTTGCCGGATTCGTCTTTGCCTTCAGCGGCCCCCTGCTGTCGCTGGGCAATCTTTACAACCACGCAGCCTGCGCGGCCTGGATGCCCTGGGCGCTGCTCGCCACGGACCGGGCCGTTCAGGGTCGAACGGCTCGCCCGTGGATTCTCTTGACGCTGGTTTTCTCATTGCAGTTCCTCGCCGCTGAGCCGTTCACCCTGATCACCACCTTCATCTTGTGCCTGGCGTATGCGCTCTACCTTGCAGGGACGCGGCGCCCCTTGATGTCTCGGTCAAATCTGCGGATCTTAGCCGGATTCACACTGGTTGGGTGCCTCATGCTGGCGCTGTGCGCCGTCCAGTTTCTGCCTTCGATAGAGTTCTTGAGCAGCTCATACCGGGGAGCGCAGGGTTTGCGGTCCGGCGAGACGTCCAATTGGTCTCTCCACCCTCTCTTGTTGATGGAAATGCTGGTGCCTGACTTCTACGGGCCCGCCTTGATCTCGCCGACGAGTTGGAATGCCATTGCGGATGACGGCAGCGCCCCCTATTTCATCTCCGTTTTCATGGGGTTCGTGCCGCTGTTCTTCGCCCTGGCCGGCTGGGCCTTCGGACGGGCCCGCCGCCGTAACTTTGTGGCCGGGGCCGCGATTTTGATTCTCCTGCTCGCCTTCGGCCACTTTACACCGCTCTTTTCCCTCGCTTACCTGCTCGTCCCGTTACTCTCCCTGGTGCGGTTTCCCGTAAAGCTGCTGGTCCCCTTTGTTATGCTCGTCGCGATCCTCGCCGGATGGGGATTGGATGCACTCCGGGGAGAAGCTGCCTGCTGGCAGGCTCGGCGCAGCCGTGCCCTCCTGCCACTAGGGTTCTTGCTGGGGTGCTGCCTGTTGATTTGGACGGCTGCCTGCGTTGTGCCAAATCTCGCTCTGCGACCCACGGAGTGGGCGCTGCTCCGAAAGGGCAGTTCGGCGAATGAAGCCTCCCAAATGGCGCAGTTCCTGGAAGGCATGTTGCGACTTTACCTGCCCGGAGTCGCCGGCTTCCTTCTCGCCGGGTTCCTGCTCCTAACCGGCCTCATACAGAACAAGCACTGGGCACGTATTGGCGTGCCAATTTTCGCTATTCTTGGGATGATCCAGCTTGTTGCGGCGGGCTTCCGCGCCAACCCCTCGGTTCCTCCCAGCTTCTATGAATATGTGCCTCCCGTTGTGTCCCGGTTCGAAGGCTCGCCGGGGACCTACCGCGTCGCTTCGCTGACCCGCTTTTCTACCGCCCCATCGAGCGACCTTCAGGGATACGTCAATTTCCAATCCATCCCCGAGGCCGCGACGATTCCACCTATCGCGCAGGGGGTATTTCGGCAGAAACTCGTATTGGCCACGGGATCAATGGTCCAACATATCGAGGGAAGCCTGAACCTGGATTTCGACGATCGCTCACTACCTCCGTTTCTTTACGACGTATGGATTTACATCCTTCGCCAAGCTCCAGACGCTCTGCGGATCGACTGCCTGCTGGGTCGCACTAATGTGAAGTACATCATTCGCCCAACCCGAGATATTTCAGGCGCAAGACTTGTCAGCGAAGTCTTCAACGGTTCTCCGCAACCGAGCTACCTGTATGAGAACCTTTACTTTGTGCCTCGTGCCTACGTGGCGGGCACATCCATTTTCACGACCAGCCCGCTCGAGACGCTCTCGCAGATGGCCACACCGGCATTCGATGCCTCGGAAAACGTGATCTTGGCCGCAGACCCTGGCGCCTCTCTCGCCGTCCAGGGCTCTGGTCCCGCAGGTCGGGTTGAAGTCACGGAACGGCAGCCCAATAGGGTGATACTGACCGCCCATCTCTCGCGACCGGGGTACGTCGTCCTGCTGGACCGTTTCGATTCCAATTGGCACGCGAGGATTGATGGCCGGGAAGTACCGGTGCTGCGCGCCAATCAGCTCTTCCGGGCCGTGTACGCTGAACGGGGTCAACACGTAATACTCTATTACTACCGCCAGCAGGGTCTGCTGGCTGGGATGTTCATCTCCGCTCTTGCGCTTGTGGCGCTTTTGTGGGTTTACCTGCGAAACCCTGATTTCACCGGCCATGGGGGTCCAACTGAAACTTCGTGCTAAACTGCTCCCCATTCGCCTGATGTCATCGTCGATCCGGGATAGGTTTTTCGTGCCCTGCAAGGGCACAAGATAGTAGCCGGGGGCAACGCCCCCGGAAGGCGCCAGGCTCGTTCCCCGACCCTGGAGGGGTCGTACTACCCTGAGCCGCGGGACGCAAGACCGGCATAACGCCACCCGAATTCGACCCTTTCAGGGTCGGACCTGGTGGGGGGGGGCGTTTTCCGGGGGCGTTGCCCCCGGCTACTGTATCGATCCCCTCCGGGGATCAGGGGTCAACAGTGCCGAGGAGGTTCCAGGGGCGCAAAAACCAGGTAAGGCGCCTTCTGGTCCGCTCGGCCTAAATTGCTCAACTGAAACGACTAGTTCATCGAGTTTCTGGAGAGTCCCGGTGGGGGTAGCATGTTCTTCTTCCTCGAGTATTGTCTGGTGGCGATCCTGATCGTAGGTGCGTATTTCCTTCGCAGCTTCCCCTCTGGGTGGTTAAAGGCAGCGGAACAACACCTGGGCCGCTTGGCACGGAGGCGCGCTCTGGCGGTCTTCCTGGTAGCCGTCTTGGCTTTGGCAATACGCGCGGCCCTGCTGCCCAACGTGCCGGTCCCTAAGCCGGGTTTTCATGACGATTTCGGCTATCTGCTGGCAGCGGACACCTTCGCGCACGGCCGCCTTGCGAATCCGACTCATCCGATGTGGATCCACTTTGAGAGTATCCACATCAATCAGAAACCCACTTACATGCCGATGTATTATGCCGCTCAGGGCTTAGTCATGGCCTTGGGCCAGGTCATTGCAGGGAACCCTTGGATCGGTGTATGGCTCAGCGCTGGCGCCATGTGCGCGGCGATCTGTTGGATGTTGCAGGGTTGGTTGCCTCCGGGTTGGGCTCTACTGGGTGGATTGCTGGCCGCGATGCGGTTGGCATCCTACACGTATTGGGTTAACAGCTACTGTGGAGGAGCGCTCCCCGCAATCGGCGGAGCGCTCGTCCTGGGAGCATTGCCTAGAATCAAGCGGCGCGCGCGCATGCGGGAGGCCCTGTTGATGGGCCTGGGTTTGGCACTCCTCGCCAACACCCGGCCCTACGAAAGCTTGTTCTTCGGTATTCCGATCGGGGTGGCGGCTTTAGTGTGGATTCTGGGAAAAAAGCGCCCGCCCTGGGGGCAATTGCTTTCACGAATTGTCCTGCCCCTGGCTCTGCTCCTGGCGGTCACGGCAGCGGGCATGGCCTACTTTTTTTGGAGGGTCACGGGTAGCCCCTTCCGCATCCCTTACCAGGTCAATCTCGACACCTACATTGCCGTGCCATATTTTCCCTGGCAACCTCTCAACCTCAAGCACGTGTATCATCACGCGGTGCTTGAGAAATTCTATCTGCATGGATGGCAGATGTTCTTTTATTATCACGCCCGCAGGCACCCCTTCAAGTTGTTGGCGGAGAAGGTCTCGGATATCTACCGTTTCTTCCTCGGGCCGGTGCTGGCGCTGCCCCTGGTGGTGTTACTCGCCTTCAATCCGCGGCAGTTTCTTCGCAAAGCGCTCACGGGCAAGACGGGCTTTCTCGTGGGAGTGTGCGGCGCTACTTATGTAGGGTTGGCGCTGCCCATCTATTTCGTCCCCCACTACGCGGCGCCCATGACGGCTGCGATCTATGCCCTAGTGTTGCAATCCATGCGGTACTTGCGGCTTTGGAGTTGGCGCGGAAAGGCGGTTGGTCTGGGATTGGTGCGGGCGATACCGGCCATCTGCGTCTTGCTGTTCCTGCTGCGCGCCGCCGCGCCCCAATTGCACATTCCCACCCCAGTCGAATGGAGCCACACCTGGGATTCCGAGAATTTCCAAAACCTGGACCGCGCGCGGGCCCTGGCACAGCTAGAAGGATTGGCGGGAGATCAGCTCGTTATTGTCCGATATAATCAATATCATAATTCGGATAATGAATGGGTGTATAATATGGCGGATATTGACAAAGCCAAAGTGGTGTGGGCGCGTGACATGGACGACTCCGAAAATGCCGAGTTAATCCGCTACTTCCCGCACCGACGCGTGTGGCTTGCGGAGCCGGACCTTGCGCCTCCCCGGTTGTCGCCGTATCCTGCCCTGCCGGACTCCGTTTTGGAGGTGCAATCGCCTAAACAACATGATTGACTCCGCCGGAACGCCAAACTCAAAGCCAAGCGGCCGACTAGCGCCGCCTTCCGCAGCCGTCGAGGTTTCGGTGGTGATCCCCTGCCTGAACGAGGCGCAAACGATTGCCATTTGCGTGGACCAGGCCTTCGCAGGCTTGCAGGCGGCCAAAGTTCGGGGAGAGGTCTTGGTGGTTGACAATGGTTGTACCGACGCGTCGGCGGAGATCGCTAGGGAACACGGCGCGCGGGTGGTTAAAGCCCCCTTGAAAGGCTATGGTAGTGCGCTACGGCGGGGGCTGGAAGAGGCGCAGGGTGAGTTCATTGTGATGGGCGATGCTGACGGCAGCCATGATTTCTCAGAACTACCGCGCTTTGTGTCCAAGTGGCGTGAGGGCTACGAGTTTGTCGTGGGCAATCGATTCCGGGGCGAAATCAAGAACGGAGCCATGACGTGGCATCACCGGTATATTGGCACACCCGTACTTTCCGCCCTTCTCAACCTCTTCTTTGACGCCGGCGTGAAGGACATCAACTGTGGGATGCGAGGCCTCACCAAGGACCTCTCCCGCCGTCTTGACTTGCGAACCACGGGGATGGAATTTGCCTCCGAATTGTTGATCAAGGCAGCAAAGCTGGGCGCCAGAATAACGAATGTTCCCATCACCATGTGGCCTGACGGGCGAGGGCGTCCGCCGCACCTGCGGACCTTCCATGACGGGTGGCGGCATTTGCGCTTCATCCTGCTGTACGCGCCCAACTGGTTATTTTTGCTTCCGGGGGCCGTTCTGGTGACCTCCGGGTTCGGCTTAGTCTTCTGGCTGCTACCAGGCCTGCGCACGGCGGGGAAAGTCGGCCTCGACATCCACACCATGGCCCTGGCGATAATGCTAGCGCTGGTGGGAATTCACATCATCTCCATCGGTCTTTTCGTGAAGATGTTCTGCTACACGGAAAAGCTGGCGCCCAATCAGAAGAGGCTGGCACGCTTTCTGAAGCGCGTTAAGTTGGAATACGGCTTGCTCCTCGGGGCCGCTTTGGCCGCCGCTGGCTTTACCGGCGACGCCATCGTTTTCTCGCACTGGGCCGCCGCAGGGTTCGGCCTGCTGCAGCCTGTCCGGACGGTGTTCCTCTCTTCCCTTTTGCTCCTCGTTGGTGTGGAGGTACTCTTTTCGTCAGTTTTTCTCAGCATGCTGGGGATCAACAGGGATACCTACGTCGGTGATTGAACAATGAATCCATTCAGGCTTGACGCTATCTTATGGGGAAATTTAATTCCCGATTATAGATATCAGCGAACGGTCGAACACCTCGGCATGCCCGGTGCGGCATCAACGGTCCTTTTGCTCGGCCCTGTTAGGTTTGCGGCCAACCCACAGGTGGTTCAGGCAATATTGGCTCCAGAAGTACCTCTTAGATAAGTCCACAAAACCAGCCTCCTGCAACCGTGAAATGATTTCAGAATCCAGCAGATAATACGCTTCCTCGTCGCCCATTCCTCTCTCGGCATCCATATCGACATGGGTCGCGAAAAATCGATCATAAAACTCAACGACCTTGTGAATTGCGATCTCAGCCAACGGATTCCCCATGGTCACAATCACGTTCCCACCGGGCCTTAGGCACCGATACGCCTCGGCCAGCTCACGGTCGCGCCATGATCGTGGTACGTGGTTTAGGTTCGCTATAAACGTTACGGAGTCGAAGGAGGCGTCGTCAAATGGGAAGCGGGTAATGTCGTCGACGATCTGCTCTTTGCTCAAGCCTTCATACTGGAAGACGTCGATTCCCCGTCCGTTTCCTTCCAACCATTCATTCACGAACCGGTTGTGGTAACCGCAGCCCACGTCCAGGCAATAGCCCCGTACCTCACGAGAAACATAGTCGTACCTCTCTGACGCCAAGCACGAGAATCCCCATTTATCTTGGTGAAAAAGGGTTACGGCGCGCAGAGGAAAGGTTATGAAATCCGCTGCCTTGGCCAGAAGCGATCGTTTTGGCTTCATTCGCTCCTCGGAGTCCTTATCTCCCGCTCTCCTTCACCTGTCCGCCCATAGCGGGAGGGCCCTTGTATGCAGACAGTCTCGGAGGATTGTCATCCGCCTCGAGCCGGAACACCTGACGGTCTTTGAAGTAGTCGAGGAGTTCCTGGTTCTCTGCCGGTCCCATATCGCGCGCCCAAACAACCTTGGCAGTTTCGATATCCGGCTCATTGTAAACCCATTCGTTAAAGACATCGTGGTTGGGCGCGTAGCGCACGATGACCAGTTGCCGCCCTGCAAGCCGCTCGAGCGCCGCCAACACGCGAGCCCTCCCGAATTCGCTGCGAGGCGTCTGGTCCCACGCCGGCACATAGGAGATAGAAAGCGGTATATGCAGAGGTTGGGCGGCAAGGCGCAGCACGAACGTCAGGACGCAGA
The DNA here is from genome assembly GCA_002478145.1 of Acidobacteria bacterium UBA7540. The sequence continues at coordinate 23,773 of DLMI01000074.1, forward strand.
TCACGGGAATGGCCCGCGTAAGGAATAGTCCTACGCGTTTGCTCCCCCACCGCCAAAATTGCAGGCGGCGCATCGCCAGCAGTCCCAGGCACAGAATCAATTCGGTGAGTGGCGTAGCATAATAGGGCTCCCAGAACGAGTCCAGAGCGACAGCTATTAGGAACGCCGCACCGGCAATCAGCAGGAAGCGGGTTCGCTTGCTGATATGGCGCCAGGTGCGACGCAACTTCAGCAGTCCCAGGCACAGAATCAATTCGGTGAGTGGCGTAGCATAATAGGGCTCCCAGAACGAGTCCAGAGCGACAGCTATTAGGAACGCCGCACCGGCAATCAGCAGGAAGCGTTTTCGCCTGCTGATATTGCTCCAGGAGAAATCTCTGGGGAACACGAAGAGCAGCATCAGGAAGGGCAGGGTTAAGGCAGGGCCCAGGAAGAAACGCCACAGCCGATCTGCCTTGAACTCAAGCCCCGCCAGCCCCCGGGCCCGATAGTATGCCGGGGGTGCTTGTAGGGCAAACATCTCCCTCATAACCTCGTGGTGGTAACGCGGCTCAGGTCTGAGTTTTTGCCAAATCATGTAAGGCACCACCGCGTTGGCTTCCAGATCGACTTGGTACGGCAGGCGCAAAGGGTTGCCCGTCACACGCCAGTTGTTATAGATCACGGCGCCGCCGGTGAGAGCAAGAACGAGCGCCAGCGGCGCCACAACGCGCCGGGCAACAACTCGCAACTCAGGCCGATCCTTCTTTAGTACCCAGATCAGGAGCGCCCCGGCGACGGGCAGGCTGAAGGCAAAGCCCTCGTAGGGACGGCTATTGGCCAAAATCGCCAGGCCGGCGCCCATGACCAGCGCATGCCTGGCTTGCGGCGAGCGCTGGATGCGCGGCAGCGCCCCCAGAACCAACGCGCCCCCAATGGCCCCCGGCAGCCCTCCCCAATAACTATTGGCCCAGTAACTGGTCGCCCCGTAACGCAGAATGGCGAGCAACCCTCCCAGCATCGCCCAGCCCGCTGGCAGCCAGCCTTGCAACATCCAGCAGAGGGCGGCACACATCACGCCCACGCTGAACCATGTCCCCCAGAAAGGGTGTCCGGCGATGACCTTGCCGGCGGCCAGGATCATGCCCTGCGCGGGTTGCGCAAAACATTGGTAGGTGGGCCGTTGAATGATGCTGAAGGTTTCGAAATGCACCCCCATGGGATGGGGAGGATTAGTGAGGTGAGCCTGGGCATAGGTGTTCGCGGCCAGCAGGTAGCCGAATTCGTCATGCACAGTCGGCTTGGGGATCGGAAAAAGCGGAAGTAATGCCGCGCGCAGGCCCAAGGCGCTCAGTCCCACCACGAGCACGGCCCACCTTTTCCGCCGCGCGAGCCTCAGGAAGCGGCGCTCCACCGCGGCAAAAAAGTTGGACGCGAAGGTGGGAAAAGCGAATGCCACGACCACGGCGGCGAGGATGAAGCAATACTCGATATTAAGCATCTTTAACAATGTTCCGCGCACAGCAAGCGCTAGCCATCCTGCGCGACAACCCGATTTCTTGGGATCCTCGCTGAACCCCGCAGCCTCCTTGCCGGATATTTCAAGTGTGCCCATTCCGCCGGTAAACGATGAAACTGTCAAAGTCGGCGACGGGCTCGTAGTTTTCAGTGATAAAGCATTCGAGCTTCGGAAAGATCTTGAGATAATTTTCGGAGTCCAGGTTCACATACGTAAGAAAGGGTAGCTGGTCACCGCGTGCCACAACGATGAAACGCGGCTGAGCATTTCTCAGATCCCGCATCAACTCTTCCCGCCAGGAAACTGGGGACCAGAGAGACATCATGTGTGAGTCGGAAAGGAACCGGGTCGGCGGCTGATGGCCAGACAGGTAGTAAATCGCGCAGTCAGCACTCCAAAGGTAAACGCCATCGCTTGGCCTGCCATTCTTTTCAAGGTAGTGAATAACGTCGAATTGCCCGCGTAGAAACTCGACTGGCAACTGTCGCGGGTAGTTCGAGTAAAAGGTCTCAGGGTCAGCTCGCCATTCGCGCAGTTCTTCATACCGCATCGTCAGCTTGTTAAATTCCCCCGGAAGGGGCCAGAAAACGCCCTCGGCAAAGACAATCCAAACCAGTCCAGCAGCGAGCCGCCAGCCCCGTTGCCTGAGATTTCTTGCCAGGACACAAGTGCCCTCATAGATGCTGACCACGAGGTACGCCCATATTGCGGCGAAGAAAGGGTAGCAGGTCTGAAAGTAGTAATCATGAAAACGAACCTGCATCACCACGGCGGCATAGGCGGTAAGGGCGGCAAGGAAGACCGGGGCGAACCGCCTCAAGTCCCGGCGCATCCACGCCACCAGAAGTCCCGCCAAAGTGGCCCATAGGTTCCACTCCCCCAAAAAATAGTTTGTTCGAGCAAAGACCGAGAGCAAGTAGTGCGGTCTACGCTGAACGGCCATGGCCGCGTAGCGTGGTAGGAGCTCAAATTGCGCTTCCTTCATAGCAGGCCAGGCACCCTTGAACACGATCCACGCCAGCACAATGCCAATGGCAGCAGCGAGCCCCGCCAGTAGAAGGGCGGCCCTCGCCAGCCAGTTCCGCCAGGGGATTGAGAGGGAAACCCGAGGCGGCTCTCGGTCAAGACCACTCGTGTCGAGAAAAGGCAGGAAGAGAAGAAAGGGCAGGAATGCAACCCCATTGTATTTAAGCCAGCACGCATAACCAAGCAAAAGCCCCGCTACAAAAGAACTCGCCTCCCACCACCGTCCACGGCGTTTCATGAGCAAGTAACCAGCCAATACGCAGGCCACCTGAAACGTTTCGGGTTGAGTAATCCAAAAATATGCCATCTCGCCATGCATGGAAGCATGGACCATCACCGCGAGCGCGGCGCCGGCGCGGCCTAGGTAGGGCTCAGTGAACCGAAAAAGGAGGTAGGAGATCAGAAGCAACAAGAGGATATCCACCATTGCCACCGACCACATTGCCCTGCCGAAAAGCTTCGCGATACCAGCGTACACGATGAAAATTCCCGGGGGCTTGATGTCCCAGAGGTCCCGATACAGTTGCTTGCCTTCTAGCAGGCCCTTTCCAACCACCAAGTAAGTTGCTTGATCCCGACCCATTGGAAAGCTCAGGATGGGCAGCGCTCGTACCACCACGAATAGCACGGCTAGGGCAAGCAAGGCCCGGCTAAGAAGCGAAGTCCGCGCCTCGCCGGCCTTGGTTCCGGCCACGCCGGTGGGAACCGGCTGCGTGGGAGAAACGATTTCAGGATTCATGAGGTCCATGCGCGCAAGAGAATGAGCGGTTTCCTGCATTATGGTGTATCAGTTTTGAATTCTAATCTCTAGCACGAAAGTACCCAGGAAACAACACGGATCTCGGCGGGCTGCGCTTCGGGCAGGTTGGCCGGATGCGGCAGACTTGCAAGACTGTCATCCTGAGTGTGCATAGCCGAAAACGGCTATCCGTGATGTCAGAAACGGAGTGCATCGCAATTGGCGCTTGCCCTCTCCCGAGGGGAGAGGGTGGACCGCGATCCCGATGCACTTCATCGGGACGCGGGCCGGGTGAGGGGTCACTTGCACGATGAGGAGGGATCACATAGGCCCACATTACCAAGCAACCCCTCACCTGGCTCGCTGCGGGCGAAGAATCTCCGCACGCCTGTCACTCTGAGCCGCCGTTTTTTGGCGGGCGAACCCGCCGCGGCGGGTCCGCAGTTGTCTTTTGCTCTTGGCTTGTATGGGCTAGTAAGGTAGCGTACTCTTACGCCGGCGAACCGCGGAGTGTGCCACATTGCCACACTCATGCGCGCGCCCGCATGTCCCCGGCATTCTTCTAACTCATTGAAAACACATGGGAACAGGATGCCGATGGCGCAGAACACTTCAAGAAAGCGAGACCTGTGGGGCAGATGGAAATCCCCTTCACAGCCGCTCAGAAAGAGTTGGATTCCCGCTATCGCGGGAGCCCTCCTACAACGTCGGCGAGTTGTTCACCAGAATAGCGCACCTGCTCATCCGTCATTTCGGGAAAGAACGGCATGCTCAAAACTCGCTCGCAGGCGCGCTCCGCATGAGGGAAACTGCCGGGTCCAAATCCGAGCGCAGCGAAGGCGGGCTGCAAAGGCACGGGACGAGGATAGTGGATGGCGGTATGGACTCCGCGCGCTTCGAGAGCCGCGCGCACGGCATCACGTCGCTCAACGTAAACCACGAACAGGTGGTACACCCTTTCATCTCGCGGATCATCCAGCGGAATCTCCACGTTGGCGCCCTTCAACACACTGCGGTAGAGAGCGGCCATTTCCTTTCGGCGCGCGTTCCATTGTTCCAGCCGCTTCAGCTTCACCCGTAAGACAGCGCCCTGAAATCCGTCCATACGATAGTTGTAGCCGATCCTTTCATGAGTGTAGGGGCCACTCTGGCCATGGTTGCGCAGCGAGCGTGCGAGTTCGGCGCTTCCTGCGTCATTCGTCGTGAGCGCTCCGCCTTCACCGTAGGCGCTTAGATTCTTGCTCGGATAAAAGCTGAAGGCAGCAGTGTCGCCAATGCTTCCCACGCGCCTGCCCCGGTAGCGGGCGCCATGAGCTTGGCAAGCATCCTCAATGACCACCAACCCGTGTTTTCGCGCGATTCCCAAGATCGCGTCCATATCGGCAGGGCGTCCGTACAAATGAACCGGAAGGATGGCCTTGGTCCGGCCGGTTATGACCCGCTCGATCAGGGCGGGGTCCAGATTACCCGTCTTCGGGTCGATGTCCACAAACACCGGCTTGGCGCCTGTGTAACAGATGACTTCGGCGGTGGCGATGAACGTGTTCGAAGTGGTGATCACTTCGTCGCCCGGCTTAACTCCCAAAGCCAGCAAGGCCAAGTGCAGGGCGCTTGTGCCGGAGTTCAAAGCGACACAATATTTGACTTCGCAATAGGCGGCAAATTCCTTCTCAAACTCACTAACCTCTTCGCCCAGGATAAATGACGCGTTACTACACACTCGATCCAGGGCCTCCCTGATCTCATTGCGAAGGCTTGAGAATTGTTTCTTCAAATCAAAATAGGGGACATGCATGTGGTTCCTCGTGATTCCCCTCCTTGATAAGGAGGGGGCCCGTCAGCCGACGGATTGACCTGCGCTTGCTCCCGCACCCACCACCCCCTCCTCAGCCGAGGAGGGGGAGCTATTGAACCCTCAAAGTGGAGTGCCCGACTGTTAATGCGGGTTTAAGGCACTCGGTGGTTCGACGCGGGGGACGTAGATATGACAATTGGGACCCTTGAGCGCCTCGACGTAATATCGATCTATGGCGTCAAGCACATCGTCCGGGAACCGCGCGCTTGGCTTCTGAGTCACTGGAGTTTCGGTTTGGATAGCCCCATATTTTTTCGCAGCGATCCAACTCACGAGCCCGTTATTGTTCCCTCCCCGAAGTCTCGCGCGGATGCCGAGGCCAAACGGATTGACAGTATACGGCTTACCCGCGTCGTAACACAGAATCAAGCTCTCACAGATGGCAGGTCCCGGTTGCGCGACCAGGAATGATACCTCCTGGTCAAACATCCTCCCCCGCAAGGGCAGCTCGGAAAGCAATTTTGGAATGTCGACGCTCCGCGGGACATACACCATGATCACCGTCGAATAAAGCAAGACAGGCACCAGGAATCTCCACCGACCGCCTTTTCCCAAACTGGGGACTGGAGCTTTCCACAACGAATCCAGGCAAGCACCCATAATGATCGACATAGCAAAGAAGTTGTCGAAAAACGTGTTGGCGTTGACCCCCGCGCCTCCGGCAAAGGCCGCGCCAATCAGTAACGACGAGAAAAAATAGAAGGAGATCACACGCGCCTGCCGGTTTTGAAGCTGCCAGATTGACCAAAAGGCAGAAACTGCCAGGGGCAGCCCGAGTGGAGAATAAAACCCAAAAAACCCGTCGCGAACACCCACGAGTGAGTAAGGTCTTGGACTCAGCATATTAGAAATGAAGGATGGACCGCCGACCAGCATGTTGACTACGATCGACAAGGCCAAGAACAGAACTCCAAAGGCCATGAATCGAACTGCTTTGCTTAGGGAGGTTGTGAAAAAGTCGGAGAGTACCGAAACAGGAGCGGGGAGGAGATTGTGCTTAATGTTGCCTCCCAGAATAAAAAGAGTGGTGATCCCAGCGATCCGTATCGTGCTGGGAGGGGCCTGCAAATAGAGCCACAAGCCGAAAAGGAAAAATGGATGGGCGAGCATTTGCGGATCATCCATCCCCACGTAGTTTGGCATTCGTGCGCAAAAGAGGCCGAGACAAAACACGCCTCCAAAAACCGCCGGCCCCCAACCGCCAGTCAGCTTCTTAACAGTGAGTCCTACCAGAACGCACGAGACGAGCAGCGCGACGAGAGAAATCAAACGACCCGTCAATAAGTAATCGCCGGTAAAATGCGACACAAATCCAACCAGGTAAAACGAAAGGAATGGATAACTGACAGCAGGGGTCGAGGTACGCATCGCAGGGTACAAGCCGCGATGCTGCATCGCGGCTTGGGTAACGTAAAGGTTCCACCCTTCGTTGTAGTTGATTTCAAAACGATAGAAAGCTCGGGCCATCGGATAGACAAGGGTTACGAGGGAAAAAGCAACAAGAATTGCTAATGTAATCCACACCAACGCTTCGGCTATCGAGAAAGTTCCTTTCGAGGAAGGGGCCTCTGTCCTGTCAGGCAGGCGATCCGTTTTGGGAATCACGCCTGAACTTCTGTACTTGCGGCTACGTCCCATATGCTTTAACCCCGACTCAAGTTGGAGGCGTCTGTCATCCTGAGTCCGTCAACTGCCGGACGAACCCGCCGCGGCGGGACTGCAGTTGTTTTTAGCGCTTAGCAACCAGCCACAAACTGCTGGGCTGCTTCGCGGAGTTTAGCCTCATCCCGCCGCGGCGGGAGAATGGCCTCAGCATGACACCACTTGCAGAGGGCGTGCGACTCCTCAAAGCTTTGGCCGTTAAGCCGCGATTTCCATGGCAGCTTCGATCTTGTCGGCTTGTGCAACGTTTGCTTGCGCCAGAACGATCCAGAACCTTCATGGCTAGTTCCTTCGGGAAAGCGCTCTCGGGCTATTCTGCAAGCCTCGCTGTTCTAAACCGAGATCAACCTTCAGATTGGGGCGCCCGACCGTTAATGCGGGTTTAAGGCGCCCTGTGGTTCGACGCGGGGGACGTAGATAACACAATTGGGAGCCTTGAGTGCCTCGACGTAGTACCGATCGATAGCGTCAAGCACATCATCCGGGAACCGTTCACTTCGCTTCTGCGTCGCTGGAACTTGAGTTTGGATAGCCCCGTATTTTTTCTCAGCAATCTGTTTCACGATCTCACTGCTGTTCAGTTTCCCAAGTCGGACGAGTCTGGCGCTGTTGAACGGATCGAGAACGTACGGCTTACCCGCGTCGTAACACAGAATTAAGCTCTCACATATCGCGGGTCCTGGTTGCGCGGCCAGGAATGATACCTCAGCGTCAGACCGCCTCTGCCACTCCGGCAACGCGGAAAGCATCCTTCGCACATTGACGCCCCACGGGACAAACGTGAAGACCACACTTGAATAGAGCAACACAGGCACCAGGAATCTCCCCCGACCGCCCTTCCCTAAACCGCGGATTGGAGCTTTCCACAATAAATCCAGGCATGCACCCATAATGATCGACATAGCAAAGAGATTGTCGAAATACGTATTCTCGCTAACCCCCGACCCTCCCCCCAAGGCCGCGCCAATCAGTAGCGAGGAGAAAAAATAGAAGGAGATCACACGCGCCTGCCGGTTTTGAAGCTGCCAGATCGACCAAAAGAAAGAAATAGCAAGCGGCAGACCTAGGGGGGAGTAGAACGAAAAGAACAAGTCGCGAAGTTGCGCAAATGAATAAGCTCTCGAAGTCAACAGGTGAGAAATGAAGAATCGACCACCGACCAGCATGTTGACTGCGATCGACAAGGCCAAGAAAAAAACTCCGAAGACCATGAATCGCACTGCTTTGCTTGATGAGGTTATGAAAAGGTCGCAGAGTACCGAAATAGGAGCTGGGAGAAGATTCTGCTTAATGTTGCCTCCCAGAGCAAAAAGAGAGGTGATCCCCGCGATCCGCAGCGTGCTCGGAACTGCCTGCAAATAGACCCACAAGCCGAAAAGGAAAAATGGATAGGGGAGCATTTGCGGATCGTCCATCCCCACGTAGTTTGGGGCTCGTGAGCAAAAGAGGCCGAGACAAAAAACGCCTCCAAAAACTGCCGGCCCCCAGCCGCCGCTCAGCTTCTTAACAATCAGCCCTACCAGAACGCACGAGACGAAAAGCGCGACGAGAGAAAGCAAACGACCCGTTAATAGGTAATCCCCGATAAAACGCGACACATATCCAACGATGTAAAATGAAAGAAATGGATAATTGACCGTGGTCCAGCCATACTTCGGATAGTACAAGGGCAGATGCTGCATGGCGGCCTGCGTATTGTAAACGTTCCACCCTTCGTTGTAGTTGATTTCAAAACGATAAGAAGCTCGGACCATCGGAGAGTAGAGGGTTACGAGAGAAAAAGCAAAAAGAATTGCCAATGTAATCCACACCAATGCTTCGGCGATCGAGAAATTTCCCTTCAAGGACTGGACCTCCGTCTTGGACAGGACCTCTGTCCTGTCAGGCGGGCGATCCGTTTTGGTGATTGCGCCTGAACTTCTGTGCTTGCGGCTACGTCCCATGTGCTTTAACCCCGACTCAAGTTGGAGCCGTCTGTCATCCTGATCCCGCCGTGCCTTCGGGCGCGCGATCCCGCTGGAGCGGGACTGATGTTGTTTCTAGCGCTTAGCACCAGCCACAAACTGCTGGGTTGCTTCTCCCGCAGGGCGGGATCAGCATGACACCACTTGCAGAGAGCGTGTGACTCCCCAAAGCTTCGTGCATTGAACCGAGATTTTCGTTTCGATTCCACACCCCTGGCGATTATACACTCGACCACCTTGACTTGCGATCACAGCGCTTTCCCCTGCGATTCAGAAGCTGACGCACATTTGGCCAACTTCATCGCGCGGCCCGAACAAAAACAGATCCTTCTCCCGCAAGGCGGGATCAGGATGACATGTCCCGCCGCGGCGGGAGCGGAGCGCAGCGTAGCGAAGAATCTGCTTTTGGTTGCGGCTATGCCGCGATATGAAATAATCGAATATGTTCGTATGTCGCTAACGATTACTGAATAAATTAGGCCGCGCAAAACCGGCCCCCTGGGAATTATCTCACAGCTTCTCAGACACCGGGGAGGGGGGAGGAATTGATCCAAAGCACCTGATTGTCCCCGCTCGAGGTCGCTTCTGAATGGATTTTGGCAGTTAGTGTGCTAACCTTTGCCAACCATGCGTGGCGAGGGAGAAACTTTTCCGCCACTTTTTGCTAGCTTCGCCCGTGAGGTGGAATAGCGCAACAGAGCCAGCGTCCACTTCATCTGCTGGGCGGGATCGGTCTCCCCGCCTTCTTGCTCGGGGCGACCGGCCTCTTTCCGCTTGTGGTATGCTTGCTGCCGGGGAGCTTTGGAGTTAATAGTTTTAGGCCCAATGGCAGCCGGCCTCTGCTGATCTACTCTCCTGCCTGCCGCATCATTGGGTCTCGAATGCTCGCCATCGGAATTCTCAGTGAACGGGTCACTGCTCAGATTATCGGGAATGAACACAAGGACAGCATTGCAGAACTTACTCAACTCACTCACCAGGACGTCGGCCCGTAAGTCCTTTGCGTTCACCGGGTCGATCGCGCCGTTCTCGCGCCGGCGCCCTGAGCTCACGGATTGCCGATCTTGGCGCAGGAGAACGTGAGATGAACGATTCGACACAACTCAATGCGCCAGACGACAGACGAAGAGGGCGAAAAAAGCAAAGAAGGAAGCCATCGAACGTTCCGACACGACTCAACGCACAAGACGACACTCTTGCTGAAAGGAGGCGACTGGACTTCATATTGATTGCCGTGACCGCAGGGGCCGTGCTCGGCTTGATTCTCTTGGCCCCACCCATTTACAGCTCAAACGACCAGTCGCGATGGGCGACGGTCTACAGCCTCGCGGAACGAGGCACCTACAACATCGATAAAACACCCTGGCCTACTTCGATCGACCGGGTCCGGCTCAACGGCCACTACTATTCCGATAAGCCTCCCCTGTTGCCGACTTTGCTCGCTGGTGAGTACCTGCTCCTGAAGAAACTGAGCTTCGGCCGGCTGAGTTTTCGCAATACCCCCCAAAGTGTCGTCCGCATTATCCTCGCCACCATAAATCTGCTGCCGCTGGTCATCTTTCTGGGTCTCTTCTCGCGCCTCCTCGACCGGCTTGCCCCTGATCCCTGGATTCGGGCTTACACCATGGTGGCAGCAGGGCTCGGAACCTTTTTGACGGGATTCAGCATCACGTT
>DLMI01000160.1 GCA_002478145.1 Acidobacteria bacterium UBA7540
TATCCCTACCGCGACCGGGCCAAATAGCCCCGGCGCGACGCTGCGCCTCATAACTGGAGCCATGCATGCCTACTTCTAATGAGCCTCAACCCGTACGTCTTAGGGAACGCGTCGGCTACGCCACCGGCGACTTGGCATCCTGCCTCTACTACAACACTTTCGTTCTGTTCCTTCTGAACTTCTATACGGACAAGGTCGGGCTCGCACCTGCGGCCGTGGGCACGATGATATTGGTCACCCGGACCGGAGACACCTTCGCCGATCCCATGATGGGAATGCTGGCGGACCGGACGAAGTCGCGTTTCGGCAAGTTTCGCCCGTGGTTGCTGTGGATGGCCTTCCCCTTCTTTATCACAGGAGTACTGGCCTTTCTGTCGCCCAATCTCGGGCCGACCGGCAAGCTGGCCTATGCCTATGCCACTTACATGCTGGTGATGCTGGTGTACACGGCGATCAATATCCCTTACGGGGCGCTGCTGGGAGTGATCACGCCCGATTCCGACGAACGCACCAAGCTCTCCTCCTTTCGGTTTGTGGGCGCCTTCACCGGAAACCTGATTGTGCAAGGCACGTTTCTATTTCTGGTCAAAGCGCTTGGCCACGGCAACGACAAGGCCGGGTTCCCTTTGACCATGGGCCTCTACGGCTTTGCGGCAATGTGCTTCTTCCTCTTCACGTTCGCGGCCACACGCGAGCGCGTCGTCGGCCCCGCAGGCGACCAGTCTTCGGTGGGTGGTGACTTGGGCGACCTGCTGCGCAACCGGCCCTGGCTTGCCTTGGGCGGTGCCAGCATTGTGTTTCTCACCTGGGTCTCGATTCGCGGGGCATCCCTCGTCTATTATTTCAAGTACTTCGTGGTCCAAGGCGTGGACATCGCGTTCAACATTGGGCCTGCGCACCACTTCGCTCACCACTTCGATTCCGTCACGCTCCTTTCCACTTACTTCCTTTCGGGCACGGTCTGCTCGCTCGTGGGAGTCACTATTACGGCTCCTCTGACCAAGTTCTTTGGCGGGAAAAAGAAAACTTACATGTGGCTCTCGATCATCAACGTGTTGACCCTGGTTCCTGTCTACTTTGCCGGCGCGAAGGACTTGGCGCTGATCTTCGCGTGCAATATGGTTGGGTCCCTCTTCACGGGCTCCCTGAACCCGCTGGTTTGGGCCATGTACGCCGATACCGCTGACTATGCGGAGTGGAAATTCGGAAGTCGCGCTACCGGGCTGGTTTTCTCGGCGGGAACGTTTGCGCAGAAAATGGGCTGGACCGTGGGGGGCGCCATCGCCGGATGGCTGCTGGCGTTTTATGGCTTCCACGCCAATGTCGCGCAGAATGTCGGGACGCTGTATGGCATTCGTCTGATGGTCAGCCTGATTCCGGCAGCAGCCTCTCTCTTCACGGTGCTCGTCATTGCCGTATACAACCTTGATGCTAAGCTCATGGATCAGATCGGGGCCGAACTCAAGGTCCGCCGTGAAGCCGCGGTACACAGCGCGGGCACGGTTTGAAAGGAGGATCTTTTCTTATGACCGCACGACCATCAGCGAAGCCGACCCTCGTGGGTCACTCTCTGCCGAACCTCCCTTGGCAAGAACGCGCTGCCGGTTGCAGCGACGTGGTTTGGCGTTATGCCGGGAACCCCCTTATTGGGTGGAACCCCGGCGGGCGCATGGCCCGCGTCTTCAATAGTGCGGCGTGGCCTCATGGAGGGGCATACGTGGGAGTATTTCGTGCCGATCACCGCAATGGCGTGGCCGACCTTCATTTCGGCCGCAGCAAGGACGGCATTCATTGGGACCTCGACCCCGACGTGATTCCGTGGGAGAACGATGCCGGCAAGAAGGTGCAAAACGGTTACGCCTACGACCCTCGCCTGTTGAAGATTGACGATACCTTCTACGTCACGTGGTGTGACGATTTTCCCGGAGCCTCCATCGGAATGGGTCGCACCACGGACTTCAAGACCTGGATCAAGATGGAGCGTCCCCTGATGCCCTTCAACCGCAACGGCGTGCTGTTCCCCAGAAAGATCAATGGACTCTATGCCTTGCTGAGCCGCCCCAGCGATTCGGGGCACACTCCCTTCGGCGACATCGTTCTGTCTTACAGCCCCGACCTCATTTTCTGGGGTAAGCACCGGCTGGTGATGCAGCGTCAACCCAAGACCTGGTGGCAGAGCACCAAGGTCGGCGCGGGCCCTGTGCCCATAGAAACATCAGAAGGTTGGCTGCTCTTCTATCATGGCGTCAGCACTACCTGTAACGGCTACGTCTACAGCATGGGCGCCGCGCTTCTGGATCTGGAGGATCCGAGCAAGGTGTTGTTGCGGACTCGAGATTACCTACTCACACCGGAGACGCCTTACGAGACCGTTGGTTTCGTGCCCAACGTCACGTTCCCGTGCGCAGCGATTGCGGATGCTCGCAGCGGCCGGATCGCCATCTACTACGGAGCCGCCGACACGTACACCGCATTGGCCTTCTGCCAAGTGGATGAGTTGCTCGCCTATATGAAAGCGAACTCGGAGTTCCAAGACGCCGACGAACTTCGCGCCGATGACGCCGCAGCCGGGCGCACACGAAGCTTCCCGCGCCCGGCTCGCCGCAGGCCAAGGGGCGCAAAGCCTTCGGTAACATTACGGCGGCCACTGTTTTGACCTACAATTTCTGCCGAACCCGTCAAACGTTGCGGGTCACACCTGCGATGGAAGCTGGCATTACAGATCACACTTGGACCCTGGAAGAACTTCTTCAGGAAGGGTAGGAGAGAATGGGTGAGCAGGACAACATTTGAGTCTGTGCCGGTGGCCCCTGGCGGGGCAACCAGAAGGCGCAAGAAGCATTCTGCAAGATCGATAATTTTTTGTCGATGTTTGGCCGTAAGCGCCTATGTTAAATAGAAAGAAAGAGTGGTCAACCCGTTTCCGGGAGATAGGCTCCACAGCGCTTAACTGGATCAATTCCCGGTGGTCGGCTCAGAGGCCTGTCCGTGCAACCGCACTCTATCCCGCCCCTCGCTCTTGGCGCGGTAGAGAGCAGTATCAGAAGCCCGCAGCAGGTCTTTGGAGGTTCTGCCATTTACGGGGAAGGTGGCGATGCCAAACGACAACGTCATCGGCCTCAGCAAATGGTCGTGGTATTGTATTTCCTCGTGTCCGACGGCGATCCGCATTTCCTCCGCCCGCTGCGCACCGAGCTCCGCAGAAGTGTCGGGGAGGATGAGCACAAACTCATCTCCTCCGAAACGGCAGGCGACATCTTCACTTCGAATGTGCGTTTTCAGCATTTGGCACAGATTCTGCAAGGCCACATCACCCGCTTCGTGCCCAAAGGTGTCATTAAATTCCTTGAAGTTGTCTACGTCGAGCATGATTACCACCAGTGGGCGCTTGTTTCGAGCCACCCGTCCAATCTCGCGCTCCAGCGTCTCTTCCATGTAGCGGCGGTTAAACCAGCCGGTGAGCGGGTCGCGGATGGACTGCGCGCGCAGAGTCTCCCGCAACTCCATATCGGCCAGAGCCAAGGCCAACCGCTCCGCCATGGTCCTGGCGAGCCATGTTAATTCCATTGACTCCGGGAGCGCTGCTTCGGATGAGCCTCGATTGTGCCGGCTCATCCGCACGTGGAGCATGCCAAGAGTCTCACCGTGGGCAATCATGGGGGCACAAAGGTAGCACGTCGGCGGAGGCTCTGGCAGATGGCGGCAGAGCAAACCGTTGTGGGGACCTTCAACCAGATGCAGACGTCCCGCTCGAAGCGCCCAGCACTCATCGGGGGCCAAGAAATCCGGCTCATTCTGGTGCGTTTCTCCCCATCTGATGACGACCTCTAAGTTGTTTCTGGATGCGGAGTGCACAAACAGGGCACCCGAGCTTGCCGGGATGAGTGTCTGTGCGAAGCGGGTGGTAACGGCGTAGGCATCTGCTGGGATAGAACTTGCTTGGAGCATTTCGCCCATTTCAGCCAGAAGCCTCAACTCGTGCGTCGTTCGCTCCAGTTGCTCGTGGGACTGCCGTATTACCTCCTCCGCCAGCTTGCGCTCTGTGATCCCCCGCGCGATGCTGGAGACGCCAACGATGCTTCCCTCCCGGTCCTGAACGGGTGATAACGTCAGCGCGACATCGATATGCGCGCCGTCCTTTTTGACGTGCACCGTTTCGTGGCTCTGGACCGAGCCTCCTTGGTGTATGCGCTCAATTAGGCGTTGCAGTTCCTCCCTGCGATCGGGCGGAACAATCAGCGAGGCAGGGCGGCCGATTGCCTCTTTAGCCGTGTAACCGTAGGTATGCTCAGCAGCTTTGTTCCAGCTCAGGATCGTGTTGTCCAGACTTTCGCGCATTATGCTGTCTGCCGAGGATTCAATGACCGCTGCTGCTGCCAGAATCGACTCCTCTGAACGCTGTAAGCGGTGGGTAATCCATGTGATCACAAGGCCCACACCGCAGAATAGAAGCAAAGGGACTAGGTTTCCCGGATCGGAAATCGCAAACGAGCGCAGGGGCTGAATTAAGAAATAATCTACCATCGCCACACTGAGCAGTGTCGCGAACACTCCCGGCCCCACTCCCCCGGTCGCGCTGGCAAAGACGGCGAGGAAGAACAGGAGAAACTTGAACTGCTGATGCAGCGGAGTAATGAGGAGCGTCAAGAGTAACGCCATCGTGACACTCACGGCTGCGACCGCGTACCCTCTGAGGACTCTCATCGTCGTGTCCTAAACGTCTGTTGCTGCCGTTCCGCTCGTGCGCCCTATCTGAGCTTACGCCAAAATCGAGAGCAAAATCAACAACTGTCAGGTCTAATTCAGTTGATACATACCCAGGATATAACTTTAGATAGAGTGATACCTAATAACTAAATGGTCCCACCCATGGGGCTGTCGAAGCCGGGGCCGCTGGTGCCGTGTCTGGGAGTGGTTCAGATTTACCCTTCATATCTTTCGGATGTTTCCAAAACCCTGCGTCTGTGAGTTGGTTCGAAAGTTCGTAAGGTATGTCTCAATCAAACATTTTCCCCTTACCTCCGCAAGGGCAGGCCCGTGGAAAGCACCGGCGCGTACTCGGAGGGCAAGCACCCCAAACATACCCGTTACCTATGGATTACACACAGGTTGGCAGTTTGGAGGCGGGGGGAGTCGGAACACGCGGGGGTATTGAAGGGCTGTAAGTTGTTGATTCTACAATCAGCCACATACGCCAAAAACGCACCTTCTGCCGAACTGTGGCACACGGTTGGCACACAACTGTCAATGACTGAGGGAACACAAATCGAAACCTAGACCCCGCATGAAAAGTGGGTCTAGCCGGCCACGATACGCGGAGTTCCTACGCCGGCGACCTCCTGCGGTTTGTTGTCCCCGACTAACGCTTATCGTAGGTATACCGCTCGCCTGAAAACCATACACTGAGTTCCGTCTCATCCGAAGTTTGCTTCACGTTGGGGATGGTTACCGCAAACGGCACTCGGCTTCCCGAACTAAGATATGTCAGCAACACTTGCCCTTTGCCGATCTCGTCGTCAGGCCGGCCTACGGTGTACCAGTCGGCAGAGGTTCCGCGTTCCTTCAGATATCGCTCGCGATTCTTATAATAGGGGCGGTTTGCCGTAAAGGTCACCGTGAGGGTGCTCAGAGTGACCGGAGTCGCGTTTCCGATGAACCCTGATAACTCAAGGCCGTTTCCCGTGTACTTCAAATCCTGGACGTCGATTGAGTACCGTCCTTGCCTGATGAATTGAATAGTACCGACTGTTGGCGTAATGAAATTGTCTGTTTGAAGGTGATCGGCGAGGCGCGCGTCCCATGCCACGTTATCTATAGCCTTCCGCAAGGCGCGTTGCTGGTGTTCGTTGAAGGCTACGAAGCTGAGAAATGCCAGCACCAAGACTGAGTAAGCGATCCATCCAGACTTTGTCATGAGAGCGATTATACTCCTCAAAGCAGCGTAATTAACCGCAGGCTTTTTCCTGCTCCAGAAAGGGCAGAACTTGAAGCACGGGTGGGCTTGCGCACATCCCGACCTGTGGTGTCTGGGATTTCGCGAAGGGCCTTGGGGGAACTGGGGCCACGTTCATCAGCACAATAAAGCGTCCGCGAAAATGGGCGGCGATGATAGAATCCAGGATTAAATCGCGGAGCGGACAAAGCAAATGAAATCCTCTTTCACTGTCACGTGCCTATGCGGTCATCAGATGACGTTACAAGCCAGCGGGACACAAGACATTAAGGACACGCAGTGTACTGAATGTGGCATGCCTTTGTGGTTCGTAAATCCGCTGGGTAACTTTGTGGGCATGAGGATTTTGAGTCGCGCACGGGCAGAACTCACAAATGCAGATTTCACGCTGGTTATTGTCCTGAGTGCGATGGCAGTGGAATGTGAGTTGGCGCGTTTATTCATGAAGTGGAGTGAAGTTGACCTCATGGACACAAGGATGCCAACGCCAGCAGACAAGGACAAATGGGCAGAACAGTGGCGCAAGTGGAACGCGATTGGAGTGCGACTTGACAAAGTATCGACCTTGCTGACCGGAGAGGATTTTGATTCGTTCTTGTCCCGCAATCCCAGATTACTGAATCCTATCCATGCCAAGTACCCAACTTTCAAAGGGGTGCACTTCACGAAGGACTTCTTCATCAAAGAATTCTTCCGCAAGCGTCACAGGATTGTTCACCTTGGCGAGATAGACTTTAAGCAACCAGACGGGGAAATGTGTTTCACATTGGCCGCAACGCTGTTTCAGGTTATGAAAGAGATGGATGACCAACGGATTAAGGCTATGGACGCAAAGCACGCCGCCCAAAGGACCGCCACAAGTAATCCAACTGTTTGAACGCCGTGACCTCTGTGCGCTGGAAAAGGTTTGGGAGAGAGACCCGGAGGAATATATCAACAAAATGATTGAGGCCCTTCGAAAGAATGCTGCGAATGATTAGGAATTGCCTTTCGAAGCCCTCAACGCTTCCGCTAGTAGTATGTCAGCGACTAAGAAGCCCGAAAAAGCGTTGAAGCCGATATCATCGGCCAAAAGATCAACTAGTAAACCAGGCTTAGGATGCACAAGCTTGTCCCTGGTTTCGAAACTTGTTTCGAGTTGAGCACGCGCAGGCGGGTGTAATGGTAGTCCCCCGCTTACAAGGGAATATAGAAGCAAGAACCGGTCCCTCGAACTGTACAGTTGCTTTTTTCTATTATCGTGCCGTTATCAAGAACCTTACGTTTCTCTCGAAGGCAGTCGATTTGACTTTCCATGAGTTGCTTTCCACCCGCTGCCCCAGCTTTAGCAACACGCTCAGCAAGGAAATTTGTGCATCCTTCGAGAGCAGCGGCAGCCGTCAGCACTGCGGCGCGAATTAAACGCTCTCGTCGAGGTGTACGCTTGCCCGGTCGCTTGATCGCCTCAATCAAGAATTGGTAGGCGTCAACCCAGAGTTGAGAAACGGGTTGCCCCAACTCGTTAATTAAGCGGTCCAGGTTTTCCAACCGCTTCGCCAAAGTTTTCCTCGGCCCATCCATGGTCACTTCTTGTTGCATAACGCTCCTGCTCCCCTAAAGCGGGTAGATTCTCTCTTCAATTTCAACAGGTTTTTCTTTCTAGAAGGGTACGGGAAACCTCTTTCTTTTTGAAGGTCAGGAAGCGACGAGAGCACGGGTCACCTCCTGGGCAGGGGCGGAGTTAAGCCGAAAGAGTTTGGAGCCCTCGTAGGGCTGATGGGTTTTGAACATGGCGTGGAGAGCGTGCAGGAGTTTGCGCATGACGGCGACCAAGGCTTGCATTTTGAATTTGCCCTGGGCGAGCAGATGCTGATAGAAGGCGCGCAAGTGCGGGTCGTGCTGGACGGCGACCAAGGCGGGCATGAACAGAGCGTGGCGGAGGTGTTTATTGCCGGCCTTGCTGATGCGCGGCTTCTTATGCACGGAGGTCCCCGAGGTGTACTGGCGCGGGTCGAGTCCGGCGTAGGCCACCCACTGGCGAGCCTCCAGATCGGGTGCCAGCACGCCCAACTCCCCCAAGAGCTGCACGGCACTGGTTTCGCCGATTCCCGGGACGCTGTCGAGCAGTTCAAAGCGCTCGGTCAGTTGGGGATCCTGCGCGATCAGCTTGCGAGCTTGGCGGGTCAAGCGCTCGATGGCCCGTTCCTGGGCCCGCAGGCTGCGCGCCAAGTCACGCTTCACCACCGTCGGAATCGCCTGCGACAGCCCCGCCGCATGCTGACGATTCTTCTCCGCCGTCTGCATCTCGACCAACTCCCGCAGGCGCCGCGCCAGCGCGTGCAAGGCCAGCGTGGCCACCGAGGGCCGCTGCCAGGGCTGAAAGGGCATACGCGCGGCAAACTGTTCCAGCACCCCGGCGTCGATCTGATCATTCTTGCTGCGTTGCATCAAGGCGGTGGCGAAATGCCGCACCGCACGCGGATTGGCCACCATCACCTCGATGCCCTCCTGCGTGCTCAGCGCCAGCGCCAGGTCCAGACCGTAGAGACCGGTCGACTCCATGCAAACGCGCACCACGCGGCCCGCTCGCCGCAGGTAACGAAGCACCATGGTATGGCCTTCCGGCGTGTTAGTGAAATTTCGCAAAGGCTCCAAGTCCTCTTGCCGCCGCAGCATCACCACCAATTCCTTCGCACTGACTTCAATTCCACACGTGTCCAGATTGCTCATCACACCCTCCCGGAGTTAAGCTTTCG
>DLMI01000154.1 GCA_002478145.1 Acidobacteria bacterium UBA7540
GAAGCCTGAAGCCAAAGCCGAGCTTAAGCCTGATGCCAAACCGGAGCCTAAGCAAGAAGCCAAAGCCGAGACGCCGTCCGGTTTGACGCCGGGGATCGTCAAGCGAGTCCATGAACTCTACGAGGAGCTAGGGCGCGAGGACGTTCGAGAAGTTCAGGACTGGGAAAAGGCGCAGCGGGAGATTCGGAAAGATAAACCCGATAAATAGACAGACGCGAATAATGCGGCTGACATGGCCGGAGGGGTGTAGATGAAAATCGATTCCAAGGATTTCCGTGTGCGGCCCGAAGAAAAGGTCAAACTCAAGGAGTGGCCGACGATTGTGAAGCCCTTTTGCAAGTCGAAGAAGCGGTATCAAAAACTCCTGGAAGAACACGCTCGGGAGTTGAGCGCGCTGCAACGCCTTCACTATGCGTCCAACCGCTATGCCTTGCTGCTTATTTTTCAAGGGATGGACGCTGGCGGCAAGGACGGCGCCATCCGTCACGTCATGTCTGGGGTCAATCCCCAAGGCTGCGAGGTTTTCAGTTTCAAACAGCCGAGCGCCGAAGAACTGGAACATGATTTTCTGTGGCGCACAACGTGCCGGCTTCCCGAACGCGGGCGGATCGGCATCTTCAATCGTTCCTACTATGAGGAGGTGCTGGTTGTTCGGGTGCATCCGGAGATTCTCCACGGCCAAGGGCTTCCGGATGAGTTGCTCGACGAGAAGACCATTTGGAAGGAGCGGTATCGTTCCATCGTGGACTTGGAGGAGCATCTCCACCGTAACGGCACCCGGATCATCAAGGTCTTCCTCCACCTTTCGCAGGAAGAACAGCGAAAGCGATTCCTGGAGCGCATTGATGAGCCAGACAAAAACTGGAAATTGAGCCTCTCGGACATTCACGAGAGGAAATACTGGAAGCATTACATGAAGGCTTATGAGGCTTGCCTGAACGCGACAAGCACCCATAACGCGCCCTGGTATGTCGTTCCCGCTGATGATAAGGAGAATGCCCGGTTGATTGTTTCCCAAATTGTCCTGGATGCGCTCAATGACCTTAAGATGGCATATCCCAAGACCACCGCGAAACGCCGGCGGGAATTGAAATCCATCCGCAAACGGCTCTGAAGGCAAAACTATGACCAATAAGCAAGTATGCAATCGGCATGGTCGGCTTGGGCGTCATGGGGCACAATCTCGTGCTGAACTTGGCCGGCCACGGCTTTTCGGCGGCGAGTTATGACAGCCGATAGGCGGCCTGTTCAGGCGTAAGCGACGGTTAGAGGTTTACAAAATCGCGAAGGTGGGCCGACTTGCTGAAACAACCCGAACCGCGACTCCTCGTCGATACCCTTATCCTGGGAGTAGTCGGTGCTTTGAGTGCACAACTCTTCACGTGGATGGTCCGCGTCTGTCAAGGTTTCTTCTTGACGTGGCTGGCGGGTTATCAGCCGCCGGGACTACCCGGCGAAGCTGGTCCGGCACAACAAGTTATCGGAGCACATGGCCTCTGGCTGGTTCCTGTCGCCACCACTCTGGGCGGTCTGATCTCAGGCGTATTAGTCTTCAGCTTGGCGCCGGAGGCTGAAGGTCATGGTACTGATGCAGTCGTCAAAGCATTCCACCGCATGGCTGGTTTCATTCGGGCGCGGGTAGCCCCATTGAAGATGGTGGCATCTGCTATCACGATTGGGTCAGGCGGTGCGGCGGGTCGCGAAGGCCCGACCGCGCTCATCAGCGCCGGGATCGGTTCTATTTATGCGACGGTCACCCGCCGCTCCGAGGAGGAACGACGGCTGCTCATTCTCATCGGGATGGCAGCAGGATTGTCGGCAATCTTTCGCTCGCCCATCGGCACTGCGATTTTTGCCGTCGAGGTCTTGTACAGCGATATAGAATTCGAGGGCAGCGCGTTGCTCTATACCATGCTGGCTTCAGTTGTGGCTTATGCTGTTAATGGTCTGTTTGTGGGATGGCACCCCCTCTTCCGAGTTCCGGCGACGCTGGGAAGCCCCGGTTTCATGGATTATGGCTGGTACGTGTTGCTGGGCGTGGCAAGCGGCTTCGTAGCCACTACTCTACCCGTCGTTTTTTATGGACTGCGCGACGCCTTCCGAGCGATTCCGTGTCTGCCCCACTTCAAGCCGGCCATCGGCGGGTTAGGTGTCGGCCTGCTGGCCCTGGAGTGGCCCCAAGTTCTGGGGGGCGGATATGGTTGGATGCAGCAGGCCATTTACGGCAAGCTGGTGCTTCACTTACTGGCGATACTTCTCTTTGCCAAGATGCTGGCCTTTGTCCTGACCGTTTCCTCGGGTGGTTCGGGTGGGGTCTTTGCACCTAGCCTTTTTGTCGGGGCAATGTTGGGTGGCTCCTTTTCGCTCCTCTTCCATCAAGCGCCGGCAGCATTCGTCGTCGTGGGAATGGCCGCGGTGTTTGGCGCTGCCGCGCGCGTGCCCATTGCGACAATGTTGATGGTTACTGAGATGACGGGCGGCTATCAGTTACTCGTGCCCGCCGCTCTGGCTGTCATGGTCAGCTATCTGATTCAAGTCCGACTAGCGGGTTCTTTGACGTACAAGAGCTTATACGAGGCCCAGGTGGTGGCACGCGCGCAATCGCCAGCTCACTACGTGGACGAGGTTCGAGCCGCATTGATTCTCATAGGTAAGCACCAGCTTCCGAGCAAAGCCAAGGTCGGTCACCTGGATGTGCTGGCCTTGCTGCAATCAGGCATTCCTCTTGACCTGCCTCATGAGAAGCAATTGTCGATGACCGTTCTGCCGGCGGGCTCCCCTTTAGCTGGCAAGCCGATCCAAAAAAGCCACCTCGATATGGCCGACGACGATTTTGAGATAATGGCTGTCTTCAGGCAGGGAGAGGTGCTGTTGCCCCATCCTGATACGGTCCTGCGCGATGGAGATCGTATCCTGGTTGTGACTTCGCCGCGAGTACGAGGACATCTGGCTCAGCCTTTTGCGCCTCAGGCCGGTACCCCTGTACGCAATTTGTGATAGGCCGCTTCGAAATTGACGAGCGGCTTGGCGGCTGGGTCTGGCCGATGATAAAACAGGGCATTGGCATAGGGCCGCAAACGCGCATTGCGAAATGGGAGGGACGTTTCATGCGCTGGTCATGGAAAATCGGTCGACTTGTTGGAATTGATGTCTACATGCACGCCACTTTCCTGTTGTTAGTGGGGTTCATCTTCGTCGCCACTTGGGTGGAAAGCCATAACGTGGCGCGGACCCTCTTCGGGGTCTTCTTCGTCCTGGTGATCTTCGGCTGCATCGTGCTGCATGAGTTGGGGCACGCGCTCACGGCGCGGCGCTTCGGCATCCGCACACGCGACATTGTTCTGCTTCCCATCGGCGGCGTGGCGCGACTCGAGCGTATGCCGGAGGACCCGAACCAGGAACTGCTGGTGGCGCTGGCGGGACCGGCTGTAAATGTGCTTATCGCCTCGGGGCTTTTCGCGGTGCTCGCGGCGTTGGGCCGTATCCCGACGTTGCGCCGGGCCGCGACGATCAGTTGGACCGGGCGTGATTTCTTTCCGAGCCTCATGGCCGTCAACGTGTGGTTGGTGCTCTTCAACCTGATTCCCGCGTTTCCTATGGACGGCGGGCGCGTGCTGCGAGCGCTACTGGCCAAGCGCATGGACTACACGGAGGCCACGCAGACGGCTGCGCATATCGGCCAAGGGATCGCTTTTGTTTTCGGCTACCTCGGATTGTTTTTCGACCCCTTCCTTCTCTTCGTCGCGCTTTTCGTGTGGATGGGGGCAAGCGGCGAGGCCGGGATGGTACAGATGCGCACCTCCCTCGGTGGCATTCCTGTTCAGCAAGTGATGTACCGGGATATTCGCACGCTTCAAGCTGATGACACGCTGGCAAAGGCTGTGGAGCAAATCCTTTCGGGCTGGCAACAGGACTTTCCCGTCGTGTATGGCAGCCGTGTGCTCGGCGTACTGACGCGAGAAGACCTGGTACGGGCGATTGCCCAGGGCGGGACGGATAAACATGTGCGTGACGCTATGCGCCGCGACTTTCAAGCCGTTGATTCGCACGACATGATCGAGCCAGCCGTCCAGGTGGCACAGCGTTGCGGCTGCCGCTCACTGCCCGTGGAACACAACGGCGAGTTAGTGGGGATGCTGACGCTCGAAAGCGTGGGGGAGTTCATAATGATTCATTCCGCGATGCGACACGCAGAACAGGCTGTGCGGACGGCCCGGGCTATCGCC
>DLMI01000205.1:0-885 GCA_002478145.1 Acidobacteria bacterium UBA7540
ATCGTTCGTAGGCATTCCCGCACACACTCCCGCACGCCTTCGGAGTACGCTGAAAGTACTTCGTAATCATTCCTCTCAGGTCATTGGCCGGTATCGTCACGGCGTAGCTCCCTTCTGGTGACGGCTCACGATTTCCTCAAAACTGACGGTGGGGTGCAAAGTGTATTATCGCGGCATGGGAAGCGCTACCGCGCCGGACGTGACCGCCTTTATCCTGGCTGGAGGCAAGAGCACGCGTATGGGTATGAACAAGGCTTTTGTAGACTTCGACGGCCGAACCTTGCTGGGGCGGATGCTTGACTTGGCGCGATCGGTTGCGACCGATATACGCATTGTGGGAAGTCGCGAGAAGTTTGCGGCGTTTGCCCCGGTGGTGGAAGACATATTCCACGACTGCGGCCCTCTGGGTGGAATTCATGCTGCCTTGCGGTCTTCGCAGACGGACCTTAACTTGATGCTGGCGGTGGACATGCCTCTTGTCTCTGCAGCGTTCTTGAAGTATTTGATCAACCAGGCGTGGACTGCGCCTGGGGCGATCGCAGTCGTTCCCCGCGATAATGGACGATGGGAGCCACTGTGCGCCGTTTACCGACGGAACTTTGCTGACGCCGCTGAAAAGGCATTGCTGGCGGGCCGGAACCGGATTGACTTGCTTTATCCGAAGATTGAAGCCCGGGTGATTGAGGAAGAAGAGTTGAAACGCGAGGGGTTCGCGCGCGCCATTTTCCGCAATTTGAATACTCCCGAGGAATTAGAGTTGGGGAAGCGAAGGACTTGAAAGCGGTTTGTATAAGCGCGATTCCTGAGAGCCAGCCGAATGCCTGAAACTGTGAACCAGCCTTACATCGAATTCCGCGAGGTCTCAAAAGCTTTCGGCGAAAACGC
>DLMI01000205.1:1069-1315 GCA_002478145.1 Acidobacteria bacterium UBA7540
TTTTTCTGAAGAACAACTGGAAGCGATCCGAAAAAAAGTGACCATGGTCTTTCAGAACGGGGCGCTCTTTGACTCACTCACGGTGGGCGAGAATGTGGCGTTTGCGCTGCGCGAAACCCGGGAGTTGTCCGAGGAGCAGATTTACCAGATCGTCGATGGCTTGCTACAAATGGTGGGCGTAAAGGAAATGCGAGACCTGTTGCCCTCCGACCTCTCGACCGGGATGAAGAGGTCTGTCGCGATTGC
>DLMI01000205.1:1496-2720 GCA_002478145.1 Acidobacteria bacterium UBA7540
TCGTTGTCACTCACGACATGCGGCTGGCCCAGAAATTGGCCGACCGGGTCGTGTTCTTGCACGAAGGCAAGGCGATCTTCTTTGGAACGTCAGCAGAGATGGAAAAATCCACTGAGCCGATCGTGCAGGAGTTCCTGGACTTGGACGAACTGAAGCTGGGATGCTAAGCAGGGTGAGCCACGGAAATTCAACTCATTCCTTGCAGGTTTTCCTGGCGTAGCCGGTGCAAGTGACGACCGGCAGGCGCGGATACTTCTCAAATCGCGCGTCGGTGAACGAAAGCTGGCATTGCACGAACATCGAACCCCGGTCGGACTTGATGATCCGGGCATGCACGCAGTCTGCGCACAATCCCGGGTACGGCGAGTTCTTGTTTCCTTCTTTGGCGGAGAACATACGTCGAGATTGTGCATGCCCGTGGGTTCGCCTAGAATCCTTGTCGCACTAACTCTTCGACCGTAAGCGAACTCTCCACCGCCTCGCTGCTCATCATTTTCTCTACGTATTTCGCAATCAGATCTGCTTCGAGGTTGACGGGATCCCCAGGCCGGAGCGAGTTGAGATTTGTCATCTCGACGGTATGCGGAATGATTGCAATGGTGCAGCTCCTGCCTTCCAGCTTTGCGACAGTAAGACTGATGCCCTCGATCGAAATCGAGCCCTTGTAGACGGTGTATTTCTCTATCTCACCTGGCAACTCGATGCGGAGCCACCAATTTTCCGAGTCCGCGATGCGCTCCAGGGCGATGAGCCTGCCGACGCCATCCACGTGGCCTTGCACGATGTGCCCGCCGAAGCGGCCATCGGCTTTCATGGGCAGTTCCAGGTTGACCAGGGCTCCCTCGTGCATGCACGAAAAGGATGTGAGCACCCAGGTTTCGGGCGCTAAATCGGCGCAGAATGAACCGGGCTTGATATCGAGCGCTGTGAGGCAGACGCCGCTGACCGCGACGCTGTTGCCGGGCTTCAGTTCCTTCGGAGTATTTGTGGCTGTAATGGTGATGCGGCGATTCTCGCCGTGCTGTTCGATGCGGGTCACGCGTCCTACTTCTTCAACGATTCCGGTAAACATGAGGACCTCCGAAATAACTTATCAATCATAAATGCATCTCTGAGTCAGCCACACGCGGCGCAATATGTCGGGCTCCTGCGACTCTGTGTTTCTGCTTTCAAAACGAGTATCTTTGTTTCCAGGAAGCCACGTCGAGCGGGGGCAATCACATG
>DLMI01000205.1:2841-5104 GCA_002478145.1 Acidobacteria bacterium UBA7540
GTAAGATTTTTCGGGCCAAGGCATTCGCGGACGAGCCGCCGTCAAGCGGGGAACTGCTCCGTCGCATGAAATGGCTGAATGAGCCAGCTTCAGCAACCATTTCACGGGATAGACTCGTCGTACGGGCGCGTCGGAAGACGGATTTCTGGCGGAAGACATTTTATGGATATGTCACAGATAACGGGCATTTCTTTCGTCTGCCGGTTAGCGGGGATTTTGATTTCGAGGCTCGGATCGACGGTCAGTACGCGGCGCTTTACGACCAGGCGGGACTGATGGTTCGAATCGATGCCCAGAACTGGGTCAAGTGCGGAACTGAATTCTTCGACAGCACCCGCCACGCCAGCGTGGTCTTCACTCGGCAATTCTCCGACTGGTCGACGATGAAGGATCTGACAACAAGCGGACGCGTTTGGTGGAAAGTTGTTCGCAAGCCGGATTCTCTCGAGACGCTCTGTTCGGTAGACGGCAAGAACTTTACTTCGGTGCGCATGGGTTATCTGGTTCCTTCAGCCTCAGCCGACGTTGGCATCATGTGCGCAGCTCCGGAGGGCGAGGGGTTCCAGTGTGTCTTCGACAGCCTTAAGCTGACCCTTGCCAGCAAGTGAGCGGTGAGACCGCGAAAGCCTCACTCCTCGTACGGATTGCGCAAGTACCCTTCCACAGCAAAATCGTTTGCGAAGCGGTGCCAACGGAGATGGTTTACCAGCGGCGCTTCATCCATATGGCGGAAGCTTGCGCCAGTGGCGAATGGAACAGAGCTCTCACTCGCAAAGATCTTCGGCGCGTAATACAGAAAAACTTTGTCAACGATGCCGGAGGCTAGCGCCGTCCCGTTTACAGTCGCTCCACCTTCGATCATCACGCTGGTGAGTTCCAGTTGTCCGAGGCGGCGCAAGATCGAATGAATATCCGGGCGTCCATCCGTGGCAGGAGGAAATTGTTCGACTCGAACGCCACGCGCTTCCAATTCTCTCTTCTTCTTTTCCACGCCTGAGGAACAGAAAATCAGCACATCGCTGTTGAAGCTGCCCTCATTCGCGACGCTCTGCACCAGGCGCGATTCCAACGGCAGTCGCAAGTGCGAATCCAGAATTACCCGCAACAACGGACGTCGGCGCGGGTGCCCGCTGCGGTCGGTGAGCAACGGGTCGTCAGCGAGGATCGTTCCCACTCCGACCATGATCGCATCGCTCTGGTGTCGCTGTTCGTGGACGTGGGCACGCGCCGCTTCGCCGGTGATCCATCCGCCAGCAGGAATTCCTACCGCGCTCTTGGACTCAGCCCTGGGCGGCGGAGCGATTTTGCCATCGAGCGTCATCGCGGACTTCAGTGTCACCAGGGGAACGCCGTGTCGAATATAGCGTGCGAAAGCCTCGTTCAGGCGGTGGGCTTCCGCTTCCGACCGTCCAACTTCCACGTGAACGCCCGCGGCACGCAACTTCTCGAAGCCTCGCCCGCTCACCTTGGGATTGGGATCGGGCATGGAAGCCACCACGCGATGAATTCCGGCAGCGATTAGGGCGTCGGTACAGGGAGGCGTGCGGCCCTGGTGCGAGTGTGGCTCAAGATTAATGTAGAGCGTGCCGCCGCGAGCCTTGTCGCCGGCTTGCTCGAGGGCAAGCAACTCGGCGTGCTTCACGCCATCGTAAGTGTAAACGCCCGTGCCGGCGATCTTTCCTTGCGGGTCAATGATCAGCGCGCCGACGTAAGGATTGGGCGACGCCAAAGCCATGCCTTGGCGCGCCAGATTAAGCGCGTGGTGCAGGAATTGTTCGTCAGTCGAATGGTCGGCCATCTGGGATAGGTACAGATCATGAGAACTCACCATAGAGACACGGAGTAACGGAGAAAGACATCTTAGCGTTGGTCTTCTCCTTGGCTCAGTGCTTCCTGGTGAACAGACCTTTTATTCGAACAGCGAATCCACGAATTCTTTCGGGTCAAACGGGAGCAGATCGCCCACCTTCTCGCCGACGCCGACAAATCGTACTGGGAGTCCTAACTCGCGCGAGATGGCCACCACGACGCCACCTTTAGCAGTGCCGTCGAGCTTGGTGAGCACGATGCCGGTGACGCCTGCCGACTGCGTGAATAGCCGCGCCTGCTGCAAGCCATTTTGACCGGTAGTCGCGTCCATGACGAGCAGCGTCTCGTGCGGCGCCCCTGGGATAATGCGCTGAGCGGTGCGGCGCATTTTCTCCAGTTCGGACATGAGGCTGGTCTTGGTGTGCAGCCGACCTGCCGTGTCCACAATCACGTA
>DLMI01000205.1:5236-6419 GCA_002478145.1 Acidobacteria bacterium UBA7540
TCCCCAAATTTCCAGTTGATCAATCGCCGCCGCGCGGAAGGTATCCGCAGCGCACAGCAAAACATCCTTGCCCTGCGAGCGAAATACCTGCGACAACTTGCCGATCGTGGTCGTCTTGCCAGTGCCATTCACGCCAACAACGAGAATCACTTCAGGCGTGCCGTCTACTCGTTGGACGGGCCGGGTATTCGCGGCATTCAGAATGGCCAGCAATTCTTCTTTAAGGAGCCGTTTCAATTCCTGTACATCCTTGATTTGTTTACGGTCGGCTTTGTCGCGGAGCTTGCCCAGGACTTCCTGGGTGGTCGTGGTTCCCAGGTCGGCGCCGATCAGCGTGGCCTCGAGATCGTCAAGTGTGTTCCGGTCGATTTCCTTGCCAAACGAGACGACTTCTTCAATACGCTCGGCGAGGTTCTCCCGCGTGCGAGTGACGGCCTCCTTCATGCGCTCGAAGAGACCAGTTTTCTTTTCTTCCGTGCTGCCGAACAGAGTTTGAATCATGAGAAATCCCGAAACTTGATTATAGCGGTCAGAGCAGGTCGCGCTCCCGGCTGCAGGTAGAGGTGGGCGAAAATGTTTAGACGCGGGTTCTTTCGAGGTTGACGGGATCCGAGTCGGGAGGCGCGGGAGCGGGCACAGGCGCCGGGACATTCGAGGCCGGACTCGCTGACACTGCTCTCCTGATAGCAAGGCGCTGGATACGAATCTCGCCCCGCTCGTAAACCGCCATCAGCGCCGCCACCGGGAGGGGATCAAGCCGCTTGCCGGAAAGATTTTGAATGATCTTCAATGCTTCCTCTGGAGTGTGCGCCTGTTGATAAGGACGATTGGTGGTCAGTGCATCAAAAGTGTCGGCCACCGCGATGACGCGCGCCAGCTGTGGAATCTGATCCCCTTTGAGGCCGTAAGGATAGCCCCGGCCGTCGAGCGCTTCATGGTGAAGTTCGATACCGGGGAGCATCTCGGCGAGTTGGGTTACCGGGCGCAGGATATTGGCGCCCTTGGTGGTGTGGGTCTTCATGACCTCAAATTCTTCCGCAGTAAGCGCGCCCGGCTTCCTGAGGATGCGGTCTTCGATGCCAATCTTGCCTACGTCGTGGAGCTGGGCGGAAATTTGCAGCGTCTCCATAAAAGCGGCCGGCAAGTTCAATTCTTTGGCGATCATCATGGAGTAACGTGTGAC
>DLMI01000205.1:6528-9835 GCA_002478145.1 Acidobacteria bacterium UBA7540
ATGGAGCCCAGGAACAAAGCACGATTTTCCTCTGCTGCCCCTTTCAGATCTTCGACGAACTGTTCGAGTTCCTGAGACATCGTGTTGAAGGTCCCGGCCAATTCGCCGATCTCAGTCCGGCTCGACAAGTGCACACGCTGTGAAAAGTCTCCGCGCGCCAAGGCGCGACTGGACTGGGTAAGGATCTGTAGGGGATTGGTAATTCTGCGGGCGGCGAAAATACTCACGGCGATGCTGAGCAGGACTGCCATCAGAGCCAACAGGCGCGCGGTGCGCTGCATCTCGTAAACTCCGCGGTAAGCCTCGCGTTGCGGTTTCTGCACGACGACCGCCCAATCGAGCGCCATCACCGGGCTATAGGTGCCGAGCATCTCCACACTGTTCTTGCCTTCCTTGACGGCGAATTCCTTGGTGGCAGCCAACTGCGCCTTATTGCCCTCGTCCACAAAATTGCGGACGATCTCAAGGCTCTTCATGTCCTGGCCGGTCACATATTGCGGAGTGCCCGCCGCCACCAGTCGCCCTTGAGCGTCGACGACATAAGGAATTAGACCGCCGTTGCTAACGTCGTGCAGGCGGCGAATCAGGAACTGCAGATCCACGACGGCGCCCACCATGCCCAAAAAACGACCGCCGTAGCTGACGGGACTGCTGACCAGCACGACGGTCCGCGAGGATTTGCCGTCTTCCACCTGGAGCGCTTGCCCGTTATAGGCGCGGCCGTCGCGGGCTGCATCATAGGCATGTTGCAACTCGCGCTGCAGGAAAGCGTCCGGGGCAATGCGCCCGGCAGAGATGCCCTTCGCGTCAGAGTTCAGCAGCGTGGCATAGGCAAGTTCGTCAGAGGAAGAAACGAAGTTTTCCAGCAGGGCGCGCAGTTCCGGCGCTTCAATGTTCTTGCTGCCAATGTCGCCGCCGCTCGCCACCTGAATGGCCGACGAAAGGTTAGCCAGCATCATCCGTAAAGAGCGCTCGTGCTGCGAGAGATCGTCAGCCAGCGACCGCGTCACCGTATTCTGCAGCAACATCTCGTTAGTC
The DNA here is from genome assembly GCA_002478145.1 of Acidobacteria bacterium UBA7540. The sequence goes on from DLMI01000205.1 coordinate 7,567, forward strand.
TTCAGCCGGTCCCGGTTGATCGCCTCGACTTGAGCGGAGTAGAAGTACATCGGAACGATGCTGATCACCAGCAGCACGCCGAGGATTACATACAGAATGGGAATACGCGCCGGAGTGGGCCTTGTGGAAGACGAATCGCTCCTCCCCTGACTCAGTTCGGAAGCGCCGTCGATCGAAGTGGCGGCGGATTTCACAGGTATCTATAGAATTTTAATGGGGCCGGTGTAGAAAGAGCCGGAAACCGTTGTTTTTGCCATTACGAAAGTGTTGCTCAAAGCCGGCTTTTAGCGCAGATTTGGCAACAAAACGTAACGGCGGGCTTATGTTCTGAGGGTTTCACTTTTGCCGCTGCGCGTCATCAGTTCATAAATTGCTTCGCGCGGAGCTTTGCCCTCGTGCAAGATGGCGTGCATCTGTTCCGTGATAGGCATCTCGACGCCGTGAGTGCGCGCCAGTCCCACGGCTGCCCCCGTGGTGAAGATTCCTTCTGCAACCATGCCATGCATCCCGGCAAGAATCTCCGGCAACTTGCGTCCGCGGCCCAGTTCGACCCCCACACTGCGATTGCGGGAGAGTCCGCCGGTGCAAGTCAGCACCAGGTCGCCGAGACCGGCGAGGCCGGCCATGGTTTCTGCTTTACCTCCACAGGCCACCACGAGGCGCGTCATCTCCGCCAACCCCCGCGTGATGAGGGCCGCTACGGAATTGTGTCCCAAGCCAAGGCCCGAGCAAACGCCGGCGGCGATCGCGACGGTATTCTTCAGCGCGCCGCCAAGCTCCACGCCGACTGGGTCATCGTTGGTATAAATGCGAAAGCTGGCGTGACTGAACTCCTGCTGTACGGTGCGCGCAAGTTCAGCCTCCTGCGACGCGATGGCGATTGCGGTCGGATCTCCGCGGGCGGCTTCGAGAGCAAACGAAGGACCACTGAGTGCACCGATCCGTGGCAGCCGGTCGCCGCTTTTGGTCATCTGCACGATCACCTCGGTCATGCGCAGCAGGGAGATTTCTTCCAGCCCTTTGGTAGCGCTGACAATTATGGTTTCTGCGAGCAGATGCGATCGCATCTGCTCGAACATGCGGCGGCAGTGTTGCGATGGCATCACACTTACGACGATAGCCGCCTCGGCAAGGGCTTCGGCCAAGTCGTTGCAGGGCGTTACACAGGCTGGTATTCGCAAGCCCGGGAGGAACTTCTCGTTTACGCGCTGCTGTGCAATGGTGTCGCAAACTTCCTTCTCGTGAGCCCAGAGCCGAATCCGGTGAGTTTCTTTGTGTCCCAGGACGATTGAAAGCGCCGTACCCCAGGCTCCCGCGCCGATAATTGCAATCTCGCTCATGCGTGCTTTGCTCCCATGCGGCTTTCTGTGCCGGTAAGCAGGCGGCGAATGTTTTCGTGATGCCTAGCGATGATGAGCAGGGAAGTGGCCGCCATGAATGTCAGGGCCAATGGCGCGTTGCCATAGGCGTGCATTCTGTGGACGAGAAATGGAAAAGAGGCAACGGCGAGGATCGATCCAAGCGATACGTAACGAAAGACGACTACCACTGCGACAAAAATACCCGCTGCTACCAGCACAGCCTTTGGAGTGATCACAATGAAGGATCCCAACCCCGTGGCAACTCCCTTGCCTCCGCGAAACTTTAGCCATACGGGAAACATATGCCCGAGAACAGCAAGCAACGCAGCCATTGCCATCGGCTGATAAGGCAGAACACCACCGGCCATTTGAGCTGAGAGGTAGTATGCCAGCCCGGCTGCGGTGCTTCCTTTCAGAGCATCCAGCAACAGCGTTAGACCTCCGAGTACCGGCGATTTGCGGGAGACATTCGTGGCACCGATATTTCCGCTGCCGCTCTTGCGCACATCTTCTCCACGAAAGATGCGTACAAGCAGATACCCGAAAGGAATCGATCCCAGCAGGTAGCTCAGAGCGGCGATGGTGAGGAGCGTTGGCAAGGTGCGTTAGATTTCTGCTGCGCTACTGCAACCCAAATCCCGCCAGCCTCATGTATTTTGAACCGCCGGGCGAAAGCTGGCTTTGGTAAAGAAAAAACTCGCGGGCCGTCATCGTTCCAAACTCCGGTGGAGACTGTGCCGCCAGTTTTTCCTGCAAGCGCTGAAAGGTGCGGTTCGGACCATCCCCCTTCCGCCAGCGTGCCGAACCTGACCCGCGACCGCCTCGTGCGAGCGTGAGATGCGCGTTGAAAGCATGCCCCTCTTTCGGGATGTTAAGGGAGGATAGTCTGTTATCCATCGTTTCCGCCA
>DLMI01000036.1:0-3541 GCA_002478145.1 Acidobacteria bacterium UBA7540
ACGTCGTCCTGGTCTTCCAGCGCTTCCATCAGCCGGATCATGGTATTGGCCGCCTGACCTTCCAGCTTGATGTAGTTCTGAGGAATCATGGCAACGCTCGACGACGCGGGCTCAATTCCCGCCTTCTTCACCGCTTCGAGCACTGCCTCATAGGCCGAAGGCTCAGTCAAGATTTCCCAATTCTCGCCATCGTCATTCAGATCTTCGCCGCCGGCTTCGAGAACGATGTTCATCAGGTCATCCTCTTTCGCGGCGCTCTTTGGAATAATGATGTCGCCCTTCTTGTGGAACATCCAGGAGACGGCGCCAGCTTCCGCCATATTGCCGCCGTTCTTCCCAAAGCAATGACGGATTTCGCTGACCGTACGGTTGCGGTTGTCCGTATTGATATCCAGCAGGATCGCCACGCCACCCGGACCGTAGCCCTCAAGAGAAAATTCTTCGTAGGTAGCGCCGGGCAGTTCTCCCGTGCCACGCTGGATCGCCCTCTTGATATTATCCGCCGGCATATTCTCCGATTTAGCAGCGAGAATGGCGCCGCGCAGGCGAGGATTGGTATCAGGATCGCCGCCGCCGTTCTTCGCGGCAATACTGATTTCCTTGATGAGGCGGGTAAAAATCTTGCCGCGCTTGGCGTCGAGCGCGCCCTTCTTGTGCTTGATTGTGGCCCATTTTGAATGGCCAGACATCGCTAGACCTCGTATCTAATGATCTGAATTGGCGCGGGATTCGCCCGTAGAGGGAATCACAGGCTGCCTCGATAAAATCTGCAGGCGAACAGGAATTATAGCACGACCTCTGTTCCGTGGTTCGCCGGGCTACTTTGATCATAAACAGGCGGAGATGACCAGAGCAAGCTTTTCGCTAACAGGCGAAGGGATAGTTCTTCTTATTCCATTATTGACTGCACTGCACATGCACTCCTAACATGCCAGCGGGGCGTTTTGCAAATGAATGGCCGGGTCATAGGTCACTACCGGGTCCTCGAGAAAATCGGGGCCGGAGCCATGGGAGAGGTTTTCCGGGCACGGGACGAGAGGTTGGGACGCGACGTTGCTCTGAAACTCATCCGGCCGAGTTCCAGCGGCAATGCCGATCATCTCCGCCGTTTCGAGTTGGAGGCCCGCGCCGCGGCAGCTCTCAATCATCCCAACATCGTCGCCATCTATGACGTCGGTCTTGACAACGGATCTCCTTACATCGTTTGTGAACTGCTGCAAGGCAAAACCCTGCGCAAGCGACTCGCGGAAGGCGCATTGCCCGTTCGGCAAGCTGTCGAATATTCCCTCCAGATCGTACAAGGCCTGATCGCGGCCCATGATCGCCGCATTATTCATCGGGACCTGAAGCCCGAAAATTTATTTGTCACCACGGATGGCCGGGTCAAAATTCTCGACTTCGGAGTGGCCAAGCTGCAGTCTGCGCCAGAAGAATCAGGCCGAACCGTCGAAGAGCTCACCACTGTAACCAAGAGTGGCGCGGTAATCGGCACCGTCGCTTACATGTCGCCCGAGCAACTGCGGGGCAAGGCGGTGGATCATCGTAGCGACATCTTCAGCATAGGGGCCATTCTTTACGAGATGCTGGCCGGTCGACGAGCGTTTCGCGGCGAAACCGAAGTCGACACGATCACTGCCGTCCTGCGGGAGGATCCTCCCGAGATTGGTCTGGAGCAGGCGCAAGTCCCCATACCATTCCAGCAAATCGTTCGTCATTGCCTGGAGAAAGAGCCCGAAAAGCGTTTTCAATCGGCTCGGGATTTAGGGTTCGCCCTGGAAACTCTGGCAAATGCTCGCGGCGGGCGGACAACCGTTCTAGGGCCGCCAAAGTTACGAGCGAAGGTGCTCCCTTGGGCAGTAGCAGGAGTGCTTCTCATTGCAACGCTATGGCTGGCGGGTCGCCAGGCGCAGCAGACCACGCCGTCTCCCGCATACCGGCGTCTGACCTTCGACGAGGGCACGCTCTATTCGGCTCGGTTTACTCCTGACTATCGATCTGTGGTCTATGGAGCAGCCTGGAACGGTAAACCCTTGCAACTCTTCTCGACCGTTGGGGATTCTCTTTTAAGTCAGCCACTCAACCTTGCCGATGCAAACTTACTGGCAATTTCCAGATCTGGCGAATTGGCGCTGGTGCTTCACGGCGCTCACATGTCGCACCTTGAAATTCAACAAGGCACGTTGGCTCGTGCCCCGCTCGCAGGCGGTTCTCCGCGAGAACTTCTAGAAGACGTCCGCTGGGCCGACTGGGGGCCGAACGGTGAGTTGGCTGTTGTCCACCACGCGGAGGGTCGTGACCGAATTGAATACCCGCTCGGTCACATCTTGTACCAGAGCAATGGCTGGATCAGTCATATCCGGCTATCTCCGCAAGCCGATAGAATTGCTTTCATCAACCATCCGTCGATGTGGGATGATCGCGGGCTTGTTTGCCTCATGGATCTTGCCGGACACATCAACACACTCACTCGGGAATGGGACTCCGCGGACGGGCTAGCCTGGAATTCCGACGGAAAGGAAATCTGGTTTACGGCCGCCGAAAATGGTTATACGCGCGCCTTGCTCGCTGTCGATAGCTCGGGAAAAGTTCGGACCGTTTTCAAGATTCCAGCAGGTATGACCTTGCAAGACGCAGCACCGGACGGCCGACTGCTAGTTAGCCTGGATGCCGAACGTCTCGCCATGGCCACGTCCACAAGCAAAGGCGAGACGGTGAACATTTCCTGGCACGATTGGGATGTTGCGAAAGATATCTCGAGTGACGGGCAATCCGTGCTGTTCGAGGACGCAAGCGAGGCCGCACCTCCCAGCTATTCAGTAGCCATTCGTAGAATCGACGGAACACCACCCATCCAACTGGGAGATGGCAGCGCTGGCGGGCTTTCACCGGACGGCAAATGGGCAATCTCAATTATCACCGGCAGCCCTGGCCGAGTCACGCTCTACCCCATCGGTCCCGGCGAACCCCGTACCATTCCCGTCACCGGACTGGAACGCATCCACAACGGCTCTTCTCATTTCCTGGCGGATGGGAAGCGAATCACCATCAATGGCAATGAGCCGGGCCATGGGGTGCGCTGCTATCTCGTCGATGTGGATACCGGAAAACTAACACCCCTCACTCCCGAAGGAATTACGGGCGGTTTGGTTTCACCCGACGGTCAATCCATTATTGCCAACAACGGCCTTACACCCGCGCTATATTCCATCGGTGGGGGTTCGGCGCGAACCATCCCCGGTCTCGATCCGGGCTTTATTCCGGTCGAGTGGTCGGAAGATATTTCGGCTATCTATGGATTTCGACCGGGTCAGGTTCCTACGAAGGTTTATAAAGTCAACTTAGTCACAGGGGCAAAAACTTTCATCCACGACTTGCAGCCCAAAACGTCTGCCGGCATTGTTTACATTGCTCCGGTCGTTGTGAGTCGCGACGCTTCGCGTTTCGCCTACAGCTACTATCAAGTTTTTTCTGTGCTGTATGTAATTTCCGGATTGCACTAAGACCGCGGCGTTGACTAATCGAGTGATCCTGAAAAATCTAA
>DLMI01000036.1:3727-5689 GCA_002478145.1 Acidobacteria bacterium UBA7540
TCAAGGCGAAGCGGCCACGAAGTTGCCCTCTCCGGTTCGGGAGAAAAATCCAGGCATAACGTGACACTGAATTCGCATTGCTGCCGGTCCGTGTGCTTCTTCAATTCAGCACCGCTCAAATAGGACGCCAGATAAACGTACGAAGGCTTGACCGGCTCTCCCACAATGGCGCTAACCGCATTCGCGATCTGGTGGTGGAAGTAGCGGGCGACACATTCGTTGTGGGCAACATAGCGCCGTGCACTCTGCTCGTCTCCCAGCCGGATCGCTCCCCGCCGAACTGCGTATCGGTAGTAACGGCGCAAAGCAGCAAGATTGAAAGGATGAATCAAGTTGCTGAGAGGGGCGGAGTTTCGTTCTCGAAACGCCTGCGCCCTGACTCTTGCGATTTCAGACCACTCCGCAAAACGACACTCGGAATGATCGGCGGGGGTCAAGATGCCAGCCTGCGCCAGCAAGAGCCGCACTTCGTCGGGAACAGAGGATGCAGGTTCCCCGGTGCGAAGTCGCGAAACCGTCTCTTCGAGACGTGGCCCCAGCCAGAACGGATGCAGCATGGCAAGGACAGGGTCACGCACCCAAGCCACAATGCCCTGCAAGTTGAACCCTTCGAGCAAATCCGGATGGGCTTGGAGTTCGTCCGGCACCGCTCCCGCAGGCAAGAACGAACATTCAGGGTTAAGGAATAACTCCTGAGCCGGGTCATGCCGGCAGCTTTGCCGATTGAGAAAGTGCTGCGGAACCAAATGCAGCGGCAACTCATCCAGCAGGCAATGGAACTGGTGCGGGAGCATCGTCGCGGTATGTCGTTGCCGCGACGCTGCTCCCATCAGGCCTGCAATCCACTCAAGCCATGCCGTGTCTTTTACTGGTGCAGCCATCCGTTTACCGTGAACCGACTGTCGGCGAAAGTCCGCGACCGGCAATGCACGGGAGTGATTTCGTGCAATGTCGAGCACGGGAAAAATACGATCTGGTTCTGTTGCGGCACAATGGTCTGGTAGCCGCCCGTGCTGAGGGGCTGGTTGACCCTCTTCCCTGAATCGTGCAGCCGCAACTCTCCGCCCTCGAACTGGTTTGGCTCGCGATGGAAAAAGTACACGAACGTCATCCGCCGGGATGCAATCACTTCTTGTGCGTCATCGCAGTGCGCATGAAAAAAATCTCCATCATTGCTCGCCGTGATCTGTACCTCGGTCCGCGTGATCGGAAACTCCTCGACCCCGAGTTGTTCCAACACTTTTGGCAGTACACCCCGGATTCGATTCAGGATAACTTGCTCGTGCGGTCCCAACTCCATCAGAACGCGCGAGCGACGATGGCTGTAGTCGGTCACTCCCGGCTCCCCGCTGGGTGAAATCACATCACTGCTCTGGAATTCCGCTTCGTGCTGCAGCGTATAGCGAATCAGTTCCTCCATCTCCTGCGGAGCCAGAAACTCATCCAGAACGACAGCCTGTGCCCGAATGATCGCGGGCGCGTCCAAGACAGCAACTCCGCTGCCCGAAGTGGACTGGCCTTGCTGTACTTCTTGCCTCGCCGTCACGTCGTGCTGCCGCAGGCTGATACTCGGCGGTTGCGGTCCGCTGGGAGGTTTCTGGGGCGGTCTAGGCAGGTCATGGGGCCCCGGTCCGGAAGGCGGTTGAGGTCCGGTGCTTGGGGGCTGCGGTCCACCAAACACCGTTGCAGGAATGCTACCTTCCGTGACACCCGAGGCTGCGCCTCGCGCCACGATCTGTTCCACGATGCTGCTACCCAGCAGTGCAAAAGCGCGTTGTGCAACCGTCTCACCCACGGAGCGGGCTATCGCCGCGGTTACGGCGGATTGAGTCTCTGGATTGCTGGATGCGTCCCTCGCATTTTGCAGGAGGCTCATCAGCAACTCCCTCTCACGAGGGCTCAAAATGCGTTCATCTCGCATTAGAGTTTCAGAAAAAGCGTCAAGAATCTGTTTGGATGTCA
>DLMI01000036.1:5866-8999 GCA_002478145.1 Acidobacteria bacterium UBA7540
TTCGGCTAACACTTCTACCTGGCGGCCATCGCACCCACCATCGACTGGAAAATCTTCATTCCATCAGTGCCCCCAAGTTCGGGTTCGGCGGACCGTTCGGGATGAGGCATCATGCCTACAACGTTGCCCCCAGCGCTGCAGATGCCCGCGATATTGTCCAGAGAACCGTTGGGATTCGCCGACGCCGAGATTTCACCGCCGGGAGTGGAATAACGAAACACAACACGGTTGTCGCGGTGCAATTCGTCCAGTATTTCCGCATCGCAGAAGTAGTTCCCTTCCATGTGGCCAACCGGAATGGTCAACACTTCTCCCTGCGAGCAAGCATTGGTAAATGGAGTAACCGTGTTTTCAACTCGCACCTGGACTGGCTTGCAAACGTACTTCAGGCCGGTGTTCCGCATGAGAGCGCCCGGCAAGAGCCCCGATTCACACAGGATCTGAAAGCCGTTGCAGATTCCCAGCACGAAGCCCCCGCCATCTGCAAAGTTGCGAACAGATTCCATCACGGGAGAGAACTTCGCAATCGCCCCGGTTCGCAGGTAATCGCCGAAAGCAAATCCCCCAGGGACGATGATGGCATCGCAATTCTCCAGATCGTGCGATTCATGCCACAGAAAACATACGGGCTGTTTGGCGACCTGCTGGATAGTCCAGTAGGCATCGTGATCGCAGTTCGAGCCGGGAAAGATGATGACTCCAAATTTCATCTTCAGTTCCTTGATGTGGGATTTGTGGTCAGTTTAACACGCATGTTCCAACTGGCCCGCGCAGGCAGGTTCGAAGTCCGCTTAGTGAACGGCAACATCCAGATGGGACGAAGACGGAGTCAAGGGTAAGCTCCGCGGACCCGTCGCGGGCGGTAGCGCTGGAAGCTGGACGGGCTCGGGGCCGGTTTGCGTCGTCGTCACCGCTTGAGGGAAAGCCTGTGGTGGAACCCCTTTGGCCCTCACGATCGCCCAGTGCCATTCCTGGTCCGGAAAGAGCGCAAAGTTCAGCTGGGTGCGAAAAAGCGCCGTCCCCGAAGGAGCAGCCGACCCCTTCACTCGCAACAGCATCGTGACATCCGGCAGCTTCTGAGACGAGTCCTGCACCGGATTTGACGAGGTACCCGCCACAGCCGGCACAATTCGCGCCCGACCATAGTAGGAAGCTGCATCGCCTGGCTCCGGACGCCTGATAATGGTGAGGCCAATCACCACCTCGCGCAGTTCCCATGACGTTCCATTGTGCACCGATACCTGCAACGAATCTCCGTCGATCGTGGCTGGTCCATCCAGCTTAGCCAGTTCGCTCCGCGGCAGTTCATCCAACATGACGGGATCGGAGAGCAGCGAACTGGTCTTCGCGCTAAAAGTGAGGCTGCAACTCACGTCTGATGAGGAGACACGGAAACTCTTTCCGCCCGGATCCAACGAGAACACCATCGTGGAGCCTGCCGCGCGCCGGCTCTCAGCGTCCTCCACTACCTTGGAAAAGTTGTCGTTATCAATGACCACCTCGGATGGATCGGGCTTCTTCCGAAAACTGCGCGCCACATCTCCCAGCGGAGTGTCGTTCACGTCCTCTTGTGCGCTAACCCGCTGCGGCAAGGCCAGCACGAGCATCCCCGCAACCAGCAGAGCCATCTTCAAACGCGTTGATATCAGTGTTCGCACCAGGGATTCCAGAAACCCGTACCACCCGCGCAACGTGTGATCACGCGCGATTGGATCGCGAACTGCGAGAACGCGGTGAATCACCACGAACCACGGAGTCCTGCCAAGATTGTAGTGAGAGTGAGCGGCGAAGGAGAGATAACCCGGGCAAACCTTGGTACTAGACCTTCCGGGTGGACCGGAAAGGCAGTGGGCGCGCGCTGACGAAATGGAGGCGCAACGGGGCGCGCGCCCAAACCTGGAGTGAACTTTCTACAGAAGACCCGAAGAACGCAAACGAGTGACTGGGTCAGCTATTGGTTGTCGACGAAAAATCCAGCGTGCCACCGCGAATCCTACTGCTGCATAACACAGATGCATGAACCTCATAGCACCCCCAAAACATCCGACTCGACCACCACCCTAGGGGAGGATCAGCATCACTATCGGCAAAATAGCAGCGGGCCATGCGGTGTACAAGGCACCTCAGTGCCATCGGCGTGGCACGGAAGTAATACGGCCGTCACCAAAGAGACGACCGCCACAATAAATGGTTAGTGAGCCTCCAGGTTTTCGGCGTCTCCGATTCGACCGGCAGGTGGAACCACGACGGTTGAAAGGCTGCCTTCCGCCGTCAGTTTCTGAAAGGCGGCCAGATCGCGGCGTTGCAAGTCGTCCCATCGGCTAAGCAACTCTCCGCTCTGCCGGCTCAATTTCTCGAACTCAAGCTGCTCGGCCTCGGTGGGCGCTGAGTCGGCGCTGCCGACGTCGATCGCAAGGAACGCCCATTTGGTATCAATCTGCGGCGGGTAGGCCAGTGAATCTTCATTCGCGCTGATAGTTAGGTTGATTAGTTGGTCGCGCACCGCAACCAGTTTCTTCTCCAGATCATCGGCCGAGGACGCAATCGCCTTCGTGCTGGCGTTCTCCGGCAAGCGCCGTTTCAGGCCAACCACCTGCGAACGCACATCCTGAATCTGATTCACCGCGTCGTACACTCGGTTCAACTCTTCGTGAATCTGCATCAGCAGGCTGAATTGCGCCGCCAGATCCGCCTGACTTACCTTCACCCGCGGATCCAACTTCACTTCCAACGGCGCAACTTGACTTACGCCGCCTACCGTCAGCCTCACCTGATACTGCCCCGGCGCGGTCACAGGTCCCTTGGCTCCGCTGTTGTACTCCCAGAGGTAATAACCGGGGACACGATGAGCTTCTTCATAGCGCAAATCCCACACGAAGCGATTTAAGCCAGCGTCCGGCTTGATTTCTTTTTCCGGCTTCTTGTCGTCAGGACCCAGCGGTTCGTCGGGCAGCTCCGTTTCGGCGCTGGAATACTTGCGGATTAATTTTCCAGAGGCGTCAAGAATTTCCACCTTCGTCTCCGTCCCTGTTTTCGGAGCATCTTTCAAGTAGTAATAAATCACAGCTCCTACTGGCGGATTCTGCCCCGTCCGCCTGGAGGGATGACGTTCTCCGGATTCTCCGGCCTGAAT
>DLMI01000081.1:0-4789 GCA_002478145.1 Acidobacteria bacterium UBA7540
GGAGGCGCAGGGGGTGCCGATGAAGCGGTGGCAGAGACCTTGCGAATCTCAATGCCATCGTGCTCATTGTTGATCACTATGTGGGAAGTTCCATTCCCCACGGTGCCAGTGGCGCTGGCCTCGTGGTCCCCGTTCTCGACTTTCAACTCCGGAAAGTCCGACTGGATTTCGCCATCGCGGGTGCGCGCATCTACGCGGAAGCCTGCCTTGTCAGGCACGCTCAACTGCACGTCGCCGTTACGGCTGTCGATCTGCACATTCCCCAGTGAACGCATCGATACCTCAATGCCGCCGTTGTCATTCTGCAGGCGGACATCGCCGGAAACATCGATCAGGCGAATCTGCTTGGAGCGCGTGGTCAAGTGGAGGGGGCCGGTGATCTTTTCTGCGTGGAGGTCGTCGGAATCCAGATCGAGATCGCCATCGATCCGCGAGAACTCCATGTCGGTGCGGGAAGACTTGAAAGACACATTCTTGCTGATGCGGGCGAGTTTGACACTCTCCTGGAATTCTCCGTCGAGTTGAGCTGAACCCTTCACATCCATAACGGAGACTTCGTTGAGGCGGCCGTCGATGTGGACGTCGCCGGTAATCTGCTCGACCTTGGCGGAACTTTTTTCCAGATTCAGTTTCACGTTGCCGGTGACGTCTTCCACGGAAACTTCGCCGTGCTGGTTGGCAATCTCGACTTCTCCCTCGCGGCCGGTGACGGAGACATCGCCCTTGTGCGCAGTGATGTGGAGTTCCATCTTGCGGGGGACCGAGATATCGAGATCAGTTTGTACAGAATGGTCGCCGGCGGCCTGGGTTCTGGCATCGAGAACCATCATATTGCCGGCGAGGGCTATCTCTGGTGCAGTTTGTTTGTTGTACTTATCGGCGTCACCCTGGTTTTCCGCGCCGACGCGTTTGTGGATTATGACTGTGATTTTGTTGTTGTTGGCCACGCTGACGCGCACCGCGCCGTGCTCGTCATTAACGCGCAGACTGGTGACGGCGGGCGGTATGTCCTGTTCGAGGTGGTCATCGAAGTTGTAGGTCTCGCCGAAGATGTTATTAAGATCGCTGTCGTCCATGTCCATGTTGTCGCGGATTTGGCCCCAGTTGAAGCGCGAGGCTTGCGTGGCGATCAGTCCGCAGATCACGATGACGATGACCAGAAAAATCCCACCCGCACCAATGCCACGAGCGGGCAATCCGTCGCGTTGAGCTTGCTGGTGCTCGATCAGCTTGATCACTCCCCACAGGATCAACAGCAGCGGCCAGTAGTGAGCAAACCATGCGCCCAAGTGCGGCCACGACAGCATGTGCAGATTGCCGAGCAGGAAGATAATTCCGAGGACAATCAGCACGAACGGTCCGGCAAAAGAACGGCGATAGCGGCGTGGCGGAACAGGCGGTTGAACAGGGGTTTGAAGTGGGCTAGACATTGCGCACCTCCCCGGAAGGAGACGTTGCTCCCGGATCGGAAGATGAAGGCGGTGGGGGCGGCGCGGCGGGTGGCGGCCCTGGCGGCAGCAGTCCGATGTGTCCGGCCGATGAGGCGCTGCTCTGCAGCAGTTTCACTATGCCAACCACCAGCAGGATCGCGGGCCAGGTTCGTTCAAAGCTGGCGACATTGAGGCTCTGGAGCAGGAGCAACGTTCCAATGGTCACCAGGATGGCCGGCCCCATGATTTTCCGCATGCGGCAGCGATCGCATCGGCAGTTCATCCCGACGGCTTTTCGCACGCGGCAGGTTGCGCAAGTGCAGCCAGCGGGGTGAACTCCGAGCATTCCCCACTGCCTGGCGAACATCCATCCCCCGAGAGCGATGAGAATGATCGGCCAGAAACGGTCGAGGCCGAACTCCCAGATGTTCATGGTGTGCAGGAGGAAGAGCACGCCCAGTCCAATGAGGATGATCGCAACGGTGGGAATGTTCTTGGTCTCGCTTTTCTCTCCCATGCTGAAAGCCTGCGCTAGACCGAACGGATCCGGTGCAGGCTGGCCAGCCTGGAGAGCGTGAGCAGTGCGGACCGCGTCGATGATCTGGTAGACGTAGAAAAACGCGATGCCGATGCCGAACAGGGCGTCCCAACTTCCAGCGTGGTCCGAGCCGAAGATAAGCAGGCCGAAGATGAGCAAGTGCGCCAGTCCCTTGGCGTATTGCGAGCAGTAGACGGCGCCGACGCCAAAGGGAAAGAATCCAGCAAGAATGCCAGCGACTGCGGGATTCGGGCCTGACCCTGTGGATCGCGCGGCCACAGGCGTTCCCGCCGGCGGATATACAGCTTGCGGAGGCACGAATCCGGCCGCCGGAGCCGGAGTGCTACCTTCCAAACGGGCTGCTAGACAGGGCTCGCAGTAGACGACTCCGCGGACGTCGCGGGTGCAATTGGCGCAGAGCGGCTTGCCGCAGGTGCGGCAAAACGCGACTGCGGCCGTATCGTTGTGTGCAGCGCAGTTCATACGAACCTCCTGTACGTGGTCACCAACACTACAGGCAGATCGTTTACAGATAGACCCAGCGGAGCGCTGGCCAGAATGAGATGATTCTCAGTCTGGCTGTAGTTGCGCTCCTGCTTCTGCTCGGGCTGTTGAGTTGTGTCGTTCTTGTGGTCTTTCCTTTCCGGAGCGGGCTCGGCGGGCGTCACGGTGCGCTTGAGTTCGCGCACCCGCGATTCCACCTCATACACGAACCGGATATTTTCGTAATACCTTACTACGCGGGCTTGCGTGTTGTAATACGTGTGGCGTATGGCGGCGGGACGCAAACTCACCTGGCGCAGGTCGGCGGGTTTTACGCCGATTACGCTTAACGCCACCGACAGCGCGAAAAACGCCATGCCAAACGACATGGCAAACCGCGGCTGGCGGACCGTTGCCCAGAGGGGTTGCATTGCCCCCGAGGCCCACGCGTGCGCCCGCTCCAGCCATGTAATGCGTGGCTGCGGAGCAGACACGTTCACCCGCAGGCGTTGGGTGTCAACGCCCGTCGTGGATGCCAGGATATTCGTGACCAGGCTGACTGGAGGCTCCACCTCCGTGAGATCCTTCAGCCAGTTGCGGCCCGCCTCGACTTCGGCGAACAGCGGCCTGCAGGCGGAACAAGTCCGCACGTGAGCCTGGAACCGGTCGAGTTGAGCGCCGGTCAGGACACCATCGATCGCGTCCGAGAGCAGGCCTTCAAACTCGTGACACTGCATTCCGTTACTGGTGTGGTCTGGCATCACATCACCTGCCTATAGGTACGTTGTAAAAGGCGTGCAAGTTCCGCCCGCCCACGATTTATTCGACTTTTCACAGTCCCCTCCGGAACCTTCAAAACGGTTGCGATTTCGCGATAGTCCATATCTTGTAAATCCCTTAGAATCACAGCTTCACGAAGCTCCGGCGACAGCTTTCCGAGCGCTGCGTGGACGGCTTCTCCCACCTCCCGGCTGCGGACGTGCTGGTCGGGAGGCGCAGATTGGTCCTGAATTTGCTCACTGAGCGGCTGGGCGTCCTCATGTGCGGATGACGTGGCATCGAGCGAGTCGGTGATGCGATCCTGCTTGGTCTTGCGGAAATGATCGACCAGCAGGTTGCGGGTGATGGTGGTCACCCAGGTGACGAACGCACCCTTCGAGCTGTCATAGCTTGCCAGCGTGCGGTACATCTTGATGAAGACTTCCTGGGCGAGGTCTTCCGCGTCGTCGGCCGATCCCGCGAAGCGGTAGCAAATGTTATAGATACGCCGGTTGTAGGTCTGGACGATTTCTTCCCAGGCGGCGGCGTCGCCCGCAACACAGCGGCGGACCAGCATCGCAACTACCTGGACATCTTCCAAACGGAGCTCCCCGGAAAGCTAGACCTTGCCAAGACGCTTACTTTGCAAACTCTGACGTTCAGCTTGGGATGGTGACAGCACGGCACCCCATGCCCTACAAGACAGTACGCGGATGTAGTGGCGTAAGTTCGCCGGCGTAATGATGCGGGCGCAAGTTGTTCGAAACAAGGCATTGTAGCAGCGGGAGGAGGTGAGAGACTCCGACGTGCGCGACTACTCGCTGGTGAAGTAATCCACGGTCACTGGGTTCTCGAAGAGCGAATAGTCGCGGGTGACTACGGTGATGCCGCTATCGGTGACAAAGTAGCGGGAACGGTCGGCTTCGGTGTCATAGCCGATGGTCGTGCCTTCAGGGAGATGGACGTTGCGGTCGATGATGCAGCGGCGAATACGGCAATGGCGTCCTACAGCGACGTGCGAGAACAAGATGGAGGCGTCGACTTCGGAGTAGGAATTCACACGCACGTCAGGCGAGAGCACGGAATTCTTGACCACGCCGCCGGAAACGATGCAGCCATTCGAGACGATGGAATCGAGCGCTGTGCCCATGCGATCTTTCTCCGCGAAGACAAATTTTGCCGGCGGATACTGGCGTTGATGGGTGCGGATGGGCCATTCCTGATCGTACAGATTGAAGATGGGCGAGACCGAGACAATGTCCATGTTGGCTTCGTAGTAGGCCTCGAGGGTGCCCACATCGCGCCAGTAGAGAGCTTCTTTCTTGTTTTCGTCGAGGAAGTCGTAGGCGAAGACGCGATAGTCATCGACCATCTTAGGCAGAATGTCCTTGCCGAAATCGTGGCTGGAATTGGCGTCTTCTGAATCTTTCAGCAGGACGGGGATGAGGACGTCGGCATTGAAAAGATAGACGCCCATGGAGCCGGCAACTTTCTGGGGGTTCCAGGGGGAACGCAGTTCCGTTTTGGCGGGCTTCTCTTCGAAGCCATTGATCCGGCCGTCCTTGTCGACGTCGACCAC
>DLMI01000081.1:4942-8166 GCA_002478145.1 Acidobacteria bacterium UBA7540
GAGCCGATGGAGTAGATGTTCTGGTAGACCGCGTCCGCGGTGCCCTGATACCACTGATCGCTCACGCGCTTCATGGGAGGAAGCACTTCGACGAACTCTCCTACCTCGCGGCCAAGAATGTTCCAGCCTTCGCGGATATGGCGATTCAGGGACAGGGCTTTGTATTGCGTGAGGATGTAGACGCGGCGCAGATCAGAGTTGAGGCAGTTGGAAAGAGTGATGTCGATGATGCGATACATTCCGCCGAAGGTGACGGCGGGCTTGGCGCGGTCGCGAGTAAGGGGATAAAGGCGCTCTCCGGCGCCTCCTGCGAGAAGGACTCCGAGTGTGTCTTTCATCAGACTGACTCTGACTTTCGAACAGACTGCATTCGGTTTTCCGCTGCCACAGAAAACAGTAGATGGTAGCACAGGGCCATGGGGTTGCGGCGATTCGAAGACGCGTGGCTTCCCGGCGCTCTTGGCATCCGCTTAGCGGGCTACGGGAGTTGGGTCGGGGACTCGGCTCCGGTATTGTGACGGTAGAGCCTTATCTGTTGCTTGACTGCCTCGAGGGCCCCGAAACCCCAGAGACTTGCGGGCTCGATATCGTCGGAAGTGTTGGCGTCAAAGCCCTCGTCGGGCGGCACGAACTCATTGAACTGATGAATGATGAGAAAGATGGGGTCCAGTTGCCGGGCGTAGGTCATGAAAGAGTCGAAGGTGTCGTATCCTCCATTGTCTCCGAAGCGCAGGGCGGCGTCGGGACAGTAGGGCGGAGCGTCGGGATTCGGGCAGCCCCATCCGTTTTGGCCGGCAGTGGCGATGGAGGCGATAAAGTTTTCTACGCGGGAACCGGTCCCGTCATGAACCTCGTTGTATGACGGATAGTAAGGGCAGTACGGGGCGAGGGTGCAGGTGGGGTTGAGGCGATCGACCCAGCTCCAGAAGCCGTAGGCGGGATTGATTTCGACAGGTCCGTCGGGAGTGCTCTGGTTAAGCCAGAGGTACGGCTGACTGTCGAGATATCCCGCGATCATTTTGAATGTGTACCTGCGCGCGATCTCGGGATGGTTTTTCAGAAATTTTCTGATCTGGAACCACAAAGGATTGTCTGACCGGCTTGGATCCTGCGCCGCCCCAAGGAAAATCAGCATGAGGGGCTTGCCTTTGTAGATCACCTGGCGATCGGGATATTCCTGCAAGAGCGACCCAAAATACTCGATCTCTTTTTCCAATGCGGTCTTACCGTCGACATCCTTGAACAACACATTGTCGTCGATGCCGCCCAACTGGGGAATGAGTTTGAGTCGAGTGCCCAGCTTTGTCCATGCCGGAAAAAGATTGCCGGTGTTGTCGCGGATGGTTTGGTTGTAAGAGCGGAAGGAGGGCGTGCAGTACGGGACATATTTCTTGATGAACCACTCGCTGTTGAAGATACAGCTCACGTTGTTGGTCAAGTCGCCGATCGCGGCGTCGATGCCCATGTATTCCATCTGGGCGACATGCTGCTGGATCACGGCGGGCTGGGCGCTGTCGTAGCCGCCGCCGCCGCGTTGCATGTCCGGAGACTGAAGCAGAGGCATGGCGGCGCTGGTTTGAAAGGTAACCGCTTTGGGACCGAACCAGGCTTCATATTCCATAACCACGATGTGGCTGTGCGCGTCGACGATCAGCGGGCCAGCGGGTACCGAGGAGGAAGCGGCCGACAGTGCGGATGCGAGAAGGAGGGCCAGGGTTAACGAAACAGCCTTCATCGCACGAGTATTACCCTTCATACACAATGTAACCCTTGTCTCAAAGGAAGTTTCGGCGGTCATCGGGAAAACTAAAGACCCGAAGCGGAGATTCCCCAATTGATTACTTTTCTTCCTCGATCTTGATGCGGAGCTGCTTTAGGAACTTCAGATCCTGGTCGTTGATTTTGAATTCGGGATTGGTGGAGAGAGTGGTGACCAGGGAAGTTTTGTCGGAGGTTTTCTCACCCTGCTTGCTGACGCCGATAGTGGCTTCGAGAACCAGAAAAATATCATAACCGCCCTCTTTGATGCGAGAGACGACTTCGGCGATCTGTTCCGAATCAGAGAGAGATTCGTTGATGGCTTCGCCGAGTTCCTTCATCAAGTCTTTGAGTTGCTGGTCCACATATCCCCCGATCGCCGTTCGGTACAGACTTCCTACTACGATTTAGATGCCTGGCGCCGTCGAACGGTTTTGCTGGCGCGCAGGTTTGCGTCATTGTAGCGCTCCGGGCTGTTAAAATCGAGGCCGTGAGCAAGGTTTCTACGGTACGGAAGTTAGGCGTGGTGGCGCGGGTGGCGAACGAGCAGGCCAAGCGCAGCCGGACCCTGCGGGCTGCCAAGGGTGCCGTGGCTACCACAGCGCGGGCTTTCGGACGAGTGCTGCATCAGTTGTGGCTGGAGGTTACGGGGGTTATTTTCCTAATCATGGCCTTGAGTTTCGCGGGTGCGTCGGTGAAAGAGTACGGGAAGTATCATGCCGGGCAGACGGGGTTGGGGCGCGTGGCGATTGCAATTTGTTGCACAGTGACGTTTGCGTGGTTCGGAGTGAGTTCCTTCTTGAGGGTGAGGAAGAAGGGAGGAGGTGGCGCACGGTGAGGCGAGTTTGTAGCGCCGCATAGGGCAGCAGATTCCTCTCCGCTGCGCGGTTCGGAATGACAATATTTTTGGGCTTGCGGAATGACGAAGATTTTCTGGGGTGGAAACGGGCGGGGTTAGAAAGAGTTGTTCACCATGGCGGACAGAATCAAAGTGGCGGCTGAGAAGCATGTGGCGGACGTTAAAACGTCTTCGCACCTTCTGGTGAACCCGCTGTATACGCCGGCGGATCTCAAGGGCTCGGATTACGAGAGCGAGATTGGGTATCCGGGGGAGTATCCATTTACGCGGGGTGTGCAAGCCACGATGTACCGCGGGCGGTTGTGGACCATGCGTCAGTACGCGGGCATGGGCGACGCTGAGGAATCGAACAAGCGCTATAAGTATCTGCTGGCGAACGGGACGACTGGGCTCTCGGTAGCGTTCGATTTGCCGACGCAGATCGGGATGGATTCAGATCACATTCTGGCTGCGGGTGAAGTTGGCAAGGTGGGCGTGGCGATCGATTCGATTGAAGATATGGAGCGGCTTTTCGGCGGCATCGAGCTGACCAAGATTTCTACATCGATGACCATCAATGCGACGGCGTCGATTCTGCTGGCGTTGTACGTGGCAGTGGCGCGGCGTC
>DLMI01000081.1:8324-9514 GCA_002478145.1 Acidobacteria bacterium UBA7540
CAGGCGATGCGGGTGATTACGGACATGTTTGCCTGGGCAAAGGAGAATGTTCCGGAGTGGAACACGATTTCGATTTCGGGGTATCACATGCGGGAGGCGGGATCGACGGCGGTGCAGGAAGTGGCGTTTACGCTGGGGAACGGCATGGCCTATGTGGAGGCGGCGATCAAGGCCGGGCTGGATGTGGACAAGTTCGGACCACGGCTGTCATTCTTCTTCAACGCGCACAGCAATTTTCTGGAAGAAGTGGCGAAGTTTCGCGCAGCGCGAAGGATGTGGGCGCGCATTATGCGAGAGCATTTCAAAGCGAAGAATCCGAGATCATGGATGCTGCGCTTCCATACTCAAACGGCGGGGTCTACGCTGACGGCGCAGCAGCCGGAAAATAATATTGTCCGCACGGCGATCCAAGGGTTGGCGGCGGTGATGGGCGGGACGCAGTCGCTGCACACGAATTCCTATGACGAAGCGCTGGCGCTGCCGACGGAGCAGGCGGCGAGAATTGCGCTGCGAACGCAGCAGGTGATTGCTTACGAGTCCGGCGCGGCGCAGACCATCGATCCGCTGGCGGGTTCGTATTACATCGAGACGCTGACCAATGAAATTGAGAAGCGGGCGGCGGAATATTTGGGAAAGATAGAAGTTATGGGCGGCATGCTGAAGGCGATTGAGCGCGGATTTGTGCAGCAGGAGATTCAGAACGCAGCGTATGAATACCAGCAAGCCGTGGATCATGAAGAAGCGATTGTGGTCGGAGTGAACCGCTTTGAGGTGGAAGAAGAGAAGCCGATCCCGATTCAGCGAATTGATCCGGCGCTGGAGTCCAGGCAGATTGAACGGGTGCGGGCGTTGCGGGCTCGGCGGGATGCGGAGCCGTGGAAGCAGGCGGTCACATCGGTAGAGAATGCGGCGCGATCGGGCGAGAATGTTATGCCGAGGATTCTCGCGGCGGTTGAGGCTTATGCGACCGTGGGTGAGATTTCTGACGCCATGCGGCGGGTGTTTGGGGAGTACCGGGAAGCGGTGGTGATCTAGCGTGTGGCGTCCGAAGTTTTGTAGTCGCAAGCGTTGCGGCAAGGCTCGCAATACATGAGGCCGTCCGCGCAGATGCGGACGTCGAGCTGCGACTGGCAGAGGCAGCAGAACTTATCGCACTCGCACTGGTCCTCCAGCATTTCACATTGACCGCA
>DLMI01000239.1 GCA_002478145.1 Acidobacteria bacterium UBA7540
ATCCCTCGAAATGCGCGCACAAAGGTTTGGACGGGGAGGGTGAAAACGCCATCCGGCTGGGGGAAACTCGCCCAAGGATTGCGCAGCGTCACCGTTCGACCCTTCCCATCGTAGGCCAGCGCCGTGTAACAGTGGGCGTTGACGTACCAGCTTTTCGTGTCGGCAGGCAGGCCTCTTCCCTCCGCCAGCTCCTGGAAGTATTGGCTTCCCCCCGAGCACGCTACCACCGGATGCCCCGCTTGCAAGGCTCGCTCCAGCGCCCCTCCCACTTGCTCCGCAGACTCATTCTTCACAAAACGCACACTCCCCGTCATGGCCTGCATCACCCGCTCCGCAATCCCCCCCTGCCCCACCGCCCGGTACGCCCCAAAGATCTCCCCATTTTGCTTGATCACCTCGGCCAGCGAGTCCAGGAACCCTCCCGACGCCAGCAGCTTAATCACCGCCTCCTGCATGGCCTCCGGCACCCTGAGGGGCCTCATCTCCTCCCGCAATTGCCACTCCAGCTTGCTCCGGTCTATGTTGCCATACTGGTCCACTTGCGACCGGATGGCCCGGTCGTACGCCAACAGCAGCGCGTCATTCGTGGCCACGAAGTCCTTCACGTACGATTTTACCAACGGAAACAGCTCGCTCTTCTCGACCCCTGAAACCAGCGACTGGCGCAATACTCGTTGCGCATAAGCGCGAAACAAAACCGCCACCCACAGACCCTCCGAGAGATCATAACCACTCTCCCGCGTGTATTGAACGTCCTCCGCATAAGCATTCTCCTTCACCCCGTCCGCAAAACGAACCGTGTAACCCCCGTCACTATGGGCTTGAATCATTCTCTCCAGCCCCTCCGCCTGAAACTCTGCCAAGGCCGCAATCACCGCGTGAAAATAACAACTTCCCAGCTTCCCCTGCCGAACCGCTTGGGGCTTCACACCTTGCGGCCCATAAAGATCCGCAGCCACACCCGGAAGGGGCAGCGCCATCGAGCACAGCAGAAGTGCCAAGCAGCGCCAGCGGAGATTTGCGCCAGGGCAGCGGGTTGAGCCTGTCGGAGGGCGGTAGCCTGCCATCACCTGGGAAAGATACAGGCAAGACCGTCGAGTCGTCAAACGGATTGTGAGACCGAAAAGCAGGATTCAGGAATCAGGAGTCAGATGGCAGTGCGCCTAAACTTCCGAATTCGGGGCTAAGGAATCAATCGGAGGATTTTCTAGCGATGGCTCGCTCCAAACTCACGGGGCATTTCCAGGCAGTGCTCGGCATAACAACTTGGCCCACATATGCCTATGCACGAGATCGCCGATATCAAGCTTTTGGTTGGGACTTACGGCTTCATCCTGGGTGGGACAAACGCGAAGACAAGAAAGGGCAGAGCTGACCGTGCAGACCAACTCCGCCCTTTAATGGTTGTGCACTTACGAGCCTAGCAACTATGAGCAGCTCTCTCCCGCAGGCGGCGTGTAAGGGCTCGCTTTGCCCTCTTCTCTCGCAAGTGTGTTCAGCGCGCACCCAAGAGAGTTGGCTTCGGCGGCCGCAGCCGACGCTGCGGCTTCGGCGGCCGACGCTGCTGCTGCGGCGGCGGCGGCGGCGTTCGAGCCTGCCGCGGCGGCAGCGGCAGCGGCCGATTCGGCTGCTGCCGAGTTGTTCTCTGCAGTGCCGGCGCGGGACTCTGCCACCGCTGCAAAGATCAGAGCGCCTCCAGCCACGGCAGTGGCCGCTATGGCCCAGACATTCGACCCACCACAGCAGCGCCCGGCTCCTCCGGGAGCTTTCCCGCCACCCTGAGGAGCGTTCGCCTCTGGCATCACCGTGATGGTCTTTCCTTTGGCTACGTTAATCGCTGGGCCGTTGCCCTCGACGCGAAGCATGCCCTCCTTCGCTGTCACCACTATCGCCCCATTCAGCATAGCCACTTCACCGAGGGTCTTGAAGCCAGAAACTGGAACCACGGATACGTCGCCGATCTTCATGCGAACGGGCATACCATCTACGTCATGAAACACGGAAACGTTACCTTGGCCTAGAAGAACTGTTACCTCGTTGGAATCTCGAAGGAAGGAAGCCACGGTATTACGCCCAAATACTATGCGGCTTGCGCTCCCGAGCGCTACCACGGCCACACCATCCTTAACCTGGAGGCTGTCACCGCTAAAGAGTGTCGTGTTAGGAAGAAGCGTCTGGCCGCCCACGGTTGCGTTCATGCTGCCCGCCACCGATCCGACAACCGCCGAACCGGCAAATACAGGTACCGCAGCGACCAATCCCAGAAGGACCAGGCACAGGGAAAGACGCACGACGAGATGCTTGCTCAACATTATAGTTCTCCTTTTTGGGCCGGGTAGCTAACCGCCTCCCATAACCCAACGTGGTTTCAAAAGCGCTATCGATTTCGCGAACTAAGTTACAATGACCTCGCCAACGTTGTCAAGTTTTTTTTTCGTCTTTTTTTTCGCCGTATTTGGCTCGTTGCTCAACCCAAGGGCCCCAAGCATAAGGACTTAACTTGTGTAGGACATCACATTCAAGATTAAAGGAAGATAATCCTCATCATGATTTCCGCGTATCATGCAACTATCCAAGGCTTGCGATATTCCTTGGTCAACAACTGATTTGCTTCGGCATCGCCGAGAAACTGTTCCTGTTGTGCATCCCAGGCGAGTTTGCGGCGCAGCTTGAAGGCGATGACGCCCAGCAAGCCCGCGCTCGTCGAGCGGTGCATGGTTTCCACATCCGAATTGGGCTTCTGGCGGGACTTTAGGCAATCCAGGAAATTCAGCACGTGAGGATAGTGCTGGGCCGAGCCTCCGCCCTTGATGACGTTTCCAGACGTGAATCGTTCCGGACCAACGCGCGAGGCCTCCGGCCATAGTGTGTAGCCGCTCCGGTCAATAAACAGTGTGCCATCCGTCCCGTAAAACTGAATGCCGTAGGAGTGGCTGTCAGGGCCGTGTTCGTTGGCGACGCGATTGGAAAACCTGGCGAGGAATTCCTTCCCGCTCACCGCCGAGGCTGGGTACTCGTACAGGACTTCCAACGTATCCGGTGTCTCGCGATCATCCTCGAGAACGTATTTTCCTCCCGTCGCCACGATGGTCTTCGGAGCATCGACTCCCATCGCCCAGTGAACGACGTCCATAAGGTGAGTGCCCCAATCCGTCAGGATTCCGCCCGAGTAATCCCAGAACCAGCGGAAGTTGTAAATCCCGCGATTACGATTGTAGGGACGCTTGGGCGCCGGGCCCAGCCACCAATCCCAGTCGAACCAGGGTGGAGGATCGCTGTCCGGTGGATTGTCAATTCCCTCCGGGTACTGGTTGCCGTGAATCCAAGTCTCAGCGAGCGTCACCTTTCCGATGGTGCCGCTGCGCACCAGTTCCACCGCCTTCTGAAAGTGCTCGCCGGAGCGCTGCTGCGTCCCAACCTGCACAACTCGCTTGTACTTCGCGGCGGCCTCCACCATCTTGCGGCCTTCGAACAACGTGTGCGAGAGGGGCTTTTCCTGGTACACATCTTTCCCCGCTTCACAGGCGGCGATCATGGGAATGGCGTGCCAATGGTCGGGCGTGGCAATGATGACCGCGTCGATGTCTTTGTGCTCGAGCACGCGGCGGAAATCCTTGTAGGTTGTCGCCTTGCCCAGCGTCATCGCAGCCGCGTCGTCGAGGTGGGGTTCATAGGGATCGGCAATCGCCACGCAGTCAACTTGGCCCGTGCGCAGGAAATCGCGCAAGTCCGCCTGGCCCATGCCGCCGGCGCCGATCAGGCCAATGCCCACACGGTCGTTGGCTCCCAGAACATTGCGGACTGCGGGCCCCGCCGACAGCGCCAGGCTGGCTGCTGCCATCGCCGCGGTCTTATTAAAATCTCTACGTGAAACCTTTCGCCTCTCCATAATACCTCCTTGATAATGACGGCCTTTGTGCTGCCGCTTTCCGCACAGGGTTGCCCCACGAGAGCTTGGACCAATCACTGGCGAAGGCGAGAACACCGAAGCGCATCACACAGGGCAGCAATGCCGGCTGCTGCCGCATGCATTCCGGGCCGGAACTATACTACAAGGCGAGAGCGTGAGGGAAGGTGAAAGTCCAATGGGAAAGCAGCGCCGACTTCGTGCTTTTCGAAGGCTGCGGCTTTTACCGCCGTGAATCTTTGAAAGCCGCAGACCTGCAAAAGACGCAGGTCTGCTACCTGCGACGAATTTGGCACTTGAGAGAAGGCGTTTCCACGGAGAGCGACCGAGCCGAAGGCAAGCATTTGACTAATGGCTGGCCGGGGCATAGACTGAAAGCGACATGGCTACAACCGCAAAAAAACGTATCGCCGCTCGTGGTGCCGTCCGCGATTCGGCGCAAGGCGGGTTTTAAGGACGGGGATAAGCTGGAGTTCAAGGCGGCCGGCGGGGTAATCACGATCTCGCGCAAGCTCCCCGTTGCTGGTGATGAGTACACGCCCGCGCAGAGACGGATCATCGACGCCCGGTTGACGGAAGCCCCCAAAGGCCCTTATCATGGGCCGTTTGAGACCGCCGAGGAAGTTATCAGGTTTATCCGCAAAGAAATCAGGAACCGGAAGGCGCAGACTTCGTGGTTTTCGAAGTCTGCGGCTTTTCCCACCGTGAATCTTTGAAAGCCGCAGACCTGCAAAAGACGCAGGTCTGCGCTAGGGCGGCCACAAGAGTCGCCCCGACAACGCGATTTCTCACACCTTCTGAGCAGCGGCTGGAGGGAACTTTCAGCGCCCCACGCGCGCATTAGGTTGGGAACGGAGCCCAGCATGCAACTTCTGATTGAAAACCTATCCAAGACCTACCCGAACGGCGTTAAAGCTCTCGAAAACGTTTCACTGACCATATCCTGCGGCATGTACGGCTTGCTGGGTCCGAACGGGGCCGGCAAGACCACGCTCATGCGCACCGTGGCGACGCTCCAGGAACCTGACACGGGCAGCGTACGGCTTGGCGATATCGACGGTCTTCGCCAAAAGGACGAAATCCGCCGCCGGCTCGGCTATCTGCCACAAGAATTCGGTGTCTACCCCAGGATCTCCGCCCAGGACATGCTCAGCCACCTCGCGGTGCTCAAAGGCATTACGCGCTCCGGCGAAAGGAAACAGGTGGTTGAGGCGATGCTGCGCCGGTGCAATCTCTACGAGGTGCGCAAGAAGGCGCTCAGCGGGTTTTCCGGCGGCATGCGGCAGCGCTTTGGCATTGCCCAGGCCTTGATCAGCAACCCCCAACTGCTGATTGTGGACGAGCCCACGGCAGGACTCGATCCCGGCGAGCGCAACCGCTTCTACAACCTGCTGGCAGAGATTGGTGAGCAGGTGATCGTGATTCTCTCCACCCACATCGTGGAGGACGTCATGGACCTGTGCAGCCGCATGGCCATCATTCACCTGGGCCGGGTGCTCTTCGAAGGCCGACCCGACGATGCCATCGCGACCCTTCAGGGCCGTGTGTGGCAGCGCTCCATTGCAAAATCGGAATTGCCCGACTATCAGCAGCGCTACCAGGTGATCTCCAGCCGTCTGATGGGCGGGCGGCCACTCCTCCACGTGCTAAGCGCCGAGGCGCCCGACGGCGGTTTCGCCCCGAGCGCCCCTGACTTGGAAGACGTCTTCTTCACCAAAATCCGCGGATGGAACTGAGAAACCCTCATGCTCTGGCGCATCGCTTGGTTCGAGATTCGTTACTGGCTCCGCTCTTGGATGCTCTGGATCTTCACGCTGGTCATCGCCGCCATGATCTTCGGCGCGGTCAGCACGGACACGGTCCAAGTGGGCGGAGCTCTCTCCAATACTTACCGGAACGCACCCTTCGTCATCGAGAACTTCTACGCCATCATCGGCGTGCTGAACCTCCTGTTTGCCACCGCCTTCGTCAATTCCGCCGCGACCCGCGATTTCAGCCACAATACGTACGAGATGGTTTTTACGACACCGCTGCGGCGACGCGATTTCTTGTTCGGCCGCTTTCTCGGCGCCACCTTGGTATCCGTCATTCCGATGCTGGGCGTTTCCATCGGTGTCCTGCTGGCCAAGTACATGCCTTGGGTGGACCCCGAACGCTGGGGTCCGGTCTACTGGGGCGCGCACCTCAAAGGCATCCTGGTGTTCGCCGTTCCCAACGCTTTCTTCGTAGCCGCTGTCATGTTCACGGTCGCCGTCCTGGCGCGCAATGACATTGTCTCGTTCGTGTCCGCTCTCGGCTTGTTGACGTTTTACGGTGTGGCGGAGGCGCTGACGCAGAACCTCGAGCGCGAACGCATCGCGGCTTTCCTTGATCCCTTTGCCATCCGCACTTTCACGCTGGCCACTAAGTATTGGACGGTGGCCGAGAAAAACACGCTTTCAATGGGCGCGAGCGGCCTGCTGCTTTGGAACCGCCTGCTTTGGGTGGCGGTGGGCGCGGCGTTCCTCGCCTTTGCCTACTTCCGTTTCAGCTTCACCGAAAAGCGCACCAGGGCTCGACGCGTTCATGACGACGCAGCCGAGGCCGCGGCAGCGGTCATGCCCTTGCCTGCCGTCTCCTTCGCCGTCCACGAAGCGCCTTGGACCAAGTTCATGGCCTCGGTGAAGATTGATCTCCTCGGCATCCTGAAAAGCACGGTTTTCGTAGTCATACTGGTTGCGGCGCTGCTCAACTGCGTCCCCAGCATCGCCCTGAGCGCGCGCGAGGGCTTCGGCAACAGCACGCTGCCCGTCACCTACTGGATCCTCGAGATCATCACCAGCACTCTCTATCTATTCATCATCGCGATCATCACCTATTACGCCGGCGTGCTGGTATGGAAGGACCGCGACCAGCGCATGGATGAGATTGTGGACTCTCTGCCCACACCCGAGTGGGTCGCATACCTTTCGCGGCTCACCGCGCTGGCCGTCACGGTCATGCTGGTGCAGTTGCTGGCGCTCGTGAGCGGCGTGATCGTCCAGGCCTTTTACGGCTACCATCGCTTCCAACTCAGTCTCTACCTTCATCAGCTCATCCTGCGCGATGGCTCGTTCTTTCTCTTTTTCGGCGTCCTGGCATTTTTCATCCACGTGCTTTCCCCTAACAAGTACCTGGGCTACTTCCTGTACATTACCATCGTGATTGTCAACATTTTCATATGGGGTCCCTTGAATATCGCGACGAGGCTGGTCAGGTTTGGCATGGCGCCCGGGGTTACTTACTCGGACCTGTTCGGCGACGCTCCCTACATCACGGCTTGGCGCTGGTTCACGCTCTATTGGGTCCTGTTCTGCGGATTGTTGGCCATCGCCACCATCATGTTCTGGCCGCGCGGCCGCGAGACGGGGTGGCGCCAGCGCCGGCAGAACTCGCGCCTGCGCTTCCATGGCGTGTGGCCGGCCCTGAGCTTGGTTTGCTTCCTGGCGTTCGCCGCCACGGGAGGATGGATCTATTACAACACGGAGGTCTTGAACCGCTTGCTCGGGCCGAAGGACCTCGAGCGCCGGCAGGCGGATTACGAGAAGAACTACAAGCCGTTTGACAAGCTCCCCCAGCCGCGCGTGCGCAGCCTCAAGTACGCCATCGACATCTTCCCCGAGAGGCGGAACATGACCCTGCGCGGCGAAGAAGTGATCTACAACCCTTATCCGCAGCCGCTGGGCCAAGTCCACTTCTCGCTGGACCGGAACTACGACACGGCCATCGAAATCCCCGGCGCCTCGCTTGCCAAGGACGATGCGCGCCTATACTACCGCATCTACCATTTCACCACGCCGCTTCAGCCGGGCGAGAGCCGCACCCTGACCTTCACCGTGAAAAGCCACAACCGTGGCTTTGAAAACTCGCTGAGCAACGCTGCCCTGGTGCAGAACGGGACCTTTTTCAACAGCAGCGTCGGCCCGGTGATCGGCTACGACCCCGAGCGCGAGCTG
This sequence comes from Acidobacteria bacterium UBA7540, assembly GCA_002478145.1. Next base: position 7,882 of record DLMI01000239.1, read on the forward strand.
ACCGATCCCAACGACCGCCGCAAGTACGGGCTCGGAGAGCAGCAGTTGATGCCAGCCCTCGAGCGCCGCTGCACTGACGACTGCCGCGACAGCTACTTGTCCGGGCACGCGGACTGGGTGGACGTGGACACGGTGATCAGCACCTCGCCGGACCAGATCGCCATCGCGCCCGGCTCACTGCTGCGGGAGTGGCAGCAGAACGGCCGGCGCTATTTCGAGTACAAGGTCGATCACCCCTCCCTTTACTTCTGTTCCTTCATGTCAGCCCGCTACCAGGTTCTACGCGAGGAATGGAAAGGCATCAAGCTGGAGGTCTACTACGATCGCGACCATCCCTGGAACGTGCCGCGCATGATGAACTCCCTCAAAAAATCGCTCGAATACTACACGCAAAACTTCGGCCCCTATTACCACAAGGAAGCGCGCGTCATCGAGTTTCCGCGCGTGGCGAGCTTCGCTCAGGCCTTTGCCGGTACCATGCCTTATTCCGAGTCCATCGGGTTCATCGCCAATCTGAACCATCCCGACGACATCGATATGGTCTTCTATGTCGTGGCGCACGAGATGGCTCACCAGTGGTGGGCCCACCAAGTGGTGGGCGCCAATATGCAGGGCGCCACCCTGCTCTCGGAATCGCTGGCCCAATATTCGGCGCTGATGGTGATGGAAAAGGAATACGGCCGCGACATCATGCGGAAATTCCTCCGCTACGAGATGGACAGCTACCTCCGCTCGCGCGGCCGTGAGCGGCTGAAGGAGCGTCCGCTGCTCACCGTTGAAGCTCAACAAGGCTACATTCATTATCGCAAAGCCAGCGTAGTGCTCTATTACCTCAGGGAAATGATCGGCGAGGACAAGGTGAATGCCGCGCTGCGCAAGCTGATCCGGCAATACGCCTACAACGCGCCGCCCTATCCGACTTCCTGGGCGTTGGTGGACGCGCTGAGCGAACAAACGCCGCCGCAATACCAGTATCTGATCAAGGATCTGTTCGAGGACATCACCTTGTTCTCCAACCGCGCCCTCGACGCCACCGCGCGCCGGCGACCGGATGGCCAATACGACGTCACTATCAACATCGAAACCCACAAGTTCAAGGCAGACGCCAAGGGCAATGAAACCGAGGTCCCCGTCAACGATTGGATCGACATTGGCGCCTTCGCCAAGCCTGAGAAAGGCCGCAAGTACGGCCGCACACTTTACCGCGACCGGGTTCATATCGCGCAAACGCGCTCCACCTACACCTTCACCACGCCCGAGCTGCCGGACCAAGCCGGCGTCGATCCGTTCCTCCTCCTGATCGACCGCATCCCCGAAGACAACGTAAAAAAGGTCACGCTCTCGCTATCCAAAACTTCTGCCGCGAAATAGCTGAGGTATGATGGATTACCCAGCACCCCACAAGAATCCGCTACGCCCCATCCAGAGCCTCGAGCAGTTCCTCCACGTTTGTTTCGTCGACCACAAGATTGAAGCTCTCTTCCCGAAGGTTCTCAAGCTCGTCAAAGGCGCGGAAAAGCCTCATCTTCGCCGCGGCGTATTGCTCGCTGGAGTCGAGTTCCCGGCGGTGGGCAGCGCGCCAGGCAGCGATGGCCCTTTGTGAAACGAAAACGCGCAAGGCGAAGGGCGGCCCTTGGTCCGCTGTGGTCACAAAGATGTAGTCGCTGCCCGGCCCAAGTCCGGCGGGGCGGACGATGCTTCGTCGCGACTCGAAGAAATACCGGTACGCGATCCCCGTTTCAGCCGCATACGATTTGTAGCGACGAGGCATTGTAAACTCAGTGACGAGTGACAAGTGACGAGTGACGAGCGTCGAAAAAGCATCGGCAAGTCAGCGGAAGGGGGCCAGGAGTCAGTTCTCGTAACCCTCCCGCCGGCGTCCCACTGACACCCAAAAACCTTTCTTCGGCTCGTCACTTGTCACTCGTCACTTGTCACTAGCGGACGTCATTCCATGGCCCGTGAGACCTCCGTATGAGAAATCGGCGCCAGCTTGTCCAGCGGCCCAGAAAAATCAAATTCGCGAGGCGATGCCTCGGTATCAACCTCATCGACCCGGGTTAGCCATCGGCGTCGAAGACGTCGCAGGTCAGCGGCGACGTGCAAATTCGCCGGCCCCTCGAAGGCCTGGGCGCCGGACAGGCTTAATCTGGCGCCCGAGAATTCCAATGTGGTTTTCTTCAAGACTACGCGGCGGTCGTGAACCTGAAGATTCAGCGTTAGCGGACGAAGCCCAACCGGACCTCGAAGCGGCTCCAGAGTCCCCTCGCCGGCAAGGCGTACAAATGCTCCGACAGGGTCAAAACCAACCAAGGAGAGATCACTGGCGACGACCGTAACACGTCCCTCCAGGTTCTCGCTCATTTCTTCCTGACTCAACCCTGTCGTCTCGAAGTGCCCGCTTATGGACAGTGACCCATGCGCTCCGCGAAGCACGGGAGGCAGATGAGTCACAATGGTCTGAACTCCAACGCCGGACAACAAAAGATCCGCGGCGAGGTGAGCGGGGCTACCCGTTAGGTCCATGCGCCCGATTAAACGGCCCTGCCCACCCCCAACTCGGAAAACCGCGTTGGGGAGTCGAACCACCCGGCCAACGACCTCCACATTGGTTTGGAGGTTGTCCAGCGTGATTCCCCGGTAGGTGACCTTAGAAGCCGAGAATCGCCCGCGGGCGTTTAAGGAAGCAAATAATTTGGCGGCTGCCTCACGCTCAGCGGCAACTGAACCGAGACCGGGTAATCGCTGGAATAGCGGTACGGGTTTGCGGCGTCCAAGCGCCGCAAACCACAAGGCCCCCTGCCCAAGGTCAAGATTGTCACCATGCAGGTCGAAAGTCCAGGGGCTTTGCCGGTCGCCTTGGTGTTCGAGCCGCCCGGAAAAGACACTGGTCCCAAGGACAGCCTGCAGGCGGTCAACCACGATTTCATCGCCATTAACCTGGACGCTCGCCCGAGGGATATTAATGGGCTCAGTGAAACCAGGAATCATCAAGCGGGCAGCTCGCAGCTCGGCTCGGCCTTTCAGGACGGGCCGATAGGGCATGGGGAGTGAACCCGTTAGACGGAACGAGGCGGTACCTGAACCCTCGGCGTCCCATCCCTGGAGGGCCGGCAGACCGAGCGCGCGGCCGAAGTTCAGGACATCGCGGAGCGGCGCCGCTTTGCTGGAAAGGGTCAATTCGTAACGGAGAGGCTCCGTCCCTCGCTCGAGTGAACCTTCGGCTTCTAGGGCCACACGTGGCGCAAGAGTAATACGTACAGGGGCGAGCCGTGCCCCGCGGTTATCGATTCGCACCGCGACTTCGGAAACCGGGAAAGTTGCCGAGCGGGTGCTGAGCACGACACCGCGCGCCCCCACAAACCCTCCGTAGCGTCGCTCTGCCCACGGTCCTTGGATGGCCAGCATTCCGTCGACGCGTCCTCGGATTCCAAAGCCTCCATTGAGTGTCCAAAGCCTCCCGGCCAGAGCCGCCAGGTCCTCCAAGCGGGAACGCTCGAGTGCAAGGACCAAATCCACCTCTGGGGAGCTCGAGAGGTGATCGATGGTTCCGGAAATGTGAACATGAGAATCTGCGAACGACGCTTCCGTAGTTTCCAGCAGAAGGCGGCCCCGATCCCGATCAAGTTGCCCCCGGAAGGTTATTGTCCACGGCATGGGATCAGAAGGTGGAATCTGTTCCCAGCGATGCAGCTCACTGAGCCGGCCACGGCCTTCGAGATTCAGGGTTCGAATCGACCCTGTGACGCGCAGCTCGGCATCCAGGACGCCGTACAATCCCGCATTACGGCCAGTCACCAGGGGCGCCCAGTCATACACCAGTGCGTCCCGCGTGCGGACCACAGCATTCAGTGGTCCGCGCAAATCTCTCTCGGGAGTCCACTCTCCAGTCACTTCCACGGCCCCGGGGGTGGGCAAAGAGCGGTCAGTGCGGATAGGGGAACCCACCAGCCGGAATCGCAAATGATGATTGGCCGGATCAAAACTCAGTTGCGCGCGCAAATCGGTAATTGCGAAGGGCTTCTTGTTTTCTCCCAACTTGAAGTTGACGCGACCGTCTTCCACTTCCAAATCCAGTGGACCGGTCGTCACTTGTGGGGAAGATGATACCGCCCCCGGCGCGCCGGAAGGCGCCGGGCTTAGGAGGAGAAGTCGTTCAACGTTCCAGCCTCCTCCGACCTCTCGGACCAGGTTAATATTCGGATGTTGAAGTCGAAAATGAGAGAAATCCAGTCGCGAGCCCAGCAAAGTTTGCCAGCGGATGTCGCACTCGATACGATCAACGCGGGTGAAGGGCTCGGACCCGAAAGCGGGGTCCTCCTGAATAACGGCGTTTTCAATGACGAAGCCCGGCCGCGGCAGCACACGAACAGACACCTCACCGAAAGTGACCTGCCGGTGCAGGGCACGCTCCAGCCCCGCCTCCAGACGGCGGCGGTAGCGTTCTGCGCTGAAATAAGAGGGAATGAGCCACACGGCGACCCCGCTCAGGAGAAGGGCCAGCAAGGCGATGCGACCGCGTCGGTGGACCCGTGGGCTCATCAGCGTGCAATCATCAAGGTGCGCCGCCAGCGCGTCTTGGTGGGGAAGTGAATCAGCAAACTAAAGGTCTGAGAGATCCTGTCGCTCCATGAAGTGCGCATGTACTCGTCACGAGGAGTCTCGTACGACCAGTAAATCAGCAGGGGGCGGCCTGAGATCAACTCGCGTGGGACGAACCCCCAAAACCGGCTGTCCCAACTCTGCTCGCGATTATCTCCCATGACGAAGTACTTCCCCGCAGGAACCACGAGCTCTCCCTCCTTGACATAACTGGCCATTTCGGCGCTCCAGAGCGCCGCCGCGCCGTGAAAATACTCCGAGTCAGGAGGTGGGAAATCATCTCCCGACCGCAGCATATCCGGAAAGGCGTGGTAAACGAAAGGCTCGGAGAGGGGTTGGCCGTTCACATACACCTGCCGATGGAAGATTCGGACCCGGTCACCTGGCAAACCGATGACACGCTTCACGAAGTGTTCGCCGGGCTCAGATTGCTCTTCCGCTGGTCCCGGGAACTTAAACACAAGGATGTCGTCGCGGTGAACGTCCCGATAGGGCAGAAAGCGAGCAAGCACACCGGAATGGTAAGCGAAGGCAAACTTGTTAACCAGCAGGTGGTCGCCGATCAACAGGGTGTTCTCCATCGAGCCGGTGGGGATCTTGAAAGCTTGAATGACGAAGGTGGTTCCGAAGATGGCCAGGATGACCGTGACCACCAGAGATTCAAAGGTGTCGCGCGTCGAAGATTTCTTATAAGGTTCAGCCATTTCCTACAGACTTCTCGCGCAGGCGTTCGAGTACGATTCGTGCAGCTTCCTGTTCGGCAGCCTTCTTGCTCGTCCCTCGCCCACGCGCCACCACGTTCTCACTCGCCAGCACTTCCACGGTGAAGGTCTTTTGGTGCTCGGGCCCCGTCTCCTCCACAACCTGGTACTCTGCCGGCGACTTGCGAAACGCCTGAAGATGTTCCTGAAGCGCAGATTTATAATCGACCGAAAACAACTCATCCCCGGACGCGGCCAAATCCGCCGGAAGAATAAAGCGTGCGACGAACCCCTCCACGGCCTCCAGTCCGCCGTCTCGGAAGAGCGCGGCCACGAGCGCTTCCAAAGCGTTCACAAAGAGCGCAGACTTGTTACGCCCGCCAGTCTTCTCTTCCCCCCGCCCAAGCCGCAGATAGGTTCCGAGTTCCAGCCGCGCCCCGACCCGACTGAGATGCGCCGCCGCCACCAAGCGCGACCGCGCCCGAGTCAGTTTTCCCTCTTCCCACTCAGGAAAAGCGTTTACCAATGCAACACTCACCAGGAAATTCAAGACCGCATCGCCCAGGAATTCAAGTTGCTCGTTGTCTCGACAACGCCCGGGAGTTTCTTGCGCGTAGGAAGAGTGAGTGAGTGCTTCCAAGAGAAGCTGGGGATTCTGGAACCGGTAGCCGATTAGGTCTTGCAAGCGATGAAAAGGATTCTCAGTCATGCCTTCAAGGCGCTACACGATGGTGAGGGCATTGGCGAGTCCGTGATCTCCCGCCGACTCCCCGACCCAGCGAATCCCCCGCGCCATTCAGGGTTCCGGGAGGCTGCAGCCACATGCTAAGGTTTTGGGGCCGCCGAACCCTGGGCCTTCCTCCTTTTCATTTCCTCGATCTGCCGATCGGCGTAAGCCTTAATCATGGTACCCTGGCCAATTTCGCTGGCTTTCGTGAAAGCTCCAATGGCATCGTCCAACTTGCCCTCCAACTTGTAAACCTCCCCCAAACGGTAGTAATCACCGGGATCGGGACGGTCGGTGGTCAGGGCGGTCTTGAATTCCTGCTCAGCCTTCCCCAGCTCATCTTTATCCGGGCCAGCCAGGGCCTCGGACGCCAAGTCAAGGTGGACCATGCCGAGAGCTGCGTGAACGGGAGAGGCAATCCGGTCCAAGCCCTTCTGATGATCCGCATCGGCCTCATTGGGTTGCTTCGGAATCTGCGAAATAAGCTGCAGCGCGCGACTGGCCTCGCTCTCTGCTTCCTGAAGAATCTTGTCTCGGTCGGCCTCGTGGTTGTTGAGGTACTGTGGCTGGGGCAACATCCCAAGGCTCAGAATCAAGCACATGAGGTTATCAGGTTTCAACTTCAAGCCTTTTTCAGTGTACTCGACGACTTTGTCCGCATCACCCTTTTGTTGATAACCATTTGCGCCGTAAGAGTAAACATAGCTGAGTAAGATGCTTTCGGGATACTTTCTGACGAAGTCTCCGACAAGCGCAATGGCCTTATCAGGGTCCAACTCGCCCTTGATTGCTTCGAACGCCTGAACTTGCTCTTTAGGGACATCCAAAGTCCCGGCCTGGCCTGGTCCCATAAACATCTTTGCCATTTGCGCACGGACCTTCGGCCCCGCACGTCGGACGGCCTCCACCACCTCGTCTGTAGCCGTCGCCTTGCGGAGCTTTTTCTCGATTTCCGGCGTCATGTCAAAATTCACTCCGCGCTCCTTCACATCTTTGATCACTGTTTCCGCAGGAGCACTCTTGATTTCCTTCGTCACTTCCTTCTCGGTCATCCCAGCAGGCCCCTGCGCTTGGCTCTTTCCCTTTTCCCCGGTCTGGGCCTTGGTCATTTCAGGTGTCTGTGACTGGATCTGGGTCTGGGGTGGTGGCGGCGGGGTCGGCGCCTGCCCCCTCATTTGCGCGTATAGAAGACTGGCAAAAGCGAATGCTACCCATCCCCAAAGGATTCGTCTGATTCTCATAATGGCTCTCGATTCTCAAAATTCATCTTGTGCGATTCCACATCAGATCCGTTGCGCTGAGCGTACAAGAACGACGCCCAGGTGTCAATCAACGTAACACAGCTCTTCTCACTTATGAGTTTCTTCCTTGGAGCCGAACTGTTGTGCCTCGCCGGCCTGTACGGCCCGCAAGGCCATAGGATAGGCGGCGGCAGTTAACGACGCCGCGCGGTATTGGGCCAGCGCGTCATTGCGCTTTCCCCGCAGGTCGTACAGCCGGCCTAGATAAATGTGCGACCACGTCACGAGACGGAGATCGCGGGCCGTTTCCAGGGTTTTCTGGAAATATTCTTCGGCCAGATCCGGCTTGCGCATGTTGCTCGCTACGACGGCCAACCCGAAGAGGGCACGCTCGCTCTTGGGATCCGTTTTCTCGAGCACCTCCTGGTAAGCCAACTTCGCGTCGCTGTATCGACCTCGGTAAAAAAGGTTGTCGCCTTGATCGAGCAAGCGCTCTGCCTCTGTCTTTGCAGCGGGCGCGGCTGCCTGGACTGGAGGAGTGGGCGCGGGGGCAAACGCAACCTTGGCAAGCCTCCGCTCCTCTTCAACCGGGTTAATCCCATGGATCATTTGTGCGTAAAAGACGGTCATTGAGGCCTCTTGCTTCTCAAAGACCGCCAGAGACTCGTAGAAGTAACGGACCAGGATCAGACCAGACGCCGTCATCTCCTGCAGACTTTTCTCGGCTTCCGCCTGGCTGCGCTTGTCGAGGCGCAATTCCGCAGCCCCGATCAGGCATTGTGTGACCAGCAGTGGAAAATCCTCCTTGAAAGAAGAGGCCAGAGCAGGCGCGTGGTAGGCGATTCCGCGCAGCCGGGCCTTTTCATTGATCTCTGGGGTGTATTTGGCGGCGAGAGGATCCAGGAGAAAGTGCAGGTACTGGTGACGGATTTCGTCTATCTTCGATCGCCTGGAGGCCGTAACCACCAGATAGTAATCCATTCCGTAAATCCGCGCCTGCACCTGCTCCGGCGCCCCTAACAGGTCGAGGTCGATCCGGAAGGTCCGCCCCAGATAGCCGCCCACAGGAAGGCGGAAGTACACATCCGTCATGAAAATGGCCTGGCGCGCGGCAGCGGAGTATCGAACCTCCGCTGCCTGGTAGCGCGCCTGCAATCGAGACCAGAGCTCATGGAGTTTTGCTTGTTGGTAAAAGGTTTTTAAGAGCGGAACGAGTCCGGACACGGCCCTGGCATCCGGGGGAAGGTCCGTCTGAGGAACCACCAATTTGAAGTCCGGAGGCGGCCCCAGCAGAAGGGCCAAGGAAACGTATTGACCAAGGTCCGCGCCAGGGTCGCCCTCCACGCGGTGCTGCGCGTAAAAGTTCTCCAGCCTTTTCGCCACCGGTGCCTGGGCTTGCGCCAGATACTCCCTCGCTTCCTCGCGCGTATTGTCCCCCGTCGCATAGCCAAGACCGGTGTCATATCCGCCGGCGTTGAGCGCCGCCATGACGCAAAAAACTTGCTCGCTCGACTCCAGAATGACGTTGCCCTCCTGTTGCTGAGCAGGGGCCGAAGGTGCGGCTAGCAGCAGGGCGAGCACACCTATCCCCAGACAGAGACACTGGTGGGGCCTCAGCCTGAGTGAGGCAAAAGAGAACCAATCACACCTGACGACGGGATACGGGGAAATTGAAGGGACCGCCTCCAAAATAATCGCCACCAAACACACTAGCCTCGGACTGTGATCCGCCGCAAGGAGAGGACTACTTGGCCATCCGTGGGCTTGCCAAACCAAGTCGCGGGCTGGAAATTACTGAAGTAAATAACCCGGTCAAGTTGGTGGATGAGCTCCGGGGAGGTCCCGCCGGATAATACGCGATACCCCATTGCGCGGCCACCCGCGTCGATGCGGGCGAACACCACCACCGGCGCGTCGCCGGTATTGAAGTCAAAGGGCGCCAACTCGAGTACGCGGGGCGGGGTCACAAAAGCCAGGGGCACGTCCGGAGTAGTCGTAGCCGGGACCACCACTGAACCCATGATCAGGCAAAAGAAAACGACCGCCGCCAGTACCCCGCCCGAGGCTGGCAAGAGCATCGGCTGAAGGGCATTATCCATCCACACCCGCAGCCGATCGAGCAAATTCCTGTGCAGGCCCTGGGAGACCGCAACCCGTAATCGCAAGGCCAGTTCAGGAGGAACTTGACAACGCGGCATCCCGCGCAGCTCCGCCCGCATGCTCTCCCACACTTCCAGCTCACGCCGGCAGGACCCGCAGTAGTTCAGGTGAAACCGGATAGATTTCAGTACCTGGGGCGCACAGAGACCATCCAGGTAATCCGAATAGTGATTTCGAATTTCAACGCATCCTTCAAACATGGGCTTTGCCAAAACAACTCACGAGTTTCCTGCGAAGCAATTCCCGGCCCCGCCTCAGACGGGATTTCACCGTTCCCTCCGCCATCCCCGTCACTTGCGCAATCTCCTCGTAGGCCAACCCCTCAATTTCCCGCAAAACCACTACGGTTCGATAAGGTTGCGCTAGGCTGGCCAGCGCCCGCCTCAACAGTTCTTGCCGCTCCGCCTGCTCGAGGAGCCGATAGGGAGTTTCAGAGCTGGCCCGCGCTTCTGCCGCCGACAAAGCAACTTCCGCACCCGTGTCGTCGATGGATAGGGGTTCGTGCCAATGACGCCGCATCCAACCGCGCCGGTGGTTTGAAGCCTCATGGACGGCTATCCTGTAAATCCAGGTCTTCAGACTGCTGTCACCGTGAAATTGCCGAATTCCTTTGAAGACCTTGATGAACACATCCTGCAAAACGTCCGCCGCCTCAGCTTGGTTGTCGACAATGTGCGAGACGAGGTTGAAGACCGGGTTCTGGTAAACTGCCAGCAAGTAATTGAAAGCCTCTTCGGAGCCTGCCTGCAACTCCGCGACCAAGGGCGTCTCATCATTGATTGCGGGAAGCCCCCGCTCAAGCGCCATCACGACGGTTCGCACGGTGTCCATTACGCCCATACGATACCACTTCCCCGCTCCAACTGCAAGACCGCGCTTGCCTTCCTTGCCATTCCTATTGACACCAGGGAGCGGAGGTTTGTTCCAGAAATACTCGATGCTTATCAAACAGTTCTCTCCAAGACCGTGTCAAACAATCTGGCCAGCATCAAGACGCGAAGTTCCACCACCCTGGATCACACCGCTCTACCCTTCACATTCAGTTCTCGAGTCCTAAGCCCGCACCGAGGATTCCAAAAATGCTTGGCTGGTTCTTCCCTGCATTGACAGCCGCTCCCCGCCATGATACAAATTGTGTGTCAGACTGAAGGGCCTGTGGCGCAGTTGGGAGCGCGCATGACTGGCAGTCATGAGGTCGGGAGTTCGAACCTCCCCAGGTCCACCATCTATCCCATTGATTCTGAATGGCTTAATTCAGGAAAATCCCCCCCCTACAGGGGAAGCTTTGACCTCATGAGTGCAAGTCATGAGGTCGGGAGTTCGAACCTCCCCAGGTCCAGCAAACTTTTCAATAAGTTAGCCTCAAGACCTACCGAGCGGTGGGCCACATTGGGCCACATCTGAATTACGAATCTCATTCTCCACTTGCCTTTTGTGCGGCAAGAGAATCAGTTTTTCGATCTTTTGCACCGCCTCCCGCATTGGACCTGCGAGTTCGTGCATGTATCGGTCGGTGGTACTTAGCCTTGAATGCCCAAGCAGTTGCTTCATGATTAACGTCGGGATACTCCCCTCGTTTCCTCCGAGCGTCGAGAACGTGTGCCTGAGCGAGTGCCAAGAGATAATGAGGGATGCCCAAGCGCTGGGCAACCGGGTAGACGTGGCGCTGAATCAGGTTGCGGTCGCTTAGCGGCTTACTGGACTCGCCGGTAAACAGCCAGCCAGTGGTCGGGTGCTGCGCACAATAATCGCGCAACGCCTCGCCTAAGAATGATGGAACCGGAAGCTCTCGATCCTTTCCGTTCTTGGTCCCTCCCGCCTGTCCCCGGCATCACGAACGACGGACGTGGAGAGTACCGCAATCCAAGTCCTCTACTTGAAGCCCCAGGATTTCACCGCTCCGCAAGCCGATCATGACGCCAATCATCACGATGACCCGGGCGGGATCCTTGAGGTGTTCGAACAAGAGACTAACTTCTTCCGCCGACAAAGCCCGCTGCTGGCGTTTAACCCTTGTCGGAGGTGCTTCGATCTCCCTGGCCGGATTATCGACCAGCCAGCGCCACTTAATAGCTGTTTTGAACATCTTGCTTAACACGGATCGAAGGTGCAGGACAGTTTGAGATGCGTAACCTTCTTTATACTTGTTGCTGAGAAGCCGGTCGATGTGGAGTCCAGTGATGTCCCGCATCCTTTCTCGTTCGAAAGTAGGTGCGATATGGTTCTTCCATAAGAGTTGGTACATATCGCGAGTGTTCGGTTTCATCTTTTCGACGAGGTTGGGCTTGAAGTGCTCCGCCCAAAACTCGCCGAGGGTTATGCTGGTTTGAGGCCTGGGGGCCGCCCGATTGACTTCTTGCATGATCTGATCGGCGGCTTTCCTGGCTTCGTTCTTTCCACGAAATGCCGAGACGGGTCCGAGGATGACGGTCCTTTGAGGCCGTTCCGCCTTTCCCTTCGGCGTAATGCAATCTTCCCGATAGCGCAAAACATAGTTGCCGTTCTTCTTCCTTACACTTCCTCTCTGGTAGCGCCGAATCATTTGTTCCTCCGCACTGATTTGCGGCGTTGATTCGGACTCTCAGTTGGCTGCTGGTTCCGCACTATAACGCCTCTGCGAATTCCTTCGCAAGCTTTCAACGTAATTCCAAAGGTCACTTTCCCGGAAACGCAGGTACTTGCCGACCTTTAGGTACGGTATGCCATCCGGTGGCTTCAATCCGACCCGCCGGTATACCCACTTCCGCGGGACATTTAGCAGCGCGGCCACTTCCTCAACTGTGAGCAGCCGACTCATCTCGTCATTTCCATTGACCAAGCCCCCGCGAAGCTGTGATCCTTCTGCGTCCAACGAGATCCTCGACTGCAGAGACCCTAAGCTTGGCCTCCTTCCGCTCGCATTCGCTGGCGCCTGCTTGGCGGCAGTCAACCCTGCCATGACGTCGCGCCTGTCGATATTCATGTCACTCTCCTTCACGGCTAGCCATGCGCCTGACACCGGTCGCCAAGCGCAATGCGCGGTCAGCGCACTATTGCGCCCTTTGTGAGCGCCAGAGCCGACTTTCAGGGCGTCCCACACCGCAGCCAAGAGAGTGCATCGTTCCGATAGTTTCAGGTCTGTGTATCTCGGTGCGGCTCTGATGAGGCGTTTGGCGAGGAATCCCTAGCCCATTCATAGAACAGGATTTCCTTCGTGTTAAAGGAGCATGACCGCAGAACACCCGGTCCGTGCAACTGGCTCAGTAATGACGACTTGGCGAGTTCAAGGGGGAAGGAAAGGCCTCCCTGCAAGGTCACGGCTGAAAGGCAAATTGAGGACCCGAACCGCACGCTGAAACCCACTCTTCGGGGCCATTACCTCCCATTCGGCAGATTTGAATGCGGGTAATAGAGACGCCGCCTCAGATCAGCCTTATGGCACCATGGCGCCATCATAAGCCAGCTCAATCAGTTACATGACCTTCGCTCCTCCAGCAGGGAGCGCTCATCGCAGCGGTGCTGGTCTGGTCCAGACACGGTGTGCGCCTAGCGTGCCCGTAGGCGTGCTCGGTGACCGCTTGCCGAAAGCTGGTGCCACGCCCCGTTTGCCCTTTGCGTTTACACTTGGTTCTCACAGGCGTCGACCGGTGAAAAAAACTTGGCAAGCAACATGCCCCCTTGGTCACGCACTCGGGCTGCATCAACGGTTGCTCCGCCCACTGGCGATCTGTGCCGTTAGGATGCACCAACGAACCTGGCTCAGGCCCCTGCGCCGGCCGCTAACGAGACTCCGCCGGCTTCTGAGGTTTCGGCCCGGTCTGGGTGAAGCAGGGAATCCACATTCGCCTTTAATCGGACCAAGGCCACCGAATGGAGTTGCGAAATGCGCGATTCATCCACGTTCATATGCTCGGCAATCTGTTTCATCGCCAGCTCGCGCCCATAGTAGAGGGTGACGATTTGCCGCTCACGCTCCCGCAGGATGGAAAGCGCGCGACCCAGAATCTCACGCTGCTCGCGACGGTAGCAGAGATCAAAGGGATCGGGATCGTCACCCGCCAGAAACGCTGGCTCAATCCGTCGGCTGACGGACCTGGAGGTCGGCCCCGCCGAAAGAGTTCGCGTACTGACGTCGAATCCTGCACTCTGTACCTCATTCAGCGCCCTGTGCCACTGTGCCAGATTCATTCCCTGCACCGCGGCCATCTCGTCGTCCATGACGGAGCGACCGAACTTGACCTCGAGTTCGTTATAGAGCTTTCGGATCCTTTGGTTCTTGCGCCGTAAATCGCGGGAGGCCGGATCGGCACCACGGAGGCCGTCCAAAATACTTCCGCGAATCCGGTGCTGCGCGTAGGTCTCCAACCTCACCCGCTTGCTCGCGTCAAACTTGGTGACGCCATCGACCAGTCCCAGCACGCCGTCTGAGAACAGGTCATCCAGCTCCACATGGGCAGGCAGGCGTTTGCGAATCTTCAGAGCCACGCGCTTTACCAAGGGAAGCATATCAACCAACAGCGTCTCCCTGTCCTGGAGAACCTTTCCCTCGTGCCTTCTCCTGGGACGCGAAATCGGAGGAGTCAGGGGCTGACGCGATCCCACAGGTGGGGGACAGCGAAGCGCAGGAACGGCCGCCAAGCGGCCTGGTTGGTGGAAAATGTGAACTGATTGAGTTGCCATAGGAACCTCGATCAATTTCGAATGCCCCGATCGGGGACACCGCCTTCCGAGATTCGGCTTCGTTGCTGGTATCCAGAGGCAACACTTCATCGGCACCGTGGAGCCTGCCGCTCCGAGCTTCGTCCGCTGCCCTGGCCTCTGGGGCGCTTTTCTTAGGGGGAGCAATTATGACCATGGTATAATGACTATGATAAGGAGTCGGGAATGAAGACAATGGCAGCAGGTTCGTTCAAGGCACAATGCCTTGCGGTCATGGACGAGGTTCAAGCCAAGAGAGAAACCGTTGTGATCACTAAACACGGCAAGCCGGTGGTGAAGCTCGTCCCCGCCGACAAAGCTACGGACGAGATTTACAATTTCCTCCGTGGCAAGGGTGCGGTTACAGGCAACGTCATTTCACCCGCGATCGAAAACTGGGGCGACCTCAAGTGATTCTCCTCGACACGCACGTGGTCGTCTGGCTGGCGTTCGACCCAAGCCGGCTTTCCTGCAAGGCAACCTCCGCCATCGACAATGCGCGTAAGAACGGAGACGGCCTAGCAATCTGCGATATCACTCTCCTGGAGTTGACAGCTCTTGTGAGCAAGGGACGTATCCATCTCGACATCAGCCTGGAATCTTTCCTGCGGGAAGTCGAAGCCCGATTCGTCGTCCTACCGATCACTGGCCGCGCCTGCGTGCTCGCCCTTGGCCTTCCAGCAGCTTATCCCAAGGATCCAGCGGACCGTATTATCGGAGCTACTGCGCTGGCCGAAGGGTTACCTCTACTTACGGCTGATCGCGAGATCCATCGGTCAAAAGCGCTTCCCACGATCTGGTGAGAGAAGCGAGTTCTGGCGACTTCTCTTGTCGAAGGGCGCGGGTAACCCCTTCATTCAAGGCTGATCCGAATTGTTTCGCCGAAAGGTGCCTTCCTGCGCGAATCGGTTACCCAAAGCACCGGATATTCCGGGGCCTCCGGATACAAATCACAGCATAAATCGGTGAGATAGATAAAGCAGACCGGCGCGATATCATTTTTGCCCACCCACTCGAAAACGGGGCGGAAATCTGTGCCGCCACCACCTTTGGGTTCGAGTTGCACCGGTTCTGAAGGTCTGAACTCTTGAGCGGACTGAACTGCTGCATCGCAATACACCACGTGTATGGCTTCTGGCTGCGCCTCCTCGGAAATCGCCGAGATCTCACCTGCAAACTGTTCCAGCTCACGCTTTCCGATCGAGCCTGAGGTATCAACGGCAATCACGATCTCGCCCATTCCTCGGCGCTCGACCGAGGGCAGGTACAGGCCCGAAGCGATGTGACGGCGGTTGGGTGGGGTCCAGCGATAATCAGAGGGCGTAGTAGAGGCCACAAAATCACGCAGGATCGCGCGCCAATCCTGCTGGGAACGGACTTCTTCACCATCGAGGCTTGGACTCGGAGGGGCTTGACGAGGTTCCTGGTGCTCTTCCTGATCGACTTGTCGAGCCGACGGGTGGAGATCGCCGGACTGGCGCGGCAGGTGAATGGGCTCTGGATGAGCCGGGTGTCACGCAACCTCAGTGATGCTGGGGAAGGCTTCCTGGTTGGCAAACGATACTTGATCCACGACCGGGATCCGTTGTTCACCCCAGAGTTTTTGGAAACTCTCGGAACCAGTGGGGGCAGTCGGTGAACCTGCCGCCGCGCTCGCCGAATCTGAATGCGCACGCGGAGCGCTTTGTCAGAACCATCAAGGAATCGTGCATGGAGCGCAGGATTCTGTTCGGAGAAGGCTCTTTGCGGAAGGCCCTTCACGAATTTGTTGAAGACTACCATCGCGAGCGCAACCAGCAGGGGCTGGGCAACTGGCTGATCATAGAGGATGAGTCAGGCGTCGGTAGCACTGGACCGATCCAGTGCCGCCAGCGGCTGGGCGGAATGCTGAACTACTATTATCGCGAGGCAGCCTGTGGGAGGACCAAGCAAGCTCCGATGGAGTGATCATCATCAGGTGCGTCGGCCCTCTTTCCAGTGCCGTGCGTGGACCGTTCCTGGGCTGGTTGCAGCCGCTCGTACCGAGCCGTGAGGCGTGTGGACCCGGGAGGCCCTACCGAGAAGCGATCCTTGATCCAACCGAAACTTGCGCCACGCGGACATCGTTGGGCCAAGGGAACTGCCTTTCATTTGAGTTTTTGGACGCTACGGCGTTGGAGGCCATTTTCCAGAACTTAACCCCGCACGAGAGGTAGGCGCGCATCCGGTTGCTTCCAGGTTGAGCGTACCCAGACACGTTCCGGGTCTTCAACCACCGCCATGGTTCGGGAGGTCCCGGCTAGGAAGTTCAAATAATAGACGTCGTATCCGGGGCCGGCCACAACGGGATGATACCCGTCTCGGACGAGGACAGCATCTCCGTCCCGAACCTTCAGAGTCAGATCTCGAGCGGTGCGAGGATTATAAAGGTTTTGAAAGGCGAAGCCTTCAGGATGGTCAATTTTGTAGTAGTAAATCTCGTCGAGGTCAACTTCCTGTGGGGGATTGTGGACATCGTGCTTGTGGGGAGGGTAGCTCGACCAGTTTCCACCCGGAGTGTAAACCTCCACAGCGATCAAGCGGTCGGCCGGAAACTCTGGCCGGATGATTTCAACGATTTGGCGTGAAGTGTTCTCGCCTCCCCGCAGACTGCTGACGACATCCCGCGGAGTGATGAGCTTGGGCTCGAGACGGGCGTCGGAGGGAACCCTACACTCGGCCAGCTCGCAAATGGTTTGGGCTTTGAGAATGACTTGAGTGCTTGAAGGGAGATAAAGCGCATAGGGAAAGCCATCAAAGACGTTCTTTCGCTGTCCAATGCTTACTTCACCTTTACCCCAGTTTGCCAGGCATTGCCCCCCCAGAAGGACGAGAATTACTTCTTCGTTCTTGGTTTCAAACTCCCAGACCATCCCGGGCGTCAACCGCCTCACAAAGAAGCTCATCCACTGCCAACCCGCTTCCTCTCGCGGGAGCCTGAGCAGTTCACCAGGCTGATCTGAAGTAAGATTTCGTGAGTGGACAAGGCTGTCATTTTGGTTCATACAAGCTCCGCGTCGGAAGGTGACTGCCGAAATCCTGGGATTGCGTTGTTGTCTGTCGCTGACGTCGCACAAGCTGTTTCTTCTGGTGCGAACTGCGATCTCGATGAGGCCTGCGTAGCGCGACCTCAAGCTCGGCAGCCTGTGCGACCAATGGCTCCTGATTCTAACCCGGGCAGCGCCCAAGCTCGCGCCACGAGTCGTCTAACCGATTAGAATTGAATACAGGAAACCTTTTCGCCTGTCAACAACTTATCTTTGCTCGCCCAGACATCCGCAGATGCGAACCGCCTTTAGCCAACGGTGCGGCGTGTTCAAATGAAGGTATTGGAGTCTCAGGTGCGGAATTGCCTGGGGAAATGTTGCGCGCTTTCGGCTCCAACCACCGAACGGTCCTTGGCCGTCAAGGCCTGGAAAGACGTCAGGAGGTCCACGGAGGCCCGAGCGTGGGGAATCGCTCATGGGGTGGAAGGCTCGAACAAGGTTCGAAATCATTACCCAGGATTCACGGGGGAAACAGAGTCATCGGAGCGCATTTTCGCCATGTGGAGCCGGAAGCCACAGGAGTCGCGAACCCGCAGCTCGGGCATCAACTTTCTCACCACGCCCTGGCTGCGCTGGGTCGCGATCTTTTCCAGCAGCAATTTCGCCGCTTCGAAGCCTACCTGGTATTTGGGAAGTTCCACGGTGGTTAGGCGGGGGCGAAACAAGGCAAGCCAGGGGTAATCATCGAAGCTCACGAGTCCAAAATCCTCCGGGCACTGCAATCCCATTTCATCAGCGGCCTTCAGGAACCCCACCGTCATAAGATAGTTGGCAACGTAAACCCCATCCGGCCGCCGCGAAAGCAACGCATGCCCGCCCCGGTAGCCTGACTCGATACGGTAGTCTCCTTCCATCACCAGTTCCGGTTCGTACGGGAGCCCCTTCGCCTCCAGTGCATCTCGAAACCCCTGCCAGCGGGCTTTCCCATTGCTCACCTTGAGGGGCCCCCCCACCAGTCCGATCCGGCGATGACCGGCTCGCGCCAATTGGCAGACCGCCTCATAAGCGCCCCGATAGTCGTCAGTGATCACCGCGTCTTTGGTCAACTTGGGGTAGGTGCGCATGAGAAGCACAAACGGCGTGTTCACCTCGGCGATCATTCGGCGCATAGACAGAGTAAAGTCCTGGGCCGTCTTGGTGAGCAATATCCCATCGACTCGCTTCGAAAGCAGCAATTCCAGCGCGCTTTCCTCTTTTTCCAGGGTGTCGTCGCTATTACAAAGCAACAGGTTGTAACCGTGCTTTTGTGCAGCATCCTCCGCGCCCCGGACGACCGAGGGGAAAAAGGGGTTGGCAATATCGGGGACGACCATGCCGATCGTGTACGTTCGTTGCTTGGCCAAGCTTCGGGCCAGCAGATTGGGTCGGTAGTGAAGCTCTTGAATGGCCGCTTCGACACGTTCGCGAAGTTTCTTGCCAACATGACTCTTCTTGTTGACGACCGCGGAAACGGTAAAGACCGAAACCCGAGCCGCTTGGGCTACATCATAAATACTAGCGGCTTTGTTGGGTTTCGGCCTCCTCGAATGTGTCATTCTTCCTCTACTCGACCGAGCCATCAGGTTTCACGGAGCTTCGACTGCTTCCACACAGGAACGAATCCTCTTTGAGGAGAGGTAGTATAGCATCCGGGCAGCGCGGGAGACCATCCGTGACCACCGCAGAGGTGTTACTGCCCCCGCGGTTTGTGGGTTTGGACGATTCATCCAGCGCAGAGCCGGCGGGGGATTCCAGGAGCATCGAAAGTTCCCCCGAGCGCTTGGCGGCGGGAAGCAGCGTCCCCAGGCGCCGCCCTTCGCGAGCGCGGTTGCTCCCACTGCCCCCACAGTCTCCCCATCGTACTAATCAAGTCCGGGAAGAACTCGTCCTGCGGGCCGCGATTTCTTTGGCGAAACGTGCGAGGGGGGCCTTACGAAGGTTTCCGGGACTGTCGGAGGTGCCCTCTGGGGGTGCTAACCCCCGGCACAAAATTGCTGATCCTCCCTCACCCTGCGAATCCCTTGACACGATGCAGGAATTGATCATAATGCTCTAAGCGCTTAGCAGCCCCCAATGAGTGCACCATTGAGGATGGGACCAGACGAGCGGGAGGCTGACGGGCGGGGTGGTTCGGTCCGGCGAAGGACAGGGATGCGTGTTACGACTATGCTCTGGAGAATTAATCTGGTTTTGTCGGATCGACAACTATGCTCGATGTATTCATCAGCGCTGTGGTAACTGGAGTGAACGCGCCCCGTTGCCAGACCACGAATCAATGAATCCCGCCGCTGCTCCAGACGCTAGAAAGGAAATCACCATTGGAAGAAAGCCATGAGTGACCGAACAGCCTACAAGAGCCCTTTGCACGAGATGACCCAGACCACCCCCACCTGCCTATGGAACGACTCGGCATCGGTTCAGGAGTTGACCTACTCCCTCGAACACGGGGCGGTGGGAGCCACCTGCAACCCGGTCATTGTGACGGAGGTGCTGAAGAAGGAAATGCACCTCTGGGAGAATCGCATTCGGCAATTGATCCGGCAAATGGCTACGGCTACGGAGGAAGAGATCGGTTGGAGGGTGGTAGAGGAGATGTCGGCCAGGGGGGCCGCACTTCTGAAGCCGATCTTCGATCAGAGCGGGGGGAAAAACGGCAGGCTTTCAATCCAAACTGACCCGCACTTCTACCGGAACTCGGAGGCCATCGTTGAGCAGGCAGTTCGCTTCAGCCAGCTCGCGCCGAACATGATTGTGAAAATCCCTGTGACCCGGGCGGGCATTCCCGCCATCGAGGAAGCTACCTACAGGGGAGTGAGCATCAATGCCACGGTTTGCTTCAGCCTGCCGCAGTGCATTGCCGTGGCCGAAGCGCTGGAACGAGGCTTGCGGCGGCGAGAGAGCGAGGGTCTGGACATCGCCAGCATGGGGCCGGTGTGCACGATCATGGTGGGCAGGCTGGATGACTGGCTTAAGGTGGTAATGGAAAAGGAAAACATCACCACTGATCCCGGGTATCTGGAGTGGGCCGGCGTGGCCGTATTCAAGAAGACCTATCGCCTCTTCCGGGAGCGCGGCTACCGGGTCCGGCTCCTGTCGGCGGCCTTCCGCAATCACATGCATTGGAGCGAATTCATCGGAGGGGATGTGGTGATCTCCCCACCCTACAAATGGCAGCTCCGGTATAACGCCAGCGACGTCGAGGTCGTGCCGCGCATCGACAAGCCGGTCGATCCAAAAATTGTGGAGGAATTGCTGCGGAAGTTTGATGACTTCCGGCGGGCCTACGAAGAGGACGGGTTATCGCTCGACGACTTCGACGACTTTCCGCCCACCCGGCGCACCTTGCGCCAGTTCATCGGGGCTTGTCACGAGCTGGCTGCCCAGATCCGGGAGTTCATGCTACCCAACCCTGACCAGAAGTAAATATCCCCCAGGCAAAGCCGGGGTATCTCCCCACGGAATAGAAGGGTCCTGGTAGCCACGTCGCGGTTGCCACTCCCTCCCGGAAATCATCGCCCTTCGTCATGCAACCTTCAAGAAAATCGAGTGTATTTCCAAAGGAGCCAGCCGCATCCGACCAGAAAAGCCAGCATGGCGAGCACGAGCGCCGCAATCCAGGTTGCGGCCATGGCGAGGGGGGGGTGGGTCGCGCAACGGGCCAGCCAAACAAAAGCATCAGTAGCCAGAGCAACGATCAAATAGTCCCACCACCGGCGACCGTGCGTAACCATCCCCAGCGGGTCCTTCCCCAACTGGGCTGAGGCCGTCACTTCCAGATCCAGCCCGTAGCGGTCGCACTCGCGTGCCATCACTTCACGAACTGCCGCCTGCTCGCTTTCCGGCGCCACGGCGCTGCTGATGGCGACAGCTCCCGCGATTATGATCAGGGAGCCCATGATGATCTGGGCCTGAGCGGGCTTTCCGAAGCTGGAAAGTTCACCAAACACTAGTGCGGCCCACGCCAGGCCCCAAAGCTGGTTGGTGTTGGAAAGTGGGATGCCCCGGCCAATGCCAATATACTTGGCGGCATATTGTTGAAACAAATCACCCAAGACCCAGCAGAACCCGCCGAGAAACAGCCAGAAGAGGACGGGACGTGCTGCCGCCACAGTCCCCAAGACCGGCCTGATGCCGCCCAGAAACACCACGGCGAGAGCGCCGGTGGTCGCGAGTTCGCCCACCGTAAACACGGTGACAAAGGAGAGTGGATTCATTCCGCTCAGATAGGCCTTGCGGTAGGGAATGTACATCGTTCCCCACAGCAGACCGGCGCCGAGCGCGGCCAGGATGCCCGGGACCAGCCGGTGCGGCGCCCCGCCGGCTCGGTGCGCGGAAGCCAACCCCAGCAGCGTCGCGCCGAAAACCACGGCCCCGGCCCCGCCCAGCACTTTGGCTGTGGTTTTCCAGACGCGGCCACGCAGTTCCCGGAACAGGAACCAGCCCCAAAAAATACCGACCAACGAATTGGTGTTCCAAAGTGGAAAGGCGACGGACAAACCCACGTCGCGAATCGCAAAAACCGTCAGGGTATTGGCCACGCCCCACAAGGCGCCGGCGAGGATGGCCCAAACCATCAGGTGCGCTCTCTCCCTGAGGTCGAGGAAGACATAACTAGTGCCTTTCAAGACTACCGGAAGGGTCCAGCGGGCCACGAACACGCCGCTCACCATACAAAGCGATATCAGGAACGGCGAGAGCCCCAAGGTCACCAGCTTGGTGGGCGCTTCCGCGCCACCCAGCCACGCGCCCGCCGCCAAGCCGCATACTACCCCCAGCATGTGAAGGGAACGCGCTGTGGGCATCGAACGTGTTGTTTCCAAAGAAGTTACCTCGTCAGTGGACGTAGATCAGCAGCAGCACCCCCAGCACGAGCACGGATAGAGGGATCCAGAAGTGGCCGTCGGTCAATATCGCCTTGGCGGTTGATCTTCTCAAAGGGAACCTCCAGAAGCCGGATGGTGGCCAGACAAGTCGAGCGCTGAACCTGCTATGCCTGACGGCGCATAGCGGGAACCAAGTAAGGCTGCTGGTTGCCGTGGTGCCCGCGAATTTCCTCCAGCCGCACGGCGCGGTGCTCATCGTGCGACTTGCGGGCCGCTGCCGCTTCGCTTTTCGCGCCTCGCCCCGCCGCGGCCGCAAGCTGCGACTGCTGGGAGCCCACGGCCTCATCCGAAAACTGTCCGGCGGTCATGGACCTAGGTGAACCGAGTAACCCTCCAGAGAGTAACTCCCCCCCCCACCAAAACCAGCAGCATAGCTGAGGTGAGCGCGGCGAGCCAGCCCCAATGGAGCTCCATGGCGGGAACGCTAGCCATCAAAGCAAAGGCAACAAATATTGAGGTGGCCCCTCCGATCAAGAGCCAATCGACCAATCCCCGTCCCTGGCTCCGGGCATTCATTTCCTTGCCCTCCATACGCGAGGCTACATATAAAGGCGCGATGCCGTAAAGGTCGCTCTCCCGCTGGGCTGCCTCTTTCCAGCTCGAGTACTCCCCCTGCGTCGCGGATGAAAATGCAATCGCGACTGCGCCCGCCGCCATAAGCAGCGATCCCCCTATCACCTGCGCGTACACCCCCCGCCCCAGGCCGTGCAGCTCACCAAAAACCAGGATGGCCCAAAGCAGGCCCCACAACTGGTTGGTGTTGGACAAAGGAATACCGCGACTGATTCCTACGTATTTCGCGGCGTAGTTCTGAAACAAATCACCCACCACCCACATGAATCCACCGAGCAGCGGCCAGAAGGCCACATTCCGGCTCCTGACCAACTCGTGCCAGAAAGGCTGCAATCCACCCGTGAAAGTGACCGCCAACACTGTCATGGTCACGATCTCCCCAAACGTGAAGATGGTGACAAATGTGAGCGGGTTCATGCCGGTGATGTAGGCTTTTCGGTAAGGGATGTACATCGACCCGAGGACGGCGCCTGCGCCCAACGCGGCCACCACACCGCGCACAGCATGGTCGTGATGGGCTTGAGACGTGGAAGCCAGAGATAACAGCACCGCACCTCCGAAGAGCACAAGGGCTCCCCCTAATACTCCAACCCAGCGCACCCAACCTGCGCGGTGCAATTCCTTGAACAGTAAAATGCCCCATAGAATGCCGATCAGGCTGTTGGAGTTCCACAGGGAGAACGCAATGCTGAGGCCAATGTCTCGTACCGCCAGGATGGTCAGGGTGTTCCCCACCGCCCAAAGACACCCCGCCAAAAGTCCCCAGACGACTAGGTGGGGAACTTGTCGCAAGTCCGAACCGATGTCGGAAGTTCCGCGGACCAATGCCGGCACGCTCCAGCGCGAAATGAAAGCTCCAAGAACCATCATGAAGGAAATCACAAAGGGAGAGACGGCTACGGTTACCAGTTTGGTCGGCGCCTCAGCCGCAGCCAGCCACAGCGCAGCAGAGAAACCGCACATTACGCCGAGTGTCTGGAGCTTGCGCTGGCGCGAACGTTCGGACAAACTCGCAGTGATGAGCGAACCCAAGCTTTCATACCTCCTTGCAATTCGTTTGGATCAGACGCGACAGAAACATTGCCCCTCAGGGACAGCGCAGAGAGCGGACACGAGGGTCGCGGTTCCCACCTGACGCCCTCGGCAAATATCCCCAGACGCAGACTCGAAATGTCGTTGCCTTGGACGTGGCCCCTTCTTCCGTCGAGAAGATACTGTTGTCGATCGGATGTTTCTTAACGACGGAGAAACCCAGAAGGCACACGGAGGTAATATCACAAATGAGGTGATCGCCGACACAACTGTTGTTGGGCTGGGTTTGTGCAACCCCTCGATTTATTGGTGGTGATGAGAAAGAAGCTCCCGTCCTCCGGCTGCACCCCCGTGGATTCTTCATGCGTGGGCACTACGCCATGCTGACTTCGACCGGTCGATTCTCCTTAAGAGATATGGTTGCAGCCAGACTTACCCGCATCGCAGCGACACCGTCCGCACCCGTGACCGAAGGCTGCCGACCCTGTAATACGTTATCCACAAAATCCTGGATTTGAGCAACGTAGGCCTTTTCAAAGCGTTGCATGAAGTATGGTACGACGTCATGTGTGATTCCTTCCTTGGTCATGACGAGAATCGGCGTTTCCCGGAAATAACCGATCTGTATGGACCCTTTTGTCCCCCAGATTTCACAGCGAATGTCGTAGCCGAAGACAGCGTTTCGGCTTAGCTGCACGACACCCAAGGCTCCGCTTCCGAAGACCATATTGATGACTGCATTGTCGATATCGCCAATCGCTTTCATCTCGGGATACGCCAATGTGCAACCGATGGCATACACGCTCTTGACATCCCCCATAAACATCCGTCCCACATCAAAATCGTGAATCCCCATGTCAGCAATCATCCCGCCGCTGACTTTAGGGTCACAGAATTCGAGCGGCGGACGAAAGGGATCCCGCGAAGTCGATTGGAAGAGCACGGGAGTGCCAATTTCCCCCGCCGCAACCTTCTTCTTCGCCGCAACATATCCCGCGTCAAAACGTCGTTGAAACGCGGCCTGGAAAAACACACCCGTGGCTGCAACTGCCTGGAGCACTTGCTCGGCTTCTTGCAGCGAAGTGGACATCGGCTTTTCGCAAAAAATAGCCTTCCCACTTCTCGCTGCATCGATGACAATCGCTCCATGCTGGCTTGTGGGAGTCACGACAATCACGGCAGTTACATCTTTGTCCTTGAGCAAGTCACGGTGATCCTTATACCATTTGGGGACGTCGTATTCTCTCGCAAACGCTTCCGCAACATCTGCTTGGGTATCTGCCACCGCCACGAGTCGCGCATTCGGTACGCATTGGGCGAGATTGGTTGCATACACGCGGCCCATTCGCCCCAGACCAACGACGCCAACGTTCAGACGACTTTTCATCTCGATGCACTCCTTTTAATGGATTTCACTTAACTTGACCGACCTGTTTTCTTTTACCGATTTCGCAGCGGCCAACCCGATCGCCACAGCCATGAGACAATCATTTCCGGTCACCGGGACTGGCTTGTTCTCCCGAACCGAATCGACGAAGGCTTGCATCTCCCTCAAATACGATTCCGTGTATCGCTCCATAAAGAAGTTCAGTGGCAACGACGAGTGGGTACCTGTCCGGTCGAGGCAGATATGACTGTCGGGAGCGTTGTTGGCGACCGTGACCATACCTTCGGAACCAAACACCTCGACGCGCTGGTCGTAGCCATAGACAGCTTTTCGGCTGTTGTCGATCGTTCCCAGAGCGCCGTTTGCGAACGTCAGCGTCACAACGGCCGTATCCCAATCGCCGGCTTTCTCGAATACCGGGTCCACCAGGACAGTCGCCCGGGCGTACACTTCGGTGACGTCGCTTCCCATCAAATAGCGGGCCATATCGAAATCGTGGATGGTCATGTCCAGGAAGATCCCACCGGACGCACGTATATAGGCTTCCGGAGGAGGCGATGGGTCGCGGCTGGTGATCTTGAGAACGTGGGGTTCTCCGATTCCGCCGGATTTGACGATTTCACGTACTTTTAGGAAATTGGGGTCGAACCGCCGGTTGAACCCGATCTGCAACTGGACCCCGAACCTTTTCACCGCTGCCAGGGCCCGATCGATCTTTTCCAGGCGATGGTCGATCGGCTTCTCGCAGAAGATGTGTTTGCCCGCGCCTGCCGCCGCCACGATCAGATCTGCGTGCGTATCGGTCGACGAACAAATCAGCACGGCCTCGATCTCGGGGTCCGCGAGGACCTCCTCAGCGCTCTCGGTTACTCGCGGGATGCCGTAGCGCGTGGCAACTTCCTCTGCCGCCGGGCGGTTGATGTCCGCGATAATCAGCGCCTTTGCCTCGGGCAATCGGAAGGCAAGGGTCTCAGCGTGCACGGCCCCGATCCTCCCGGCTCCGATGATACCGATATGAAGTTTAGGTTTGCTCATTGTGGTCCTCCTGGGTCAAAAGTCACGCGTAGTTTGGCTCGATCGACCGCAGGTAATCCCGGTTGCGCCGCGCGCTCTCCTTCGGCGTGCCCATTCCGGGCAGGACGTCCTGCTCGACTAGCGTGTACCCGTCGTAACGGTTGGCCTTCAGCCAGCGCAGTACCGCGGGGAAGTCCACCGAGCCCTTACCTAATTCGCAAAAGACGCCGTGTCGCAGCGCCTGGAAGTAGTCCCAATGTTCTGCTCGCGCCCGGCCAGCCACCTCCGGGTGGCAATCCTTAAAGTGGATGTACCACACCCGCTCCTGGAAGCGTTCCAGCCCCTTGACCACGTCGCTCGCGGCCGCCCCGTAAGCGTAGTGCCCGCAATCAAACACCAGCCCCACCAATTCCGGGTCGGTCAGTTCCAGAAAGCAAGCGATCTCTTCCGGCGTCTCGACATAGCCAGCGCAGTGATGGTGAAAGACCGTACGCAGTCCTGTCTCCGCGCGCACCGCGCCGGCCACTTTATTCGCACCCTCGGCAAAGGTTTTCCATTCCGCGGGACTCAAGCCCAGTTCAGCGGTGATTCGACCGGCGTTGCGGGTGCGTTCGGGGACGGAGCCATTGTTGTCCGCCAGCACCAGGTAGGGTTTCGGGTCCGTGGCCACGGCCGCCAGCAGCCGCGCGGTCTTGAGCGCGCTCGCCACACCCGCTCCGTGCGCAGCCGGGTCTTTCAAAGTCACAGGCACAAACGCCCCCAGCATCACCAAGCCGCGTCGACTCAGTTCGGATCTGAGCGCGGCGGGGTCGGTGGGCATATATCCCCAGTCGCCCAGTTCTGTCCCGGTGTAACCTGTTTCGGCCAACTCGTCCAGCATGCGGCCGTACGGGATCTGTTCCGCTTGGGCTTCCTCAAACTCCAGCGTGCCCCAGGAACAAGGGGCGTTCCCCACACGCAATGCTGCCATGATCTCTCCTCCCGGCTTGCGGGCTGACCCCGCCGTCCCGCCGGCTCCACGCGCCGGCAGGATGCCGGCGCGTGATATAGTGTCACTCAAGTTCGTTGAGTACCTCGTCGAGACGACACTAAAACTTCCTGCTCCACTGCTGGGGCCAGCGCTCGACCACCACCTTGGTCTGCGTGTAAAACTCCACACCGTGGCGCGCCTGGGCGTGGAGGTCACCAAAGAAACTGTCTCCCCAGCCGCTGAAGGGGAAGAACGCTATCGGCGCCGCCACGCCCACGTTAATGCCCACGTTTCCCGCGTTGACCTCGTAACGGAAATGCCGGGCGCTGGCCCCGTCGCTCGTGAAGATGCAAGCCATGTTGCCGTAGCGGCGGGCATTAACCATCTCGACCGCTTCGTCGATCGAAGCGGCATGCATCAAGCTCAGCACCGGACCGAAGATCTCCGTGCGGGCGATCTCGCCCTGCGGCGGAACGCCCTCCATGATGGTCGGGAAGACGAAGAAGCCGTCCCCGTAATTCTTCACTTTCTTGCCCCGCCCATCCACGAGCAAGCGGCCCCCTTCGCGCTCGCCTTGCGCAATCAACGCTTCGATCCGTGCCTGGCTCTCGGCCGAGATGACCGGCCCCATCTCCACACCCTCATCCAGGCCGTAACCCACCTTGCGATTGCGGGCGGCATGGGCCATCTGTTCCGCCAGCACTTTCTCGGCGCCGCCTACGGTGATGGCTACCGAGGCCGCCAGGCAGCGCTGGCCGGCGCAACCAAAGGCCGAATCCGCCAGAATCCGCGTGGTCATTTCCATATCGGCATCCGGCATGACCACTACCGGGTTCTTGGCTCCTCCCTGGCACTGGGCGCGCTTGCCGTTGGCCGCGGCGCGGCTGTAAATGTAACGTGCGGTTGCGGTGGAGCCCACAAAGCTGATTGCCCGAATCGCGGGATGGTCAAGCAGGCCGTTGACCGTCTCCTTACCGCCGTTTACCAGTTGCACCACGCCCGGCGGGAACCCGGCGGCTTCGAGCAGATGGAATGCCTGGTTGGAACTGAGCGGCACCCGCTCGGAAGGTTTCAGAATAAAGCAGTTCCCGGTGGCCAGGGCATTCGGCATGAACCAGAAAGGGATCATGGCCGGAAAGTTGAAAGGGGTGATGGCAGCAACCACGCCCAGCGGCTGCCGGATCATGTGCTCGTCGATCCCTGCCGCGATAACCTCACTATTTGATCCTTGCATCAGGGAAGGGATGCCGCAGGCCACTTCCACGTTCTCGATGGCACGCCGCAATTCCCCGACACTTTCGGCAAAAGTCTTCCCACACTCCTCGGTAACGGTGCGCGCCAAGTCCTTCAGGTTTTCCTCAAGAAGAGTCTTGAGCCGAAACAAAGGCTGGATCCGCTCGCCGACCGGCGTGCGCCTCCAATCCTCAAACGCCTTCTGCGCCGCCACCGCCGCTGCACCCACTTCCTCTGCCGGCGAGAGGGGAACCTCCGCCAGGACTTGCGCGGAAGCCGGGTTGAGAACCTTTAAAGCCTCCACTGAGCGCGAGGCGCGCCAGGTACCATCCACGAAGTTTTCCAGCCTTTTGGACATCTCGAATTACTCCTCACGAGGCCGCCGTTATCACCAGTGGTAGCGCTGTTTTTTGCGGGCTTCTTCGTAACTGGCTCGCGCCGCGCGCACGCTCGCGTTTTCTGAGACCTCCGCCACCGCGACATCCCACCACGCCTCGTAGCCCGGCACTCGCAGCTCGCGCTCGGTCTCTACCACGATCACCGTGGTACGGTCCAGCGTCTTCGCTTTCTGCAATGCCTCCTTGAGTTCGGCCAGGCTGTTGGCCTTGAGCGCGTGCGCCCCCAGGCTGCGGGCGTTCGCGACATAATCCACCGGCAGGTCATCGCCATCCAATTGGCCGGAATCGGCGGAGCGGCGCCGGAAGTGCGTCCCAAATCCCCCGCTGCCCAGTGATTGGCTCAGCCCGCCGATGCTGGCAAAGCCGTGATTGTCAACAAGCACGATGATGAGCTTGATGCCTTCCTGCACCGAAGTCAGAATCTCCGTCGGCATCAGCAGGTACGTGCCATCGCCAAGGAACACGTATACCTCTCGGCTGGGGTCAGCCATCTTGGCCCCCATGGCGCCGGGTATCTCGTAACCCATGCAGGAGTAGCCGTATTCCAAGTGGTAGCCGTTGGGTGTCCGAGTGCGCCACAGCTTGTGCAGATCGCCCGGGTGGCTGCCTGCCGCTGAAAGCAGGATATCGCGCGGCCCGGAAGCTTCCCACATGGCGCCGATCACCTCGCTCTGCGCCGGGCGCGGTTGGTTACCCAAGTGAAACAAACGGTCCACCTCCGCTTCCCATGCCCCTCTCAGGGCGGCCACCTGAGCGGCATAATCGGCGCTGACACGGAAGCCGTTGAGCGCCACGGCAAGGCCCTTCAGGGCCAAACGCGCATCCGCCACCACGGGGATCGCGGAAACTTTGTAGGCATCAAACTCCGCCACATTGATGTTCACAAAGCGCACCTGGGGGTTCTGGAACGCCGTCATCGAGGCTGTGGTGAAGTCGGAATAACGCGTGCCGATCCCGATCACCAAGTCGGCGCCGTGCGCCAACCGATTGGCGGCCAGCGTGCCCGTCGCTCCCACCGCCCCCACGCATTGCGGATGGTCATAAGCGAGGGAACCCTTCCCGGCTTGCGTCTCGCCCACCGGGATGCCTGTCCGGGCCGCGAAATCTGCCAATGCCTGCCAGGCCTCGCTGTACAGCACCCCGCCGCCGGCGATCAGCAGTGGCTTGCGGCTGGCGCGAATGGCTTCCACCGCCCGCCCGCAGGAAATCGGATCAGGTGGGGGCCGGCGAATGAGCCACACGCGCTTCGCGAAAAGTTCAGCCGGGTAGTCATACGCCTCGGCCTGCACATCCTGCGGCAGCGCCAGCGTTACCGCGCCGGTATCCGCCGGAGAGGTTAGTACGCGCATCGCCTCCGGCAGGGCGGTGATGATCTGCTCGGGGCGGTAAATGCGATCCCAATAACGCGAGACGGGTTTGAAACAGTCATTGACTCCCGTATCCTGGGTGGACGGGGATTCCAGTTGCTGCAAAACCGGCGCCACGTTGCGGCGGGCGAAGATATCCCCGGGCAGCAGCAGCACGGGGAGGCGATTAATCGTTGCCAGCGCCGCCCCGGTGATCATGTTTGTCGCTCCCGGCCCGATGGAAGAAGTGCAGGCAAAGGTGCGCAGGCGATTGCTGGTTTTGGCGAACCCCGCCGCCATATGCACTGCCGATTGCTCGTTACGCACCAGGATGTAAGGGAAGTCGGGGTTTTGCTGCAACGCTTGTCCAATGCCCGCGACGTTCCCATGCCCGAAGATCCCCAGCGCGCCGGCGAAGAAGGGATTCTGCCTTCCATCGCGCTCCACATGCTGGTTCTTCAGAAAGGTGATGATGGCTTGTGCGGTCGTGAGCCGTCGTGTGTTGCTCATGTGGGCCTCCTCCTGCAACGGTGCGAGTTTCGTTCTCACCCACCGCGAGGCTACATTTGGTCGATACCGCTCACCACTTCGCCCACAAACGGGTCGGCGATACTCGTGACCACCACTCCAACGGTCTTGGTCTTCTGGGTCACCATTCCGCGAGCGACAGCGCTGACCCTGTAGCCAGATTTCTGGGCGATACGTTGAATTCTCTCGATCGTCCGGCAATCGATCAGCGGGCTGTTACGAAGGGTTCGAGACACGGTCGAGTGGGAGACACGTGCCAAGCGGGCGATGCCTTTGATGGACGGCGGCTTCGCGGCGGCGTTCTGAGCCATGTTATGCACACACGCGCATTGACCCCACAGCTTACACAGGGGTTGCGGAAATTCTACTTCGCCGCTCGAAAAAATGGGGCCACGCCAGGCGTGGCCCCAGCAGACTGCAGACTTGATCGACCAACCCTGTCTAAAATTCTAAACGCATGCCGAGGTTGATCGTTCGCATACCCGGCCCGTCACCGCGCAGGCCGAAAATCTTGCCGTAGTTCGTCGGGTCATCGACGTTGGTATCTACGTCACCGAGGTCGGCATAGTTGAAGAGGTTCTTTGCCTGCACGAGGAAAGCCAGAGTAAACCGCTCGTTTAGCTTGAAATTCCGGCGCAGGCCGAGATCCAGGTCATACATACCCGGGCCGACCATGACGCCCACCGGCGAGTTGCCCATGCGCCCCAGGTAGTTAACATTGCTACCGGTGTGAAACGCGGCGCTGGTGAAGGCCGCCTTGTTTAACCAGTCCGCGTCCGTGTGAGGGCCGTTGTTGATATCCTGACCCGACACCAAGTCCGGGCGGTTCATTTGCGGCGACTCAACACCCTCGGTGTTCCACTCTGTGTACCCTGACTGGTGGTGTCCGGTGGTAAGGGTGATGATCGAGAACAACTGCCAGCCACCCAGCACCGCTTGGCCGGCGGAGGGAACCTTGTTCCCCCACGCTTCGCCCTTGCCGAAGGGCGAGGTCAAGTCGAAGTCCGTCACCCAGCGTTGGGTGGGGATTTCGGCTTGGTGACCCCAGTCGAGCCAGAGATTGAACCAGCTGGAGGGCCGGTTGCCGGCTTCCGTGGTGAAGTTCTCATTGCCGCCGGGGCCCTCCATATTGGTCATCGCGTGCGCCAGGATGTAGGTTGAGGACAGCATCATGCCGTGGGTGTTTCTCTTGACCTGGAGGGTGAAGTCTTGGTATTGGAGCGTTCCCCCGTTGTCGCGTGAACTCAGGTAGTCCCAGCTCTCGTAAGGCCGGCAGGCGCCCGCGGGCATGGGCGAGCCATCCGGGTTCTTACAGAAATTGGGCCCGGCGAGCCCTCCTGGCGGCCCCAAGGCTCCGTACCCCTCGGTATTGAACGGGATTTGATTCAGGTTGGGATTGTAGATCAGCTTCATTGCGTGCTGGCCGGTGTAGGTGGCCCGCAAGCTGGTGGTGTTGGTGAATTGATGCTCGACCGTCAGGCTCCACTGCTCCGTGTAGGGGTCCTTTAAGTGGGGATCGTTCGCGGTACTGAAACCCTGAAGCGGTATTGGGGCGTAGCTCGGAAGTGAGGTGGTGGTGTTCGGCCACACCGCGGCGGGGACGTGGGGGGTCACCGACGTATCTATGTCGAGGTTATAGTCGATCTCCGCGGCGGTATGGATACCAGTCAGCGAATTAAGAACGGGTCCGAGTTCTTGCATGCTGTAAATGCCGTAGCCGCCACGGATGACCGTCCGCGTGGAATTGGCAAAGGGCAGCCAGGCGAAGCCGAAGCGCGGGTTATAGTCCTTATAGTACCCCCAACGTAAGGTTTCGGGCCATCCGGCCTGGGAAGCAGTGAGCAGCTTCGCGCCATTCAAGGACAGCAGAAACTGTTGCGCCGCCGGGGACTGACACGTGTCGGGTGCTCCTGGCGCGTTGGGGCAGATGGCATTTCCCGTGGCGCGGTCGAAGTTCGTCATGTTACCGTACTTCTCGGTGAAAGGCCCGTTGTACTCCCAGCGCAGCCCGAAATTTATCGTCAAGCGCCGCGAGGCCTTCCAACTGTCCTGTCCAAAAAACCCGTAGTGGTAAGCTTCGCCTTGATAATCCGGACCGGCGCTGTCGAGCTCGTTATATACGGGGAGACCGAGGTAGAAATTCGCTCCGGCGTATCCGGTTCCGGCATTCACGGACGGGTTCTGCGCACTGGGAATGAAATTGCTGAAGGTGTACTGTCCGAGATTGTCGGCGCCATTGAAAGTCGACTGTTCGTTGACCCCGAACCGGTGCACGACAGCTCCGAATTTCATGGTGTGCCGGCCGCGTGTCCAGGTGAGGTTGTCGCCCCACTCCATATTCCGCGACTTCACCGGGTCTTCGCGATTGAAACCGGAAATGTCCTGAGCGACTCCGCCGAAATAGAAATGGGGGAATCCGCTGCCGGGAGGAAACGACGTGGCGGGAAGGTTCAAACCCAGGTCCGCCCGCGCTGTGGCCTCATCAATGCCGATCTGATTGACGAGTTGATTGGATTGCATCCAACCGAAGCGGAATTCATTCAGCAGATTCGCCTTGACGGCGAAATTGTAAGAAACCACAAGGTTCTTCGGCCGATTTACAACGTTGCCAATGCCCAAACCTGGAAGCATCGTGCTGGTCGTCGGCGTGAAATACTTGTCCGACCAGCGGCCGAACAGCCGCTGCCGCTCCGTTATGTTCTGGTCAATCCGAATATCGTACTGGTTCGAGTCTGAGGTGATGGGCTGGCTAAAGATGTAGCGATCAACCCCACTGTTCGGGGGTGGAATGAACTTGGTAAATAGCGCGTTGGTGACGGAGTTGATGGGCTCTGTAATATGATTGTTAAGGTAAGGCTGCCCGGTGAAGGGGTCCATCAACTGAATCGGGTTGGAACCCTGGAGCAAGGAGCTGAAGTCACCTGTGCGCCAGGCACTTTGGAACACCTGAGTGCTCACGCCCGCATATTGATGGACCTTCAGACCCTCGAAAGTGCCAAAGAAGAACGTCTTGTTGCGCCGGATGGGCCCTCCTACGCTCACGCCGTAATCGTTGTTCACACTCCGCGAAGGAAGTTGAACGTTGGTGGAGTTGAAGAACACATTGGGATTAGCGTTTAAGGAGTTGCCGTTGTAATTGTAAAAGGCTGCGCCGTGAAGCTGGTTCGTCCCCCCCTTGGTAACGAACAACACGTCGGCGACTCTGGAATATTCGGCGGCATTCCCCACCGAATCGATCCGTAGTTCCGAAATAGAGTCGGTCGAGGGGAAAGGGTTAAAGTCGACGCCATTCCGCCGGGTGCTTCCATCCCAGGTTCCGTCGACGGTCACGTCGCTCATGGCCGCGGAGGCGCCCTGGATGTCGAATGGCGTGGCGGCGCGGCCATCGGCCCCCCCTCCCTTCACGGCTTCCGGCATGATATACAACGCCGCCAGTGGCGAGGTATTGATGGTCCGGAAGTTGAAAGGCGCGTTGACCAAATCCAAGTTTCGAGTGGCGTCGCTGATGGCGGCGTCCTCCGTGTTGATAAGGGGCGCCGCACTCACGACCTGCACCTGCGTGGCCTGCGCCGCCGGAGTGAGCGTGGCGTCGGCGCGCTGCTCTTGGCGCGCCACCAGTTCAAAGACGGTGGTCTTGAACTCCTGAAAGCCCGTCAGCTTGACAGCTACCACGTAGTGGCCGGGGAGAAGATTCAGGAATTCGTAGTTGCCCTGGCCGTCCGTGCTCGTGTTCTGCACGATGTTGGTGTTAACCTCGGTCAGGCTCACGTTGGCGTGCGGCACCACGCCTCCCGAGGTGTCCCGCACCGTCCCTGTCAGGTTGGCAAAGGTTGATTGGGCAGATAGTCGCGTTGCCAGCAGGCTCATGCCTGCCAGCATGGCGAAGAGAATCGTCAGAACTTTGCTGTAAGGTTTCATAGCTCAATTCCTCCATAACAATTTGGATGTCAATGCATCCCATTGCCCGACGCGCAAAATTCATTCAGTTTTTCTAGCGGCAGCGTAGAGGGAAAAAAGCCGCGGGAGTCAAGGGCGTCATTGCGCCCAAACCAGTAAGCATCTCCGTGCAACTTGCTCGTGCCGGACTTAAATAAGAAGTTCCTCGTCAGCAAACCTGGGAGAAGCACGCAGAATTTGTCGAGCAATCTGTGTGGGTCCATAAATGACCCGCCCTCCAAGGATTTTCTCACAACGTTACGAGATTTAGCCATCAATGCGCCTCAATGTCAAGTCTTTTTTTCAAGCCTCGTTCTGCCCGATAAGGCGCTATCTATGGCAATGATAGGCCCCCTCACGCACGTAGCCAGCCAACTCCCCGGCAAAAGCCCAGGTCGATTAAAAGGACTTGACGGGCAGGTTAAGCGGGTGTTAAATGTTTCTCTCGCAACGATGCGAAGAAAGAACATATTCCTCACATGACTACCATTCGCGAAATCGCCAAGGCGTTGGGTGTTTCCTTTTCGACCGTTTCGGCAGTGGTCAACAAACGCCGATACGTAAGCGCAGCCATGCGAGCTCGAGTGGAGGAGGCCCTTCAGGATGCCAACTACCAGCCCAACCAGTTCGCGCGCGGCCTGAGACTGCGAGAATCGCGCACCGTTGGCCTGATTGTTCCAGACCTGGCGAATCCTTTTTACAGTCGCCTGGTGCGGGGCGCGGAGGACTACCTTACCCGCTTTGGGTACCGACTGATTGTGGCTGATTCCCGGGAAGACTGGAAACGAGAGCAGGACTACCTCGTGTCGTTCGCAGGCAAGATCACTGACGGGATCATTCTGGCGACCTGCGCTACCACCGACCAGCAGGTCGCCATGATCCCTGAAATCCTACGGGAGGTGCCGTTGGTCTTCGTGGACCGATGCCCGCTACGGACCAAAGGCATTTGCTTGTTGGTTGACAACGTGCGGGCAGCTTATGATGCGACCCAGCATCTCATCGACCTCGGCCACCGGCAGATTGCCATCGTCACCGGTCCACTGAACCTGCTGAACGCTGCCGAACGCTTCAAGGGTTACAAGCGCGCATTGCGTGCGCACGGCATTCCGATGGACCGCAGACTGGTCCGCACGGGGAACAACACGGAGGATTCGGGTTACCGGCGTGGCTTGGAACTCTTGCACAAACCAGACCGACCGACCGCCATACTGGTGTGCAACAACCTGATGACGATGGGAGTTGTGGCCGCGATCCAGAAGCTGGGAATCGCCTGTCCCCGAGACGTATCCTTGGTTGGATTCGACGATTTCAATTGGTGCTCGTTGCTCACCCCTTCACTGACCATGGTCCGACAGCCGGAATCGGACCTGGGGACTGCCGCGGCCAAGGCGGTCTTGGACCGACTGCACGCGCCCAACTATGGCCTGTTCGACAAGGTCGTGTTGCCCACACAGTTGATTGTGCGGGAATCCACCGCCGCGCCAAGCCAAAGGGACCAGACTCATAAATGAGGCTGCGACCACAACGAAGGCTCGAGCGGGTCCTGTGGGTCCGAAAGCGAGGAAACGTCACGCCCGGAACCGCGCTCTCCTTGTCCTGAAGACCCGATGGGTTGCCAGGGCAGGCGCCGACCTGGGCTGAGCAATAGCCGCTGCCCCATCCGTCTACTAATACATGCGGCCCTTCAATGCGGTGCTGTGAGGGAGTGGCGCTGGTTACGCCATCAATCCCGAGTTTCGGCCCTGCGCAGGTATCTGGCGACTTGGCAAGCGACACGGCGGCCGTTGAAGTAACACCATTCCGCGCCGTGATAATCACCGAGGATATTCCCGGCCGCAAACCAGCCAGTTTCTGAAAGCTGATAACCCGAGCCGACTGCAACCCGGCGCGACGCCAGGTCAACCCGCAGATTCCCCATTAGCGCCAACTCGGTGTTGGGAACCAAGTCGCCACAGATCACAAGCAGGTCGCACCGTACTTGGGCGCCTTTCGCCGGCGTTACAGCCGAGACGGATCGCCCACCCACCACCGTCACCGCATGGACGCCGCCCTGATAATGAGGCTTTGCCCAGCGCCCAAAATAGAATCTGGCAGGAAGACTGCAATCGGGCCTTGGGGACCGATCCACCATGACTGCGTCAGAAGCTCCCGCGGATTTCAACTTTGCCGCGGCGGCGTGAGCGATCAGATCCGACCCCAAAATGACCGGCGTGCAGGCCACATGGACTTCGTGTTGATCCACCAAATCCAGCATGTTCTTGGTGAACAAAAGGCCGCTCGGACGGGAGCCGTTTATCCAGCCTCGTTCGGCGGGCGTCCTCTCCCGTGCCCCGCATGCCAGCACCACGGCTTCAGCCGCTACCTGGCACCTGCCGCGGCTGGGGTTCACCAACGTCGCTTTCTTTTCCCCCGGGAAAACTTCGATCACCTGGGTCTCGAGCCAGACATCCACCTCGCTAGCACGCAGTTTATCGGCAAGGCGCTCGGCCATTTGCTCGCCAAAGACCAGCCGTCCCTTGGTCCAGAGCACAAAAGTGGGGACTCCGCCTGGTTTCTTTTTGTAAAGCGACGGCACACCCCCGACCCTCTCGTGCCGGTCAATCAAGATGACGGGCTTGATCCCACGCCGGGCCAAGCCGATCGCGACGCCTGCACCCGCGGGTCCGGCGCCAATCACCAGAACTTTGACTTTCCCGATCGAGTTCATAGTCGTTGATGCTCCACAAGCCCACAGCTAAGTGTTCAACAGTTCGCTCCCGGGACCGTTCTTCGTAACCCTCTCCAGCGGGATGCGGCAGTGACTCGATATAATCTCGGCTACAGGCACCAGGCATTCAAACGCTTGGCACCTTCCCATCAGCACCCTGGTCCGTCGCTTGACCGCGTCCAGAGTGCGCGGCTTCAGCGGTGATTCCAGGGCATCGATAACTTCCCCGCGCGACACATTCTCGCAAGTGCAGATGATGCGACCGTAGTCTTGCTGTCGTTTTAACAGTTCGGTATTCTCAAATGGCCTGCGCCACCACCCAGGCCATGCGCGCTCGGGTCGGCTGTCGGCTGCGTCTGGTTTTTCTTCCAGCTTCAACTCACAGTTGTCTGCCAAACCCTGAATCAGGTAATCAGCGAGCGCGGGTGAGGATGTGAATCCCGTCGAACGGATGCCAGTGACGGTAAGAACTCCCGGATGGTGATCGTGGTATCGGATCAAATAACTCCCTTGCGCGCAATTGCAGCGGGCGCCTGCATAGGTGCCGACGACAGGCTGTCCTTTCAAACGAGGGAACAGTCGCGCCGCTCCCTCGAACACCGCTTGCAGGCCGTCGCTCGTGGTACAAGTCGCGTCCGGCGAGTCAAGCGGCAGATCTTCGGCTGTCGGCCCGGCAATCAGGTTGCCGAAAATGGTCGGGATCACCAACACTCCCTTGGTTTGGGGTGTTGGCACTGGCAAAAGAATCCGTCCGATTAAGGGGCGGCTGAATTTATCGAAGATGAGGAACTGACCACGGCGGGGGTTGATATCGAACGGTTGGCCTGCATAGCAATCAGCGAGGGCACGGCTCCCCAGGCCCGCTGCGTTTACAAGGATGCGCGTGGTGACCCGCTTCTCCGAGGAGGTCACAAGGGTTTTGACTGTGGCATTGGGGTTCTCGACCGCAACGATTGAAGCACCCATGAGAAGATCGACACCGTTGGCCAGCGCGACCTCAGCGAATGCGATGGAGGCGCCAAAGGGGTCTGCGATCGATTCCCTCGGTACCAGGAGGCCGCCCCGGACATATTCGGGAGCGTTGGGTTCGAGTTCCCTCACTTCGCTCGGTACGAGCAGTCTGACATCGTCGACACCGTTAACCAGAGCCTTCTTGTGGATGTTGCGTAGCTGCGCCTCCTGCTCATCGTCAATGGCCAGCAGCACGGCGCCGCACGAGTCATAGGGGATCTTGAGCTTCTCCGCCAGAAACGGCCATTGCCTGGAAGCCTGGGTAACCAGTTTCGACTCCAGGCTGCCGGGCGTCGCATCAAAACCCGTGTGTACGATGGCGCTGTTGCCCTTGCTGGAGCCTTCGCCCACATCAAAGTTCTTGTCGATCAGCAGCACTCGCAATTGGAACTGGGAGAGCCTGTAGGCAAGGGCACAGCCGACAACCCCAGCTCCAACGATCGCAATGTCGTAAGGCTGGGGTCCCAGTTGCGCGGAATCCAGGAACTTCAGTGAGAATTCACAACCCTCGCCTGGCCAGTCATACAGGATCTTGCCTTGCTGGGATGATGTCTGATCCATTTGCGATTCCACTCTGCCATCCATCTTTCATCGGCCCCCAAGGGGCGCCTATTGCAGTTACGCAGCCATCCTTTGTCACTTTGCATCTTCACCTCCGCCGTCCGGAATTCCGAACGCGAAGGTGAAGACTTGCCAGCATGGCAGCTCTTCCTCGCCAGCAATCTGCAATTCAGCCTTGGCTCTCCCTTGCGCCCCCACCCAGGGCGGGGAAATATGCAGGCCAATCGCGTGTCGCAAAGCGATCCAAAGCGAGCGGCCCTGCCATTGTAACATTCGACGCAGTTCACCGCCCGCACGACCATGCCGCCTCTCTCCTATCTGCAACACTTCCGATAGGCGCCTACTCTCCCGCTCGAATGGGTGTCACGCGGCCATCCGTGAAGGCATACACGGCGATGCCGTTTCCTGTATCACCCGCGAGCTTGCCCTCAGGATCGGTCAAGGAGGCGAAGAAAGCATAGAGCCGCTTGCCGTCACCGCTGAAGGCGAGCCCTAGGAAAAACGTTTGTCGCGCGTTTACGTGGAGGCGGGAGTCGGGATAGTCGGAAAGTTGGTTAGTCTGCAAGTCCAGGATGGAGATGGATTGTTTATAGCCCGACTCCTTCGTCCCCCGGCCATTATTGAGCAGCGCAAGATAACGACCATCCGGGCTGAGCGGCATGGCGGTGGGAAAACTGTTGGTTTGCTGCGGGCGGCCCGGAAGGGGATTGAGAAGGACTTTGCTCGACGGAAGGTGAACGGTCCTGTTCAGCCGTGTTTCCTGCCCGCTGGCAAATTGCACAGCGCTCGCCACGGCTAGACCAACGAGGGCTGAACGGAGCGCCAAGGAGCGCACCAAGAACGCTCTACCGTGTCGCGTTGACTTGCTGGTGCTTCGTTGCATAATTCCTCCGCAAGCGAGTTAACGTCGCATTGTGCCTGCCTGAAACTTCGCGCGCATTGATATCATTCTCAATAAGGCTTGAATATCGAGCAGCGATCCGTCCCACACTTAGAATAAAGGAATAAGTCAATTCCCTCCTAACCCGGCGTAGCGGGAACCAAACAGGTTCGGGATGCCGGGTGCTATGATCCCTCCGAGGAGGTCAAATCTCGGATAGGATTACAACTGTTGACCGAACGCCGGAGCGACCAGATCACTGGCGTGCTGTCCTGTTACGACCGCATGTTGATTCAAGGCACCTTGCCCGGCCTGTGTTTCGCCGAAGGGATGACGGGGTATCTCTACGCTCATCACATTCGCGTCTTTGATTACGCCCAGTGGGCGCAAACGCTGCGGGAGAACGCTGAGCGCCTGGCCGCCGAGAACGGGGGGGAGATGGGCAACCGGCTCAACCTTCGCATCGAAGGGACCCGCATCAAACACACCATGGGACCGGTCTCGATCAAGATGTATGACAAGTTCGGGCTGATCCTGAGAATTGAGACCACGGTGAACAACGTTTCCTTTTTCCAACACTACCGCAAGGTAGAACAGCGCGACGGGAGAACCGCCACCCAGTGGGCGCCCATGAAAAAGAGTATCTACAGCCTGCCCGCTCTGCGGGAGGTCTTGCAGGCCGCCAACCGGCGCTACCTAGAATTCCTCTCCACCCTGGACGACCCCACGGCCGGGATCGACCGCCTGCAAAAGATCACCGAGCCGGTGCGGGAGAACGAACGCTCCTATCCGGGCTTGAACTTCTTCTCCGCCCAAGATCAAACCCTGATCGAGACCCAGGCGCGGGGAGAGTTCAACCTGCGCGGATTCCAGAACAAGAGGTTGCGCGCTCATCTCAGCGAAAAAACCAGCGGGTAGGTGCCGCCTCTCTTGAAGCGGCTGCGCCGCATGGTGTGGTCAAGAAAGTCGGACATACCTGTCCCTGCTACCTTACGCTCTTGGGTAAGATCATCGCCAGCGGATTGAAACTGAAAAATATAGTTCTCATTCCTCAACTGGCGCTTGCCCCTGCGCGCTGATTCAAAATCTTCTGCCTGATTTGGTCACAATCCGTCATTATAGGTCCTAAGGCAACACAATTCGATGGGCTTCACTCGAAAGGACGGTTTCATGCGCTCCCAAACCCGATGGCTCCCAATCGTCTGCCTGCTGGCCTGCGGTTTAAACCTCCGCGCGGCTTCCACTACCATCTGGCAGATCGGCAGCTTTGATAAATCGTCAAGAGAGTTTGCCAGGCACGTCAGTCCCACGCGTGGTGGCGCGCTGGACTACAGCAACCGGGCAGACGATCCTGTGTATGTCATCGGCAAGAGCCAGCCAGGCAAAAACTGGCTGGCGTTTCAGCCGGGCACATCCAATGGAAAGGCTGGCCACCGGGCGCACCCGTTCACGATTAAATTTTCCATTTCCAGCCCGCCGCGCGGCGTCTACACTTTCATAGCAGCGCTCCTTGCCTACACTCCGCGGGTCCCGGCGCTCGACCTTAGCATTTATGGGCGCCATGGCTGGTTCTACCAACATCCCACGCTGAATTACGCTGCAGGGGATTCGGGCAGCGTGTTTGCGCCACGTTATTCTGCGGCCACCATCGTGTTCGATCTTCCCGCGAGCTACCTGAAACTCGGTGATAACGAACTGGTGCTCACGGCCTCGGACCAGCCGGATGCGAGTGACGACTCCGAGGGGGCCGCCATGTGGTTGGCAACTCCGGAATTCACTACGACGCGCTTAAGCTGGAACAGGATCCCACAGGCCGAATCCAGCCCGCTCAAATCACCGCGAACGTTACCCCGACCATTTTCTACAAGTCGAAGGATGGCAAGCAGACGGAAGTCATTGAGGTTGACATACGCCTCAACGAGTCGCCGAAGCGCGGTCGCGTAACCCTTTTGTTGGGGAATCAGAAGTTCACTGCCCCGCTCGCCCACGACCGCGATTTCGGCGAGCAGCGCTTCGACTTTGAGGTTCCGGAGTTCACCTCGGAGTTGCCGGCGGAGGTCAAGGTGGAGTGGAACAGGCGCTCCCGTGATTTCCCACAGAAACTGGTTCCCGGGAAAAAGTGGAACATCTTTGTGATCCCGCACGAGCATCTCGACGTCGGCTACTCGGACTATCAGGGCAAGGTCGCCGAGGTGCAAAGCCGGGCGATTGACGAAGCCACGGCGATTGCACACAGGGAGCCGGATTTCCGTTTCAGCCTTGACGGATATTGGAGCGCAGAGGAATTCCTCGCCAACCGCAGCGAGCAGGCCCGCCCAGAGTTTCTGGAACTCGTCCGCCAGGGGCGAATCATCGTTCCGCCCCAATATGCCAGCCTCCTCACGGGCCTGCCCACCGTGGAAACCCTCATCCGCTCGCTTTATGGCGGGTATCGTTTCAACCGTGAACATGGCGGGGCAATTTCTTATATCAATATCTCGGACGTGCCTTCGCACACGGGATCTTACCCCTCCATTCTTGCAGCGGCAGGATTGAAGTACTTCCTTCATGCGAGCAATGGCTATCGGGGCCCCTTCATCATGCTCGGCCGCTTAAATGAGAAATCACCCTGGTA
Source organism: Acidobacteria bacterium UBA7540 (assembly GCA_002478145.1). The sequence continues at coordinate 50,107 of DLMI01000239.1, forward strand.
TTGGGAAGGGGCTGACGGCAAGAGGATTCTTACCTGGTCGGCGCTCAGCTATCACCAATCACGGATCATGTTCGGGCTTCCGCCCAAGCTTCCCGCTCTTCGTGATTCGCTCCCCATTTTTCTTCAGAGTTATACACGGCCTGATTATAAATCAGATGGGGTTATCGTATTCGGTACACAGTGGGAAAACACCGACCTGAACCCCGATCAGATGGGCGACTTTCCGGAATGGAACAAGCTTTATGCCTACCCGAAGATTCACATTTCCGGGGTAGGGGAAGCCATGGACTATGTGGCCCGGCAGATGGGCGACGCCGTGCCGGTGATGCATGGCGATGGCGGCCCCTATTGGGAGGACGGCGTCGGCACGGATGCGCTGCACACGGCTATGGCACGTCAGAATGAGTACCGCGCGCTTTCTGCCGAGAAATTTTCCAGCATCAGCGCGCTCGCGAATCCTCACCTCCAAACCGAGCAGACCGCCCTCAACGCGCTTTGGCGCAATCTGGTGCTTTCCATTGAGCACACCTGGGAAGCTGACCGGGGGATCACCGACCCGCAGAGCGAGGAAAGCGTCAAGCAGCGGGATGTGAAGGATGCGCGCGCCACGGATGCCCGGAGGCTCGTGAACCACGTCTTGGAGCGAACCATGTCGGCTTTGGCGGATCTTGTCCCGGATGGTTCAGGGACCCTCATCGTTTTCAATTCTCTGAATTGGCGGCGCACGAGCTTGGTGGAGACCGACCTCGACAAAGGGTTGGAGATTGTCGATCTTTCTAATCGCCAGGTGATCCCATTTGAGGTGCTCAATACGGGCAAATCCCTCCAACACGTCCGCTTCCTGGCGTCGGACGTCCCCGCCGTCGGTTATAGATGCTACCAATTACGCGCGGCAAAATCTGAACCTCCGGCGCCTGCCGGGAGCGGGGCTTCCATCCTTGAGAACCGCTACTATCGTGTGGAACTGGATGCATCGAGCGGGGCGATTCGCAGCATCTTTGATAAGGAATTGAACCGTGAGTTGGTGGACAGCGGCAGTCCGTACCGATTCAACCAATATGTGTACATCACGGGGGCCGACGAGGTGCCGAACCGCCTCATCGACTACAGTAACGCCACCCCGGTTCCGAAGCTGACCGCCCACAACGCGAGCGGCGGAAAGATCCGGTCCGTGGTGCGTCTGCCGTTCGAGAACGTCGCCTGGCTGGAAAGCTCCGGCGTAAACACTCCGCGGATCGAATCTGAGATCATTCTTCCCAAGGACCAGAAGCGAATCGAGATCGTCAACCACGTGCGAAAGGACAAGGTATACACGAAAGAAGGGATCTACTTCGCTTTTCCTTTCGCTATGGAGCATCCCCAATTCAAATATGCCATCCAGAATGGATATATCGACGCCGCAAAGGACATCCTGCCGGGTGGCGGGCGCGAGTGGTTTTCGGTCCAGCAGTGGGTGGCCCTGCAACAAGGTGGCTTTGCCGCGGCGATTGTGCCTATAGATGCTCCGCTGGTTGCACTGGGCGACATCGTCCGGGGAACCTGGCCCATAGAGTTCGGCGACCGCAAGGGGACCATCTTCTCTTATGTCATGAACAACTACTGGGACACAAACTACGTCGCCGGCCAAGGCGGTGACTTCACCTTCCGCTACGTGCTCACCAGCGCTTCTGCCCTCGACCCCCCTGCCCTCACACGGATGGGCTGGGAAGCTCTGACCCCGCTCGAAACCGACGAAATTAAGTATCAAGACAAGTCCGTAAACCGGCCAGGGCCACTCGATCCCGTTCAGGGCGGATTCCTGAATGTGGATGACCCAGGTGTAGTGCTACTGACTTGGAAGCAAGCCGAGGATCACAACGGTTATATCCTGCGGTTCCTGGAGATCGCTGGGCGACCAACGACGGTTAGCGTAAGTTCACCGGTCCTGGACATTCAATCAGCTTGGCTCTGCAATGCGATGGAGGAGAATCAACAATCCCTCGCGGTCTCGGAGAAAGGTGCCAGGTTTAGCGTCAAGCCTTATGAAATCGTGACCGTGCGTGTGCAGGGGAGGCCGGCGCTTGCCGCGGTTCACTAATCGTCCCGGTTTCACCCGATGCTGAGAGAATACCGCAAGCTAAGTCGAGGGCACGAGTTCCGCGGTAGAGCGAAGGCTTCCGGATCAAAGAAGAGAACCTTACTCGGCTATGGTCTTTGGTGTTTGAGCACATCAACCTGGTGGGCCGTTATAGGTTCTCCATCCCCGACCCGGTTCAGCACGGTGAATTGTGGCCCCTGAGGAACCCAGCGGACCGCTTGGAGGATATCCTCTGAAGCTCTTAAGCGAGATTTCTGTCCAGTTGCACCCCAACACCGAAGTCCATTAAAGTTACCCCTGCGATTTCCGGTGTCAGGTATAGGATGACGTGCTTTTGATTATGGGAATTCTTTCAGTTAGCGAGGGGGAGATCGTATGGACCGACGGGCTTTCTTGAAGGACAGCAGTCTGGCGGCGTTCTCGGTCGCGGCCGGCAACTGCTTCCGGCGTGGTCTCGGCGGATTACGCCTTATGGCGGCGGAGGCACCTACCGGAACTCCAAATCCCAATTGGGTCGATCCCGAGTTCAAAGCGAAAGTCAAGGCCTCAAGCTTCTATGGTGACCCGCCCGGCGGCTATGCCGCCGAGAACGTCAGCGGTGACAATCTGTTTACCGGCTGGGAAGCTGACCAGCAGTCCACCGGCGCCTGGCTGCAGATTGACTTTCCCGAGCCTCGGCAGGTAAGCGAGCTGTCCATTCTTGCGCAGCCGTTGCCGCGCGACATTATTGGACAAGACGTATATTCGATGACTTACTCACGGCTCGCGCTGCTTGAGCCGCCGCGGAAGCTCACCTGCTCGTTCTCGGACCACACGAGCATACCCATCGAATTGGGGCAGCACGGATATTTCGAAATCATCACACTGCCTAAGCCCGTCGAGACCGCGTATGTCCGCCTCAACGTGGATGAGGTCTGGACGAAACCTGGCGGAAAGGAAACAGGGCTGGGCAAGCTGCGGATTTACCCCCATGCCCACCGCTGCACGTTCGAGATCGACGTCTACGAACAGTACGACGTGCATGAGGGGATTCCGGTACAATCCGCTGCGCTGCATCTGATCAATCCCGGCAACGAGATTCGCGACGCACAACTTGTCATTTCGCAGACGGGCAAAGAGGTCATGCGCTTTCCGCTGCAGCCGATCCCGGCGCGCTCGCTTACTCTCCAGGACGTCTGGATTTCCGCGCCGTTCGAGCCGACTACAATGGATTTCGAGTTGGTTGCAGGAAACACATCGCTGGGCCCGAAGCGCTCCTTGAGAGTCGAGCCTTACCAGTCCTACTTCGATAACGGTGTGTTCGCTCTTCACTGCACGTGTCATAACGATCTCGGATGGCTCAATACCCAGGCCAAAACGGCGGACTTTCGTTCGTCCGACATCATTTTGCCGGCATTAAAGCTGCTCAAGCAATATCCCGAGTTCGTCTACACGATGGAATCCACAACTTACCTGATGGAGTTTCTGGAACGCCATCCCGAACTGCGGGATGAAATGGCCGAGCGCATGCGCGAGCGGCGCTTCCGCTGGGGAGGCAGTTACGTTCAGTGCCAGGAGGTCCACGTCGGTCCCGAGAAGCTGGTTCGCCAGTTCTACCTAGGCCGCCTCTGGCTTAAGAAGAATTTTCCGGGCGTCGATACACGCTTCTACTTCAAGACTGATCCCCCTTCAATGACCCTGCAGATGCCGCAGATCCTCGCCAAAGCCGGCATTAAGTTTGTTATTCAGGGCCGGATGCCATTCGGTTACTACAATTGGGAGGCACCCGACGGATCCGAGGTCTTAGTCTACGCACAGCATTACGTTGATCCAATGCGTCTGCTGGACCCTTTGGATAACAGAGGCTGGTTGCGTTACGCCGATCAGCGCCAGGCCTACTACCAGGCCCATCAACTTCCCCCGCAGTTCATGTGCGATTACACAAGCGATTACCTGCCGCCGCAACCCGCACTTCCGCCGTACGCACGCGAGCAGAACCAGGCTATGAAGAGGTTCGCAACTGCCTGGAATGATCACTTCCAGTCGCGACCGGAACGCCAGATTCACCCACCTGAAATCACCTTTGTCGCGGCGGAAGGCTTTCTGGACAACTTTACCAAGCGCCCGCTCGACATCACCACGTTGCGGGGCGACTGGCCCTTTGCCTGGACTTACTATGATGAGCCCGGTAACCGCGAGGCTTTGCTTGCGGGCCGCATCGCCCACAATCAACTGCTCGCGGCCGAGCGGCTCTACACCGGTCTGGGTCTGGCCGCCGGTCTTGCCAATTACCCCGTTAGTGCTATTGCAGAAGGCTGGCAGGCTAATTGTTGGCCGGACCACGGCTGGGGCGGGAACCAAGGACTGCTAACTGATGCGGTCTACACCAAGTCCTATTTCAAATCAAAAGAGCTTTCCCAGAAGCTACTTTCGGATGCAGGTGCCGCGCTTTCGGCAGGAGTGAAACGAAGCACGCCTTCGCAGATTCCCGTGGTGGTGTTTAATCCCCTTTCCTGGCGGCGCACCGATCTCGTGCAATGCGAAGTCAAGTTACCTGCCAGCGGGAGCGGATGGGCGCTGCGCGACGAAGCCGGACACCACATCAACCTTGAAATAATTCCGCCTAAGTTAACGGGATCATCTGTAACATTGGTATTCTTGGCGCAAGATGTCCCGTCGACGGGATACCGCACCTACTACCTGGAGCAGGCCGCCGCCGCCCCCTCAACACCGATTGCCGGCAACACCATCGAGAACAGTTTCTTCCGGGTTGCTCTTGGAAAAGCCGGGCTCAAGAGTGTTTACGACAAGCAACAAAAGTGGGAAGTGCTACGGACTGACAAGTTCGAGGGCGGTGAAGTGCTGCAGTTCACAGCTCCAGGCGTCGCCTGGGAGGATCCCGAAATCGTCACTATGGCGGATTTCGACCGGACTGGTAACCATCCTTTCCCCGTGCGCAGTTTTACCCGCACTGCCGTTCGCAGCACAGCCGTGCGCGAGGCTGCATTTAAGAACTTCAAGTTGCGGGAGAGCTTTCATCTATACCACGGTCTCGCCCGGCTGGATATCGAGACCGAGCTTCTGGGCTGGGATGGACAAAAGGATCGCGAGTTGCGCGTGGTTTTCCCTATTAACCTAGCGGACACCCGTCTCAGCTACGAAGTTCCTTTCGGGACGGTAGAAATCGGCAAGGATGAACTCGATTTCACCCTCCTCCCTCCCGACGTTGACACCCAGTTCGATCCCAAGATCTACGGCGGGGAAGATCCTCTTCGCTTCCGCGAAGCCGTCAACTGGATCGACGCATCCTCCCGCGGCTATCAAAGAACCGGCTGCCTGGCGGCGGCGGACTGCACGGTCCATCTGTTCCGGGACGAAACCCCCGACCCCGTCTCCTATCCCGTTTTGCAGCACGTTCTGCTCTCGACACGGAAGAGTCTCGCTTGGAACCCTGAATACTGGTTCAGCCAAGCAGGCGACCATCGTTATCGTGCAGCCTTGATGCCGCATCAAGGTGACTGGAGACAACGCTACCGCGATGCGATCGCCTTTAATTACCCGCTCGTCGCATTCGTCGGTGAGCAACAGCAAGCGCAGACCGGCGAGGTTATGCCGGTTCAACAGAGCTTCTTACGGCTCGAACCATCAAACCTGATCCTAACCGCGATGAAGAAGAGCGAAGATGGCAACCAAGTGGTGCTCCGGTTCTACGAAGCGGAGGGGAATCAGACCGACGCGCGAATTCAGTTGCCGCGCGCCATTCGCAGTGCCTGGAGGACAAGCCTGATCGAGGAGAATCAGGGGTCGCTCACGCCTAACGATGACGGCTCCCTGAGCTTGAAGATACAGCCTTGGGAGATCGCAATCCTGAAGCTGGCGGTGTGAGCTTCGAGCCACAGAGCGTGAATGACATCCGCGCAGATCTGAAGCAAAAGCATGAGGTTTCTGATAAACCGAAAACTTGTTGTCGCTACGATCCTCCTGATTCTGGTCTGCGCCCGCTCCGCCCCAAGATCCGCCCGCCGCTGAGGCGGTGGGAAGCTCGCCTCTAAAGATCGCGATGCGACTCACGCTGGAACCCCTGGTGCTCACGGTGATCCCCCAACAGAGTGTTCCGGCGCTGGCCCGTTATCTGGTGATCCCGCTGAACTCGCTACCCCATTATCCGCCTTACAACGGCGGGATGGAATGTTCAGAACAAAAAAGTGTTACCCGTTTTCCTCGAACAATTCGCTGATGATTCGCTGATGATTAGACTGTCCCCACAACACATAACGTATAATGCCGGCGTATGGTTGTGGCGGAGAAGCCTGGACCCTTGTTTTTTGTCGCCTGTTGAATAGACACCAGGATATGTCAAGAGAAGCCGAAGTATGTTCAGGTTTCACACGATGCAGGTCACGACTGCCGAGTGGATCTTCCCTCGAGAATATCCACCTTGTATGGTCTGGGCGAGGCGCACAGAAACCCTGGAAATGCCCTTACGGCAGCCATCTACTGGTCGATTCGGGGGATTGATGGCAAATCAGGTAATGCCATTTTCTCAAGCGTAAGAGCATCGGGAGAGAGAAAACATGGATAGACGTCACTTTATAACCAAGGGTGCCAGCGCGGTTATGACCACGTCCCTGGCAAAAAAGCTCAAGCTGTTTCCGAACGGTGCAACCTCAGCCGAGTCGATTGATGCGGCTCCGAGCCAAGCTAGGAGTGAACGAAATGCAGTGGGCCGTCATCGCATCGGCGTCAATTACACCCCTTCGAACAACTGGTGGTTCTGTTGGAACGAGTGGAATGTCAACCCGATCAAGCGGGACCTGGATGCCATCGCGGCTCTTGGAGCGGACCATCTGCGGATTATGCTGATATGGCCGTATTTTCAGCCCAACCTGACCTGGGTGAGTGTAGCGCACCTGGAGCGATTGAGCGAACTGCTTGCATTGATGGGAGAGCGCGGTTTGGATGCCCTGGTAACTGTATTTACCGGCCAGTTGAGCGGCTGGCTCTTTCTGCCGCCCTTCAACAAGCCGGATGCTGCACTGTACACCGACCCTGGAATCTGGGCGGCACAGGAGCTCTTGATTGAAGAGCTGGCGCGCACGATGAAGGCTCACGACAACATCATCGGTTTCGACTTCGGCAACGAGATGAACACATGCTGGAGTGCGGACCCAGCGGTAGGCGATGCCTGGATGGTGAAGATGTTCGCGCTGATGAAATCTGCCTATCCGGAGGGCGTCCACGTGAACGGGACGGATCACAAGCCTTGGTTTCAGCCGACAACCTTTTCTCCGCGTGCTCTGGCTGCCAACCCCTTTCCGGTCGTGCACGCCTATCCCTACTGGACGAATGCGCTGAACTACGGAGGTCCCATGGACCCACCAAGTACACGGTTGCTCGTCGCCTTCGCAGCTCTGGTCCGCTCTTATGCCGGCTATCCTCAGAAGCCAGTTTGGGCTGGAGAGTTCAACACTTGTATTGAGTCCATGCCTGAAAAGCAACAGGCGGAATGGTTGGAAACGGCCGTCACGGCTGCCATCCAATCGGGAGTAAGCTGGTTCACCTACTGGGATAGCCACGATGTGAATCGAAAGTTCGCGTTCAACTCACTAGAATACAGTCTTGGGCTCCTTACGAATGATGGAAGGGTGAAAGAGCAAGGCAGGGTGTTCAAACAACTCGCTGCTTCCTATCGTGGCAAGCCTGTAGCATTTCCAACTGCGGCTCCTCCCCCTCCACCGGTGGAGCACAACTTCGATGCAACCTGGAAATGGATGCTGGATTTCCTAGAGTGGAAGCCAAAGTCTACTGGGATTTGAAGCGAGTAGAGGAGGCCTCTAAGATCGACGACCGATTGTGATACCTGAAAGGAAACCTCGATGATGACGCCAAGATACCTGACGCCCCGATTCTTAGCTCACGGGCGGCATGCATCGCGCTTTTGCCTGTCATAGCAATGGCCGCGAGTGATTCAGGCACAACCATCTACATTGCGCCTCAGGGTGATGATCGGGCTTCGGGAACCGCAAGCCATCCCGTCAGGACTCTGCAACGGGCACAGAGGGCTGTGCGTGAGAACAACAAGACCTAAGATATAACGGTCATTGTCGAAGATGGCGTCTACGAGCTGAAAGAACCCCTGAATTTCATCGCCGCTGATGGGGGGCAGGGGAAATATCATGCCCTCTGGCAGCAAAGGGGGTGCACCTCCTTACCTCTGGCGCTCACCGCCGCACGCCGCATCGAGGTACTCAGGAGCTTTGCACGCCATTGTCTGGCGTTCGATCCGAAAGCCGAAATCCCGTCGGTGCGGCTGTTTGGCCCAGGACATCGGCGATTGACGCCACACATTTATACCGAGCAGGAGATCGGCACGCTTCTAGCCGCCTCAGCTCACCTGTATCCCGCTAAGGGCTTGTGCCCCAGCACGTGCGCAATGATCTTCGGGCTGCTGTCCGCTACGGGACTGCGAATCTCGGAAGCCACCTCACTGCGGCGCCAGGACGTCGATCTCAAGCGCGGCCTACTGCATATCCAGCAGGCCAAGTTCGGCAAGTCCCGCCTCGTGCCCCTGCACCCCAGCACAAGGCACGCCTTGCAACGCTATGCGCGCCGGCGCGACCAGGATCCTTCGAGCGCTGCAACGGACGCCTTTTTCGTCTTCGATCAGGGCCAGCCTGCGCTCACCCGCTGGCTGCAGTACGCCTTCCGGCTTGTGTGCCACCAGCTTCGCTGGCGCGCCCGCGGCGGACATCGCGCCCCGCGTATCCATGACATACGACATTCGTTCGTGTGTCGCCGTCTGCGACGCTGGCACGAAGAGGGTGTAGATATCGATTGCAACATTCTCGTGCTGTCCACCTACCTCGGGCACGCCAAGGTCACCGACACCTACTGGTACGTCACGGCAACCCCCGAGGCGATGGCCATCGCCGCGCGGCGCCTTGAGCCGCTTGCGCCGACAGGAGGTGGACTATGAAGCTCCATCCCTCGATCACCCTAGCCCGCATTTCTCAGAGGGTTTCACTAAACTGTAAGTGCTTTCCTTAAAAGCGGTTACAAGCCTCGCCAGCACAAGAATCCTAACCACCCTAAATGATTGATGCGTCAGCACTTAGATCCCTCCTGGCCCACCTCTTGCCGAATTGGGGGCCATTTGAGACCCTCACAAAATGCTTGGTTAGGAAAGCCGGAGTTTCGTGAATCCCCCGTTCTGATCGTTGCCAACTCCCGCTGCTGTTTGCTCTTGCTCTTCCTAACCATCCTCAAAATCGGTCATGCTAACCCCGTTCGAAAACGCAGCTTTCACAAAACCCAGAGGCGAGGATGGAACAACCAAGACTCTTTCATGCCCAGCATCTGCCCATTCGCTAGCCTATCGACCTTTGTTCGCTCATCTGCCTACCCTCCAACCGCTTTGCCCACCACCTTCGCCGCAAGGGGGGCGGCCACCCATCGATCGCAATGCCTTGCTCCGTGCTCTGATCTACCGTGCCCTTCGCCGGCTCACCTCTCTGAGTGATCTGGTTCAAGCTCTCCGCCAAAATCCCGCCTTACTGGAGGCCACAGACCTGGACCCGCTCGGCGCCATTCCCTCGGTGGAGCGCTTCTCGGACTGGCTGCGCTCCACCCCCAACGAGTCCTTGCAAGATATCCGGATTCGGCTTCTGCATGCTCTCTTCGCAGAGCGTGCCGTCACCGGTCGCATCTTGGCGCTCGATAGTTGCCCCATCCCCTCTCCGGTCCGGGAGAACAATTTAAAAACCGCAGTGGGCGATCGTTTCAACAAACTGCGCTTGCCCAAAGGCGATCCCTCCGCTCGTCTCGGTGTGCTCACCAGCTTCGCCCGCGGCGACGGCCGAAAAGTCGTCTACTTTTGGGGCTACCGCAATCATGTGGTCGTCGACACCGAAACCGAACTCCCTCTCTGGGAGCGCACCGAGCCAGCCGACCGTAAAGAAAGCCCGCTCGCGGTGCCTTTACTTCGCGCCTTGCTGGGCAGTCTCGCCTTGCCGGTCGAGGCTGTTTGTGCCGACTCGGCTTACGACGCCGACGCCCTGCTCAAGTTCACCGTCGAGCAGCTGCATGCTCAACCGGTGGTCGCACCTCATCCTCGACGCCGCGCCAATCCCGACTTCCGCGTACAGGGCTCTGCGGTCGTCTGTCCTGCCAACCTTGAAATGTTCCGCCGCGGCAAAATGACACCCCGCCGTACGGGCATCAGCTACATCCAGTTTTCTTGCCCCCTTCACTACGACCATAGCCTACAGCAACGTTTCTTGGTGTGTCCCGTTGCCCACCCCAAATTCTTCCAGCAGAAGGGTTGCAATTACCTGCTCCGGATTAGCCCCAATATCCGCTTGCAAATTCCCTACGGCTCAGGAGCGTTCCAACAACTGTACCGGGAGCGTACCGCTGTGGAACGGGCCTTCTCTCGTCTGCTGACCATCGCCATGCAAGACCTGCCGACGCGCGGACTGGACTCGGCCCGCAACCTCTGCACCATTGAGCACATTACGGTTCTGCTGGTGGCCCTGGCCGCCCACCGAAGCGGCTGCTCCGACCAATTGGCCTTTGTTCGAAGCTTCGTCCCCCACCTCATAGACACGGTTCCAGAGAAACCGGTTTTGTGAAACCCTACTTAGTTCACTACCCGGTCGGCAACGGCAGGGCGGCGATCCGCCACACCATGCTTCCCAACATCTGCCTTTTGGCATGGCCCGTTGCCAGCAGCGGCCGGAAATGTTGGGCGTGCTTGATGTGCCTCACGGCGGTCTTCCATCCAGTTGGACACATGGATCCCACATTCACTGGAAACCTTTTGTAAGCGTTTGGTGTCTAAGTAGCCATAGACCGAGCGTGGTTGGTGTGGCAGCGGGTGCTCCTGTGACGGACGAGCTCTCTGACTTCCGTGCAATGTGTTCGGTCATTGACTTTCGGCGCCAGCGCGCATGCCGTTTAGCTTGCAGCCGGATTTTTGTCCTGACAACGTTGCTTGCCTGTGCACTCACGCCCGTTGTTGCTGCGCCCGTTTTGCTGCAAGGAGACAATAATTCCGGCCAGGCCGTGGCCAGCGTCGCCGAGCATACCTTCGCAATCCGATTTAAGGATGGGCAGACCCGATTCCAGCTAGGAGAGACAGTCACGGTCGAACTGGGCTACGGGGCGGAACCAGGCGCGCCCATCAGCTCGTACCCGGAGCGTCAAGACCGGCCCGGCCTGGCAATTGACGAACTGCGTCTTGAGCCTCGGATCGGCGTAGTGGATCCGCTCCAGGACTTCCTGGCTTCAGTGGGCGGATGGTCAGGATCGCCTCCACGCTCCGTGCCTTTCATAGAAACAGGGAGTTCTTGGAGGGCGGTTGAGATCAACGAATGGTTTCAATTTGGGAAGCCAGGAAAGTATCGCCTCACTGCCCTCGCCCACGCAGTTCCGAGCGGCTTCGCGGCTTTTGGAAGTCGTCCGTCCGGAGCCCCCCTGGTCACTTCCAATACCGTCGAGTTCTCAATCGTGGCGGCTGATCCGGCCTGGCAAGAGGAGACGCTTCAGAAGGCGCTTGGACTTGTCGAAACAAAATTCAGCAACGAGCGCCAGGAGGAAGGCTGCAGGATCTTACGCTTCCTCACCACGCGTGCGGCTGTAAACGAGATGATCAAGCACTATGCCGACGAGGGCATGTGTTGGGCGGATTTTCGTTATGGCCTCTTCGCCTTTCCGGACCGCGAATTCGTCGTGAGGCAGATGGAGAACGGGGTTCTTGAGCCGACCGTGGCCATCTCACCGGACTATCTGCGCACCTTGGCCACCCTTTCTGCCTACTACGAGCATCCGGAATTCTTGCCCACCCAGGGCGACCGCGACCTGGGCAAGACGGGCTGGGGCTTGGGCGGTCCTCTGGCTGCCCACTGGAGTTTGATCGAAGCGGAGGAAGACCGCTACGTCCGGGAACTGCTCGGTGCGCTTGGCGACAAGATCGGACTGGCACGCGCCCGATGTCTGAAAGCGATCTTCGATTCGCCTATGCTCGGTCGGCCCACGCTTCTTCAATCGACTGACAAGGTGCTTCTCGCTGAGTTGCGAAAGCGGATGGCCGGCGAATTCCTGAACCTTCCTGCTTCTGACCAGTTCGAATTGCTTGGAGATCGTTGGCCCCACATCGCGAGCCCCGCGATGCTTCCCGTCTTGCGGCAACTTTATAACAACCCTCCGCCCGGGCCGAACGAGCAGTTTGTTGCCCTGGTGCTCAAGCGTATTGCGGAACTCGCGCCTCCCGAAGGCCGCGCGCTTGTATTGAAGGAAATGCAGCGGCAACACCCCCGGCTCGATCTGCGCTTTGTTCATCTGCTGCCGGACAAAGAGATTCCGGAGCTCGATGAGCCGCTGGCTGCTAACCTGGAAGCCTCGAACGGGGAGGACATGACCATCGTCGAGCTGATCGGCCGTTATGCGACGACGGCTATCTTCCCGCGCGTTCTGGCGATGGAGGAGGATCGCGTGGGGAAGATGCCGTGCGAGGCGCAGGCGGCGTTTCTTGCTTATGCCTTCAAGGCAGACGCAGTGACCGGCGCGCAGATGCTCGAGAAGGCGCTCGCCGCGCGAAAGGCGACAGGCTGTTACACACTCATGCTCGGTGAGGTATCCCTACGCCGAAACGCACCCGAGGTAGAGCAATCGGCCATCACAGACCTTGACGATCCGGACCCGGAGGTCGCAGCCAGTGCGGCGGTTGCGCTGGGCCGCTACGGTTCGCCCTCGGCCGAGCAGCCACTGTGGGACCGCCTGCGGAAGTGGCACCTGGCCTGGGCCGGTCGCGCCGCCGAGCTTCCAAATGGGACTGGTAGCGCGTTAACTAACGGCTTGCAGACCGCCCTGGAGACGGCCCTGGTCAACGCTCTGGCCACTGCCCAGTCATGGTATGCGGGGCCGGAGAAGCTCCAAAGGGTCAGAGCCCTTTGTGTATCGCAGTGGGCTCGGGGCCAGGTTGACAACATGCTCAACACTCTTTCCTCTACACCACTCATTGGCGTTAACGCGTTCGGCGATGGAAGGTTCGGGGGCACGGTGTACCAATATCAAATGGATTCCATCAACGCGCTCGAGGAGAAGCTGGCCCAGCTCCCGCGCGGTACAATGTTCTCCGTGGAACTGAACGGCTCGGACCCTCAAGAATTGAAGAAAATCCTGGTTGAGTTGAAATCCGTCACTGAAGAACATGGTTCGAAGATCGACAAATGTCGCTTCTGGGCAGGAACACCTCCCGAGGATGAGATCCCTAACTCCAACCCGCAGTCTCCATGCTACCTGTTCCCTTTAGGGAGGCTCGCCAGGCCGTTCTTGCGGAAGAGTTCGCCGCCGTCGGCTTGGGTGATCTTGTCAGCCCGGATCTCGTAGGCGCGGAGTTCTTCAACGCGGACTTTTATGCTCTGGCCAAGGATACGACCAAGTTGCGAACGTATCTCGACCAGTACTGGTCGTCACGCTCTCGTCGGTAGGGGGCCATCCTTTCCGTCGGTGGTGGCTGTGTGGTGATGGGCGAACGGGAAACGGCTATCACTGAACCCCGATCAGTCGCAGACTTATCTAATGCCACTGTTTTCGCCTTATCCTACCCGCCGGGTCCTGCGCCAATATCCACTATGCCGAACGCTTCCACAGGCTTGTCTCCTCGAGTTTTTTCTGATGGCATTCAGAAATCGGGCGGCCAAAGCACCGTCGATGATCCGGTGGTCCGACGACAGCGTCATCTTCATGATGGAGCGGATCGCGACTTGGTCGTCTTTGACCACAGGCTGTTTCATGACGCTCGACACTGCGAGAATGGCGCTTTCACCGGGATTGATGATGGCGGTGAAGTTCTCGACGTCCAGCATGCCCATGTTGGAAATCGTGAACGTACTTCCCGTTATCTCTGCCGGTGTCAGCTTGCCGGCGCGGGCCTTGGCTGTCAGCTCGGTGGCACGCTCGTGGATTCCCGCAAGGGTTGCTTGTCCGCATCGCGGATGACAGGAACCACGAGTCCCTGCTCCAGGGCCACGGCCAGGCCAAGATGAATTCGGCTGTGCCACCGGGTGCGCTCCCCGTCCGTAGTGCTGCTCACGGTTGGGAATTCCGCGAGAGCGAGCGCGGCGGCCTTCAAGATGAAATCCGTGATCGTGTACGACATGCCCTGGGACTTCAGCTCCGAACGAAAGGAGTCAAGTTCCGTCACGTCGGCGGGCACGGTGACAAAAAAATGCGGCGTGCTGACGTAACTTTGGGTCAGCCGCTGTGCGATCACTTGTCGCATCCGGGTAATGGGCCTCGGCCGTTCAGTGATCGCCGTTTCAATATCCCCCATTGTGACACGGCCTGAATCGTCTCTAGCCTGGAGACTGAGAATATCGATTCCCTCCCTGACCGCCAGTTTCTTGGCGGTGGGCGTGATCCGAAGGCGACCGTACCCTTTGGCTTCCAGGTAGGCGGTCACATCCCGCTCGACGATCCGGCCGCCGGGACCGGTCCCGGCGATGGGCGTGGGATTAACCGCGCTTTCTTTGACCAATCTGGCTGCGCGGGGACTGATCTTGAATAATTCCGGCTTTACAGGCTCGGGCGGGGGGGACTGATATTTTGCGCGAGCGAGTGTCACGCCCGCGCAGCCGCGGCTTCTCCATTCGCCCCTTGGCCAGTTCGCCTGCGGGCGCCGGTAAGGACTGCCGCGGCGCTTCTGCCAGCGCGTGGGCTGCTTCTGTCTTTTGGGGGAGCGCCGGGGGAGCCACAATCTCCGGGATGGGGTCTCCCGGATCACCGATGAAGCCGACCACGGACTGGATGGGCACCGCCTGCCCTTCCGGCACTGAAATCTTGAGCAGCGTGCCGTCGAAGAAGCTTTCCACTTCCAGGAGAGCTTTGTCCGTCTCGATTTCGAAAAGGACGTCTCCCTGGGCGATCACATCGCCCTCATTCTTAACCCACCGGACAATCGTAGCCTGTTCTTCAGTCTGCCCCAGCTTCGGCACCACAATGGTCCGAACCATCCCGTGTTTTCTCCTTACAGAATCGCCTTGGCGGCCGCCAGGATGTCTTCCACTCGGGGGTAGAAAACCGCTTCCAAAACGTGCGACTGCGGGGCAATGCCGTTCTTGGCCCCCACCCGGATCACCGGCGAATCCAGAAAGTCAAAGGCCTCCTGCTGAATGGTCGACGCGACCTCGCCCGTGAAGCTGCCCAGGTGCACTGCCTGGCTGATCACTACGCAGCGCCCAGTCTTCTCGACCGACCTCAGCACCGTTTCGATATCGAGTGGCACAAGGCTGCGGAGGTCCACAACTTCCGCGCTCAGGCCGGATTCGACCTTGAGCCGCTCAGCGGCTTTCAAGGCATCATGCACTGCCGGCCCGTAGGCCACGAGCGTGATATCACACCCCGGGCGCTTGATGTCCGCCACCCCCAAGGGGACAAGGTATTCTTCCTCCGGCACAACGCCTTTTTCGCCGTAGGGCAACTGAGACTCTACAAACATCACGGGATTGTTGTCGCGAATGGCAGACTTAATCATGCCTTTGGCATCGTAGGGCGTGGCCGGGTAAACCACGTACATTCCCGGGATATGAGCAATTATTGATTCTAGGGTCTGAGAATGTTGCCCTCCATACCCTTTTCCGCCGCCGACTGACGCGCGGATGACCAAAGGCACTTCGACTTGCGCGCCGGACATGTAGTGCCACTTTCCCGCCTGATTGCTGACCTGATCGCCCGCCATCAGCAGAAAATCCATGTACATGAGTTCCACGATGGGCCGCAAGCCGATCATGGCAGCACCCACAGCGGTCCCGCAGATCGCGGCCTCGGAAATCGGAGTGTTGAAGATCCGGTCGCGACCGAAAACCTCCAGTAGCCCTTTGGTCGGTTTGAAAGCGCCGCCATACTCCGCCACATCTTCGCCGTAAGAGATGACCCGCGCATCGCGCTTCATCTCCTCGATCAGAGCCTCTTTGATCGCATCACGATAGGTGATGGCGCCGTCGGTCCGCTTGATCGCGGGCGGCGGTTGAAGCAGCGCTATTTTCTGAAATGCCGGCGGAACCTTCTCCGCCACGGTGTCGGCGTACATGTATTTGATGACCTCGGCGGGGTCAGGATCAGGTGAGCCGGCCGCGCGAATCGCCGCACGCGCGTTGCGCTCCCGGACCTCCGCCTGCAAAGAGGCAATCCCCCGCTCATCCAAGATCCCGCATTCCAGGATTTGCTTTTCGAGCCGGAGAACCGGATCGACAGCCTTCCAGGCGGCTTCTTCTTCTCGGGTTCGATATTCGTTTCGAGGGTCGCTCAAGGAGTGGCCATAGCAGCGGTAGGTGTCCACGTCGAGAAAATATGGGCCTTGGCCCTCGCGGCAGCCTCGGCTGGCCCCCCCGTCACTTCGTCGTCCGTGCGACCCGTCATGGCGTAGTGATTGTTGAGAACGAAGAAGATGATGGGAACTCCGACGCGGTGATCTCCGGCAATCTCATTGGTGAACTGGGCCTGCGCTGCCCAATTCATGGATTCCAGAACCACACCGTTGCAGTAGGCCCCATCACCCGCAAAGCAACACACCACACCTCCGGTGCGCAGATACCGCAGCCCCATGGCCGCCCCGGTCGCAATCGGCACGCTGCCTCCGACAATGGCATTCGCGCCGAGGTGGCCCACGGCGAAGTCCGCGATGTGTATGCTCCCTCCACGACCGCGGCAGTGTCCGTCCTCCTTGCCGAAAAGCTCCGCGACCGTGCGATAGACATGTTCCTCGAGGGCTTCTTCAAGTAGTTCCAGGCAAGAGGCCGCCTTGGAATGAGGAATTCGCTTCCGCAATTGTTCGTCGCTCATGGCGCGAAGGGCAAGGCAACCGCGAGCCAAGCTGTCTCCGTGCCCCCGATGCGTGCTGGTGATGTAATCCATCAGCGTCAAGGCGCTGCAAGCCCCGACGGAAGCACCTTCCTGCCCGATCGAAACGTGCGTCGGCCCGCGGTAGTTGAACCCCGCGATCGGCTCGTAAGCGCCAGCGCGCAGCTTCACGATCATCTCTTCCATCTCGCGAACCATGAGCATGTCTTCGAGGAGATCGACTGCGGTTGCGGCGTCGATTCGCCCGGCCGCCAGTTCGCTTTGAAGGTTGCCATGGAAGCGAAAGGCGCAAATCTTGCCGCAATCGATTTCAAAGGGAGTGAAATCAGGCCTCGTATCGCTGAGATGAGCTGGCGTCATTTCCGTTCTCTCCATGGACTACCATTCCGGTTACGCGCGCACAACCTCTACATCGCGTTTGCGCAGTTCTTTTGAGAATTTTCGATCCATCAGGCTGTCGGTGACGAGGATGCGAACTTTCTCGAGCCGCCCCGAACGCACGAAAGAAATCTTGCGGACCTTGCTGCTGTCGGCGACCAGAACCACTTCACGGGCACGCTCCATGACCAGTTCCTTGGTGTAGGCCTCGCTCGGGTCGGTCGTCGTGAGGCCTCCTTCAAGACTGAGGCCCATCGTCCCCATGAAGGCTTTGTCCACGTGCAATTCGTGGATCGTAAACCGAGTGAGCGGTCCAACCATGGTTTGACCGAGGCGGCGAAGTTCGCCCCCGATCATAATAAGCCGAGGTCCGCGTCCGGATAGTTCGACCGCCGCGCGAAGGGAGTTGGTCACAACGGTCACATTCGACCGGTCCTTCAGCAAGCGCGCCAGCTCCAAGACGGTACTGCCACCGTCCAGAAAAACCGTGTCGTTGGGCTGGACGTATTTCAAAGCCGCCTCTGCGATGCGACGCTTCTCCCTGGCCGCCACGGAGGTTTTGTCGTCAAACAGGGGCTCCTCGAGGCGGCTGCCGGTGCTGATGGCTCCACCATGCACTCGCCGAATCTCACCGAGACTCTCCAGCTCGTCCAGGTCGCGGCGGATCGTTGCCGGAGAAACCTTGAGCTGATGGGCGAGTTCCTCGACGCGAACCACTTGATCCTGGCTGAGGATACGTCGCCGCCGCTCCCATCGTTTGGGCGCCAGGTCCTTTTGATTGGGCACTGCCATGGAACCTCGCAACGTGCTTGGGTCTGATTTCATGCAAAAGGCTTACGAAATCAATCAGATCCCTTCATGCCCGTTCGCTCGCTATGATTGCATCGATGATTCACCGCGGCCCGAGTAGGAGGGGGCTGGATTCGTTGTAGAGTGCGGCGCTGAGGCCCGCGGGTTTGGTCCGCATGCCTCGAATATGAGTGTCCCTGGTGAGAAAATGTCCACGGGAAACGGACCACAGAAGTTTCAGCCTGCCGATTCGTTTCCCCTCATGACCTACAAAACGTAACGTCCTACCCCAGCTTGCGCTAACGTCGCGCCAGTCGCAGTGTTTTGATCTCCCACGGCTTCATGTGGAAGCGAATGGTTTGCCCCTCTCCGATCGATCCCAGGACCGTGTCTTCCAGCAGATTTGTTTCTACCACGCGAACCGAACGCGGAAGCTGAATCGTGGCATCTCCCTCGCGGCCCTCACATTCGAAAAACCGCAGGATCGCGTCCGTGTCATAGAAACCTTCCATTTGCTTCATAGCGTACAGAACTACGTGGTCGCTCTCGGTCTTGATGAAGGAGTATGCGTTTGGCAAGCCGCCTTTCTTGCCGGCCCACTGCTCTTGTGGGCTTGCATGGAATGGTTCCTGTAGAGCAAATAATGGCGAGTTGAACGCCAAGGCTTTGAACACCACCTTGCCGTCCCGCCACCCTCCCCGGTGAGGATAGATCGAGTAGCCAACGCTGTGTTGTCCCTCATCCGCCCGGGGGTCGGGGCCCCAAGGGCCGCGAATCAGAGAAAGGCGGACAAGGTTATCCTTGGCATCGAAGCCATTGCGGCCATTGTTCAGGATCGCTACCCCGTAATCCGCGTCGGATATGTCGACCCACTTACCCATCACCATTTCACTTCCGGCCTGGTCGCGCTCGATGGCGCCATAAGGAATCTCGGCCGTCACTTTGGCAGATGAAACGCTTACCGGGAAGCCTGCCTTCAGGAAGGTACTGCGCTCGTGCCATTCCGTTGAAAATTCCACATCCACGTGAGGCGCGCCCGCGATCAGACTGACATCTTGAGTAAACTCCGAGTCCCGGAACCGATGGACAACTCGGACTTTGGCACGCGCGGGCCCTTGCTCGATGACCTCGATTCTTGCCGCTTTCTCGATATTCCATTTCTTCCCGGTCAGCCCAATGTCCCAGGCAGGTCCGGCGTACTCGGCGGAGGTTTCCTTGGCTCGCTCTGCAGTGTCCTCCAGCGCCACCAGGAAATTGCCTTCGCCGTGGAACGCTTCGCGCTTATTCTGCTTGTCGTAAAGCCGGGCGATGTAGCCGGTCTCGGGATTAAGTTCGACACGCAGGAATTCGTTTTCGAGGTATGGCTGAGGCTTCGTGCCCGCCTGGAGTGTCGACGCGGCGGCTTTGTGACTGCTGGCCTCTGCCACGATTCGATAGAGTTTCAACCCCATCTGCGGAACCTGGCGCGCGACGAAAGCGACAGTTGAGGTCTCCCGATTGCCCACTTTGTCCGCGGGTTTCAGCACTTGTACGGGAACCGTTTCCTCACTGTGAACGGCTACCATTTGTGAAGGCAGCGAGAAGGCTGAGACCTCGGCGATGACCAAGTCACTACGGTCCCAAGACTGAGGATTGTAGACGACCACGGGTATCCCCTCACCTCGGGTGTCCAATTGGAGGCCAAGGTTTTGGAGCGTGAAGTCCAAGGCTCGATGGCCGCGCTCAAAGACCTCCTGATACTGGTGGGCCGCGTCGGCATAAATGGGACCGATGCCGGAGCCTGCCGCCAGGTCATGGGCCTGGTTCAAGAGTGCCAATTTCCAGGCTTCTGTGATGTCGCGATTGGGATAATAGTCCCGATAGTCAAAGAACACCGCCAGCTCCGACATTTTCTCGGCATTCAGCAGAAGTTGCTCGGCCTGGCGATTGTGGCGCTTCATATCCACTTGAGTTGTGTAGCAGCCGGGAAAGACAGGATTCAGCTCCTTATCGACAACCGGAAAGTCTTTCTTCTCGGTCAGGAGAAGATCAACATAATCGCCGACGTTCGTAGTTTTCACGCGCACATCATCAGGCGAGGCATTCAGCTTCGCGATTCCTGAAACGTCAACGGGGTTGGGACCGCCGCCATGATCACCCATACCGTAGAGCACCAGGATGTTCTTGACTCCTGCCCGATCCGCGTTCTTCATCCCCAACACGGTGGTGTGCTCATGATCCATGGGCTGGGTGTACTCGCCGGGGGTGGTGTAACCCAACACGCGGCTCCCGTCCAAGCCCTGCCACCAGATGATGGGTGGCCGGGACGGGTCATGCGGCCGGTTGAAAACATAGAACTCGATACCGGCTTTCCGCGCAATCTGCGGCATGGAACTAGCGTGGCCAAAGACGTCGGGTTGCCATGCAACGCGGATATAATGGCCGAACTTGTCCTTACTGTATTTCTGGCCATAGAGGAACTGGCGAACGAGCGACTCGCCATCGGGCATGTTCTCATCCATCTGAACCCAACTGGAACTGACGGGGATGAAATTGCCGGTTCTGGCCCTCTGGACAATTCCCTTGAAAATGTCAGGATAGTAGTGCTCCATCATGTCGAACACCACCGCCTGATCCTGCACGTAGGTGTAATCTGGGAACTGGTCCATCAGCTCAAGTTGATTGCGGAAGGTGTTGTACATGATGTCGTGGATGGATTCTTCCCAACGCCAAAGCCAAGCCATATCCATGTGAGCGTAACCAACCACATGGGCCGTATATTTCTTGGGCTGCGGTGGCGCCTGCGCTCGGGCTAGGGGAATGAACGCTGCCAGGATGAGAACGGGCAGTAAGAACTTGCGCATAAATCCTCCTCTGAGCAGGGGCTTGTTGTTTCCTTTCGACCGCGTTTCGAAAGACTTCAACGGCGGAGAAATTAGATATCAAACTCACCTGAATTGCAAGGCGCTCTGGCCTCTACGGATCTTGGCGGACGTTTTCGCCCTCACCATAGGACGGCCCATCAGAACCAAGGCCAACGTGGCGGCCGAGTTCCCGTTACGTCAGATCTTTGCTGCGGGCTCTTGGCATGCAAAGCACGACGGACGCGCGTCGATCCATTTGTACAGCTATCGGACTGGCTCGTCTTTCCCCTGTGTGCTAAGCTGCGTCCTTCGCCGAAGCTCATGCGGCCGCTGTGTATGTAAGTTAGGAAATATCGATGAAAGCTATTAAGAACCTTAATCTGAAACCATTCCGAGGCATTTCGGGAGCGAAATCCGATTTTGGCGAAGGACAAGCATTGCCCCGACGCAACGCGCCCGGGAGGGGTCCATGACCAGTCGCGAGCGTGTGCTCATGATGCTGGAGGGGGGTCAGGTGGGTCACCTTCCCTGCATGCTGATTCTGATGTAGGTTGTCGCCGAACGCATCGGGGCGAAGTACAAAGACTACGCGACCAACTTCCGTATCCTGGCCGAAGGACAGATCCGCGCCGCCGAAGAGTTCGGAATCGTCCACGTCAACACCATGTCGGACCCGACCGGCGAGGCTGCCGACTGCGGTGCTGCTCATGACCGAAAAGAATTTTCGAAGGATTATGGGTTACCGGGATCTTTGCATGCTGAAGGCAGCCTTGGATGAAAATCAAACTTCGTTGAAGAAGCAGGTGGCGTAAAGTGAATTCAACCGCTGCTCACCTCCAACGACGAGCTAGACACCTTCAGTCGCACCGTTCTACCGTGGTGACTCGGACGAACGGGGCCGCTTTCAAAGGGCGTACTCACTTATTTAGCGCTCTTCTCGATTTCAAGCAACGTGCGACCATGCGGTGGGACGGTCACGACGATTTGCGCGGGGTTGGTGACAACCAGGTGCCGGGCCTCGGGGGGCGGAGGTTTTCCGGCAGCGAGCAAGAGGTGCCGCTCATCGCGGGTGGGAAAGTCGGGAGAACCCATGGCCCCCCGGGCTGCCAGAACCGAGCCGCCGTCGTGGTCCACCCGGCTGATCCAAACCTCTTGCGGCCCTTGCAGCCCTGCAGGCCTTCTCCCAATCCTCCGATAGCCGCTTCACCATGCGGCCCAGAATGTGGGAGGCCAAGTGTTCGACCTGAATCCAGGGCAGAATCAGAAAGCGGGTGTTGTAGGCGAGGAATCGGATATTGCGTCGCCGGGCTTCGGCCGACCAGCCGATAAAGCAGACGCGGCTCCCCAGGTGCCGCGGCGCGGAACTCCAGGCCAGACAGGCCAGGGGTCGCCCTTGGGCCCAGGCCAGATATTTTAGGTGCTCCCCGCCTGGTCGGGTGTAGCCCAGGTAATGGTGGCGTTCCAGCAGGCTGTGGATGAGCGGCTCTTCCGGGGTGCGTCGCACGTAGTGGAACTCCAGCGGCCGGAGGGTGCTCAGCGGGGCGTCGAGCGGTGTCGTATCCAGGTACGTCGGAACCCCTGAGCCGCTTTCCGACCCGCGCCGGGCCGGCGGGTTGCGGTGAACATGATGCACCGGCGGTAACTCAATCTGTCCGGCCCGTTGCAGCCCCAGCAGCAGCTCTCGACAGACCATGTCGCGCGGCGCCCCGTTGGTCTGTTTCCACTGCCAAGCCGCACACAGCCTCAGCGAAAGCTGCCGACGGCTGGCGCCCGGATGCGCCGCGATCAACCACGGATAAACTCCACCTCCGTAGCGGTGATCACCTGGCCCCGGTAGCGAAACTTACCCTCCATGCTCCGGAGGGTCGCAGAGACGGGATTAGAACGTAAGCCCCTGCGCCCTTTTTTCTCAGCCGGGGACGCCTACCTGCCGCCAGACGGGCGCCTCCTGCGCCGAGGTTGTATCCCCGCCTGCCAGCAGCACGTAGAGTTCGTGCGCCTCCAGAGCTTTCGTCACCCCTGTTGGGCTCACCGGCCAGAAGCCGAATCGTCCGCGCGAGAGCCGCTTCTGGCACAACCAGAACCCCCTGCCGTCATAGGCCAATATCTTCAGCGCCGTGCGCCGACGGTTGCGGAACACGAACAGCCGGCCCGAAAAAGGGTCCGCCTGCAACTGCTCCTGGCACACCCGCGCCAGGCCATCAATCCCGTTGCGGAAATCGACCGCCTCCACCGCCACCAGGATGCGGGTCTGCGGGGTGACCTGGGGCATGCCTCGCCGTCCCACAACGCCTGGCTCAACGCCACCAGCTCCGCCGTGGCCATTCCCTTGAACTGCATCCGCATCCGGCCGCGCCGTCCCTCCAGTTCCACCAGGCATTCGGGGAAACTGCCGGGCCGCGAGGCGATCAGCTCCACAAACGCCGGCGGTGCGGACCGTGCGCGGCGCCGCTGCTGGGGCCTTCGCCACCCGCCTCTTCGCCGCAGGACTCGCCGCTTCCACCCACTGCTTCAGCTTGCCATACTCCAGACGCAGAGCCTTCGCGGCGCGGAAAACCCTCTGCTCCCGAGCTACTTCGGCCGCCGCCGCCCACAAAGGCTCCGGAATCGGTGAGCGGTCGGCGTGCGAACTCCGCCACCGCTGGAAACGCCGATAAACCCTCCGGAGGTAGCTGTCGCGGTCTTCCCATATCCTCGCAAAGCTGTGATGGCTGGCAACGAGCACAGTCAGGGTGAGGCCTTCGCCCGGCAACTCGATGAGTTCAACCAGCGATTTGAGCAGAGGTCTGGATGCTACAAGCTCTTCTTTGGGCATTTTGGAGTGGCGGGCGCCAGGGTGAGCAGTGGGCGGCCCCTGGTGGGCCGATGCGCCGAGTATCCGCTTGATCCGCTGCGTGGCTTGCAGGCCCAGTACGTGGGGCTCAGTCACATCCACCTCCGGCAGCAACTGGCCCCCCGAGTCTGGTATGCTGGATCGTTGTCCCGGTGCGACTACAGTGAGCAAGAGGACAAAGGGTATCACTTGGTCACATTGAAGGAGCCGGTTCTTAGGCCTGACCTATCGGACGTTGATGTCCAGTTCCGATTGTCGCCAACGCGCAACATGGTGGAACTACGGGCAGTCTATGAGAACGGTGAATTCCACTTCAAGAATCCTCCGGACCCCGCGCGTCTCAATGATGCTCGCGTGAAGCTGGTGGTTACGGTGGCCAAAGGGCTCCATGAATCGCTGAGTCGCGAGGAACAAGCGAGGCTGCGGGAGCAATTACTCAAAGCCAAGCCCGCCGAATTGAAAGTTAAGATCGAGCACGAGCCGGAAGGCCCCACCGAGAATGCGCCGCTCAGTCTGGCCAAGACAGCAGAAGACAAGCTGCGGGCATTCTGGGCACTCAAGGGCCAGCCTCCTATAGAGCGGCAGGAACGGCTGCTCGCTAAGCTTGCGCAGATTGAGTCATCTGTACTCACTCAATAGCGGCAAATCTTCCCGTTTCGGTTACCGCACTCACAACCCCACCGCCAAGATCAGAGGGCTTCGGCCCTCTCCCAACGCCAAATGCGAGCCAGCCTTGCGGCTACCTGGCCAGGCTGTCACAGCCCGGCTAGAAAACCCCATCCATCGGGCAGAGCAGGGACCGGGCGGCTTCGCTTGTGAGTCGGGGTTTCGTTCGGTGGTGAATTGGGCTTAACCGGCGTCGTTCAATTACGAGGAGTAAAAGCATGAAAATCATGCAGCTTAGTCTGTGCGGTATTACGGAAGCTTTTCCCGGCCCGGTGAGCGTGGATTTCGGGGCGCTGGGCCCCGGCCTCGTTGCGCTTGTGGGGCAGAACGGCGCCGGGAAGTCCACTCCGATCGGTTCGATCTTCTCAGCGTTGTTTCGCCAGCTCCCTGGCCAAAAGCGTTCGCTGTATGACTTTGCCACCCATCCGCAGCCCGAAATCGACGTCACGTTCAGCGTCAACGGTGCCCGCTACCGGTCGCTTCTCAAGATCGATCCCAAGTCCCGCCAGATGGAGAGCTATCTCTTCAACGGGGAGGGGAAGCCGCTTACCAACGGCAAAAAGGAGCCCTTTGAGGAGCTTGTTCGCAAATGCGCTGGCACGCCCGACTTCTTCCTCAGCAGCATCTTCTCCAGCCAGAAGCGTACGGGCAACCGGGATGAATCGTAATAGTGTCCGCCGCCGCCGCAACATAGTCCGCCACCTTATTCAGCGGTTCATCGATCATCAGGTGGACGTCCTTGAGCAGGGGAGTCTTGAGGGCCTTAATCAGCGGTGGGCCCACGGTCATCATGGGGCAGAAGCAGCCATCCATGACGTCCACGTGGGCCACTTGGACGCCGCTACGTTCAAGGAGGGCCAACTCCGATCCTAGCGAAAGGAGGTCAGCCGTCAGGATGCCCACACTCACTACAGGAGACGATTCACGGAGAATCTCGAATGCGGTTAAAGAGCTCATAAAATCTCCGAAATGGGAAAGGCGTGTCACGCAAAGGCGCAAAGGCCGCAAAGCAAGTCTGGAGTGCGGCAGCTTGCTGCCGCTTTGGTCCCGCGAGCTTGCTCGCGCCGTCGCTGGCCCACACGCCGCGCCGCCGTGCACGGCCAGCAAGCTGGCCTGAGGAAAAGCGGCAGCAAGCTGCCGCACTCCAAAGTCGAGTGGTAGCGCAGTGGGGCGGGAACAGGCCTCCCTCTAGCTTGCCAACACCCCTTTCTTTTCGTACTTCAAGGTTTCGTACAGCTCGA
>DLMI01000214.1 GCA_002478145.1 Acidobacteria bacterium UBA7540
TTCGCTGCCAACCATGACGCACGCCACGGAAGCCGGCCTGGTGATGGGCACGGCGGGTTATATGTCGCCCGAGCAGGTGCGCGGCATTGCCGTGGATGCGCGTTCTGACATTTTCAGCTTTGGGGCAATTCTCTACGAAATGATTTCCGGCAAGCGCGCCTTTCATCGGGAGACTGCCGCGGATACGATGAGCGCCATCCTGAAGGAAGATCCGGCAGATTTAAGCGAAACCAATCGCAACGTTTCTCCGGCGCTGGAACGCATTGTGCAGCATTGTCTGGAGAAAAATCCCGAGCAGCGTTTCCATTCCGCAAGCGACATTGCGTTTGATCTGGAACATCTGACTGGCGTTTCGGGCACCAGCACCAGGGTGACGGCGGTGGCGAGCGCGCCGCCTCGGAGCAGGCTGTTGCTCCCGATCACCCTAGCGGCGGCAATCGCTCTGGTGATGCTGGCTATCGGTTGGTGGCTAGGCCGAGGCAACGGTGGCGCGCCTCAGGCCGAGTATAAGCAGATCACGTTTCGCACCGGTTCCATCGGCAATGCCCGCTTCACGCCCGACGGCAGCATCGTTTACAACGCATCGTGGGATGGCGGTGAAGACCAACTCTATCTGGCTCGCACGGACGATCCGGGGGCGCGTGAACTGGGGTTGAAGGATGCGGAGATGCTTTCGATCTCCAAGAGCGGAGAACTGGCGGTGCGGCTCAAGACAGCTTATTTCGGTGGCTACGCGCGAACCGGCACGCTGGCGCGGGTTCCGCTGAGTGGGGGAACGCCGCGAGAAGTGCTGGACAATGTGCAGGACGCAGACTGGGCCGCAGACGGCGAAAAGATGGCGGTGGTGCGGTACACGCCGGAAAACAACCACTGGCGTTTGGAGTACCCCATTGGGAAGGTGCTGTTCGACAGCATCAACTGGATAAGCCATCCGAAGATTTCTCCGGACGGCAAGTGGGTAGCGTTTGCCGACCATGAAAACCCAGGAGGCGACGACGAGGGCTCGGTGGCGGTGATTAGTTCGGATGGCAACGGGAAAGAGAAGAAACTTTCTTCCGGCTGGGAGACACTGGAGGGGATTCTCTGGTCTCCGACGGGGGATGACATCTGGTTTACCTCCAGCGGTAGCGGCAGCGCCGCGAATCCGCGCGCCGTAACCCTCTCGGGCAAGCTGCGGACCATCACGAACGTGCCCGGAGGCATGTGGCTGGAAGACCTGCGGAATGGAACGGCACTGATGGTGACGCATCAGGAACGGATTGGAATACGCGGGTTGGGGCCGGGCGAAAAAGTGGAGCGCGAACTGGGTTGGTTCGGGTGGTCCATCGTGCGCGATATCAGCCGGGATGGCCGGAAGATCCTGTTCGAAGAGGAAGGCAATGGCGGAGGACCGAATTACACTGTTTTCCTGCGCGATACGGATGGGTCGCCTCCGGCGCGGATTGGCGAGGGACTGGCCCGAGCCATCTCGCCCGATACAAAATGGGCGATCACAAAACCGGCGAAGGGCGGACCGCTGAGCCTGGTGCCGACGGGAGCGGGTGAGGCCAGAACGCTCACGCACGATGCCGTAAGCTACAGCGGGGTTCGCTGGTTGCCGGACGGAAAGCGGCTGCTGGCCGCGGGGATTGAAGCCGGACACGGCGCGCGTGACTACCTGATTGACCTAAGCAATGGCGATTCCAAGCCCATCACTCCAGAAGGAACGGCGGGAGCGAACCTCTCGCCCGACGGTCGCAGCACGGCGGTGGTGGGGTCCGATGGAAAATGGGGAGTTTGGCCACTGGAGGGGAGCGGCATTCGCCTGATCCCGGGGTTGGATTCGAGCTATTACGTGACTGGGTGGTCGCCGGATGGGGGATCGGTATACGCGGTCTCGAGTCGAGCGAACGAGAAGATTGCGAAGGTCTATAAGGTGGATACAGCCACTGGAAAGATGGAGTTGTGGAAAACCTTCGGGACAGAAGTGGCAGCCGGAGTAACGGGAGTTGGAGCGCCTCATTTTTCAAGCGACGGAACTGCGTACGCATACGACTACGATCGGGTACTGTCGGAGGCGTACGTGGTGACTGGATTGAAGTAGGGTGGGATTACACAGATCAGCCTGACAGACTTTCAATCGACCGCACTGCGTCTGGCGAGAGTGCCAAGGCAGAGCTGGCCAAATCCAACTTCATGTGCTCAGCGCTGGAAGTGCCGGTAAGTGGCAGCATTCCTGCCGCACGTGCGAATGCGAAAATAACCTGGGCCGGGGTGATGTCCTCGCGCGTCGCGAGGCCGGTGACGACAGGATGGCGCAGCACATCCATATTCGCTGTGAGCAGCGAAAATCCCTGATAGATGATCTTGCGCTCGCGACAGAATAATCGCACATCGCGGTCCCAGCCCAAGCGGGCGTAGCAGCGGTTTTGCACGAAGGCTGGATTTTCGGAATGGATGGCCGCCATTTGCTCAAGATGCTTTAGAGAAACATTGCTTACTCCCAGCAGACGAGTGCGGCCAGCGTCGCGCTCCTTCATCATTGCTTCCCAGACCTCAGCGTCGGCATCGGTCCAGCTGTAACCGGAAGAGGGGCCGTGCAGCACATAGCTTTCGACGTGGTCGGTGCCGAGATGTTCGAGCGAACTCGCCATCGACTGTGCGACCTGAACGGAGAGGCTGGCAGCGGGATCGTAGGGGAGGCGGTGGTCCTGGCCGGGCCGGTACGTGAATTTTGTTTGTAGAAAAAGATCAGCGCGCGTGACTACGCCGGAGACATAGGCGGCAGCCAATCCCTGGCCGACTCCCTCTTCGAAATAATGGCGCCGCTGGTTGGCCGTATCGATGCCGCGAAAACCCGAGCGCAGCGCCAGTTCGACGAGGGCCGGAGTACGTTCTTCCTTCCAGGCGGTGCCGTAAAGAAAATCGGGGATGGATAGGGCGTCCAACGTAGGCATGCCGCTATTCTGACATGAGCTTGAAAAGGAAAACCGGGGACGGTTGCCCGTCCCCGGCCTGGTCTGTTTGTGCTGCGTGCGAAGGTTATTGCTGTTGCGCCTGTGTCTGTTCGTCCAGCTCCACGCCGTCCCCGGCGTGAACGTCTTCCATGGCGAACACGATCATGCCGGTCGC
Organism: Acidobacteria bacterium UBA7540; assembly: GCA_002478145.1. Next base: position 3,112 of record DLMI01000214.1, read on the forward strand.
GGTGGTTGGCGTAGTTCCGATGACCACGATCTCGCCTACGGCGCGTCGCGGGAGGTCGCGGACGTGAATCACCGGGCCGTTCGACTTGGTGAACATTTGAGGATCGAACGACGGCTGTTTCATCTGCGTGTCTTCACTGATTGCAGCCTTGAAGGAAAGCGAATCCACGGGATCCTTCAGGTCGGCTTCGTAGCTGCGAACGGCGCGGAAATAGTCACCCACCTTCACGCCCTGGTTCGCTCCCAGGTTCATGTAGACCTTCTGTCCCGTACCCAGCTCTGAATCAAAATCTCTGCCCATCACGATGCGGCCGGAAACCTTGCTGCCCGTGGGCAGGAAGCGGTCGAAACGCAGTGGCGGATGAAATGCCACCATGGTTTTTTCGGCGAAAGGAATGGCGGTGTCTCCCGGATTGATAGGGTCACACGCGTATTCGATGTGGGCGATCGCAGCCTTGCTTCGGGTATCGATGATGCGCACCCGGCCCACTTCCTCGTAGGGCTGTCCCGTGGACTTCAGCAACTTGCGCTGTCCGGGAAACATTTCGTACTCATCAATATCGCGTAGCGCGCGGATAATCTCATACTCCGCACCCAACGTGTATCCGCTGCCTTCCAAGTAGATGATGTCGCCTCTAACGAACTTGGTGTCGGTGGGAGTTTCCAGCCCACCGGCGACGAAGTTGGCATCGGGCAGGGTCTGGCGGTTGATGAAACCAGCGCAGTAAACATCTGCGTAAGTGGGCATTTGCACTCGCTGCACGGGGAAATTGGTCGTACTCGCGATCGTTCCCGGCGGCGTGGTGGTGTTCGCTGGGTTCGTGTCGGCCGTAGATTGAGCCCAGGTGGCGGTTGCGGCCAACAACAATAAAAGTCCTATTTTCTTCATGTTACCTCCAAGAAGAGGCACCCTCGGCGCCCTTCCAGTCAAATGCCGTGGAAGCATTGCTCCAGATGGAAGGTAACAACGGGGTAAGAGGGGGTCAAGGTTACGAGGGTGTCAGTCGGGATATGAAAACAGTTTTTTCGAGCGAATTGTGAATCCACTGTTGCATCTATAATTCGACCCCTGTAAGATTCGCGCCGAACCTAATTGATTCAATCCGAAGCTGTTGATTCAAGATGATTTCGGCTCCTAAAAGCTATCCGCCCCGCCTGCTGCCCTTACGGCTGCCCCGGGTTTGCGTCGCCGTAGCCGCTTCCGACCCCGCCGAGCTGGTGGAGAAGGCTGAGGGTTTGATTCGCGATAACTCCTTTCTGGAGTTCAGGTTAGACCATCTTTCGAAGCCCGGGTTGGCGCTCCCCAAGATCAAGCATTTTGTGGAAACGCACCACGGGATTACGGTGATTGCCACCTGCCGCCGCGTGGCCAGCGGAGGCAAGTTCCGGGGGTCCATCGCTTCGCAACTCGACATCCTGGCCAAGGCTTCTGCCTTCGGATGCCAGCTGGTCGATGTGGAACTTCAGACTGCACTGAAGTGCAAGCCCGATCAGCTGCAAAAACTGCGAGCCCGCGCCGCTTTAATTCTCTCCTTTCACGACTTCCGGGCCACCAAGAGGCTCGACGAGACTTTGCAAAAGATGCGCCAGTTTCCCGCCGACTTCTACAAAGTAGTCAGCACTGCTACCACGCTCGCCGACAATGTTTCCATGATCCAATTCCTGGGTCGCGAAAGCGACAACCATTCCATCGTCGGCGTCTGCATGGGCGAACAGGGAATCATCAGCCGCGTGCTGGGAGTCCGTGCCGGCAGCGTATTCACCTTCGCCGCCGTGAGTCCGGGGGAAGAAACCGCTCCCGGACAAGTCACCGCGCAAGAGCTGCGCAGCGTCTACCGCATCGAACAGGTGGACGCCGCCACTCGCGTCTATGGCGTTGCCGGAGACCCGGTTATCCACTCGCTTTCGCCCGCCATCATGAATGCGGCCTTTCGCCGCGAGAACGTCAATGCGGTCTACCTGGCGTTGCACGCCAAAACACTCAAAGATTTGCTTACCTGTGTGCGCGAGATTCCTATCCACGGTCTCAGCATCACCATGCCATACAAGGAAGCGATTCTTCCCTTCCTCGATAATACCGATTCGCACACTACAAAGATCGGCGCCTGCAATACAGTCGTGCGCGCGCAGGATGGCAAACTCTACGGCTTCAACACGGACACTTCGGGAGTGGTGCGTCCGCTGGAACGCCGACTCAGTACTTTGCAGGATGCAAAAATCCTCGTGCTGGGCGCGGGAGGTGCGGCCCGCGCCGCGGTCTTCGGACTGAAGGAACGTGGAGCGGAAGTCTTCATCCTCAATCGCAGCGCCGTCCCGGCTCAGAAGCTTGCCCGCCGTGCCCACGCGCGTTCGGTGAAACGTGCCGACCTCAAGAAGTATGCCTTCGACGTGATCATCAATGCCACGCCGGTCGGCATGGGCAACACTCGCGAGACTCCGCTGCAGGAAAAAGAGATCAACGCGCGCTACGTCTTCGACATGATTTACGATCCTGGCGAAACCCGGCTGCTGCAACTGGCCAAGCAGCGAGGCGCGCAGACCATCCCCGGCATTGAAATGTTTGTATACCAGGCCGCTCGCCAGTTCGAAATCTGGACCGGGAAACCCGCACC
>DLMI01000110.1 GCA_002478145.1 Acidobacteria bacterium UBA7540
CTTAGAGCAATTCCCAGCGTCGACGTGCGGAGATTGCTGATTGAAAAACCTCTCGCTCTCGGTCCTGCCTGCTGAGGCTACCTATAAATCTAAGCCTGTGGATTTCTGCTTGTAATACTTGCGTCTCGTCGCTTCAAGCGCAGGGGCGAGGCGCGCGATTTTCATTAATTTTCGGGGGTACCCCCCCTCCTCCCTCCCCTGGAAAGTCTTGCCGGGCGCGGGGTTCACAAGAAGTGCTTGCAAAATCTAGATGGCAAAGAGCTTAGAGGTCAAAATCTAGAGAATAAGGGACTTATGTCGACTTGACCCGCGAGGCTACACTGGCATCGCTTAGCGATGATGGACTGATTTTTATTGCATCACAAGGTTAGATGTCACACGTGGTTGTGGATCCTGTGAGGAGGGGACCCCCTTGCACGAACACAAACCAGTGGCGCCTCCGAACCTGCTCCAGCACCTGTAGAAAAACATCGCGATTCTGCGGCCGTCCGAGTAGAGCGCGACGCTGGTAACAGCTTGTGGTGATGAAGTGAAGATATCCGGCGCCGTAGTAGCGGTTGCAGCCGTGTGGGCACAGGGGTTTGTAACATTCATGTCCGCTGCTTCGCTCTGACGAGTGAACATGGACTCGAAGTACGCGGTGCCCACCCGTCGAAGACCGCGACAGGTGGGGGCAGCCTCAGTCGTGACAATCCATGGAACCATCGGGAAGCAAGGGTGGGCCAGCCCCCCGTTTTGTCGGCCCCGGGAAAGAAATAAGCCTGCTTGTTCTGCCCCGCAGTTCCTAGCAACGAAATAGACCGCCCGCCATGAAACGTTTTTGTTCTCACATCACCATTACTCGTCAGGCTTCACACACTATCGAGGAGTGTTAACATGAAGTGTAGAACGATTGCAGTAGCGTTTGTCGCAGTAGCAGTTCTTTCGATGTGCAGTTTCCCGGGTGTTGCCGCGGCCCAGAGCAACTCCGACCCGGTCCGCGCAATGTACCAAAAATCCGCTACCGTCCCAACCAACATACCGGGAATATTCAGGTTCCCGGATGCGCCAGCCGGTTTCGATCCCGTAGCCGCGTCGGACCTAGAGCTAGCCGCTTATGGGTTCCCGCCCCATCCGGATGCGGAGGCCGATCCGAGCGGTTATGCAAGATGGGCTCACGCCATGAAAATGGCCAGGAATCGCTGGCATGGTGATCTGAAACCAACGGGCATTTACCACGGCTCGGGGAGAGATGCCAAGGTGCTGGCATCCCAAACCACGAATAAACCGGGGTCCGCCAGTTACTCCAACTGGAGCGGCGTCATACTCACCAACACGCTAACCAAATACAGCACGAAAACCTCTTTTTACTATGTGATGTCGTACTGGAATGTGCCGTTCGCTCAGCAGGCATTCGACGGTGATGGAGGCAACGTCTGCGACGGTTTGACCGACTACGTCTCGGTGTGGAACGGTATCGATGGTTCGGGGATTGCAAAGGCCGGCAACGGCGACGTGCTGCAAGCTGGTACCGACTCAGCCGTGCGATGTGTCGACGGTACCACTACTTATTACACACCGATAGCATGGATCGAATGGTTCCCGGCTGGCGCCATCGGTGAATTTGACGTGGCGAACGGTGATGACATGTTCGTCGAGACGGTTGAGACGAGTTCCACGACCGGCTTCCTTATTGTCGAAGACCTAACCACGCAGATCTATGACCTTATTGGCATTTCTGCCCCTTCGGGAACGGAACTGGTAGGGAGCAGCGCCGAGTGGATCGTGGAGCAGCCGTGCTGCGAGAAGGGCGGCTACAACGGCTACTATGACCTGGCGAACTACGTCATGGACTTTACGTTTGGCGGCGAGGCTTACAACAACAACGATCAGGTTTTTTACGCGGGCAGCCAGGCAACCAGCACATATTTAGGAACGCTGTACGATGGCAGCACGGCCATCTCGTATCCTGTAGCCGGCACGGCAGGAACCGAAGGTAACCAAGGCATCACTTTCTTCGATGAGGGTTGCGCGGCGAATGGCGGATGCAGCAACTAGCTCTAGAGAATTTAAGAGTCACCTGATCGAACAAGGGGCATCTTGCGGCGGTTGTAATGCAAGGCGCCCCTGTTTTTTGTTCAGCTGGGAACCTCGCCTCGTCCATCGCCTCATTCACAAGGCTGCCTGTGCAAACGCGGCCATTATTGCTTCTTCTCCAAGGGGTGTGCAAGCGTAGCGGTTGGAGTAGCCAGGTGCGAATAGACGGAATGATGACTTCTGAAAGATTCAGACTTTAGACAAGGGCCAACTATTCGTGCTGAAGAACTTCGTCGATGACGGCTTTGCCGCCTTTGTCCACGGTGATGACCTTGTGAATGGGCGCATAGCCGGTGAGCGTGATGTCGACGACATAGTTGCCGGGGTCGAGCACGAAATCAACGGGCGAGCCTTTATCCAGCATGTGCTGGTTGACAGCCACTTGGGCTCCCTTGGGCTGGGTCTTGACGCTGACCGTACCCATGCCCTGCGCTTCCTTGCCACCAAATAGTTTTTTCATTTTGCCCACGGTCTTGATGTCATCGACGTTGCCCAGCGAGCGCAGAGTGGGCGAGAAGCTGACGGTCTGGGCGAGGACGAACTGCGCGCTGGTGGTCTCGTCGATGAATCCAGCTTTGCGCACGAGCACGACGTGCTGACCTTTATCCACGGAGACTTGCGCGGGAGTGAGCTTGCCGGTATCTCTGCCATCGACATAGACATTGGCGCCGACGGGCGTGCTGGTAACCGAAAGCGTGGCCATAAGCTGCACGAGATGGGTCACGACAAATGACTTGCTGCCAGAAGCAACGTCGACGGTACGAGTGTCGGTAGAGTACCCTGGCTTGCTGACGGTAACGCTGTGCTGGCCGGGGTTGAGTCCCGACAGAGTGAACGGTGTAACCCATGAGGGATCTGTTTTCCCGTCGAGCTGGACTTGCGCTCCCTGTGGAGTGGAGTCAATGGCCATTTGTCCGGGGACGACGACGGGAGCGATCGGCGCAGCTGATTTCTTCTTTGAGTTCCTGCCTCTCGTCGCAGCGGCAGCCACGTGAGTGGGCGCTGGCTGAGATTCCTCCACGGACTCCGCAGGTTGAGTTTGGGCGGGCACGCTGCTGGGCTGAGGTACTTGCACCTGCGCCGGCTGAGATGGTGCTGCGGGCTGACTTGCTGCCGCTTGGTTAGCCGGCTCGGCGGCTGGACGAGGGAAGTCGTCGTCACTATTCAAATGGTTGATGTGCAGGACCAGAGCGATCGCGATGATAAGGATCAAGACGGCCGCACCGGCGATGGAATAAACCATCAGGCTGGGTGGAACGTTCTTGATTTCCTTGATTGCCTTTTCGGCGACTTCGCGTGGCTGAACCTTCGGCTTCTCCGGTTCCGAACCCGCGTGAAAATTTGGCGTGAGAGAAGGTTCCTGCTGGAGCGCGGGAGGTGGCGGAGGCGGCGCGATGTAGACCTCCTTCAGCGGAGGAAGTTCGGTCATCTCCGAGAAACTGACGCCGTTGCCGCGCGATGGGGCGTCGCCAGCCATCAGGGGATCCACAGCGATTCTGGGCGGCTCGGGGCTGGGAGCTTCGACTGCGGGCTCATCGAGCACGGCCGACGACATGGAAGCCGATGGTGGCAGGGCATCGTTGATCGCTTCGGCACGCGGAGCAATGTGCGGATTGGGCGCATCAAGGTGAGGTGAGGAGGACGAAACTTCGGCTCCTGCCCAGCCTACTGCGGCGGCGGCAGCCTTACGCGCGGGTTCCGGTTTAGCAACTGCCGGGGGTGGCGATGCCGGGCGTGACGCCACTGGCGGCTGAGGGACAGCGGGTTTCTTTTCTACCGGTCTCGGGGGCGTGGACGCGAACTTGGTTTGAGCTGCAGCTTTCACCGGAGCTGCAACCGCTGGAGCCTTGGCTGGCGCTGCCGGAGCTTTCGCAGCCTGCGGTTTCGATTCCTTGCATTTCTCCAGATCGTCGAGCAGTTCCCTCCCGGTCTGGTAGCGTTGGCCCGGATCCTTGGCCAGGGCCTTCATGATGAGATCGCTGAGTAGCGGGTGAAGTTTGGAGTTCACATGCATCGGGGGCACGGGCATGCTCTCGAGAATGCTCAGGCGCAGGGATTCGGAATCCTCACGATCGAAAGCCTTGCGGTCGGTCACCATTTCGTAAAATAGCGTGCCCAGACTAAAAATATTCGAGCGCGCATCGATATTCTCGCCGCGAACCTGTTCCGGTGACATGTAGTGCAGAATGGATGGGACCTCTGGCATCTCCGCGGTGAACTTGCCCACGCTGGAGACGCCGAATCCCAGAATTCTGACAGTGCCGTCCCAGCCGCACATGATTTTGGCGGGCTCAAGACTATAGTGAAAAACGTTCTGGGAGTGAGCGTAATCGAGGCCGCTGCACACTTGCCGTCCGATGTCGAGCAAGTCCCAGATGGAAAATCCTTCTTTGCGCGCCAACATGGTAGCAACGCTGTTGCCCTGGATGTACTCCATGGCGGCACAGAACTGGCCTTCCATTTCTCCGGCGCCGTAAACGGGTGCGAGGTTGGGATTGCTCAAGACCTTGGTGGTCTCGGCCTCTTCCAGAAGGCATTTTTCCAGATCGGCGGCGCGTTCACCAAAGGCCGACAACTGAATCGCTTTGAGAGCGACGGTTTGGCTGGTTTGCGGATCGTTGGCCTTGTAGACCGCGCCCGTGGCAGACTTTGACAGTTCACTCAGGATTTCGAAGTGGCCGATTTTCGTGGACATTTGCTCCGTGCCTCATCACAGAAAAAAAGCCGCGCAGTTTCCTGTTGAGAAGCTGCGTGGGTTAAAAACCCGGGGCAGGGTATGGTTAGGATAGCGCTGTCGAGAGGAGGGTTCGAGTTACCAAAGTACTGAAAATAAAGAGTGTGAAAACGATAGGCCGACTGTATTTGGTCATTCAGTCCGAGGAGCGTCGTTGGTATGGCAAGAATAATGCCCTGGCTCGCGCCGTGACCTTTTGCCAGGCGAAACGTTTAACTCTGTAAGAAGAAATGAAGGTGACATTTGTCACGTGGGCCGGATGACGATCTCCACTGGCGGGCAGGAACGGGCGGGTCGAGCATAGGGTTGTGCCGGAACGCAGTCGCATGAGGGTTGCCGCTCGGAGGCTAGTTGTGGGGAGCGCGGTCCTTCGTTTATCCTTGAGGCCGGCATGGACTAAGCTTTTCCGCAGTCCAGCACACC
>DLMI01000152.1:0-1896 GCA_002478145.1 Acidobacteria bacterium UBA7540
CACAAATGCATGGCCTGCCAGGTCATGCTGCGTCCGCAGACCTACAACGATGTCCGCACCGGACAGCAGACTGTGGTCTGCGATTCCTGCCAGCGCATTCTGTACTTCAATCCCGCCAACGAAATGCAGGCTCTCGAGCCGGAACACAAACGCTCTCGCCGCCATCATCCCAAAATTGACGCGTCCCAGGCCTGGTATTACCGCGCCGAGTTTGCCGATGCCGGCGAAGTTTTCCTGTGCCTTAGTAATGTCGCCGGCCAAGCCACCCGCCGCGTGTTCGACATGGGTACCGGGCGTCTCATAGGCGACATCCTCATCCGTGAAGGCGATTACCGTCATGCCTTTCCGGAAGACATCGCCGGCGCCATCCGCCTCAACGGAAGCTGGTCGGAAACTGAAATGGAAAACTGGGGCACCGAGATGCCCATGACGGCCCTCGATTCCCTTCATACCGATCTCGAAGCCGCCCGCTTCGAAATGAGTTCCCGCACCTCTGCGAAGTCCGACATACCTTCCACCGTCCCGACGGGACAGGTCGCCAGCTAGCAAAGTCCGTGTGGGGAGCCGCCCTCGGCTGTGCGGGCGTGCGGAGCTCGACTTCCTGGGCAGCATACGAGAACTGGTGCGTTTAAGATTGCTTCATGTCCAAGACGTCCGCAATCTTTCCCGTTCCAGCAGTAAAGGTTTCTCCCCGCGGCGCAACCCGTCTGAAGGAGGGCCACGTCTGGGTCTATCGCTCCGACATAGTCTCTGCCGGCGGAGTTCCACCCGGGTCGATGGTTGGGGTTATCGATCATCGTGGTCAGTTTCTCGGCAGCGCGCTCTACTCGAGCTCGTCGCAAATCGCCATCCGACTCATTTCGCGCGAGTCCGTGGCCGATTTCCCGGAGCTACTTGGTCAGCGCATCGCCGACTCAATCGCGTATCGTGAGCCGATTATCCGCGACACGAATGCCTATCGCGTCATCTTCAGCGAGGCCGATTTCCTCCCCGGTCTCATTGTCGACCGCTACAGCGACATTCTCTCCGTGCAGATTCTCACCCAAGCCATGGATACCGAAATCGTACGCGCCACTTTGATTGCAGAGTTGACTGAGAGGCTGCACCCCGCTGCGATCGTCGAGCGTGTAGACCCTCGCGTTCGCCAGCTTGAGGAACTACCGCCGCGCCCATCCAGCCTGCTTAGCGGCGAAAAGAGTTCCACAACTTTCACCATGAACGGCGTGCAGTTCAATTTCGACGCGCTCGAAGGGCAGAAGACCGGAGCCTTCCTCGACCAGCGCAAGAACTACGCCGCCGCCGCCCAATACGCCCACGGCAAGGCCCTCGACGTTTTCTGCTACCAGGGCGGATTTGCCCTTCATCTGGCCACCCACTGCTCACACGTCGCCGGCATCGACAGCTCCCGGCCTGCGCTCGAAGTTGCCGACCAGAACGCCGCGCTCAATCGGCGCGAAATCGAATGGATCGAAGCCAACGCCTTCGATCTGCTCAAGGACTACGCCGCCTCCGGCCAGCGCTATGACACCATCGTTCTCGACCCTCCCGCCTTCGCCAAATCCAAGCGCGACCTCGATGCCGCCCTCCGCGGCTACAAGGAACTCAACCTCCGCGCCCTCAAGATGCTCCGCCCAGGTGGAATTCTCGTCACCTGCTCTTGCTCCTACCACGTTAGCCAGGCCAACTTCCTGGAAATGCTTGCCGGCGCTGCCTGTGATGCTCACCGCGTACTCCGTCTGATCGAGGTTCGAGGACAGTCTAATGACCACCCAATCCTGCTCAACATCCCCGAAACTGCCTATCTAAAGTGCATCATATCTCATGTAAGTCAATGAAAATACAATATAAACAGTACTTGACAATGATACACTCATATTTTATGCTCCCTTTACAGTA
>DLMI01000152.1:2037-2894 GCA_002478145.1 Acidobacteria bacterium UBA7540
CAGATTCATGAAGGAGGATTTTCACCATGACTGTACTAACCCGTTGGGAGCCTTTCCGTGAGTTTTCCACCCTGCAGGACCGGATGAACCGGTTGTTCCGCGAGTCCTTTGACGACACCGGCCGGGATGAGTCCCTGACCGCATCGAGCTTTGCCCCCGCCGTCGACGTCTATGAGGACGAGCACAAAGTTACTTTGAAGATCGAAGTCCCGGGCATCGAAGAGAAAGATATTGATGTCCGCATCGAGAACAACACCCTCACCGTGCACGGCGAGCGCAAGATCGAGAAGGAAGAGAAGGAAGAGAACTATCGCCGTGTAGAGCGCCAGTATGGCAGCTTCACCCGCACCTTCACTCTGCCCGCCACCGTGGATTCCGAGAAAGTTTCGGCAAACTATGACAAAGGCGTGTTGAAGATCGCCCTGCCCAAAAAGGCCGAGGCCAAGCCCAAGCAAATCAAGGTCAACGTCGGCAGCGACAAGGCCGGTGATAAGACTCTGGAAGCCAAGGGTCCCAGCAAGGCCGCGTAAGCGGGCACTGCTCATGTGAGGACAGCCGCCCTCGGCTGCCCAGTCGAGCGCAGCTCGACAGTCTACAATCGACGGGAGGCGGCAGAACTGGCTGCCTCCCGTTTTGTTGTAGCCCCGGCGTCCCGTCGGCTGTCGTGGCGGCGACCTCGCCGGCACACTTATAACTGGAAACTAGAAACTGGAGTTCATCATGCCCATACGTTGGGAAAAATTCACCGTAAAAGCGCAGGAAGCCGTCCAGCGCGCGAACAACCTTGCTTCTGAGCACGGCAACCCCGAGCTGATGCCGGTACACCTGCTAGCGGCTTTGCTGGAAGACAAAGAGGG
>DLMI01000191.1 GCA_002478145.1 Acidobacteria bacterium UBA7540
CTCGGCACGAAGTTGTCTACTGCTTTTCCGTGAGTGCTGCCACACCGGGCAACGTCAATCCCGACAAGAACTCGAGCGACGCGCCGCCGCCGGTTGAGATGTGGCTGATCTTATCCGCCACGCCCATCTTTTTCACCGCCGCCACGGAGTCGCCGCCGCCGACAATGGAAAGCGCTGAAGAAGCGGCAACCGCCTTGGCGATGGCCAGGGTGCCTTCCGCGAACTGGCTCATCTCGAAGACACCCATGGGGCCGTTCCAGACGATGGTCTTGGCGCCGGCAATTTCCCGGGCATATTCGGCGCGCGTGGCGGGTCCGATGTCCAATCCAATCCAGCCGGCGGGAATGTTCTGCGTGTTGACCACTTCCGCCGGCGCGCTGGCGTCGAATTTCTCGGCTACCACATGATCCTTGGGCAGCAGGAACTTCTTGCCGCTGCTCTTGGCGAAGTTCAGCAGTGCCTTGGCGCTTTCCAGCTTGTCATCTTCAACTTTGGATTGGCCGACTTCCACGCCCTCTGCCTTCAGGAAGGTGTAAGCCATGGCCCCGCCCACCAGCACAGTGTCCGCGAGTTTCGCGAAATTCTCGAGCAGTTCGATCTTGTCGGACACCTTGGCGCCGCCCACAATCGCTACGTACGGACGGGCGGGGTTCTGCACCGCCTTACCCAGATATTCGAGCTCCTTCTCCATCAACATGCCCGCCGCGCAGGGCGAAAGGAAATGGGTGATGCCCTCGGTTGAAGCGTGCGCGCGGTGAGCGGTGCCGAAAGCGTCGTTCACGTAAACCTCGGCCAGGGCCGCCAGTCGCCGGGCGAATTCCGGCACGTTCTTTTCCTCTTCAGGATGGAAGCGCAGGTTTTCGAGCAGCAGCACCTCCCCATCCTTGAGCGCCTGGGCTTGCTTTTCGACTTCCGGGCCCACGCAGTCGGCGGCGAAGGCCACGGGCTTGCCGAGCAGCTCCGAAAGCCGCGTGGCTGCCGGCTTCAGGCTCATCTTCGGATTGGGCTTCCCTTTGGGTCTTCCCAGGTGCGAAGCCAGAATGAGCCGCGCTCCCTGTCCCAGGGCGTACTGGATGGTGGGAAGCGAGGCGCGAATGCGGGTGTCATCGGTGATCTCGGAGGCATCGTTCAGCGGGACATTGTAATCCACCCGCATGAAGACACGCTTACCCGAAACGTTAATATCCGTTATAGATAGTTTTGACATGGATATTTCCTTTCTGAGATGTCAGTGGTCCGTCGTCCGTCGTCCGTTGCCAATCCTCCGTTGTCCCGACGGCTTGCTTTTGGAAGGGGTCCGGTCGAGCGGAGATAAGCATTGAGTTTGGGTGCAAGCTCATCGACCAGTTGCAACGGACTACGGACCCGCCGCGGCGGGACCACGGACAGTTGGCTATTGTGCCCCGTGTCCGTTGTCAGCCGTCCAGTGACAAATGTGAAATGGCTTGCAACGGACTACGGACAACGGACCACGGACAGTTTGCTTCAGAGGCTCTTCGCCACGAAGCCGATCAGGTCCCTGACGCGGCAGGAGTAACCCCACTCGTTGTCGTACCAGGCGATCACCTTCACCAGATTGCCATCGATGACCTTGGTGAAGCCGGCGTCCACCATGGAGGAGTGCGGATTGCCGGTGAAGTCTTTGGAGACCAACTCCTCTTCGACGTACTGGAGAATGCCCTTCATGGGGCCTTCCGCAGCCTTCTTGAGGGCGGCGTTCACTTCTTCGGCCGTGGTGGTCTTCTCGACGAGCGATACCAGGTCAACCACCGAAACGTCCGGGGTGGGGACGCGCATGGCGTAACCATCCAGCTTGCCCTTGAGTTCGGGTATCACAAGTCCAATGGCCTTGGCGGCGCCGGTCGTGGTGGGAATCATGGACAGGGCGGCAGCGCGCGCTCGGCGCAAATCCTTGTGGGGCAGGTCCAGGATGCGCTGGTCGTTGGTATAGGCATGAATGGTGGTCATCGAGCCCTTGAGAATCTTGAAGTTCTCGTGAACCACTTTGGCCGCCGGGGCCAGGCAGTTGGTGGTGCAGGAAGCGTTCGAGATGATGTGGTGCTTGGCGGGGTCGTAGGCTCGCTCATTCACCCCCAGCACGATGGTGATGTCTTCACCTTTGGCCGGCGCCGTAATGATGACTTTCTTCACGGTGCCCTTCAAGTGCTTCTTAGCGTCCTCCGCCTTGGTGAAAAGGCCGGTGGATTCAACCACAACCTCGACGCCCAAGGAAGACCAATCGAGGTCCGCGGGGTCCTTGGTCTTAAAAACCCGGATCGACTTGCCATTGACCGTGATGCAGTCTCCGCCGTGAGCCACTTGGGCGGCCAAGATTCCGAATACCGAGTCGTACTTCAGCAAATGAGCCAGGGTTTTCGGGTCAGTGATGTCATTGACCGCTACGAATTCAATTCCTGGATCGTCGAGCGCCGCACGCAACAAGTTCCGTCCAATGCGCCCAAAGCCATTGATTCCAACCTTAACAGGCATAGATAATCCTCCGTTGTTCATAATTACTGGATTGATTCAAATCAAGAATCTTACGCGGGTTGCCAGGTGTTGTCAAAGCCAGCAGCTTGCCAATGCAGACAGTTCGTCGTATTTCTGGCTTGCGTCAAAAAACTCAGACTGGAAGACTCGCATGACCTCTGCCGCACCCAAGATTCCAAAAGGGCAGCAGGCAGTGGGCGGCACGTCCCGGGTGGAGGCAATCTGAAACCTAAAATCTAGCCATACGGTTTTGAAATTCTCCGCCCTCCCCAGGCAGTCGAGGGTCAAGAGTCGAGAGCCGAAAAGGGCGATAGCGCAAAAATGTGTGCGACAACCTGCACAGAGTTTGGCGGTAAGAATCTAAGACCGAAAATTGCCCCAGCCTCTAGCATGTGTGCCTTGGCCTTGTCTTTCCTGAATCCCGAATCCTGAATCCTGGCTCCTGCTCTTCCCCCTTTCTTTTCAACAACATTCCCGCTTTAAACGCGAATCTCCTTTATTTTCACATACATTCCCGCTTGGTCGCGGCTTTTTCCACAGCGCCCCTTTGTTTTCAACAACATTCCCGCTTGGTTCGTGCAAAAAAGAATTCCTTTGTTCAAGCATGCCGGCGAACTCACCGATCCTGCTCTGTCGAGCCGGTTAGCATGTGTGCCTTGGTCTTGTCTGTCCTGAATCCCGAATCCTGAGTCCTGAATCCTGCTCTTCCCCCTTTCTTTTCAACAACATTCCCGCTTTAAACACGAATCTCCTTTATTTTCATATACATTCCCGCTTCCCGAGGGCTTTTTCCACACCGCCCCTTTGTTTTCAATAACATTCCCGCGTCGGTCCTGCAAAAAAGAATTCCTTTGTTCACGCATGACGGCGAATTCACCCATCCTGCCCTGTCGAGCCGGTTAGCATTTTTGCCTTGGTTTTGTCTGTCCTGAATCCCGAATCCTGCTCTTCCCCGCCCCATGGTGTTCACCCTTCAGTGCTAACATAACACTAATAGGCTACAGCAAGTCGTGTGGCATGTCAAGAGAAGCTTTCAGCCGTCAGCGGTCAGCTATCCCGCCGCGGCGGGTCAGCTTTCAGCCTTTAGCCTTCATACGATTTGAATCCTACCCAGTTTAGTGTCTTCTGCTTTTGGAGGGCCGCAGGTGCGGAGGGCGGGACGTCCGCTACGACATCGCCGGGCTGAGGCCCGCCGCTACGAGCATTTTCAGTGTCCTGCCAAGCTTGGCCGGATGTGCTATGGTTGGGGATGATGTTGCTACCGATACCCATCAAGTGGCTCACCATTCTCCTGGCGATACAGATTCTAGGGGTGCAAACGCCCGAAGTGATGAGCGCCGAGCTGAAGCCGAAAACGGTGGAGGCCTTCGACAGGTACGTTCAGTTGACTGAGGCACAAATCAATCGGGAAGTTTCACAAACTGAAAAGTTCTTGTATGTGGATGAACTTCCTCTGCCGCGCCGCTCCGAAGTCCTGGCCGCACTCAAGCGCGGTGAGATCTTTATGGAGCGGCTTCAGACGCTCGATGCTTCCGGTCACACGCTGGAGGCGCCGGAGGCAATCATCCATCATTGGCTGGGAGCAGTTTTCGTTCCGGGCGCAAATCTTCCACAGACGATCGCTCTCGCGCAGGACTACAATCACCACCAGGATATCTATAAGCCGGAGGTGGTTGGCTCACGTCTGATCAGCCGCGACGGGAATGACTTCAAGATCTATTATCGCCTGCGGAAAAAGAAAGTCATCACCGTCACGCTCAACACCAATCACGACGTTCATTATTTCCCCATTGATTCCACGCGCTGGTACAGCCGCTCTTATTCAACCAGAATCGCCGAAGTGGCCGATGCCGACACACCGAATGAGCGCGAAAAGCCCGTCGGCCAGGACGAGGGATTCCTCTGGCGGATCAATTCCTACTGGAAGTTTGAGGAGAAAGACGGCGGGGTCTACATCGAGTGCGAGTCAATTTCCCTCACCCGCGACATTCCCACAGGATTGGGTTGGCTGATCAAGCCCTTCGTAACCAGCATCCCCAAAGAATCCCTGGAAATGACCATGGGCTCAACTCGGGCAGCGCTCGCAGCGGGCAGGAAAGGAAATTAGAAATTAGAAATTGGAAATTAGAAATTCGAAACTGGAAATTGGAAATTGGAAACTGGAAAACAAGGCTGCTAAGTTTCAATTTCGAGTCTCGGCAGCATCTCTGCCCCAAGACAGGCAGTAAGCAGGAGGCAGTAGGCAACAAGTAGTCGGCGCAAGCGAGAGGGCAATCCAAAATCTAAAATCCCAAATCCGATATCGCCCCAGCCCCAAGCACCCAGCCCCTTTCCCCCAACGCACCACGGACTACGGACAACGGACTCACGCGCGCTTCTGCTCGAGCAAGGAATAGAGCACCGGCATCACCAGCAAAGTAATGAAAGTTGAGATGGAGAGGCCGCCGATGACGGCCAGGGCCAAGGGTTTTTGCAATTCTGCTCCCGCCCCCAGACCCAGCGCCAGCGGAAGCAAGCCAAAAAGCGTACACAGCGTCGTCATCAAAATCGGACGCACACGGATTTTGCCGGCCTGCACCAGGGCCTCGCTAAGCGGCATCCCTTGCTCTTCCCAGAGCTTGTGAACGTAGTCAAAAAGAATGATGCCGTTCTTTACGACCAACCCCACCATCAAGATGATCCCCATAAATGAGGAGACATTGAGCGCCGTCCCGGTGGCGAGCAGCATCACGAAGACGCCGAGCAGTGAAAGCGGGGCTGCCGACATAATAATCAGGGCGGGGGCGAAGGCGCGGAACTGGATCACCAGCACGATGAAAACCGCCGCCAGCGCCAGGCCGAGGACGGAGAGGAGGTCGCGGAAGGAGCTTTGCTGGCTTTCATAGAGGCCGCCGATTTCATAGGTGGTCCCCACTGGAAACTGGATAGTGCTCAGGAGGTTCTTCACGTCGCGTACGGCGCTTCCCAGGCCGCGGTTCTCAAGTCGCGCCGAAAGCGCCACCATCAAGCGCTGATTCTCGCGCGTCAATTCGCTCTCGCCCTGGACGGTCTCGATCCGGGCCAGAGCGGAAACCGGCACAATCTGCTTGCTCGGCGTGAGGATGGGGAACTGCTGCACGTCCGGGTAGTTATACCGGAACGAATCCGGAAAGCGCACGCGGATGCCGATGGTGCGGTCGGTCTGACGAAGATCGGTCTCCGTCAACCCCAGCAGCCCCGCCCCGACTTGCTGCGAGACTTGGTCCACCGTGAGGCCGAGATGGCCTGCCTGGACAGGATCAACGTGAACCACGATTTCCGGGTTGCCCTTGAGGATACCCTGGAAATCCACGATGCCGGGGATCTGCTGCATTTTCGGCCCGATCTCGTCCGCAAGCCTCTCCAGTTCAGGCATGTTACTGCCGAAAATTTTCACCTCAATGGGGTTGGGGTTCCCTTCCATATCGCCAATCATGTCCTGGAGCACTTGAGTGAACTCCACCCGCACCCCGGGAATCTTGCTGAGGATGGTTTGGCGGAGCTCATCCATGGTCTCGTAGATGCTGCGGTCGCGCCGGGAGCGGGGTTTCAGCTTGACCACAATCTCGCCCGTGTTTTGAGTGGTCGCGAAAGGCCCCATCTCCGCGCCGGTGCGGCGCAAGAAGGCCTCGGTTTCAGGCGTCTTTTGGACCTGGTCCCCCACCAGTTGATCGATGCGGTCAGTCTCCGCCAGCGAAGTTCCCGGCGGTGTCCACATGTCGAGGACAAAGCCACCTTCGTCCATCTCAGGAAGAAAGCCGGTTTCTGCGCGCGTGTAAAGAAACACGGCAATGGCGATGGAAGCCAGGGTAGCTGCTGCCACCACCCAACGCTTGCGAAGCGACCACCGAACGGCCTTTTCATAGGCACGATTGATGGGCCCGATGAAACTCTCCGCCGTCGCGCGGTGACGCTCCGGGGAAAGAAGCCTTTGGGAGAGGAGGGGGATGAGGGTTAGCGCGAATACGAGGGAGAGAAGCACCGACACGGCAAGGGTGAGGCAAAGCGCCGAGAAGAAATCGCCCACCACGCCTTTCAGCAGGCTCAAGGGAGAGAACACGACCACGGTAGTTGCCGTCGAGCCGATGACGGCGCTCAGCAACTCCTGCGTTCCTTTTTCCGCCGCTTCTGCGGGCGGCTCGCCAAGTCCGAGATGGCGGTAGATGTTTTCAATGATGACCACCGCATCGTCGATGATCAGTCCGATGGCAACGGCCAACCCACCCAGCGACATCAGGTTGAGCGTGCTCCCGAACAAATTCATGAAGAAAAAGGTGCTGATGACGGTGATGGGAAGTGTAACTGCCGCAATCAGGGTGGTGCGGCTTTCGCGCAGAAAGAGGAAGAGAATAACAACCGCGAGCAAACATCCGATCAGGACTGCATCGCGGATACTGGCCACCGCCTCGCGCACGAATTCCGCCATGTCGTAAACGACCGAGAGGCGCAGCGTCCTGGGAATTGCCGAGCCCAGGTCTTCCGCCAGGGCCTTGGCCTGATCGGCGACTTGCAGGATGTTCCCACCAATCTGGCGTGAGATGCTGAGCAAGGCCCCCGGCCTGCCGTTCCCGTAAACCAGGATGCGGGGATCCTCGACTCCGTCCCGGACTTCACCGAGGTCGCAAACCCGGATGGGCGTCTGGCCCTCCACCGCCACGACGGAATTTCGAATATCGTCCAGGTCGGTAAACTGGCCGGTGGCCAAGACGAGATAGCGTGAATAGTCTTTGTCCAATCGCCCGACGGAGGTCACCCCGTTGGTGGCGCGCAGGCGGTCGGCGATGTCCGGCAAGGAAAGGCGGTGGGCGAGCATCTTCTGCGGATCGACGATTACGGAAACCTCGCGCGTCGAGCTGGCCTGGACTTCCACCAGCGCCACGCCCGGCACCCGGCTGAAAAGCGGACGCAGGTTGTAGTAGGCATAATCGCGCAGGTCCGAGTCTGGGACGTTGCCGTTCAGGACAAACATGAGGATGGGCCACGCCGTGGGTGTAATGCGCTCGACCGAGATGTCGGTGGAGGCGGGCAGGTCCGTTCTGACGTCGCTGACGCGCGCCTGGAGGAGCTGAAGCGCATACTGCATATCCATGTCGGGATTGAACAGAACGGAAATCTCGGTGGCCCCCCGGATGGTCCTGGAGCGCACGCGGCGTGCACCCAGCACTGTCCGCGCCTCCTCTTCGAGAGGCCGCGTCACCGTGAGGAGCATGTTCCGAGGCGAAAGATCACCCGCGTGCGCCAGGATGACAATGCGCGGGAAGGAAAGCTCGGGATAGATGTTGCTGGGCAACCGGAAAACCGAAACCAGGCCCGCAACCACCAGCAAGCCCGTCAGCAGGTAAACGGCGCGACTGTTCCGGCGACAGAAGCGGACGACGTTCATGATTTGACCTTGATTTTGGCCTTTGCGGGAAGACCGTAGCCTCCGCCGAGGATTATGGTCTCACCCTCTTGCGCCCCGGAGAGCAGCTCGACGCGGTCCTTTGTTTCGAGCCCCAGTTTCACCGGAACCGCCTCCGCTTTTTCGCCCTGCACGCGGTAAATCTCCGGGTTTCCATCCTGGTCACGGTATACTGCCTCGAGGGGGGCTACCAGCGCGTTGCGATGCGTTTCGAGCGGCACCTGAGCGGTGAGAAACATTCCCAGCCGCAGCAGTCCTGTGCCATTGGCGATTCGGATTCGGACTAGCCCCACGTTGGTGGCGGGATCAACGGCGGGAGAGATCGCCACGACGTGACTCTGAAATGTCTTGCCCGGAAAAGCCTCGGTGGAGATTTGGAGCGCCTGCCCCACGCGGATCTTGTCGAGGTAAAGGGCGGACACATTGCCGAACAGCTCCACCTCTGACGTGCTCGCCACTTCAAACACCGGCTGGGCAGCCGTGCCGTCCACCTGCTCGCCCACACTCAGCAAGCGCTTGACAATCATTCCCGTGAGGGGGGAGCGCACTTCCGTCCGCGAGAGGTTCAGCCGGGCTAGCGATAGTGCGGCTTCTGCCTGGCTCAGGGCAGCTTTGTTGACGCTGGCCTGCGTGCGGGCATCCTCGAGGTCTTTCCGCGCGGCAATGCCCCGCTCGATCAGACTCTCATTGCGTTGCAGGTTCAGACGTGAATTTTCCAGGTTCGCCTTGGCCTGATCCACCGTCGCCTGGGCCTGCTGAACCTGGTCGCGGAAAGGCCGATCATCGATTTTCGCCAGCACTTGGCCCTCGCGGACGTGATCACCTTCTGCAACCATCATCCGGGCGACACGGCCGGGAACGAGCGTGCTGACGCGAACGTCTTGATTCGGCAGCGCGGAAACGGTCCCACTGACCGAAAGAGTTGATTGAATGTCAGCGCGCCCCACGCGCGTGACAGTCACTTCCGCTACGATGTTTGCTGTACCCTCTTCGGTGTCCTCACCCTCACCGCCCGAGGTTTTTTTCGAGCATGAAGGCAAGAGCAATAGAGCGAGCGCCAAGGCCAGAAAACACCAACTGATAAGTCCGGGAGTTTTTTGGAAACGCATTTAGTCCACCGGTCCTCCCACCGTTTCTTCCAAGCCGGCGTAAAAGCCCTGTAATTCCTCGAGGCTCTGGAGATAACTACTCTCCACGCTCTGCACGGCCTGCTGGGCCTGGATTGCCGTCAAGATGCTGGTCTTTCCGGCCCGGTAGCTTTCCTCAGCCATGCTCTCGAGTTGACGGGCCACGGGGAGCAGCCTGTCGCGGTAGAGTTGAACTTGCGTGCGTTGGGCTTCGAGGTCGTAGAAGCCGGCTTCCACGCGGGCGGAAACGGAGCGCTCGGTGGCTGCGGTTTCGGCCTCCAAGACGCGCTCATTCGCCAATGATTGCGCGATTTCCCCTTGGTTGCGAGTAAAGAGCGGAAGAGCAATGGAAATCTGGCCGCGTGGCCCATAACGGAAATCGTGTGGCGAGTTAAAATCGACCCCGGCTTCCAAGTCAAGGTTGGGAATCCTCTCGGCCTTGAGCAGGGAGCGGCGGCTCTCCTCAACCTTTTTTTCGCCGCCCAGGTGTTGCAAGTCGGGGTTTGATTGGTAAGCGCGGCTGATGAGGTCTTGCAAGTGCGCCGTGGGCGTATTGTCCTCGAGAGTCCCTGCCAGATCCCAGGCTTTTGAGGCGGGTTCATTAAGGAGCGCGTTGAACTGGCTCATCGAGACCTTCTCGCGCTGCCGGGCGACCTGGAGGTCTGCTTCGGCGCGGGAAACTTCCAGGCTGGTTTGGATCACCTCGAGCTGTGCAACGTCTCCGGTCTTGAAGCGGTCCTCAGCAATCTGTGCCAGGCGCTTTGCAACTTCCACCACGCGCGCCAGCCTTTCAGACTCCGCGCGCGCGTGGGCTGCCGCGTAGTAAGCTTCGCGAGTGCTTCGTCGCACTTGGCGGGCCAGGGCGGCGATTTCGAGCTCGGTGAGCGCCCCTTCTTGTCTGGCGACGTCAATCCTTCGTCCACGTTTTCCGCCGATTTCCACTGGTTGGTCGAAAAAAAGGCCTTCGTGTGGCTCATCACGGAAAGTAGTGACGTTTGCGGAAGGATTGGGTCTTTGCCTGGCTATCTGGATTCCTGCCAGCGCCACAGCCCGCCGTCTGCGTGCCGCAGCGAGGTCGAGGTTTTGCTTGTCCGCAAGGTCGAGAGCTTCCTGGATCGGGAGCCGGAGTGGCTGTTGCCCCTGCACAGAGGTTATGCCGCCGAGCAGAATCAACACCAGCCCTGTCAGTTTCTTCAAGCGGTTCCTCCTTACTTGCCGACCACCAGGATGACGAAGGAGCCGGGTTTTGCGCGCGGCCTCCGCTCGCCCTGGGCCGGGGGCTCGAAGTCGGCCGCCGCCAGGAAGATGTTGTGCGTTTTCATGTCGAGCGCCATGGTGCGCGCGCTGCGTTTCGTCGGAACGTTTTCCACCACCGAGAACTTATCCGGCGAATCTTCATGCACGACGGTGAGAATTCCTTCGCCGGTGGAGGCAAAGGCATAGTTCGTTTCGGGATCGAAACGGTTGGCGTCCACGCCCTGGCCGATGGCCGGTGTAGCGATGACCTTCCCGGTATCCGCATCCACGACAGCCATCATTTTATTGCCGCATCCGGCAAAGAGGCGGCGGTCCTTAAGATCCATCGCCAGACCGGAGGGCTCCTCGCAGGGGGCCATCGGCCAGCGGTTCAGCACGGTCAACTTCTGCGCGTCGAACTGGACGAGCTCGGACTTGTCCTCGATGTTCACGTAGATGCTGCCCTTGCCGTCCGCAACCGCAAATTCCGGCTTGCCGGCCAGCTCGAGCGTGCCGGCGACGGTACCATCGGCGGCATTGATAGCGGTGGCGTCGTGGCTACGCCCGTTCATCGTGAAGACGCGCTTCGTAACGCCGTCGTAAACGATAGCATCGGGGTTGGTTCCGGCGTTCACCGTGCCGATGGCCTTCAGCGTCTTCAGGTCGAAGATCGTCACGGTATTGGCGCGGCCGTTGCTCGTGAAGCCGCGGCCCAACTCTGGAGCCAGCGCGATGCCGTGCACGCCTTGGGTGTCAGGAATATCACCCACGATGGCATGGGTGTCAATGTCCATGACCTGGACGTGAGTCCCGTGTGAAATGTAGAGGCGGCGCGCCTCGCTATCGACAGTGAGATAGTCCCAAAAGCCCTCGCCGCCCACGGGAACGGATTTAATGACGTGATAGCCGGACGGGCCTGCTGCTTGGCCAGCCGCGCCTGAGAATGTTCCTGTAAAGAGGACTGCTGCCAGTGCAAGCACGCCGGTGCTTGCGAGAAGCGTAATCGTCTTGCGCATGATGATAGACCTCCCTTTCTTGTCAAGGCTTCGCTAGGTGCTGTTCGAGCCCGCTTGCAATGTACAGCACCTTATTCATGTAAGGTACGCTGAGATTCTGAAAATAACCTGAAAGCCGAACCGGACCGTCTCCGCTCGACCGGTACGATGTTCATTGAATGCTAGCCGGATCGGAAGGAGCAATCTATCATCGAACGGTAACCAGTGTCATAACTGGTTGTCTCATCGAAAGCGTCCACTCCAGCCCTTCACCTTACTGCCAGTCTCTTAAAGTAGTCCCCGAATTCTTTCACCCTAAGCAGCTTCGCGAGGATCGCGATCAGAACCAAACCTACTGAGCTAACGCTCACCAGGACGACAAGGGCTTGTTGAGTTGTTTGCCAGCCAAGATGAGATGCGAACCAATTACTCAGCCCGAAGCAAGCGACGCCTGCGAGCGCAGAGGCCACGCACATCTTTAGAAAGAAGATCACGAGCGCGTGAGCCTCGGCATTGCGGATGCGGCGATTCCAGAGCAGAAACAGAATCACCGTGTAGGCGACGATGCCGAGGGAACTCGCCAAGGCAAGCCCGAGGTGTTGAAAGTGGCGGACCAACCACCAGTAAAGGGGAAGACTGAGAAAAGTGAGCCCGGTTCCCACCACGGCCGGCGTAATCGTGTCGCGCGCTGCGTAGAAAGCGCGGGCGAGAATATTCTGAAGCGCCCAGGCAAACATGCCGATGGAGAAGACCCGGAGAGTTGCGGAGGTGGCTTGGAAATCCGGTCCGTGCAGACGAGTGTGGGAGAAGACGAAGTACACGAGGGGAGTGCTCTGGGCGATGGTCAAGGCTGAAATTGGAACCAGCAGGAGAAGCAACCCTTTCATGGTGGCGTTAAGGGTGCGGTTGAGTTCCTCAAGTTTCCCCTCCGAATAGAGCTGTGCCATGAACGGAAACGATGCCACCCCTACTGACATGCCGACAACGCCCAGGGGAACCCGCATCAGGGTTTTCGCGTAGGTCAGCCAAGTGATGGACGCCGGGACCAGATAAGAGCCGAACCAGCGGATAATCCAGTCATCCGTGGCGCTGAGCGAGAGCGCGAGCATAATAGGGATGGAGAGCTTGATGAACCAGCGGAATCCAGGGTGCCGGATGTCCAGGTTGGGCGTGAAACGTGCTCCGGCCCGGTGCGCTCCGTAAATCTGCAAGAGGAGGTTCCCACACAACGCGCCACCCAGCACCCCCACCGCAAAACCTGTGATGCCGATACGCGACGAAAGCAACACTCCCCCAGAAATGACCCCGAGGTTGTAGACCACCCCGGAAAGGGACGGGATGATGAATTGCGCCTTGGCCCACTGGACTGCGGTCAGAATACTTCCGAGGCAGAAAAAAATCTGTGCGGGCAGCATAAGCCGGGTCAAGAAAACGGCCCGCGCCTTGGCCGCGGGGGCGAACCCTGGGGCGATTGCCCCAACGAGTTGCGGAGCGTAGACCTCACCGATCCCGACCAAGGCCACGAGCGCCAGGCCCATCACCGTGACGACGGTCGAGAATGCGTACCAGCCCTCGTCCTCCTGCTTTTCTGCCAGGTAGTGTGAGAAGACGGGGATGAAGGTTACACTCAGAGCGCCAGCGGCAACCAGATAATTCAGAAAGTCCGGCAAGGTGAAGGCAGCGTAGTAGGTGTCCGTGATGGAGTTCGAACCAATTTGGTGGGCCACCGTCCACTCACGAAGAAAACCCAACAGGCGGCTCAGCAACATTCCCCCCATCACGATTCCGGAGGCTTTGGCAATTCGGCCCGTGACATTCGAAGAGGGCATTTGGAAAGGTGTCCCACCCTTCTTGAGAGCTTGAAATCGGCAATTCCAGCCATGGCGCCGACTCGCAGGCCTGCGAGTCCCAAGACCGCTAGCTCTTGGGATAGGGGAAGCGGTTGCGGCACTTCCTACAGCGGGCCATCCTTGGGCGCAACAGGATTCGTTCCAGGATGGTGCGCCGAGAACGGCGGTATTCCATGCTGCCGCAAACCGGACAGGGGCGCAATTCATGGTTTGAGTAATCTACGATGGCTACTTGCTGGGTAACTTTGGGCTGGGAGCTCTCTCCGGCCGTTCTTGAAGTCCTTCCTTCCTCCCCAACGTGGCTTACGGTTGCCGCCTCCTTCCCCGATTTCACTGAGTCAGGGGGTTTGTCATGATGTCCGGGATAAGGGAAGCGCGCCCCGCACTTCTCGCAGTGGGCCATGGCTGGGCGCAACAGGAGTCGCTCCAGGGTGGTCCGCCTGGACCGGTGGTATTTGCTGCTGCCGCAATCCGGGCAGCGGCGCAATCCATGGTTCGAGTAATCTACGACAGTCACTTGCTGGGTAACTTTCGGCTGGGAGCTCTCTTCGGCCATCTT
Organism: Acidobacteria bacterium UBA7540; assembly: GCA_002478145.1. The sequence goes on from DLMI01000191.1 coordinate 13,677, forward strand.
TGGAGCCCTCCTCTCCTCCGCAGGGCGGGGTACAGTTGCCCCGGGCTCCGCCACTTTCAATGGCTCAGGATGTTCCTCGTGATGCCCAGGATAGGGGAAGCGCAACCCGCACTTCTCGCAGCGGGCCATCCGTGGGCGCAACAGGAGGTGTTCCAGGGTGGTGCGCCGGGTACGGTGGTATGCCGTGCTGCCGCAAGTCGGACAGCGGTGCAATCCACGGTTCGACGAATCCGCGCCAGCGACTTGCTTGGTAACTTTCGGCTGGGTGTTATCTTCGGCCATTCTTGGAGCCCTTTTCTCCGCCGCAGAGCAGGGTACAGTTGCCAACGGCTCCCTCAATTTTATCAAACCAGATGATCTATCACGATGCCCGGGATACGGGAAGCGCACCCCGCACCTCTCGCAGCGAGCCATCCGTGGGCGCGACAGGATCCGTTCCAGGGTGGTGCGGTGGGTACGGTGGTATGCCGTGCTGCCGCAAGCCGGACAACGACGCAAACCTCGCTCCGAGGAATCTGCCGCGGTAACCTGCTTGGTAACTTTCGGCTCGAGGTTCTCTTCGGCCGTTCTTAAAGCCCCTCTCTCCTCCGCGAAGGGGGGTGCGCTTACCGGCCCCTTCCCCAATTGTGATGAGTAAGGGGGTTTTCCATTATGTCTGGGTATAAAGCGTGGCGCGCGACACCGCGCGCACTCGTGCAGTCGATACCCAAAAGCCCACACGAGTTTGTACATGAGTCCGTGCCTGACCGGATCTATTTTCGCGTCGCCGCATCTTGGGCATGGTGAAGTCATGACGAACGGCCGCGATTCATAACATTAACAGACCTCAACGAACCCCGCAACCCTTCCGGCTGCGTGGCATAGCCCTGGTACATCGT
>DLMI01000177.1 GCA_002478145.1 Acidobacteria bacterium UBA7540
GTTTTTAAATGCGCGCCGACACCATGCCCCCGCGTGGTCGGTGCTGCTGCGAAAAAGGGCTTACGTTCTTTCGCATCCTGTTAAGATTTCATTTCTGGGCTCCGCTGAAACATCGGAAGCGCAAGTGGGCACTGGCGGAGCAGAAATGAATCATGGATCTTAGATCAACCAACCACAAGGTGCGCCAACATGAAAAACGTTCATTCCACTTCCGTTGCAGTCATTGCAGAGCAGACGCCGAGAACGGGCTCCAGTAAACGGAAAGCTACCCTTACACTTTCGGCTCTGCTTATGTTGATGCTAAGCATCTCAGCAATGTCTCAGGATAAGAAGGTGGAGGAATCCGTCAAGAGGATTGAGGGAGTTATCGCTCAGGGTCCTTACAGTGCTTCTTGGGATTCTCTGGAGAAATTCAAAGTTCCGAAGTGGTACGAAGACGCCAAGTTCGGCATCTTCATCCATTGGGGCGTCTATTGCGTGCCGGCCTTCGATAGTGAGTGGTATCCCCGCAACATGTACCTGAAAGATAATCCCGTCTTCAAGCATCACCTGGAGAATTACGGCCCACAGTCAAAGTTCGGCTACAAGGACTTTATCCCCATGTTCAAAGCCGAGAGGTTCAAGGCGGATCAGTGGGCTGAGTTGTTCAGGAAGTCCGGGGCGAAGTACGTGGTACCCGTCGCTGAGCATCATGATGGTTTCCCGATGTATGCCTCCGACCTTACGGAGTGGTGCGCCGCAAAGATGGGCCCGAAGCGCGACGTGGTGGGCGAGCTGGCCGCGGCCGTGCGCAAACAAGGATTGCATTTTGGCGCTTCCTCGCACCGCGCGGAGCACTGGTGGTTTTACAACGGGGGCACGACCTTCGATTCCGACGTCAATGATCCGCGCTACTCGGGCTTATACGGCCCGGCCCAATCGGATAAGGTCCAGCCCAACAACGCGTATCTGGACAATTGGCTGGCGCGCGCGGCTGAGATCGTGGACAAGTACCATCCGGAAATCGTCTGGTTCGACTGGTGGATCGAGCAGCCTGCCTTCAAGCCGTACCTGCAGAAGTTTGGGGCCTTCTACTATAACCGCGCCGCAGAGTGGAAGCGCGAGGTCGCCATCAACTATAAGAACAAGGCCTATCCCGAGCACGCCGCCGTGCTCGACATCGAGCGTGGGCAACTCGACACGCTGCGCCCCATCTTCTGGCAAACCGACACTTCCGTGGGCGAGAAGTCCTGGGGATACATCAAGGACGAGACGTTCCGCACCCCAGAATCGCTCATTGACGAACTCGTGGATATTGTGAGCAAGAATGGCTGCCTGCTGCTGAACATTGGACCCAAATCCGATGGCACCATTCCTGACGAAGTCCAGAAGATCCTGCTGGACATGGGCAACTGGCTGTCAGTCAACGCTGAGGCCATCTACGCCACAAGACCCTGGAAAGTTTACGGCGAGGGTCCAACCAAGGTGGTGGGTGGCTCCTTCAAAGACACCGCCACCAACGAATACACAGCACAGGACATCCGCTTCACGGCCAAGGGCAATACACTTTATGCGATTGCGCTTGCATGGCCGGAGGATGGCAGACTGACCATCAAGTCGCTGGCCTCCGGTTCTGAGTTGACGAAGCGGGACATCAAGACAGTCCAGATGGTTGGGTCCAAGGCCAAAGTCAAGTGGACTCGCAGCGCCGAGGGCCTAATCGTCGAAATGCCCAACGAGAAGCCCGGTAATTACGCTTTCGCATTAAAGATTTTCCCCGTGGATCGCGCCGCGGGACAGGCCCCATAGCTTGTCATGTTTAAGGCGCGATTTCCACAGCAAGGGCGGTGGACACTCGTCCACCCTTCAGCGGGTTTTTGCGATGTGCGCGGTCTCGCCCGTTGGCGCAGAGCCTCAAGAACCAAGGGCGCGCGCGAGGCACGATGAAACTGCTGTCGATGCTATCGGTAGGACTTCACCCCGGGCCACAACTCCGCTAGAGGTTCCTTGATGCCGCGGCAGACCATGATGGGCAGGTTGTCTTCATAGCGCGCGATCCAGGGCGAGGTGAAGGTGGCCGCGCGCTCGCTCGATTCGAAGAGATGCTCGTTCGCGCCGCAATCGCCGCCCACATCGATGAGGACGTTGCCGCTGCGGCCGTGCGTTCCCCAAAGGTAATATTGATTGTGGCCGCTGATCACTGGCGGCAATCCGTTTGAACGCCCGAAGAAATCGATTGCCGCCGCCTCGCCGTAGTTTTGCGCGACGATGACCGCCTGCGCGCGCTCGCTGGGCGGAAGGGACTGATAGACCTGCGCCACGGTCGTGGCGAGTTCCGGCCAGCCGTGCATATCGGCCCAATCGCTGGGCAATGCGGGCTCGGCTTGGTGTTCGGTGGCGATGGCCTGGCGTTGAATGTGCAGAACGCCGAGCAGCCATTGCTGGTAGGTGACCATCTGCTCTTCGGCCAGGACCGGCATCCCGAATGGAACGAAAAGCATTCCGAGGATGATCGCGGCCGTTGCCACCACCGGGCGGAGGATATGCAGGCGGCTCGTCCAGGCTTCAATCGCAACTCCGCCCGCCGCGATGAGATAGGAATACGCGTCAGCCGGGTAGTAGTGCTTCCCGTGGAACACCATCATCAATGCGATCAAGATGAGGTAGGTGTCGCCGAGGAAGCGCAGGCGGGCATTCCACATGAGCCACACGAGCCCGATGATCCAAATGACGGACAAGAACAGATTGGTGATGATTAACTCTTGGAACAGATACTGTAGGGGGCCGACGATCACGTTTTTCCCGTGCTGCCCGGCGCGAAGCATTTCTATACAGAGCGTCTTAAGT
>DLMI01000043.1 GCA_002478145.1 Acidobacteria bacterium UBA7540
GATACGAAATTCGCGTCGGCGACCCAGCGGGGGAGGACGTGCATGTGGATGTGTCCGGCGATGCCAGCGCCTGCGGCTTTGCCGATGTTCATGCCGAGATTGATGCCGTCGGGGTGGTAGAGCTCGCGCAGGACGGATTCCATTCGCTGCGAAAGGGACATCATTTCGCTGGCGGCTTCGGGCGGGAGTTTTTGCAGTTCGTCCAGGTGAGCGTAGGGGACGATCATCACGTGGCCGGGCGTGTAGGGATAAGTATTCAAGATCACGAAGCAATGCTGGCCGCGATGGACGATACGGGTCTTGGCGTCATCACCAGCTTTTACAGCGTCGCAGAAGACGCATGCAGTCGTTTTCTCGGCGGTGGAAACGTAGGCGTAGCGCCACGGGGTCCAGAGGTAATCCATGAAAGGGCAGGTTAGCAGATGGGAGGTGTCTGGCGAAACTGGATGCGCGTCATGTTTCATCGCGTACGGGGCAGCGCACAGCGGCCGACAGATTGAAACACTCCCGTAACATGCGCGAAGATTTGCGTTTGACACTGTTTGAGAGGCGTTGCTATAGTCGAGGAGTTCCCTTTGGACGCGGGTTTCTGTAAAACGTCCGGCAGCTGGGATTGTCCAAGCTCACTCGCCAGGGTGAGCCCACCACAACCAAACGACTCACTCCAGCAGTCCGCCAAGCAGGCCCCGCATCCTCCCCGCACCCAGTGCGAGGTTTCAGCAGAGAGGCATGACCTTGTTCGACGACACCACCGCCCACAACTCCGATTCCACCAGCGCCGTCGCAACCGAAACAGAACCGACGGCATCCGAGCGAACCTTAACCGAACAACGAATGAGTCAACAACACACAACCGAGCCCAAAGTGACGGAGCAGCGTCAGGCTGAGGCGAATCAGTCTGCAACTCCAACCGCTTCGACGGAGGAAACACCGCATGCAGCAGCCGCGTCCGACGACAAACACGCCGGCGATGATTTTGCCTCGGCGCTGGAGAGCTTCACCACGGAGACCGAAGAGGCCGTGGGAGAAGACCGCGTCATCAAAGGAACGGTGCTGAAGCTGACTCCGACACACGTGGTGGTGGACGTGGGTGCGAAATCGGAAGGCATGCTACCACTCTCGGAGGTGCTGGACCACGAAGGCAAGCCCAAGGTAAAGCCGGGTGATGAAATTGATGTGATGCGCGAGAAGGGTCACACCGAGGAAGGCTACGTTAACCTCTCGCACCAGAAGGCAGCGCGCATTCACGCCTGGGACGAAGTGGAAAAAGCTCATAACGAGAAGAGGCCGATTAAGGCTGTTGTGGTTGAGCGCACCAAGGGAGGCTTGACGGTCGACATTTTGGGAGCGAGAGCTTTTCTGCCAGGCTCGCAGGTGGATCTGCGGCCCATCCGGAATCTTGAGGGCATGAAGGGCCAGACGCTTGAAGTTACGGTGATCAAGCTCAACAAGAAGCGCGGCAACATCGTAGTCTCGCGGAAGGAATTGCTGGAAGGCGAGCAGACCGAGAAGCGCAGCAAGACGCTGGAACATCTGGAAGAAGGTTCTGTGCTGACGGGAGTAGTGAAAAACCTGACCGAGTACGGAGCTTTTGTGGACCTCGGCGGGCTGGATGGTCTACTGCACATCACCGACATGTCGTGGGGACGGCTTACACACCCGCGCGACCTGGTAAACGTGGGTGACCAGATTCAAGTGAAGGTACTGAAGTACGACAAAGATAAGCAACGCGTTTCACTGGGATTCAAGCAGCTGACGCCGGATCCATGGCTCGACGCGGAGCACCGCTATCCAGTTGGCGCTCATGTATCAGGGCGCGTGATCAGCGTGACCGACTACGGCGCTTTTGTGGAGCTCGAACAGGGGATCGAAGGGCTGGTTCACGTCAGCGAAATGACTTGGTCCAAGCGGATGAAGCATCCTTCCAAGCTGGTGAATGTCGGCGACCAGGTGGAGTGCGTGGTGCTGAACGTGAATCCCGCGGAACGGCGAATCTCTCTGGGCATGCGACAACTGGCGACCAATCCATGGGATGCCCTACACGACAAATACCCTGTGGGCATGACGGTGGAGGGGCGGGTTCGCAACCTGACCGATTTCGGCGCATTTATCGAGATCGAGGATGGAATCGATGGCCTGGTCCACGTTAGCAACCTGAGCTGGACGAAGCGGGTGAAACATCCTTCCGAAGTGCTGAAAAAAGGTGATCGCGTAAAGGCTATCGTTCTGGCCATTGAACCCGACAAACGGCGATTGTCGCTGGGCGTGAAGCAGCTGCAGCCTGATGTTTGGGAGACTTTCTTCGAGACGCATCACGTTGGCGATGTGGTTCATGGCAAAGTGCTGCGGGTGGCCGCGTTCGGCGCATTCGTGGAAATCGCGGAAGGCGTGGAAGGTCTGTGCCACAAGTCGGAAGCCGTGGATGGAAACGGTCAGCCCCTGCATCTTGAACCGGGCGTGGAGCATGATTTCAAGATCATCAAAATGAGTCCGGAAGATAAGAAGGTTGGACTCAGCATTCGCGCGGTCGGCGAAGAGGCTTCGCGATCCGAAGTGGAAGCCTACAAGCAACCTGTCTCCAGCACCAGCTCGACAATTGGCGAATTGATCTCGTGGAAGCGCGCCAGCAACGAAGGAAACTAACCGCCGCTATTGAAATCTTGACAAGCCGCCTAAAGGCGGCTTTCTTGTTTCCGCCATTGCTCTGGTCCCAATGTTCCTCAATGAATACAGAGACGGGAGATGCTCTCCGCTTGGCGCTTTCACGGCGCTGTTCTAGAATCGTTCGTTTGCCCTCTGACATCTGTTCATACTTGTAAGGAGTATTGCCTTGCCTGAAACCATTTATGACGTTGTCATCATCGGCAGCGGACCTGCCGGCTACACCGCCGCCATCCG
>DLMI01000082.1 GCA_002478145.1 Acidobacteria bacterium UBA7540
TGCACTAAAATTTCGGGCGACGGCGGGCTACTTGACGCGAGTCTCCTGATAATGCAGTTCCTTCCATTGGCCGGCGCGCTTCACCCATACTTCACTGATATAGACCCTTGAGTAGCGTATTGCCGACTTAGGCGGAAACTGCATGGTGCTCTCGTAGATAACCAAGGCAGCATCCGGCCCCAGCGGAATTGCCTTGAGCCCCCACAGGGTATAGTTGAAGACATTCGTGTTTGCCAGCTCGTTCAAAGCTTGAATCTTAGTGCGCTCTCCTCTGCCATCGACTTCAACCCCCTGGTAGTCATCCGCCAACAATTCGCCATACGCTTTCCTGTCCTTGTTCTTCAGCGCTTCCCATTCAACTTTAATTTTCGATTCGAACATGTCGGTCAGACTGGAGTCGGCGGAAGTGCTGCTCGATGGCGGGCTGTCGTCAGCCTTAGCGGGCATCGCTGGTGTTTGCGCCGGGGACAAAGACGTTAGCACCGCCGCGACACAAGCGAATACAAGGCACTTTCTCATAATTCCACCATCCGCCAAAACGCAACGAATCTTGCCCAGGAGCCTACCAAGTTTCGCGCAGCGGAACCTATCGCAGGTCGTTGACTTTCTTTCGCACTGCCGCTAGCAGTGGCGCAGGCAGTTCGGCGTAGCCTTCCTGAGCCGCATATTGCTGGCCATCTGTGTATATCCAATTCAAGAGATCCACGAGCGCAGCTGTGCGAGCGGAATCAGACGATTGAGTTCGAAGGTAAATCCAGGTGAAACTGGTGAGGGGAAAAGAATCAGCTCCGGGTGCGTCGACCAGCGAGGCTGAGAAGTTATTCCATCGCGGCGCTTCCGTCGCTTTGCACGCCGCATCAATACTCTCACTGGACGCCTTAACAAACTTGCCGGCGGCATTCAGAACCGCAGCTTGGGGGATGCTTCCCTTCACCGCATATTGATATTCAACGAAGCCGATGGAGCCTGGGTCGCTTCTTACCTTGTCCGCCATATCGGAACTACGTTCCGCCGGCTCCCCAACCGGCCATTTAGGGGAAGGAGTAACGCCAACTTGGGCGCGAAATTTAGAACTCACCTTGGAGAGAAAGTCCGTAAATACGTAGTTGGAGCCTTTCCCTGCGGGGCGGTTGATCACCTGGATCGGAAGACTTGGCAAAGTGATCTCTGGATTGAGCTTTGCGATCTGCGGCGCATTCCACGTCTTCACGTCGCCAAGGAATATCTCCGCCAACACATCCCCCGAAAGCCGAAGCTGCTGGTGGACATCGGGAAGATTGTAGATGGGAACGATGGCAATGAGCACCACCGGCACTTCGATCAAACCGCCCTCTCTTCGCTCCTTATCCGTGAGCTGCGCTTCTCCGGCGCTAAAATCGCCTGCGCCATGAGAGATTTGTTTGATCCCTTCGCTGGTTCCGACGGGCAGGTAGCGCATCTGAACGGTGCGGTTCCGCTTGGCATACTCCTGTGTCCACCGGTTGTAAATAGGAGCCGGGACACTCGATCCGGAACCCACGAGGACAATCGCGTTTTGGGCCCGGGCAGGAGCGCTTTGCAGGCCGAGGGTAAGAAGGGCCAGCAGAAGGATATACGAGGGCAAATAGTGACTGGGGTGTGGTTGCGTAATCTTTGATGCCGAAAATCTTGCTGGCCGCTTCATATAGTTAGTTTCTCCTAATTGGGGCTGGGTTTCTAGACGAACCCTCCCTGACCGCCACAGGAGTGCCGACAGCTGGCGACTGTACTTACCATCAAGTTACCATCGTTTGGAAGTGAACCCAACTGTCGTGTGCGGGAAACTGTTGTCAGACTAGAGACGGCCAGCAATCCAATAGGGTTCGCCGTGCACAACTATGGGAGCAGGGTTAGTGTTAAGATGCAAAACGTTCCGTACCTCGTGGACCAGAATTGACGGTATTCACGCTCGCGCCCAGGGTTCGCGGAACGGTGTCGCCGAAAGTCCAACCACGTTATGTCGCACAATGACGTTGAAACCTTGGCGCGTGAACTATTGTCGGCGTATGAGACGGGCAAGATGGTCGTCATCCCTCCCTCGGAGCGCCCCGGCTTCGGCCTCGACGCAGCGTATGCGGTTGAATCGAACCTCAAACAGTTCCGCGAAGCTGGAGGACACAGAGCCATTGGCCGCAAGGTTGGTTATGCCAACAAAGCTATGTGGCGTGTGCTCAAGCTTGAGACTTTGGTTTGGGCCCACATGTACGACGACACGGTGCACTTCAGCGACGGCAATGCCGCTACGCTGGCGCTCGCACATCCCCGTTCGCTGAAGATCGAACCCGAGATTGTTTTCGGCTTGAAACTGCCGATCATAGGGCAAGGCATTGATGCCGCCGCTGCGCTCGCATCCACGGATTGGCTGGCGATCGGATTCGAAATCATCGATTGCCCCTTTCCGGAATGGAAGTTTCAGCCCAGTGATTTCGTCGCATCCTTTGGACTTCATGCGGCGCTGGTAATAGGAGAGCGGGTGCAGGTACGGGCCGACCGCATCGCCTCACTGGTGGACGAGCTACCGCGATTTAAGGTTCGCATGTCGAAGAACAGAGCGTTTGTGGAAGAAGGATCCGGCAAGAATTCTTTGAAGAGTCCGGCCTTGTGCCTGGCAGAGCTCAGCGCCGCCATCGTACGGCGATTCCCGAACGAGCCGCTGGCCGCTGGAGAAATAGTCAGCTCAGGAACGCTCACGGCAGGACATCCGACCGACAGAGGCGATCTCTGGACAGTTGAGGTCGACGGGCTGCCGCTGCCGCTGCCGCCGCTGACACTGCGCCTGTCTTGATCTATAGGAAAAATAAAATCTGTTTCAAGGAATCTGGGAGCTGCTCATCGCTTTTGACCGTCTCCACAAACTGCTAAATCAGGCTGGTACTCGCCAGATAAATCTCCGGCGCTCCAATTGAACACCGGCTCAAGCCCTTCCGACTTTAGCTTGGCGGAGTAGATCGGAGCATCGTACGAACGAGCCGTAAACTGGCATCCACCGTGCTGAAGTGAATAACCACCCGGCGTGGTGGCACAGTTGAGCGTGAAGAGACAGCCACCTCCTCGGGCCAGCTCAACGCATGCGCTCCAATCTTCCCGCGTGCTCGCAAAGGCTGCAGTCGTCGGCGAAAAGATGTTATGAAGAGCAACGGTCACTAGAAACTCCTGACGAGTGGGCGTGTAAGGGGTTTCTTGAACTACCGCTCCGGGTGCCAGCTTGAGGCGCGGAGTACCGAGAATGGTGGCACCATCTCCGTAGTGCTGCTTCAGGTATTCCTCATGCAGCATCAGCATGGCCCAGTCCCGCCTCCAGTCCGACAGTCCCGAGAGCACTCCGACGCCCACGTGCTCAATACCGGCCGCTAGCATGCGTTCATAGGTGTCGAGGCGGTATTCAAAGTTTGCCTTCTTGGTTCTGCCGGGATGAAGCATGGCGTATCGGGCCTTGTCGTAGGTTTCCTGCCA
>DLMI01000195.1 GCA_002478145.1 Acidobacteria bacterium UBA7540
GAGATTCTCGTCTACCCGCCGATTGAGGCGCCGGACGAGCTGTTTGAAATCCTGCCGTTGGTGCGCGGCGAGTGGGAAAGTTTTGTGCGCGGACGCGGCTCCGATCTGTACCGCATTCGCGAATACATGCCAGAAGATTCGGCGCGTCACGTGGACTGGAAGGCGACGGCGAAGTCCGGCTCGCTGAAAGTGCGCGAGTTCAGCCGCGAGGATGAGCGCAAGCTATGCATAGTCTTCGACAATCCGCCGGCTGGCCAGATTTCCGATGCGGCCTACGAGCGAGGAGTGAATCTGGCGGCATCGCTAGCCTGGCACTTTTCCACGCAGGATGCCGAGGTCTCATTTGTGGTGCCGGGGCAGGGACGTGGCACGGATCTCCACGAATTTCTGGCGCAGTTGGCCGTGATCGAGCCACTGGGAGCAACGCGTCCGGGGCAAGCGCCGTGGGCCGGAAGGCAGCGAGAAGACGCTCTCCCGGAGATCGGCTTGGGCAACGGCGAATACAATATCGTCCTGACGGCTAGGCCGCACGGGAGCTTGCCCACCGCATGGTGGAATTGCTCCTACTTCGTATTCCTAGGGGGCGAAGGTCCCCGTCGTCCTGCCAAGGAGTAAGTCCAGTCAAGGCCCCAATGGATGGGGAGTTGCCACGTGCCCCTTTTCGTTGTCCCGGAATGATCTAAGGGGGTTGAATTTTTATCGTCCCCAACTGTTTAGCCCTTCCCCTGCATCTGATTTCGGCATATACTCGCCCCCCGTTACAGCTTTTGGGGTGCTCGGACCACAATACCCCGGGAGGATCCAATGCGTATCTGCGAGCTGATTAAGGACCAGGTAACCTACCAGGCAGAGATGGGGCAAACCGTATTGGAAACGGTGCGTGCCATGGTGGAACATAACATCGGTGCCGTTCCCGTAGTGCACAATGGCAAACTGGTGGGGATTTTTTCCGAGCGCGACCTGATGAAGCGCGTGGTCGCCGAAGGCTTCGATCCCCGCAGCACGTGCCTGGCCGAGGTCATGACCGACGATCCGCTCACCATCAGCATGGATGAGGAGTTGGAGAACTGCATGGCGCTCATGCGGCGGCACAGCTTCCGCCATCTGCCTGTTTGCCATGGCGGACAGCTGGTTGGCATTGTCTCGCTCCGTGACATCTTGTTGCACGACTTGAACGAGAAAGATGATGAAGTGCGCATGATGCGCGCCTATATCCACTCGGTTCCCGACGCCTAGAGAGACCTGCGAATACACTCGCATGTTGGCGCTGAACGTGTATCTTGGCTAACCAGCCGCAGCAAAAATATCTTCCAGAATGTTCTTCTGGACCTTCAACCATAATCGGCCCGCTTCTGGCTGCTGACCTCGGTTAATTTCCCCGTTCCGGCAAATGGCACAAAGGTAACGTTACTTTAGGTTACTTGAGTTCATTGAACACATGGGGCAAAAGGTTTAACTTCTTCTAATTAGCCTGTCCGTTGAGCACTGACCGTTTCCTTGCCGGCCATTCGTTCCCGAGGTCTGGAGAACTGTTGCGATGAGCGACAAAATTGCGATTCTTTATTACGTTCTCTGGATTACGCATCCCATTCTGCAAACGGCTATCGCTGTGGCTATGTTCCGTTACGGACGGCACCGGCAGTTCAAGTATTTTTTTGCCTATATCGTCGCGCAGATTCTCACTTTTGCAGTGGTCTTTCCGACATATCGATATAACATCGCCGCATGTGCTTACCTCAGCTGGTTGAGTACTGCGATCAGCGTGGCGCTAGGTTTTGAGGTGATCCACGAGGCTTTCCTCGATGCGTTCCGGCCATTCCACACCTTGCGGGACTTGGGCACCGTCCTATTTAAATGGGCAGGGCTAGTCATGCTGCTGGTGGCTGGCGTGGTATCGGTTTCCACGAATTCGTCGGACACGGTTCCGTGGGTGCAGGCCATCCTTACCGCGCAGCGCTGCGTGCGCATTGTTCAGGTGGGCATGGTACTTTTTCTGCTTTTCTTTGCCCGCTACCTGGGAGTGAGATGGCGGCAGTACAGCTTCGGTGTCGCCTTGGGGTTCGGTTGTTTTGCCATGGTGGAGCTTTCCCTCGTGGCGTCCTGGGTGGGGGATCACTTGAATAATCTTTCAATCGGCTTGGTCAACATGGCTGCCTACAATTGCACATTGCTGATCTGGTTGGGATATACCTTGGCCAAGAGCCCCGCCCGCGAAGCTCCGGCAAACCTATTGCGGCCGCAGCGCTGGGAGCAGAGCCTGACCGACATTCATCATCCACTTCCCGCGGACTCTTTGATCCCTATGTTTGAAGGCATGGTGGACCGAGCTTTATCTCGAACTCAGGCGTCGCCGTCGATGCCGCAAGAGAATTCCGCCCCTTCCAAGGCGGCTGCGGCTCAGGCTGGGGCCGCTTCTGGCAGCGGTCTGGGCTTTTCCGGGCTTTCGGGACGCGTCGCGTTGAAGAAGTAAAATAATCTTCAAGAGTTAGGGAGCCCAGACGCTTGTACGCCGGATTTTTCTCGCTCCCTTGCCGCCCGCAGTTCAATTCCGGATTTTGTAAATTCCCTGCCTGAACTGTCCCTGGCTGAAATTGTCCCGAAAGACGATTCGCCCACTGGGTTTGCAATTGCTATGTAAGTTATTGATTAGCAAGCAACTATTGGACTTAGCGGAGGATTGTAGCGGGCGTGGACAATGCCGCCTCTGCCGCCGAGGAGACGAACAGGGTAGGGGATGGGTGCAGAAGGGGCTTGACTCGTGTCTTATAATTCCTCACCGCGTCAAAGAGCTTACTTTTCGCACCCTAGGCGTGGTAGGAGAAAACCCATGAAGCAAGCAATCAGGATTTCGATCCTGATGTGTGGACTAGTGGGCACATATGTCGCAGCCGCCGTTCCGCAGGTTCCCGCCCCGGACGGAGGACCGATATTTGTGTGCCCACCTCAACAACAACTGCAAGGCAAATGCGTTCA
>DLMI01000047.1 GCA_002478145.1 Acidobacteria bacterium UBA7540
TTGAAATTAAAGAGAGAATCTACCCGGCTCAGATTGAGACCAGATTCGCTGACAGGTTCACATAGCCACCATGCTTTGCGCCTTCGGCAGGAGAGCAGCGACCGTGTTTGATGGCATTGAGCACGAGTTCCTCCACCGTGATGTTCAAGTGGTAGTGAACTTCGTCGGAGATCCCGTGGTGCTCGCAAAATCACCTCTTGCACTTTCATCGCCCGCTCCCAGGCGATCGTTGAGTGTTTTGGCATCCTGCCTCCTACCTTCAGAGTGCCGCAACTCCCAACCGCCTCAAGCGGACAGATCACGTGCTAATTGAACCGGACATTTCGTATGCTAACGACAGCGACAATATTTCCTCTTGACACATACCTTGCTGAGAGCGTATATGTGGCGCGCTGAGCATTCACAACTGTTGTCCTCGATTGGGTCGTTTAATTTTGCCCCGAGAGGGCGTTCATGTTCACGCGCCTATTCCTTTTCGTCTTCCTGACAATGTCGCTTTCGGGCCCTAGGGAGGCCTCTCTCCTTCGAGTTTCCGGCTGAGGAACTCCCGGGGTACAGCGGCAGTTTCATTTGGTTGATGCTCGGGCAACGGGTTTCGTGAATTAGACGTTTTGCACAGCAGGGATTAAGCCCGTAGAAGGTCTTACACGCTCCAACGAGCATGAGGCCCAAAGTTTGGAATGCCTGAGGTCGAATCAATCGTCGTATACCGAACGACGAGACTGTAAGTACGCCGCACGGACTTCACGCTCGACCGAACAGCTAAGATGGGGGGAATTTCTATGCGCCACGTGCTTCGGGCCGTTCTCATGTTGTTCTTCGTTACCTCGCTGGCTGAAGCTCTCCTCGCCAAGACCTCAACGACTACAACCGTCGCATCAAGTCTCAATCCTTCGACTTATGGAGCATCGGTAACCTTCACCGCGACAGTCACGCCCAGCGCGGCCACCGGGACGGTCACGTTCAAAGATGGAAGCACGTCGATTGGAACCGGGACGCTTAGTGGCGGGACGACCACACTGCACATTTCGACCCTGTCGGTCGGCTCGCATTCCATCACGGCTTCCTACGGGGGGGACAGTAACTACAACACCAGCACCTCCTCCACGTTGACGCAGACGGTGAACAAAGCAACTTCCACGACCTCGGTAAGCTCAAATCTGAATCCCTCAACCTATGGAGCGTCTGTAAAGTTCACCGCCACGGTCACGCCCAGCACGGCGACAGGGACGGTCACGTTCAAAGACAATGGCACGTCTATTGGCACCGGGACGCTCAGCGGCGGGACCGCCACGTTAACCATCTCGACCCTGTCTGTGGGTTCGCACCCCATCACCGCCGCATACGGTGGAGACAGCAACGACAATGCCAGCACCTCCTCCACGTTGACGCAGACGGTGAACAAGGCGAACTCGACGACCTCGGTAAGCTCAAATCTAAATCCCTCAACCTATGGAGCGTCTGTAAAGTTCACCGCCACGGTCACGCCAAGCACAGCAACGGGGACGGTAACATTTAAGGACAATGGCACGTCCATTGGCACCGGGACGCTCAGCGGCGGGACCGCCACGTTAACCATCTCGACCCTGTCTGTGGGTTCGCACCCCATAACCGCCGCATACGGTGGAGACAGCAACGACAATGCCAGCACCTCCTCCACGTTGACGCAGACGGTGAACATTGCGAATTCCACGACCTCGGTAAGCTCAAATCTAAATCCCTCGACCTATGGAGCGTCTGTAAAGTTCACCGCCACGGTCACGCCAAGCACAGCAACGGGGACGGTAACATTTAAGGACAATGGCACGTCGATTGGCACTGGCACGCTCAGCAGCGGGACGGCTACGTACACCACCTCAACCTTGTCCGTGGCCTCGCACCCCATCACTGCAGCCTACGGTGGAGATAGCAACGACAATGCCAGCACCTCGTCGACATTGACGCAGACGGTGAATAAGGCGAATTCCACAACCTCGGTGAGCTCAAGTCTGAATCCCTCGACCTACGGAACTTCGGTGACCTTCACCGCGACGGTAACGCCCGGCACGGCGACAGGGACGGTGACATTCAAAGACAATGGGACGTCCATTGGCACCGGGACGCTCAGCAGCGGAACTGCTACGTTCAGCACCTCAACTTTGTCCGTGTCCTCCCACCCCATTACTGCAGCGTACGGAGGCGACAGCAACGACAATTCCAGCACCTCCTCGACGTTAACCCAAACAGTAAACAAAGTGAATTCAACAACTACGTTAAGCTCGAGTTCGAATCCACTGATCGCGGGAACTTCGGTAACCTTCACCGCGACGGTAACGCCCGGCACGGCGACAGGGACGGTGACATTCAAAGACAATGGCACGTCGATTGGCACCGGGAGGGTTACGAGCGGAACTGCCGTGTTCAGCACCTCAACTCTGGCGGTTGGTTCACACCCCATCACCGCCGTCTACGGGGGAGATACCAAGGACACCTCCAGCACCTCCTCCACCTTGACGGAGACAGTGAACATTGCGAGTTCCACAACATTGTTGAGTTCAAGCTTGAATCCCGCGACCGCCGGAACTTCGGTGACCTTCACCGCGACGGTCACGCCCAGCACGGCGACGGGGACGGTGACGTTCAATGACAATGGCGCGGCGATTGGCACCGGCACGCTCAGCAGTGGGACCGCTACGTTCAGCACCTCAACCCTGGCAGTGGGATTGCACCCGATCACTGCCGCCTACGGGGGAGATGCCAACGACGCTTCCAGCACCTCCTCGACCTTGACGCAGGCAATTACGCCAACCATCACGAGCATTTCTCCCTCAACGGGTGTGGCGGGCACGCCGGTAACCATCACGGGCACGAGCTTCGGGAGTACGCAGGGGACCAGTGGGGTCACTTTCGGCGCACTCCTTGCATCACCCACAAGCTGGAGCGACACGAGCATCGATGTGCCGGCGCCGGCGGGAGTGTTGACCAGTAACGTCGTGGTTACAGTGGCCGGGGCGGCGAGTAACGGTGTGATTTTCAGAGCGCCAACAAGTAACTTCACCCCCACGGCCAGCCTTTACACTGCTCGCTGGCTTCCGATGGCAACTGTGTTGAACAGCGGCTCGGTGCTTATCGCCGGCGGGTTGGATGGCAACTGGAATGGACTGTCGGGTGAAGGGCTATACGACCCCGGCGCCGATAGCTTTAGCTCGACGGGCAATTTGAATACGAGCCGAGGCTGCGCCGCCGCAACCCTCCTGAACACCGGCCAGGTGCTCGTGACGGGAGGCTGGGATAATAACGGCAACGCGCTGGCCGGTGCGGAATTATACGACCCCATTGCAGGGGTCTTTACCAACCTCCCAGCCCCGATGACGGCGGCGCGAGCTTGCCACGCGGCGTTATTATTAAACAACGGAAACGTTCTCATCACCGGCGGCTACGACCAGAATAGAAATCCGCTTAACAGCGCGGAGGTGTTTGCCCCTGCCACGGAGACCTTTACCGCCACCACGGCGCCAATGAACACGGCACGCGCGCTCCCCACGGCAACCTTATTGAACAGTGGTTTGGTGCTCATTGCCGGTGGTTTGAAAAGCAAATGGAATGGATTGGCGACGGCAGAGATTTACAATCCCACGGCGGGGAGTTTTACTCTCACGGGGAACTTGAATACGGCGCGCGGCTGGGCCACGGCAAACATGCTCAATACCGGCCAGGTGCTCATAACGGGGGGATACGATAGCAACGGCAACGCACTTGCCAGCGCCGAATTGTATAACCCGGTCAGCGGAACGTTTACGGCCACGGGCATCCTGAACACGGGCCGCGCCGCGCACGCAGCTACACTCCTGAACGACGACAAGGTGTTGATAACAGGGGGTTGGGACCACTACGGGAATTCCCTGGCGAGCGCCGAATTATATGACCCTGCAACGGGACTCTTCACGATTGAAGGCAGCATGAACGACATGCGCGCGGGTCCCGCCGCAGTCCGGCTGAATGACGGCCAAGTGCTGGTTGTGGCGGGTCTTGAGCCCGGTGTTTTGGCGAGTTCGGAATTGTACCAGCCGGCGGCGCTGGCTCCGGCGGGGCTGGTGTCGATCACGGTTAGCCCGCAAAATCCCTCGGTGGGGCTGGGTGGCACTCAGCAATTGGTGGCCACGGGCACCTTTAGCGACAATAGCACAGAGACACTGAAGTCGGCTACTTGGAGTTCGTCGGCCCCCTCCATCGCCACCGTCAGCAACGATGCCAGCGATTATGGCGACGCCCTCGGAGTGGCGACAGGCTCCGCCACGCTGAGCGCCTGCACAGGTTCCATTTGCGGCTCGACGACCCTGACGGTGGGCTCTGCCCCAGCCGGGGGGGCTCCAAGCATTACCGGTCTATCGCCCAACGTTGGACCGGCAGGTAATGCGGTGTCAATCGCCGGCACGAACTTTGGACTTGAGCCGGACTCCGCCTCGGTGATGTTCAACGGAGTCGTGGCGTCCCCGACTGCGTGGAGTGCCACGAGCATTACGGTGACCGTGCCTAGCGGGGCCACGACCGGCAACGTGGTAGTAACGGTCCTCGGCGTAGCCAGCAATGGTATGCTCTTCACGGTGATTCCGAGTTTCGGCGCAACCGGACTCTCGGACTCCATGGGTCGAATCACGGTCTACGGCTACCAAAACGTTGATGGCCGCAACTTCGTGACCTCGATCGCCGGCTCGGGATGCAATAGCTGCGGCGGCCGGGGCAACACCGGGAAGACCTACGATACGCTGGGAAACCTACTTTCCTCCACCGACGCCCTGAATAACACGACTACCTACACCTACGACTCCTACGGGAACGTCCTCACTAAATCCCAGCAGCTCAATGCCAATACCACCTTGACCTGGACCTACACCTACAACTCGTTTCAGGAGGTACTGACGGCCACGGATCCGCTCGGAAACGTCACTACCAATGTTTACGACGCGAACGGCAACCTGCTTTCCACCACCACGCCTCCGCCCAGCGGCTCGGGTGCAGGCCTTACCACCAGCTTCCAATACAACACCCTGGGTGAGTTGACCCAGGTGACCGACCCCAACGGGAACAAGACTACTCTTACTTACACAACGGCGGGACTGGTGGCCTCCGTCACCGACGCGCAGGGCAACGCCACGACTTATACCTATGACGCCCGCGGCAACCGCCTTACCTCCGTCGACGCCCTGAACAACACGACCAGCTACACCTACGATGTGATGAATCGTCTGACCAAGATCACCGCGCCAGACCTCTCCACCACGCAATTCGCTTACGATTACCGCGGCCGGCGAACTTCCGTGACCGATGCCAACGGCAAGACCACGGCCTATCAGTACGATGATGCTGACCGGCTGGTGGCGGTCAGGGATGCCGCGCAGAACCTGACCGTCTATGGCTACGACACCGAGAACAACATGGTGGACATCACGGATGCGGCGAACCACCAAACCAGCTTTGGTTACGATGCCCTGGGACGGGTTACGCAAGTCACCTTCCCCTCGACGCTCAGCGAGAGTTACGCTTATGACGCGATGAATAACCTGCTCGCGAAGACGGACCGCAAGGGACAGACGATCAGCTATGGCTATGACGCCCTGTACCGCTTGACCAGTAAGACCTATCCGGACTCGACGGCGGTCAACTACATCTACGACCCGCTGAACCGGTTGACTCAAGTCACCGACCCGACGGGCACTTACAGCTTCACCTACGATAACGTGGGCCGTCTGGTCGGCACGGGGACGCAGTACTCATTCTTCAGCTCAGCGCTCAACAACGCTTACGCCTACGACGCGGCCTCGAACCGGATTTCGTTGACCGCTCCGGGAGGCGGTACCACGAGCTACAGTTACGACTCGCTGAACCGGCTGACCGGGCTAACGGATACGAATTCAGGGCAGTTTGGGTTTGGCTACGACGCGCTGGGGCGGCGAACCTCTCTGACAAGGCCCAATGGCGTCGGAACGTCCTATAGCTATGACAGCCTCTCGCGCCTGCTCAGCGTGCTGCACAATGGAGGGAGCCTGCCGGGGAGCACGAGTTACACCTACGACGCGGCAGGAAATCGCCTCTCAAAGACGGCGGTCCAGGCGGGCAATCCCAACCCCGTTTCTGTCCTGTCCCAGTACAGCTACGACCCGATTTACGAATTGACGCAAGCTGTCGTGAATGGCAGCGTGGCGGAAGGCTACACCTACGACGCGGTGGGCAACCGGCTGACTTCCGCCGGACCCACGTCGTACAACTACAACACTTCGAACGAGGTGACGTCCAGTTCCGTTGCTGCGTATACGTACGACAACAATGGCAACACGACCTCGAAAACGACCTCAACGGGGACGACCTCTTACACGTGGGACTTTGGGAACCGCCTTGCCAGCGTCACTCTGCTGGGCCAAGGCGGGACGGTCTCTTTCGACTATGATCCCTTCGGGCGGCGTGTGCGGAAGATTTCTCCCAGCGGAACCACAATCTATGCCTATGACGGCGCCAACGTTATTCAGGAGCTGGCCAGCGCCGGGAACCTGCTCGCGAGCTACACGCAAGGCCTTGGCGTGGATGAACCGCTAGCCCAGTATCAGGGAGCCACCACGATGTACTCCGAGGCTGACGGGCTTGGCTCAATTACTTCTTTGACGAGCCCGGCCGGTGCCGTCGCCGCCAGCTACGTGTACGATTCCTTCGGCAACCTTACGGCCTCAACTGGCACGGCAACGAATCCCTTCCAATACACCGGTCGGGAGTTCGATTCGGAGATTGGTCTCTACTACTACCGAGCGCGGTATTTCGACCCAACTGCAGGCCGATTCCTCAGCGAGGATCCGATTGGGTTTAAGGGCGCCGACCCGAACTTCTACCGATACATTCGCAATAACGCAACGGGTTTCACCGATCCGCTGGGACTGTTAACAATCGACCCGACCTTCCCTTCCGGTTGCCTCCCCAGCCTTGATCGAGCGTTAAACATCGTTCAGGGGGTCGCATTAACGAGTAAGAAGTGCGACTGTTTCTTCCTTAATCGCGGCATGCATCGCTCACTCAAAGACCTAGTCGATGATCCGCGAATAACGATCCATTACGATCCGGAGATAGGCACGGGAAAGGAGGCCAACCAGGTAGCATACACGTACCCGGGAGATCCATTCGATATCTACATCCGCCCTCTCGGGTGCCGTTTGGGGCGTTGGCAAATCGCCTCCAAAATCATTCACGAACTCACTCACACCACCCAGAAGCCTGCTGCAACGGATCAACAAGTGGATCAGGAGGAAGCCGAGGCCCAGGAGGCGGAGATCGAATGCGGGTTTCGGCTACAGTTGCTGCCTCAGGTGATTACCGTGACTCCCTAGGATGGAGGTGGATCAATGCGGATTCTGACCGTGGCCGTTTCGGTTGTTTTCTTGCTCCTAATCTCTGCCCTGGCTACTGCCGCCGTTGGTGGGGAAAACTCCGGTCCTCTCGTGAGACTGGAGTTCAGTGCGGTCCCGGAAAAGCAAGAGTATCACGTCGGCGACGTAGTGAGATTGTCGTTCACACTCCACAATTCGGGAGACCAAGATGTGCTGGTTGCGCGGCATTTCGTACTGCGTGAATACGTGTGGGTGTCAGTTTCGGGTCCGGAACGTAAGGAGCTTCCGTGGTGCGGGAAAATAGACGGAAGGGCCTACGCGCCTGATGAATTTGCCATATTGCGCCCGGGAGCCACCATACGAGACAAGGTTCGGGTGTCGTGCGATGCGCACCGGGACTCTGGTTTTGTGCTCGACCGCGCCGGTACGTACACGCTGTCTTCTTACTATTATTTGCCCCAGCCCGCCAGATCCCTGAGACGAATTGCAGGAGGCGTGGCAGTCACGAAAGACCGCATTCGTGCGGAGCCAGTGTCAATCACGCTTAGATTCCCGGCTGGCGCGGAGCGGTAGCTAGGCGACTCTTCGCCTATAGTCCCTTTGGGCGAAGGATTGGCAAGGTTTTCGGCAATGCCACCACAATCTACGCATATGAGGGCGACAACGTGATCGAAGCGGGTAGCGCGGAGTTAGGCGCTGTTTGCCTTACTCCGCGGCTCTTAACATTGTGAGCAGATATGGGTATCGACGCTCGAAACGGAGAGCAGCCAAGCAGGGGTAGATGCAAGTTACCTCACTCTGCGCTTCTACACAGGTGACGGTCCACATATCTATTAGTGCGAAAGAAGGAAAAGCCTCGCATGTACTTCACGTGAAAGGAATGCGCCATGGATAAGCTCCAAGGGAAAGTGAGCTCGTTAATCGTAAGACCACTCCTCCTCGCTGTTCTACTTTTGCTGCCGTTTTCCGCCACGATCTGCCACGCGCAATGCTGGAACGACTATTATAATTACACCTTATCCAGCCTGACCTTCACGCCGTATTGGTGGACCGCAGGACAGAGCTACGTCGTTACCGTTTCGGATCCCGGTGTTCCAGCCTTTTATGTCTTGTCGGGCGGTCCCCTCTCGTGTACAGCTTCGGTGGTGACTCAAGCCAGCTTCTTCGGCAACGACGGCGTTATCCAAGATCCGAACGTGAGCGTGAGCAATCTGACGTACATTAGCCCAAGCGAAATCCAGTTCACCGTTTCTCTTGGGGCCAATGCCGCTATCGACAAAGACGTGTGGGTGCTCTTTACCCCGGGTAATTTTCTATACTTCATTTTGACAATTCAGGGCTCGGCCACGAATCTGGGTCCGTGCACCGACCACGGCGACCCATGCGCAAAAACGGGGTCTCCCATCAATCTGACCAACGGGAACGTTTGGGTCCAGCAGCGCGACCATAGCGTGCCGGGTCTGGGCGGCGGGTTGGAGCTGGTGCGCACGTGGAACAGTCTATTCGGAAGCACCGCTCCTCTAAACAATTCGGGCATGTTCGGGCTTTACTGGATCTCTACCTACGAGGAGAGCCTGACGGGACCCGACTCGAACGGGTATCTGACCTACTGGCGGGGCGACGGCAGCTCCTGGTCGTTTTATTACAACAGCGCGCTCAACTCCTACTCACTCGCTTCTCCGCCCAACGTGCGCGCGCAGCTCGTGCACAATCCCGTAACCGGGGGATGGAACCTTACCGTGGCAGACGGTACCCAGAGGGTCTTTAACGGCCAGAACCTTCTCTCCGCCATCATCGATCGCAACAACAATCAAACCACCATCAATTACGACAGCTCAAACCGGATTACGTCGGTCGCCAGCCCCGGCGGCGGCGCGCTCAGCTTTACCTACGGCGACTCGAATCACCCCTCGCAAGCAACCAAGGTGCAAGATAGCGTGGGAACGATTGCCACGTATACCTACGATAGCTCGTCGCGGCTTACCTTGGTGAGCTATCCCGATGGGTCAGCGCTCAATTTCACCTATGACACGAACTCGATGATCCTCAGCGTCACCGATAGCCAGGGTAAGCTGCTGGAGGCGCACACCTATGACGCCCAGAATCGCGGCCTCACATCTACGCGGGCTAATGGAGTGGACAGTGTTTCGCTCAGTTACTAACAGGTCGTCACGGTCAGCAGCGTTCTGGCTCCCCGCGTACCATTCCATCTTGTGTCGCTGGCTGGCGCAGAGCGCAGCTCTGCGCTTCAGCGTGCTGTATTAGCGCTGGTCATGCCCACCCACAAACGCCATTCTGCGCGCGGACTGCAACTCCTGGGCAGCAGCGCCTATCGCCGCCCCAAGCTTTTTGAGAGTGATCGGCCGGCATGATTTCAGCCTTGCCTGCGGACCGCGGAGCTGCGCTCTGCGCCAGCCCGCGCCCCCCGCCCTTGCATGCGGGAGTGGTATAATAATCCGGACGAATGAGCCGGAATAGAGAGCTCCGAAAGAAGATAGCCTCCCAGGACGAGGTCATCCGGGATCATGAGGAGAAAATCCGACAAGAGCGAATGAAACCTCAGCCGGACGAAGGCGTGATAAGAACATGGCAGCGTGAAATAGCCGCCGCTGGAAAGAAGATCGACTCATATACCCGTCGGTTAAAGAGAGAGTGGTAAATATATGGCAACGAAAACGGCGCCAAGACTTGACACTGTCGAACGGCTTATCGAAGAGGTCGAAGAATGGTCGGGCCGAGTGCACAGGATTTGCCAGAAAATGAGCCGCGTAAAGCGAGAAAGCGATTCCTACCAGGACCTGCTCTCTGAACTTTCGGTTCAACTTGACTGGCTGAAGATGAAAGCCGAAGCCGCTGCCGACGCCATTGACGAATACCACGAATCCCTGCCCGAAGACGATTAGCCTCGGGCGAAGAATCTTCGTAGTCGTCTTTTGCGCGCCAGGAGGCTACTTACGTAGCGTATTATTAAGCAGGCAAGCCGCGGAATGTGTCATAATGCCACATTCATACGCTTTCCAATATGTTCATAAAACTCTTCTAACACCTTGAAAACAAAGGGTCAACCCACGTCGCGGACACAGAACACTTCAAAAAATGAGAAGAGGGGGAAAAATGGAAATCCCCTCCGCATCAGATCAGAAAGAGTTGAATTCCCGCTTTCAGCGGGAATACGCGCCTCGCGGGCGACTCCCTTATAATAATCAAAGTAGCTCACAACCACGCTCCTTCAAAATCTTCCCGAGCCCCTAGCCCCGAGCCCCTACTTTTTCTAACTCTGCCCCCGTCGCCGCAGAGACTTCTTCGTGCAATGAGTTCCCGTGCGAATCCATGGTGACGATAGCCGGGAAATCCTTGGCTTCGAAGACCCACATAGCTTCCGGGATGCCGAGTTCCTCGAGCAAGTAGACGCTTAGGACCTTGGGCAGGCAGCGAGCGTAAAACTGCGCGGCGCCGCCGATGGCGTGGAGATAGACGGCTCCGAATTCTTTGAGACCTGCCAGGGTCTTCTTGCCCATGCCGCCCTTGCCCATTACGGCGCGGATGCCGAAGCGTTTGATAACGTCGGCTTCGTAGGGTTCTTCGCGGATGCTGGTCGTAGGGCCAGCGGCATTGGTGCGCCAGCGAATGCCCTCACTTCGCGGGCCCGAAGTGCCAATGCCAGAAGGCGGGAGCCCGGAGGGCTCCCCTACCTTCATCATGACCGGGCCGCAGTGGTAAAGGATGGCGCCGTTCAGATCGCAGGGGGCGTCGTGGTGCATCAGGTAATGGTGAGCGGCGTCGCGGCCGGTGATCACCGGCCCATTAATC
This sequence comes from Acidobacteria bacterium UBA7540, assembly GCA_002478145.1. The sequence continues at coordinate 11,160 of DLMI01000047.1, forward strand.
AAGACCACGTCACCGACCTCGAGGGCGCGAACTTTTTCTTCGCTCAGCGGAGTTTCCAGCCGAATTTCTCTGCCTGACACCTGGAACCCGGCGCCCGCCACTAGTCGCTCTACCGGGCGCTTAGGGTCGCGGTAGAGCCACTGCTTGACGGCGCCGGACTCGGTTTCAAGAAGGACGCCGAGCCGCCGGAAGGCCCAGCAATCGTAGGCGACAGAAACGAAAAAGCTCGCGGGCAGCCGATTGGCGGCGGTGATCTTACACCCGATCAGGGAGACCTTGCCGCCAAAGCCCATCGTGCCCACCCCAATCTTATTGGCCTCGTCCATGATCTCCTGCTCGAGTCTGGCCAGTGTAGGGTCGGGGTTCACGTCGTCGAGCGGGCGGAAGAGTTGCAGCTTCGCCAAGTGGTAGCCCGTCGCGCGGTCGCTGCCGATGCAGACCCCGATGGCGCCGGGCGCGCAGCCCTGTCCCTGCGCCTGCCACACGGCGTGCAGGAGGCATTTCTTTACGCCTTCCAGGTCGCGGTCGGCGCGGCCCAAATGTTCGAGTGTGCAGGGCACCGAATACTGGATGTTCATGTTCTCGCAGCCGCCGCCCTTGAGGATCAGGCGCACTTCGATATCCGGCTCTTCCCACTGCTCGAAGTGGACGACAGGAGTGCCGGGACCAAGGTTATTGCCGCTGTTCTTGCCGCTGATCGAGTCCACCGAATTGGGCCGCAGCTTGCCGCGCTTGGTGGCTTCGGCGACGGCCTCCTGGATCTGCTTCTTCATCACAATCTGGTTCACGCCCACGGGAGTTTTGATTTCGAAGGTGAGCATGCCCGTGTCCTGGCAAATGGCGCCTTCATCTTCGTACGCCATGTCAATGTTCTGGCCGATGATGGCCAGCGCCTGGCCCGCCTGCGTTTGCGACTCCTCGGTCTTGAGCGCCTCCCCCATGGCCTGGCGCACGTCCGGGGGCAGGTTAGTGGAAGTCTGAATAATCAGTTCCAGCATGCTTTCTTTGAAGAATTGCATTGGGCCCTCCCTTGCGAATTATAGCGCTGAATTGAGAAAGGTGCTGGGGACTAGGGGCTGGGGGCTGGGGAAAACAGAGCCGAGGGTTGGCGAAGACTGACAACTGAAAACTGATTACTGATTACTTATGTGCCCAATCGAAAATCCAAAATCATATGAAGGGATGCTTGAGCACGGGCCGGACACGGAGTATGCGGGTAAGGTCTTCCTTGATTATTGCGAACGCCTCCTGGGGAGTATCGGCAAAGCGGATGAGTTTCATATCTTCTTCCTGAATGGTTCCCGCCTCGAGAAAATAGCCGAAGTCGACGGCGCGCTTCCAGTACTTTGAACCATAGAGCACGATCGTTACGCGATGACCCATCTTGTGTGTTTGCAGGAGGGTGAGCATTTCGAAGAGCTCGTCCATAGTCCCGAAGCCGCCCGGGAAGGCGATGAGGGCCTTGGCGGGCTGGGCGAACCAGAGCTTGCGCATGAAAAAGTATCGGAACAGAAAGCCCAGTTCCGACGAGATGTAAGGGTTGGGGGGTTGTTCGGCGGGAAGCTGGATGTTTAGCCCGATGGACTTGCCGCCGGCCTCGGAAGCGCCGCGGTTGGCGGCTTCCATGATCCCCGGTCCCCCACCTGAACAAACCACGAGAAAGCGGGAATCGTTCTGCAGGGAAAGAGCCCATTTCGTCAGCAGGCGTGAAAGTTCGCGCGCGTCCTCGTAATACTGGGACATGTGCACGGCCATGCGCGCTTTCTTCAGTTCCGCAGCAGTGGCGTCCGCGCCGCCACCTTTCCCCCTGCTCTCCACTTCCTTCAGTTTCTGAAGCGCCACGTCGCGCGGTCGGATTCGCGCGGAACCGAAAAACACCACGGTATGCTGGATGTTGGCGCGCCGCAGTCTTGCCTGCGGTTCGAGGTATTCGCTGAGGATGCGCAACGTACGGGCATCACTGCTTTCCAGGAATCGGTGGTCCTGGTATGCCACCAAGGGCATCTTCACGGTCTCACGCTTCCCATTGGCCATGCGGTTTTTCTCCCCAAAAGGTCCGGAACATTAGAAAGAATACCAGGTTCCGGAGACGCACAGGCACAATCATTTCCGCTAGTTTACCCATGGGCGTGAGGTCTTGTAGGTAGCCACCCGTTCCGGGAGCCAATCCCTCAACTCGGGCGTCAAGTAAAACCGCGGCAACAGCAGATCCTCGTCAGCTCTTATGACTCCTTCACTGAGAGCGGTTCTTGCCAGAGGAGTCTGCCTATAGATGCGGAGGCCGACGGTAATCTTCAAGGCCTCGAGATTCAGGGAATCGGCGAACGAAAGGCTTTCCTCGACGCTGTCTTTCGTCTCCCCGGGACCTCCCAACAGCAAGAACCCCATCCGCTCTATTCCCGCCTCCGCGAACATCTCTGAGACTGCGCTCACCTCTTTTCTGTTGAATCGCTTGTGGAGGCGCCGCAGCATTCGGTCAGAGCCGCTCTCGAAACCAAAACTGATCTGGCGGCATCCTGCTCGCCGCATGAGTTCCACAAGCTTCGTATCGATCCACTTTGGGTAAATGATGCACCATAGATTGAGGTCGAGTTCCGCCTGTATCACTTGGCGGCAAAGGTCCTTTGCATAAGTGGGCGGAAGGTTGAACGTGTTATCGACGAAGTTGAAGTTTCGGCATCCAGTCTCCCTCAGTTCCGCCAGCCACTTCACGATTCGGTCGGGCGAACGTCTTCGAACCGATCTCCCCTCGATCGCGCTGCTCGAACAAAAGGTGCAGTCCAAAGGGCAACCTCGTCTGCTCTGCACCGGCACCCAGAGCTTGCGGTTGTCAGCACCGGGAGGAATCCAAAGACTGGGCTCTGGGAGAGGCAGATCGTCCAGGTTCTTTTCAAAGCTCCTGCCCTCAGCGGGCTGACCTGGCAGGCAAATCCCGGGAATGTCCGAAACTCGCGCACCCTTGCCAATTCGATCCACGACGACGGGGAAAACAACCTCTCCCTCGCCTTGAATTCCCATGTCTGCGCCCAGATAACGCAGCGCGCTTTCGGGGAAGATGCTGTAACCGGCGCCGCCAAGGATAATCGGAGCGCCGGACATGCTTCGGCAACTCGCTATGATTTCCTTGACCGGAGCAAGCAGGAACTGAGGGCGCGGCAGGTTTTGGTCATCGATGTTCCGTGCCGAAATGCCGATGAGGTTGGGGCGGAAGTCCTCGAGGGAGTTCCTGATGCCCAACATTGGGTCTCCTTCGAACATCAGGTTCAGCAAGGCCACCTCGTTGCCGGCATTTCGGGTTGCGGCCGCCACACAGGCGAGCCCTAGAGGGAGAACAGGCATGTTCATTGTTTCGGTATTCGCAGAGATCAGCAGAACCCTCACGAACTCACCTCGCCCACCCGTCGTTCCAAGTGTAGTCCAGATTTCCCATTTTGGAATCCCGTCCGGGTACGAGTGTACACCCTACAGCCTCGAGCATGAAGCCGTGAAGGCGTTTAATCAGCTCGCAAATCGGCACAAAATCGTGAGGCCCCGGACGGGCCCCTGGTCATTGAAGCGACCAGCCGAATTCCCTGTCATGCTGATCCCGCCCTGCGGGAGAAGCATCTCCGCAGTTCGTGGTAGGCCGTTGCGCCAAAAAACAACTGCAGACCCGCCGCGGCGGGTTCGCCCCGACAAGTCGGGGCTCAGGATGACAGACGACTTCAAGTTACGGATTTGGGCTAAAGGTGGGATGCGGTCGGCTGATCCCCGACATGCCAAACTACTGCGTGCGATTACTTCTTTTCAAGTGCGGGTAAGAGCCACTGTGTAATGTAAGTTTCGTATTCTTTTCGAACCTCGTCCGTGATTGGGACTGTGGCGAGCGGGCCATTCTCCGAGGCTTGAAAGTAAAGGTCCCCAGTCTTGCCAAAGGGTCCGGGGTCAGTCTTTGAAAATTTTTCCACATCCTCATCGCCAAATTCGTAAATTTGCTTGGCGGTGTAATCCGTCAATTGGCCCGGAGTGAGCTTGTCCACGCTGCGGACGTAGAGCCTGAATTTCCCAAAGATGCTGTCTTTACTATATTCAGCTTTGAAAATGTGCTGGAGTTCGTGATCGGGATTCTTTGGATCTTTGTAAACGTCGCCGACGACGTAAAACTCCGACAGCTTCCCGCCGTAAGAACTGTCGAGAAGCTGGAAAAGGCGCAGGGTCAAGTCGTCCGGACTGACCGTTGGGGTCTTTTCTTTGGCAAAATGGAGGCCCGGAAGGGCCCCGGTCAATAGAAGAGCGCAGAATGCGGCACTCAAAGAGAACGAAGGGCGGCCCGTTCGCATGTTCCCTCCCGTACTACTGCTCCAGCATCCCAAGAACGCGGAGCTGAGTCTCTCATGGTCATATTCGGAGTATTGCAGTGGGAATACTACTCCCCCCGGGGAACGAAAACAATAGCGCAAAAGTGTAAAGGGTGAAGGGTAAAGGCTGAATAATAGCCTGGGGATTAGGGAACAGGGGGTGGTGCCTCCAACCCCCAGCCCCCCAACCCCCCAGCGCCCAGCCCCTAACCCCCATAGGTGTTAAATTAAAGCTCCCGAGCAGGTCTCGCGCGACGTAGACGCGCCACGGGTCCATTGCAAATGTCGTTCGGCTGGGCGCTTCCGGGGTAAATTGGGTCCAACGTTGCACTTGTCCGGTATGGCCAAATTAACCGGCCAATC
>DLMI01000029.1:0-1364 GCA_002478145.1 Acidobacteria bacterium UBA7540
AAGGACGGGCCGACTTCGCCCGTCCTTGCAAGCCAGTAGCTTGAGGCTAGCAGCTAGTTAATGTCGAACTGCTCCTGGTGCAGCGCCGGATCGCTCTTCACAATGATCGTCCGCTTTGTGAGTTCTTCCATCTCGTTCAGCAGGCGGCCATTGTTGGTCTTCAACTCCTTTGCCACATCGGGATTCACGCGCAGCATCACGTCTTCGTGTTCCAGATGCTTCGCGATCTTGCGCATCTCCACGTAAATCTCATTGACCACCGTGGTCAGCGACTTCACGTAGCCAGTGGATTGGCAGTAGGGACAAGGCGCGCCAATGGTGCGTTCCAGCGATTGCTTCACCCGTTTTCGGGTAATCGCGACCAGCCCGAAATCGTTGAACTGCAGCACCTTCGACGGCGCCCGATCATGCCGGAGTTCTTCTTCCAACGCCTGCATCACGCGCTGGCGGTTGCGTCGCTCATCCATATCGATGAAGTCGATGATGATGATGCCGCCGAGATCGCGCAGACGAACCTGCCGCACGATCTCCTTGATCGCGTCCACGTTGGTTTTAACGATGGTATCTTCCAGCCGCGAGGTCTTGCCGACATACTTGCCGGTATTGATGTCGATTGCCACCAGCGCCTCGGTCTGGTTGATCACGATGTAGCCGCCGCTCTTCAGCCACACCTTCGACTTGAGCGCCTTGTTCATCTCCTCGGTCAAACCGAACTGCTCGAACAGCGGCGTCTCCTTGGTATAAAGCTTCACCCGCTTCACCAGCCCAGGCTGAAAGCGGTTGAAGAAACGCAGGATGCGCTCATACTCCGGTTCGGTGTCAACCCAGATCACGGAGAAGTCCGACGTAACCTGATCTCGCAGAACTCGCTCTACCACATTGAGGTCGTGATAGATCAACGCCGGCGGCTTGGATGCCTCGGCGCGGGTCTTAATGTCGTTCCACAGGCCCTTCAGAAAGCGGATATCCGCCCGCAATTCCTCTTCATTCGCACTTTGTGCGGCGGTCCGCACGATGAAGCCACCATGGCCATTGTCGCGCTCGCTCATCACAATGCGCTTCAGCCGCTGGCGCTCCTCATCCGACGCGATCTTGCGCGAAACTCCGGTATGGTTCACCGTCGGCATGTACACCAAAAACCGTCCCGGCAGCGCGATGTGACTGGTGATGCGCGCGCCCTTCTTGCCGATAGGCTCCTTCGCAATCTGTACCAGAATTTCCTGACCTTCTTTTAGAAGATCGCTGATCTTCGGAACTTCATGCGACTCTCGACGTGGGAAGCGGCGCCCACCAGCCCGGCGTCCGCCACTACGACGGTCAAAGCCGGGTCGAGGACGAGGCGCTCGCTGCGTGTAACCTGCCGT
>DLMI01000029.1:1536-4848 GCA_002478145.1 Acidobacteria bacterium UBA7540
CACCTTCCGCAGGCGCCGCACCAGACTCCGCCAAAGACGTCATATGGATCTCATCTACCGTTTCGCGGACTTCAGAAAACTCGCGCGGTGCAGGCTCCGAACCTTGCTGGCCGGCAGCTCGCGTCTCCTCTTCAAACTCGTCATAGCCTTCATCCGACGCCTGTTCGTAGCGGACGGTATCCGCTTCTTCTTCGTCGATGGTCTCCTCTTCCAGCGTCCCTGGGCGTGCGAAAGCCGCAACCTGTTCCTGCGCCGGAGCCACAGCCCGATCAGAAGCCTCGGGGGCAGGTACCATCTCATCGTCTTCCTCGACAACGTCTCGAATCGTCTGAGTTCCCTTCGCAGGCGCCGCAGCCGCTCCAGCAGCCACCGAATCCCGCCGGTGAAATTCGCGATTCCAGTCCACTGAAGTTGCAGCCGACTCTATGGGTTTTTCGTGAACAGGCTGCACGTCCTCGTGCTGCTCAGCCTGCAACTCGACGGCAGGGGCGGCGAAAATCGGTTCGTCGTCCGGGAAAGTGGCGGCGATCGGCGCGGCAGATTCGGCACCCAATTCGCTAGCTCGCTCGAAGCCTCGATCTTGCGCACGTGACGGCTGCGTTATGGGAGGCTGCGCTAACCCACGATACTTGGAAATTGATTCTCCCGGAAGAAGGATCGGCTGGTATCCCGCTGGCGGTCCAAACTGATGGCTTCTGCTGGATTCTTGCTGACGCGGAGCTGTTACAGGCGGCGCACTTTCCACCGTTGGCGTTGCCAAGCGCGGCTCTGCAGCCCGGTCACGCCCATCGCTGCGTCCATCGCGACGTCCGCCACGACGACGCCGGCGACCCCGCCAGCCTCCGCGTTCACGCTCTTGAGAATCCCTGCCGCCGGAAGTTTCCACGGAAGCTGCGGCCGCTATCGACGGTTGGCCGTCCACATGTTCGTCGGCTCCATCAAGATACCGGCTCTCTTCCCCCTCAAACCTCGTTGCCGTCTCGGCTGCGCCATCTCCTTGAGTCGCTGACACAATGGAAGTCTCGTCTTCCTCGTGACTCGGCTGCACCCGCAAATCCTGTACGCCTCGACTGGCCGGTACGACGTCCGTCACATCCTCGTCGTGCTCTTCCAACTCCATAAAGTCGGAAACGTAGAGGAAGGCATCGCGCTCCAGGCCGATGTCAACGAAGGCCGATTGCATTCCTGGCAGCACACGGGTCACACGGCCTTTGTAGATGGACCCCGCCAGGGTATATTCATTTTCGCGCTCGAGGTAGATTTCCGCGAGCAGATCGTCCTCCACCAGGCCCACTTTGGTCTCGTGAGGCGTGGAAGAAACAAACAACTCTTTATTCATGGACACTCCGGTCCCGCCCTGACTAATGTAAGAAAGTCGGGCGGGCTTCACCGGGGCGAAGCGAGGAAGGAAACGGGAGGATATCGAGCGTCGCGATGCTGGCCCCGGAGGAGGGACGGCTAGGGCCTGGGAGGTTGCTCCCTGACCGAATCCGCTGCACAAGCTTGGGTATCTTCTGCACTATTCGCTTTCGTCTGCCGGGTTTGTGACCGCACTCTCTGACCGTTTCCGGTCGGGGGGCCGTTTCCCTGCCGGCAGCGTTATTGCGTCAATCCTGCCCGGCCTTCAACTGCTCGACTGGCCGGTGAAATGCCCCCTTTACGCGAGGGCGATCGATATTTTTGGGGCTGCGCCCATCGAGCGCAGCAATTTGCTCTCTACCGTCTTCCCACTTCAAGCTTCACGAACCCTTAGCTGGCTCACCCAGCTAATTCACAAACCGGCGCATTCGAACATTCATTACCATCCCCAGCGCCAGGAACATGAACAGAACGGAAGACCCACCGTAACTCATCAGCGGCAGAGGTATTCCAGTGACCGGCATAAAACCGACCACCATGCCAACATTGACCAGGATATGGAAGCTAAGCACCGCCACCACACCCATCACGACGAACGTGCCAGCGCGGTCGGGCGCTGTTTGCGCGTTCTGGGTCAAACGCATCAGCACTATGAAGTATAACAGCAGAACCCCGAGTGCGCCCACGAATCCGTGCTCCTCGGAGAATGCCGCGAAAATGAAGTCCGTTTGTGGAACTGGCAGGAACGCCCCGTGAGTTTGCGAGCCTTTCCCACCCCACAATCCCCCAGAGCCCACGGCAATCTTGGATTGCTCAACTTGGTACCCCGACCCCTGAGGATCGTCTTCCGGCTGCAGAAAGCTGGTCAGCCGCTGCTTCTGGTAAGTCTTTAGAATGTGCACTCGCGGGGTGAAGAACACCGCTCCCACGCCTACCGCCGCAAGCAGAGCCACCGCCAATCCTTGTTTCCACTGCATTCCGCCCAGGAAAACTCCCATAATGGCGATGGGAATATAAGTGAGAGCCGTCCCCAGATCAGGCTGCGCCAGCACCATCAGCATTGGAATGCCGACGATTGCTCCGGCTTTCATGAAGTCCGGCCAGGAAAGTTCCCGGTGCCGGAGATCGGCAAAATACTTCGCCACGGCGAGAATGAGGATCAGCTTCACCCATTCGGAAGGCTGGAAGTGGTTGCCGCCGGGCATTTTAATCCAACGCCGCGCTCCTAAGTATTTCTGTCCAAAGATCATCACGGCCATCAGCGACGCGACCGCCGCAATGTAAAACCAGTGGATTCTGTCCAAGAGCGCCTGATAATTGACCAGACTGATCAAAAACATCATCCCCACGCCGGCGAAAACCCAGTAAATCTGCTTGATGTGCGACCCAGCAAACTTGGTGTGCATTGTGGCGCTTCGGATCTCCATCACGCCCAGCCCACAGATCATGAGCACCAAGACCAGCAGCAGCCAGTCGAAATCGCGATATGAAACGTAACGGCTCATGAGTTCTGAGCACCCAGTATCGAGTACCGAGCAACTCCCTCCATCCGCAGATTTCCCTCGCCGATTGTCCTCATTGCATTTTCCCGGTATTCGGTACTAGGTACTCGGTACTGGCCATGCCTGGAGCAGCAGTCGCCAGCACCGACGGCTTCTTCGGTAAAATCAGAGAGAACCGTCCGCCCTCCAGCTTGTCCCCCTCGGGCGCAGTCCACAAAGCCCCCATGTCAACTTTGCCATCGCTCTTCGGCGCATCCACCATCTTATTGGGCACGCGCCGCTGCTTGTCGACATACGCCTTAAGCACCTGCGTCGCCAAACGCGCCGCCAGCTTTCCGTGCTCGCCACCTTCAAACAGCACACACACAATAACGTCGGGATTACGCCGCGGCGTGAATCCGACGAACCATCCATTCTGATTGAGCGCTTCACTGTTCTTGAACTTGGCGCG
>DLMI01000029.1:4964-6487 GCA_002478145.1 Acidobacteria bacterium UBA7540
CCAGGAATATGCGCCGAAGGAGCAGTGCCTTCCGGCAGCAGAACCCGCGACATCGCATCGGTAATAAAGGTCCACCCGTTCGGATCGATAGGAACGTTCTTCGTTTCCGTAACATGACTCGTCTCGACGTATCCGCTGGGGAGCTCTTGCGGATCGACGACGTGGGGCACAACCAGGCGGCCGCCCATGGAGATCGCGGCGATCGCGCGCATCAATTGCACCGGCGTGATTGCCACCGCGCCCTGCCCGATGCCCACCGAAATCGTTTCCCCGGCGAACCACTTCTGTTTGAAGTTCCGAATCTTCCACTCCTCCGAGGGCATCACTCCGGTCACTTCGTTGGGCAGGTCAATGCCGGTTTTCTGTCCCAGACCAAGAGCGGTAGCGTATTTGGCGATGCGGTCGATGCCTAACTTTTCCGCCAGAGTATAAAAGAACACGTCACAGGACTGGTAGATGGCTTTCTCCAGAGTGACGGGGCCGTGCCCGCTTTTCACCCAGCAGCCAAAGCGACGTCCGTAGAACTCCGCTCCGCCGGTGCAGTTCACGTGCAGGTCTTGTGCGATTCCTTCCTGCCAACCCGCGACCGACATGATGATCTTGAAGGTCGAACCCGGCGCAAGCTGCGCCTGAATCGCTTTGTTCAACAGCGGCTTGTCCGGGTCCGTAACCAGCTTGTTCCATTCGTCGCGAGAGACGCGTACGGCAAAATCGTTGGGATCGAATGTCGGCCGGCTCACCATCGCCAGAATTTCCCCGGTCCGCGGATCCATCGCGACGATTGCGCCATTCTTCCCTTCCAGCGCTTCCTCGGCTGCGATCTGTAAGTCAATGTCGACCGTAAGCTTCAACTGTTTTCCGGGAATCGCATCCGTTTCCCCCAACAGCCCCACTTCGCGGCCATGACTGTTCACCAATTCCTGCCGCGCTCCGTTCTTTCCCATTAACGCGTTGTTATACTGCCGCTCCACGCCAGAAACTCCCACCACATCGCCTGGGCTATAAAGTTCGAACTGTGGCTGGTTGAGCATGTCTTCCGTCACTTCGCCGACGTAGCCAATCAGGTGCGCCATGAACCCGTTGCGCGGATACAGACGCCGGTCCGCCCTGATCGTGTCCAGTTCAGGCAGCTCGTTGCGATGCGCCTCGATGAAGGCCTGCTCATCCGGCGTGATGTCTTCCTTCAGAAAGATCGGCTGGTACTGCGGCATGGCAGCGAAGTGGCGAATGCGCGCCCGTACTTCATTCGCATCCAGATGCAGACCTTGCGCAATCAGATCCGTGTCAGCATTCAGGTCACGGGAAGAATCGCGCAACAGCAAAGCCGAAAAGGACGGATAGTTGTCCACGATGATGCGCCCTTCGCGGTCCAGAATCTTGCCGCGGGGCGCCAGAATCGGCACATTGCGGATACGGTTCTTTTCGGCAAGCGTAGCGTACAGATCGGTCTGCATTACCTGCAGCCGCCACAATCCGTAAGCCAGCACAAGGAAGATACCCAGGATCAGGTACTGCGCCGCCGT
>DLMI01000011.1:0-31443 GCA_002478145.1 Acidobacteria bacterium UBA7540
CACCTTCATCGGAATCAGCAAACAACCCTCCACAACGATCATATACTCATCGTAGTCATGAACATGTTCGGCTGATTTAGCGGTCTCGCGGCAGGTCCAGAAAGCCATCTGGCTCCCGTCCGCGCCGTCGTACACGTAACCTTCAACTCCCGCCGTATGTTGGGAGGAAGAAGCGATCCGATTGATTGGGTTCTTCATGAACGCGGGAAAATCATGCATTGAGTCTCTCCATAAGGCGCCCAACTCTTGAGTAGTAGACCATCGTCGTTCTGATGTGGTTGTGCCCCAGCAGTTCTTGCACCGCCCGGATGTCGCAACCGCTCTCCGGCAGGTGAGTCGCGAATACTCGCGAAGCACAAAGTTAGCACATTACTGGAAGATCATAACACAATGGTGGGCTAGCGGTGAGAGACCAAGCGGCCCGCTTCGGGGGGTGGCGCAGACATTACCTTCTATGTCTGCGCCCCGACGAGAGGCTGCCTATGCGCCCACGAGCATGGACCGCATCCCAGCAACGTTAGGAGTCAATCGGCCTGGTTAAAGTTTGGGCTTGCCAACGACAGAGTGATACTTTAGTATCACTTTTATGAAAACCCAACTGGTTACAACATTGAAGCGGAACGCCACCGAAATTCTCACGCAACTGGTGAAAGATCGGTCTCCGGTCCTCATCACCCAACACGGAATGCCAACTGCCTATCTGGTCGATGTCGTCACCTTCGAAGCCCTTCAGAATCGGATGCGGCTTTTGGAAGGTATAGCGCGCGGCGAAAGAGCAGTCCAGGAGGGGCGGATCTCCACCCACCTCCAGGCGAAACAACGATTAAAGCGATGGCTAAAGTAATCTGGGCCGATCCGGCGATTCAGGATTTGGATGCGATCGCAGATTATATCGCCTTGGACAAACCTGCGGCTGCTCGTCAACTAGTCCACCAGGTATTGAAGGCCGTTGAAATGCTTCAGAAATTTCCCCAAATGGGTTCCCTTCCAACTGAACTGCATGGTTTACCTTATCGCCAGTTAGTTGTGTCTCCTTGCCGTATTTTCTATCGTGTAGAGAAAAAGGTCGTCTACGTCGTTCATGCTTTGCGAGGAGAGCAACTGGTTCGAAGAGAATTATTCCCCGCTCAACCTCGGGTATCAGAATCTCCTGGCAAGTAGGGTCCTGTTGACCGCATAAAGCGCGGCAGCTGACGGCAGTGGTGTCATTTGGAGCGCACTTCACAGGCCAGCACGAAAAATTAACTTCCCCCAAATGACATCACTGCCCAACTGACCGACGTCTGGAAGGCTTCCCCAAAACTGTGTAAGAAGAAACCGGGCATTAGCCGGGGTGATTTGGTATACAATCCGCTGGGTTCGACACCGCCCCAAGGAGGCTTCATGCCCACACATTTGCGCCCAGTAATTTACCGCACACTCATTTGTCTTACTTGTTTCGTATTTGCTCTGCCGAGCGTGGCTGCCTCCCAAACCGAGGCACGCTTCTCCATCTCTTTCACGAAAGCTCACGGCGACCAGCCCATCGACGGCCGCCTGCTTCTAATTCTCTCCAACGACGCTTCCGCGGAACCCCGCATGCAAATCGGGGAATCTCCCCGTACCCAGATGGTGTTCGGGATGGATGTCGAAGCGATGCGCCCCGGCCAAGCGGTCATCGTTGACCAATCCGCCTTCGGCTATCCAGTTCGCAATTTGCGGGACGTTCCGGCCGGGGAATACTACGTTCAGGCCGTCCTGCACCGCTACGAGACCTTCCATCGCGCCGATGGCCACACGGTCAAGCTTCCTATGGACCGGGGCGAAGGTCAGCACTGGAACCTCGCACCCGGCAATCTCTATTCCGCTCCACGCAAGGTTTTGCTGGCGGCCTCTACGGGGATCATCTCGATCGATCTCGAGCAGGAAATCTCACCCATCCCGCCCCCCAAGGACACCAAGTACATCCGACACCTCAAGATTCAAAGCCAGCTCCTTACCAAGTTCTGGGGACGCCCGATGTACCTCAGCGCCAATGTGCTCGTGCCGGAAGGCTTTGATACCCACCCCCATGTTTCTTATCCTTTGATCATCTCCGAGGACCACTTCAACGCGGATTTTGAGGGCTTTCGAACCGAGCCACCCGATCCCAACCTAAAACCCGATTACAGCGAGCGATTCCACATTTCCGGTTACAACCGCATCCAGCAGGAAGAAGCCTACAAGCTCTATCAGCAATGGATTTCGCCTGGCTTCCCACGCATCCTGATTGCGGAAATCAACCATGCCAATCCTTACTATGACGACTCCTACGCGGTGAATTCCGAGAACCTCGGCCCCTATGGCGACGCGATCGAGACGGAACTGATCCCGGCGATTGAGAAACAGTTCCGGGGCATCGGCCAGGGCTGGGCGCGGTTCGTCTATGGCGGTTCCACCGGCGGCTGGGAAGCCATGGCCGTCCAGATGTTTTATCCGGACCACTATAACGGCGCATTCATCGCCTGTCCCGATCCGGTGGACTTTCGCGCCTACACCACCATCAACCTGTACAACGACAAGAATGCTTTCTATGTTCAGGGAGCGCACACGCAGATCGCGCAGCCCGCGATGCGGGATTACCTCGGTCGCACCTTTGCCACCGTGGAGAGCATGAACCAGTACGAGCTTGCCCTGGGCTCGCACGCTCGCTCGGGAGAGCAATTTGATATATGGCAGGCCGTCTTCGGACCGGTGGGCCAAGACGGTTATCCCAAACCGATCTTCAACAAGCAAACCGGCGACATCGATCCCGCGGTGGCCGCGTACTGGAAGGAGCACTACGATCTCAGCGCCATTCTGCAACGCGACTGGGCCACCTTGGGCTCCAAACTCCAGGGCAAACTCCACGTTTATGTGGGCAGTGCGGACACTTACTTTCTCAATGACGCCGTGTACTATTTAGAAGATTTTCTCAAGTCGGCTACGAATCCGCCCTACGAGGGTGAAGTCAAGTACGGTGATCGTGCGGAACATTGCTGGAACGGCGACCCGAGTTTGCCAAACTGTCTCTCCCGCCTTCACTACCACACCATGTATCTTCCCAAGATCCTCGAGCGCATGCAAAAAGCCGCACCTCCGGGCGCCGACCTAACCTCTTGGCGGTACTGATCGCAATTTGCGTGCATCTGCCCACGAGGCAAAAAGTCTGAATCGCCAGGAATTCCATTTCAGGAGTTGCCTAAGCCTTCTTATTGCCCTACGTTCCAACTCAGGCCGAAGGGATGAAGTGGTGCAGCAAAAGGAAGCACACCGAAGAAAGGAGGGCAGAGATGGGAATGGTCAGCACCCACGCCCAGACAATTTTCCTTGCCACCCCCCAGTGCACGGCTGTGAGTCGCTGGACGCTGCCCACGCCCATGATGGCTCCGGCAATGGTATGAGTGGTTGAAACTGGAATGCCGCGTGATGCAGATCCCAAGAGACAGATGGCGGCTGCGGTCTCGGCACAGAATCCCCCCACCGGCTTTAGCCGCGTAATCCTCATTCCCATCGTCCTGACGATTCGCCAACCCCCCGACAAAGTCCCCAGCCCAATGGCAGCATGGGCCATCAGCACAACCCAGAAAGGGATATAGAAGTGGTCAATAATTCCCGCCGTGAAGAGTACTCCGGCAATGATCCCCATGGTTTTCTGAGCGTCATTCGTACCGTGACCGAAGCTGTAAGCGGCAGCGGAAAGGAGCTGCAACTTGCGGAAGTAGCGGTCGACACGCAGGGGTGAAAAGTTCCGGAACAACCAGTACACAGCAATCATCAGGCCTCCGCCCAGAATCATTCCCAGGATCGGTGAAATGCCGATGAAGAGGAGAGTTCTCGTCCAGCCTGCCGGGATGATCACTTTCCATCCAGCCTTGGCCACTGCTGCGCCGGCGTAACCACCGATCAGCGCGTGGGAGGAGCTGATGGGCAGGCCGTAGTACCAGGTGAGTATGTCCCACACAATCGCCCCGAGGAGGCCGGCGAGAATGACGTATAGGTTGACGAATTCGAGACGGATCATGCCGTGTCCCATGGTCCTGGCCACCGCGGTGCCAAACGTAAAGGCCGCGACGAAGTTGAAGAATGCCGCCCAAATGACCGCAACGCGCGGCGACAGCACTCTGGTTGACACCACGGTGGCTATGGAGTTGGCAGCATCGTGGAAGCCGTTCAAGAAATCGAAGGTCAGCGCAACCAAGGTGAGAAAGACAGCAAACCAGAACATATCTCTTCGCGGGAAGGAGCTTTCGCGGTCCCCCTTAGGGGGCTCACGCACGTCGAACCATACGGATTCAGATTGATGCTGGGTCGGTCTTTAAGACCCTGCTGGCAAGACTTCCTGAGTTCTCATGAGCCTTTCAGAACGACCGCTGCCAGGACGTCCGATACGTCTTCGCACTTGTCGGTGGCAGCTTCAAGCACTTCGTAAATCTCTTTCCATTTTATGATCTCGATGGCTTCCATCGAGTCCTCGAACAACTTGGCGATGCATTCGCCTTTAATGCGGTCGCTCTCTTCTTCGATCTGATTGAGCTGCTCGCAGTATTTCAGGATGTTTTGGGGCTTGCTGAGTTCTGAAACGGCTTTCACCAGTATCTCTGACCCTCGCAGGATGACGTTGGCCAGTTGAAAAGCCCCGGGTGTGACGAATTTCACTTTGTAGGTGATGAGCCGACTCGCTGCCGCGTCCACAAGATCCATGACGTCGTCAAGCGCCGAACTTAGAGCATGGATGTCCTCCCGGTCAAACGGAGTAATGAAAGTCTGGTTCAGTTTGGTCATTACGGAACGCGTTAATTGGTCGCCTTTGTGCTCCGCAGCCTTGATTTCCGCAACCCGTTTTTCGACCTCGCGAAAATCCCCGAAAAGGACAACCAACTGTTGAGCCGCCTGGTGGATATTCTTGGCCTGCTCGTTGAAAAGGTCGTAGAACTTACCATCACGTGGGATAAGTTGCACGCTACACCCTCTTGTTCAGCAGCTTGAGCTTGGCCAAAGATTCTCATCGAATTGGGCGGAAAACGCAAGGGACATAACGTCCCCCTTTGCCTCTCCAGCTAGGGAGCACGGATCTCCGTTTTTGTGGTCCCCGATTCGTTCTTAGCCGGGCAGCGAGAGTAACCCCTTACCCGTCCCGCGTCCCGATGAAGTGCATCGGGATCGCGGGCCCCTCTCCCCAAGGCTGATCTTTGCCCATATCTTTTGAGAACGTGCTGAAGAACTTGCGCGCCCAGATGACCATCATCCTGGCCACCAATCTGGTTCAGCAGGCGCGGCGACTCGCTGACCGGACGGGCTTCCTACTTAACGGTGAACTGGTGGAACTGGATCGCACGGAGGTGATCTTTTCCGACCGCCCGGCCAACCGCAAAACCTACGATTACGTCAACGGAATGTTCGGATGAGCACCCCTGGGCCCGCAGTTCATTACAGTATCGAAACCAACGGCCTTAGTCTTTGGTATGGCAGCTTTCAGGCGTTGGAGAGTGTCTGCGTCAGCGTTCGTCATGGCCAGATCACAGGACTGATCGGGCCCTCGGGGTGTGGCAAGACGACGCTGCTCCGTTGCTTCAACCGCATCAACGAGCGCTACGGTTACGTCACCACCAGCGGCGTGATCAAGGTCCTCGGGCAGAACATTTACGCCCCAGACGTCTCGCTCATCGAGTTGCGCAAAGCGGTTGGCATGGTCTTCCAACGCCCCAACCCTCTGCCCATTTCCGTCTACGAAAACGTCGTCTTCGGCCTGCGCATCCACAGTAGCTACGCCTCTTTGAAGAAGTCGGAGTTGAACAACGCAGTGGAATCGGCCCTGCAAGGGAGGCACGCACGCCTGCCCCAGGAACCATACCCGCCCCGCCATGGCCGGAGAGGAGGCGGCTCTACATTCAGATTGGGACACTACGGGCGATTGGCTGGCGTGGGCTAAGCAGCAGGCAAAGCCCTCTGCCGCGAGCGTGCAATGAATTTCGTTTTCTCCTATACTTATAGGGCGGGCCCATAGCTCAGTTGGTTAGAGCAGCGGACTCATAATCCGTTGGTCGCAGGTTCGAGTCCTGCTGGGCCCACCATCTCTCCTCAAACAGACTAATGTTAGAAGCCCTGATGTTCAGTCCGAGCAATTATCTCGTTCTGCAAAGCCGTAGTTAAGTCGCAGAAATAGTCGCTGTAGCCGGCAACTCGGACGATCAGGTCGCGATGCTTCTCCGGGTTTTCCTGAGCGGCCCGAAGGGTATCCGCGGTAACCACATTGAACTGGATATGGTGGCCGTCCAGCCTGAAGTAAGAACGCACCAAGTGTGCCAGCCTGTCGATTCCCTCTTCGCCTTCGAGTAGTTGTGGCGTGAACTTCTGGTTCAACAGGGTGCCGCCGGTGCGGGCGTGATCCATCCTCGCCGCGGATTTGAGCACAGCAGTGGGGCCGCGCCGGTCCGCGCCCTGCACCGGAGAGATGCCGTCCGACAGCGGCTCATACGCCTTCCGCCCATCGGGTGTGGCGCCGGTTACAGACCCAAAATAGACGTGGCAGGTGGTTGAAAGGTAATTCACCCGGTAGTTGCCGCCCTTGGTGTTCTTCCGGCCGTTTACCTCAGCGTAAAAGGCATTGAACAAGTCCGTTAGAAGGGCGTCCGCATACTCGTCATCGTTGCCGTACTTGGGGGTCTTGTTCAAAAGCACTTGCATGGTTCTTTCATGCCCCTTGAAATTGGCTTCCAACGCCTCGAGCAGTTTCGCCATCGTTACGTCCTTACGATCAAAGACGTGATGGCGAATTGCAGCCAAGCTATCCGTGCAACTGCCTGGACCCACGGCCATGATGTAAGTGGTGTTGTAGCGAGGACCACCATCGTTGTAATCCTTGCCTTTTGCAATGCAGTCTTCGATGAGCAGAGAGAGGAAAGGAGCGGGCATATACTTGGCGTAAATCCGCTCGATGATGTTGTTTCCCCTCACCTTGATTTCAATGAAGCGGTGCAACTGCTTCCGGTACGCGGCAAACAACTCATCGAAGGAACCAAAGTTCGTCGGATTGCCAGTCTCCAGCCCGATGCGCTTGCCGGTACGGGGATCGAGTCCGTTGTTGAGCGTGATTTCAAGCACCTTGGTCAGGTTGAAGTAACCGGTAAGGATATAGGCTTCCTTGCCAAATGCCCCCGTCTCCACGCAGCCGGAGGTCCCTCCGCTGCGGGCGTCTTCAATCGATTTCCCTTGCCGCAGCAGTTCCTCCACGACCAGGTCGGCGTTGAAGATCGAGGGTTGTCCCCAACCTTTACGGATAATCTCGATGCCGCGCTTAAGGAAGCGCTCCGGGCTCTTCTTGCTCAACTGCAAGTTCGAAGACGGTTGAAGCAGCCGCATTTCGTCGACCACCTCGAGGATCAGGTAAGTGAGCTCGTTGACGCCATCCGAGCCATCCGCTTTCAGGCCTCCGTTGTTGATGTTGGCAAAGTCGGTGTAAGTGCCGCTCTCCGCAGCCGTCACGCCGACCTTGGGCGGCGCGGGCTGATTGTTGAATTTCACCCAAAAGCATTCGAGCAGTTCTTTGGCCCTGTCACGAGTGAGCGTTCCGTCGGCGAGACCCTGCTCGTAAAAGGGGTAAAGATGCTGGTCCAACCTCCCTGGGCAGAAGGAGTCCCAGGTATTCAGTTCGCTGATTACGCCCAGGTGCGTGAACCAGTAGGCCTGCAAGGCCTCCCAGAAATCTCGCGGTGCGTGTGCAGGAACACGCCGGCAGACGTCTGCAATTTTTCTGAGCTCGGCTTGACGTTGAGGATTCGATTCATTCGCTGCCATCTCCTCGGCTTTTTCGGCATGTCGTTCCGCGAAGTGGATGATGGCGCCGGCGGCTGTCCACATCGCCCTTAGCTCCTCTTGCTTAAGGAAAGCCTCGGGATCGTTCAGGAAGTCCAGGCGGCTGAGACTCGTTTCGACTTCGGATTTCAGGTCGAGCAGACCCTTACCGTAGATGACATCTCCCAACGCCGTGTGGCCTGGGGCACGCTGCTCCATGAACTCCGTAAAGATGCCGGCCTCGTAGGCATCTTTCCATTCCTGAGACATCTCCCGAAAAATGAGGTCGCGTATCGAGCGGCCTTGCCAGTAAGGGATGATCTGTTCGCGTTGAATGGTCTTCGCTTCTGCATCGACATGGTAGGAGATCTTCGGGCGCGAATCGAGGATCTCGAGGTCTTCCATGCTGTGGCAGCAGAGTTCGGGATAGGTAGGCGCAGCCTTGGGCGCGGGGCCGCGCTCGCCCACAATCAGCTCGTCGCTGCCAATATAAATGTTCTTATTCTCCATCAAATGCCGCAGCGCCTGGGCCCGTAGGATTGGCACTGAAGCGGTACGGCAATCTCGATAGTACTCTGTGATGAGTGCTGCCCTCTCTAAGGACAGTGCGGGCTCGGCCTCGAGGCTTCTCTGCCGCAATCTTGCTACTCGTTCGTTCATCGTCAGCCACCTATTTTCACATTGAAGCCCGCTCCCTCAAACTCTCGTGCTATTTTTGCCACCAGGCTTGGAGGAGGGGCTTTGACATCTTCCAGACGAAAACCCAGACCCAGTCGCTTGTATTTCTCGGTTCCAGTTTGATGGTACGGCAATAGATGGATCCGCCGGAGGTGAAGCCGCAAGAGCAGCGCGACCATCTGCCGGATGTTCTCGCTATCATCATTTATTTCGGGAATGACAGGGAAACGAACAACCACCGGCTTCTTTCGTTGAGCAAGCGCCTCCAGGTTCGCCAGAATGGAGTCATTGGGCACACCGGTGTACCTTTTGTGTTTCAACGGATCGAGAATCTTCAAGTCGAATAAGAACAGGTCCACCTTCTCACTGAGGTCGAGCACCAACTCCTTCTTTGCCAAGCCACACGTTTCAACAACCGTGTTGATACGTTTTTCGCGGCACGCATCGAGGAGTGACTCGAGGAAGCGCGGCTGCGCCAGGGGCTCGCCGCCGGAGAATGTAACGCCGCCGCCTGATTCATCCCAGAAGATCAGGTCTCTTTCTATGTCACGGATCGCTTCCGAAACCGTCATCCAGCGCCCGGCCACTTTTCGGGCTGCGCTCGGACACGTATCGGCACAGGTTCCGCAAACATGACATGCTGCTGTGGTGTGGATTACACCATTCCGGCGCAATATCGCCCCATGGGGACAAACCTGGATGCAGTCTCCGCAACCCAGGCAGCGGTTCTCGAAGAACATCAGGTTTGGCTTGGGGCTCTGGCCCTCAGGATTGTGGCACCACCAGCAGGACAGGGGACACCCTTTGAAAAAGACCGTGGTTCGAATGCCAGGGCCGTCGTGCAGGGCATAGCGCATGATGTCAAAGAGGAGGCCAGAAGGTTCCGCCGAAGAGGCGTGGGCGGCGTCGCGACAAACTCCGGGTTGGTCGTGTACTCCGATCATCTTTCTATCTCTGCCGAAGCCTCTCTAACTGGATGCTGAAAGGCTTTTGTGAACGCTGTCATTCCGAGCGGAGCGAGGAATCCCGTTCGGTCAGTACCATCACACCATTTTGTCCATGGCCAATGATGATTGAGGCCGTAGTAATCCCTTGGCTTGGACACGCGAGCATTATACCGGGTCGTCGCATGCATGCCGACAAAAACCGTCAGGAGGTATGCGCCCACCCGCCGGTAGCCAATCAACAATTCAGCCTTCACACTTCATACTTCAACCTTGCTCGAGCCCCCGTCGCCTGCCACGTGAAATCTGCCACCTAAAACCCGCTTTTTCGTTATGATTCGCTCATTTTTGCGCACAGAATTGAGTTCGTTTTGGGTTCGTTTTTCGCTCTAAAAACCGATAAGTGCTGTGTTTTCAACAAATCTTTAGGTTCGTTCCCTCTATTTAGTATCTTTTTTGCATTTTCGTGCCGTTTTCCACTCCCTGCGGGCCGCTTTCGAATCTCCTTTCCGCGCTCTCTGCCGGCGCTCTCCATGGGTCAACCAAGATAGGCTACCATTTTTCCAGCCTGCTGTCAAGAGCAAAAGCGGCAAAAACGAAGAGCTTCGCTCTGCGCCAGCCGGCGTCGTCACAGCAGGGACTGAGGGGCTGGCAAACGCCCAGCCGGGACCATTCGGAATAGCTCCCTCTGGGCGAGCTGTTGACGACACTTCCCTGCTGTCCCGGGGTCGGCAGAATCTCAGAAAGGCGTGTGTTCCAGGGGAACAATGAATTGAATGCCTTCCACATGTTTCCCCTGGAGACGTGAATCGTTGGTGATGAAGAGGTCAACTCGGGCTGCCGCAGCACATGCCAGTTGGATGGCGTCCGGGGCGCGAAACGATCGCTCACAACGGAGTCGAGCGTACATTCTTGCCGCTTTGGCGTCAAAGGGAAGCATCAGCGCCGTCGCCGTGATGGCTTCCTCGTACTTTCGGCAAAGATCCTCGTCCCCACGCTCGACCGGTTTAACGAGAACCTCGCCGAGCGTCAGCGTGGAGGTCAGAAATTGATCGCCGCGCGCCAACATTTTGCGTCGAAGGTCCGCTACCCGGCCAGAAAAGTCCCCATAACCCTCAAATAGATAGATAAATAGATTGGTATCCCAGAAGATTCGGCTCATTCCCAACCCTCGCGGAGTCGCTGCACATAATCATCTGCGTGTTCGTCGGCCCATAAATACTTGCCCGAGCCGGCCAGCGAGAGCAGGGGGTCTGTTTCGGGGGCACAGTTGATTGCGGCAGAGCACCAGTCACGATACCAGGCCAAGAGTCCACGGTAAGCGGCAGGTATGTCTTCCGTGTTGGGAGTGATCTTGGCCCCTTCGCGCGCGGGGTGATACGCATCTCCCTTCCGGAACAGGCGACGCCGCCCATTCATCGTCTCGAAAAGCATTCGGTAGCGCCCCGGATTGGGTGGACGATTGGCTACGCAATGTTGAACGACATGGACGTAGACACCGGGTCGAATCGGCCCTCCGATGCCTTCCCGCACCGCTCGCTCGACAATCTCTTCCACTGTAAAATCGGGTTGCGCTGGCTGCTCCCGATGAAGCAGAGCGGCGGCTACCCAAACTTCGTCAGCCACCTTGATGCAGGATTTGGTGACTACAGCCACGGTGGAAACCTCCTTGTGCAAGAGTGATTCTAAACCAAGTAAAGATGAAATGTCAAATGATTCGTGTTTTTGACGCGTGGCGCTTACGCCCCGACGATTTGAAAACGTGAGAGAATCCCCCGAAGAGGAAAGGCATTTCATCCCGCGGACGCGGGACAAAGTACCCGAAGGCGCAAGAAAACAATGCTGTCCTTCCTTTGCGTGCCTTTGCGCCTTGGCGTGAGCTGTTTGATTTCTTCACACGTTCAAACCCTGGCGATGCAATGCTGCGAGTGCTCTCGGGCAAGCACCGCAGGGGGTGGTAAACTAGGTGAGGAGACTCGATGCGCGAATTTCCCTCGCCGCAGGAAATCCTCAAACTCTTCGATCAGGACCCGCAACGAACTTTCCGTCTGCGCGAGCTGGTACTCGAATTGGGGTTGCGCTCGAGCCAGGCGCGCGAGTTGAAAAGCGTTCTGAAAGACCTCGCCCGCGACAGGAAACTCGTCTACTTGAAGAAAAATCACTATGCGTTGGTCCACAAGGGCCGCCACGCCGCGCAAGAAGCTCCCGGACGCACCATTCCCCCTGCGCGCCCCTCGAAATCCCCCAATGTGGTGAGTGGCCGCTTGATCGGACACCGCGCCGGCTACGGCTTCGTCGTGCCGGACGTTCCGCTGGCGGGCACCGACCTCGACATCTTCATTCCGCCGGATGGCATGGGTTCCGCCTTGCACGGCGACCGCGTGGAAGTGCATGTGCAGCGGTCCACCAAGGGCTTTAAAGGCGATGGCCGGATGGAAGGCCGCGTCATTCAAGTCACCGAGCGCGCGCAGAAGACCCTGGTGGGCCAATTCCACTGCGGCCCGCAGTACAACTACGTGATGCCGTTCGACCAGCGAATTCCCTTCGAGATTGTCATTCCGCATGGCCAGGAATTCCCCGAGGTAGGGGCGGTTCGCGAACCGCCCCTACAAGCCGGGATGCTCAGCCGTCACCGCCAATTCGGTGGGGAATCCGAGGGACGCTCTGCCGTAGCGCCGGCGTCTCGCCGGCAGAGTGCCCGCGACCTCGACGAGCTGATTGTGGACGTCGAAATTACTACCTACCCTGGTCCCGCCGCCCTGCCGCGCGGGCGCGTGCTCGAGGTGCTGGGCCGCCGTGAGGAGTTCGGCGTGGACGTGGAAATCATGATCCGCAAGTTCCACCTGCCGCATCGTTTTCCAGCCGAGGTGCTGGCGGAGGCGAGCGCCGCGCCACAGTGCATCCCCGAGCGCGATCCCGCCCTGCGGGACCGCCGCGACTTTCGCGGCCTGCCCATCGTCACCATTGACGGCGAGACGGCCAAGGATTTTGACGACGCCGTGTACGTGGAGCGACTTGCCTGGGGCAATTACTTGCTTCACGTTCACATCGCCGACGTGGCCCACTACGTCCGGCCCGGCTCGGCGCTCGACCGTGAAGCGCGCCTGCGGGGCACGAGCGTCTACTTCCCCGACCGCGCCGTGCCCATGCTGCCTCTGGAGCTTTCGAGCGGCATCTGCAGTCTGAACCCCCACGTGGACCGGCTGGTGATGTCCGCGCTGCTGGAAATTGATCCCGAGGGACGCCTGGTGGAATACGAACTCCTGCCCGGAATCATCCGCAGCGCCGAGCGGATGACCTACACCGCCGTGCGCGACATCCTCGCCGGCGAGCCCGCCGCCTGCCAGCGCTACGCTGCCCTGATCCCGAACTTCAAGCTGATGGAAGAATTGGCGCGCCTCCTCGCCCGCCGCCGCGAGGACCGTGGCTCGATTGACTTCGACCTCCCTGAACCCGAAATCGAGTTTGACGAGCATGGCCGCATGACCGGCATTACGCGCTCGGAGCGCAACTTCGCCCACCGCATCATCGAGGAATTCATGCTGGCGGCGAACGAGGCCGTGGCGTCATACCTCGAGGGCAAAGGCATTCCCTCGCTTTACCGCATCCACGAGAAGCCCGACGCGAAAAAAGTGATTGAGTTTGAGGAGATCGCCGCCACGTTCGGCTACTCGCTGGGCATCGAACTGCCCGCCGCGCGGCGCACTCGATTGCGGCTTCGCGACGAGCGCGACCGCTACCCGCGCTTTCACGAAGTATTGGAGGGCGAGCTCAAGATCAGCCCTTTCAATTACCAGCGGCTCACCAAGCGCCTGGAAGGCAAACCCGAGGAACGGATTCTTTCCTACCTGATGCTGCGCTCGCTCAAGCAGGCCCGCTACTCGGAGGAAAACGTCGGCCACTTCGCCCTGGCTGCTTCAACCTACACTCATTTCACTTCGCCCATCCGCCGCTATCCGGATTTGATCGTGCACCGGATTTTGAAGGCCGCGCTGGCGCAGGAGGGAGGCAGCGTCCGCATCGTGCTTGGTAGGGAAGGACTCCGCCCCTTTGCGAGTTCCGATTTGGAAAGGGCTAGGCCGGGCGGGCAAAGCCCGCCCCTACCTGGTGCGGCGTTTGTGGATCCGCAAGAATTGCACGCCCTGGGGCTTGAAACTTCCGAATCGGAGCGCCGCGCCGCCGATGCCGAGCGCGAGCTGATGGAATGGAAGAAGGTCTCCTTTATGGCGCAGCACGTCGGCGACGAGTTTGAGGCGCTCATCATCGGCCTGATCAAGCAAGGGTTTTTCGTGGAACTGACGGACCTCTTCGTGGAGGGCTTCGTCCCACTCTCCAGCCTCGACGACGACGTTTACGTCTACCGCGAACGCCTGCGCGCCATCATCGGCCAGCACTCGAAGCGCTCCTTTCGCCTCGGGGAACGAATCCGCGTGTGCCTGGTCCGCATCGACCGCTCGGAAAATAAGCTGGAGTTCTCTGTGGTGGAGTGATGGCTGTGCAAGTGACCTCTCACCCGGCCCGCCCCGGCTGAAGAAAACGCCGGCGGCGGGCCACCCTCTCCCCTCGGGAGAGGGCAGAGACCCAGCTCCTTCGCGGAATTTCAAAATTCAAATGGCAAGTGGCAAATCTATTGAAAACCTTTGAAATTTGACCTTTGCCATTTGACCTGCTTTTCCAAAATGTTTTCTCCCCAAATCGCTTTCCACCGGGTATCATTCCTTATGTGACTCACAGTTTTGAGAGGACTTCGACTGCCACCGTGGACATAGACGAACAACTTGCTTACCTCACTAAGGGCGCGGAGGAGACTATCCGCGTGGAAGAACTTAGAGCCAAGCTCGAGCGCTCGGCCCAGACCGGGAAGCCGCTCCGCGTCAAAGTGGGTTTTGACCCCACGGCTCCGGACATTCATCTCGGCCACACGGTCGTGATCCGCAAGATGAAACACTTCCAGGATCTCGGCCACACGGTCATCTTTCTCATCGGCGACTTCACCGGCCTGATTGGCGACCCGTCCGGGCAGAACGTGACGCGCAAGCCGATAACGCCCGAGCAGGTGGCTGCCAACGCAGAGACCTACAAGAAGCAGGTCTTCAAGATTCTCCATGCGGAAAAGACCGTGGTGGATTTCAACAACCGCTGGCTCGGCAAGCTCACGGGGCGGGACTGGATCACGCTCTGCTCCAAGTACACGGTGGCGCGAATGCTGGAGCGTGATGACTTCTCAAAACGCCTCAAGGAGCAGCGCCCCATCGCCATCCACGAGCTTCTCTATCCCCTGGCTCAAGCCTACGACTCCGTTGCCCTCGAGGCGGATGTAGAGTTGGGCGGGACCGATCAGAAATTCAATCTGCTGGTGGGGCGTGCGCTCCAGCAAGAGTACGGACAGGAATCGCAGGTCATCATGACCATGCCGATTCTCGAAGGACTCGACGGCGTCCAGAAAATGTCGAAGTCACTGGGCAATTACGTCGGCATCAACGAGGCACCCGCCGAAATGTTCGGCAAGCTGATGTCAATTTCCGATGACTTGATGTGGCGGTATTACCTGCTCCTGACGGATATGACGCCGGCGCAGATCGAGGAGCTTAAAACGGCAGTTGCTTCGGGCCATGCCCATCCGCTTGAAGTCAAGAAGTCGTTGGCCCGCCGCATCATCACGGATTTCCACGACGCCGGAGCGGCAGCCCAAGCTCAGCGAGACTTCGAAGCCCAATTCAGGGACAAGGGCCTGCCGTCCGTGGTCGAGCAGTTCCCATTTCCACTTGGAAGCAAGCGAAAACTATTTCGTTTGCTGGTAGATCTGGGACTGTTCCCTTCAAACTCCGAAGCCCAGCGAAAGATCAAGGAAGGCGCCGTCTACATGGCGGTCGGTGACTCGAAGCAACCCGACTGGAAACGACTCACCGACCCAACGTGGGATTTCGATCCCCGTCAATACCCCGTGGTGATCTTCCGGATCGGCACACGACCGCCTGTGAAGGTGGTGTTCGGAGGTTAGAGACACAAGGGGACCGTCTTCAGCCGCTGATCTTTCCGACGGTGCTCCTGATTACCAGCATGCTAAACTAAACGAGGAGATGCTTGCGATGCGGCAAATCAAAATCATTGTCGAGAAGCACCCGGACGGTTATGTGGCCTACCCACTCGGCGTCCAGGGTGTGGTGGTAGGAGAGGGCGACACTTACGAGGCGGCGGTTGCCGATGTCAAGTCGGCCATCAAATTTCACATCGAGAGCTTTGGGGCGGATGTTCTCGAAATCCAACCTCCAGTACTTGAAGCTTTTGTTGCTGAAGCCGCTGTCGAGATCTAATGGCCAGATTCCCGGTCGATGCGCCAAAGCAGAAAGTCATCAGGACGCTCGAATCCCTCGGCTTCAGGGTTGTCCGCGAGCGGGAGCATATTTCAATGCTCCGGACGAACGCTGACGGGAGCAGCACGCCGTTAACTATGCCGAACCACCCAAGGCTGAAAGCTTCGACCCTAAGGACAATCTGCACCCAGGCGAGTATTCCAAGGGATCAGTTCTTGGATGCCTACGATAATTCCTAGTTCCGGACAGGAATTCTGACAGAATCCATTTGCAGCGTCCGGCCCAGAATGGCGGTAACCCGTCGAATTTGAGTGAGCGCCTGACGCGCGGCTCCTCAAGCCAAGGCAAACAGCAAGAATCGGCTTTCAGTCCCCCTGTCCTGTGTGCCAAAATCCCCTTTGCAGAATCCAATAGGGAAACCCCTTGCAGGGGTGAGAGGTGAAGCTGCGCCTTGGGGCGCGATCATTCGGCAACAGGGGGACAACGATGGCCGACGTTCAGGAATCTTTCCTTCACGGACAATTGCTAGAGCGGCGCCAAAGGCTCGAAACCGCCATAGTCAGCTCCAGAGGGAGCGAGAGCCTACTGCAGCTTTTAGACGAGGTTGATTCCGCGCTGGAACGCATGAATGCCGGGACCTATGGCATCTGTGAAGCTTGCCACGATACCATTGAAAAAGACCGATTAATTACCGACCCCTTGATCCGATATTGCCTGGATCACCTCACCACAAGCCAGCGCCGGGCGCTGGAACAGGACTTGCAGCTTGCTTCACAACTCCAGAGAGGATTGCTCCCCAATCAGGACCTGGCCTTTGCTGGCTGGGAGGTCCACTCTCACTATCAACCCCTTGGACTCGTGAGTGGCGATTACTGTGATGTGGTAACTCACCAGAATGAGTCCCAAGATATTTTCTTCGCGCTGGGAGACGTTTCTGGAAAAGGCGTTGCCGCCTGCATGTTGATGAGCCAACTGCACGCCATCTTCCGCACGCTCATCGCCTCCGGCTTGACTGTTCAGGCCATGGTCGAACGGGCGAGCCGTGTCTTTTGCCAGAGTACGATATCAAGTTTGTTTGCCACGCTTGTCCTGGTTCGAGCAGGACGGTCGGGTAATATTGAGGTCTGCAATGCCGGTCATTGCCCTGCCCTGTTGCTGCAAGGCGGAAAGGTAATCGAACTTCGAGCCACAGGCGTGCCCCTGGGCTTGTTCTGCGAGGGAGCTTATCCGACCCAGAAAGCGGAAATGGCCCCCGGCGACGCGCTCCTTCTCTATACGGATGGGGTTTCCGAAGCGCAGTCAGCAAATGAAGAAGAGTACGGCGCAGAACGGCTCAAGGAATTGGCAGCTTCAAGCTGCGCGCTATCCGCACAAGCCCTGGTAGCCGCCTGTATTGACGATTTGGATGCGTTCCGATCTGGAGCCCCGCTCCTGGATGACCTGACAGTCATGGCGATACGGCGTGTCGCTTAGCGCCCCGTTTCTCTTCTTCGCGCGCCGGGGTGCCGCGCCTGTGTCTGCGAGGAGCGAAAAAAAAGGCCCCCCTGGCCTGCCGTGGCGGCCAGCCCTCGAATGCGCCCCCAGCCATAGTCGGACGCCTTCCTCCTCGTGGATTCCGAAGCCGCTGCGGTCAGGTCGGCAGTGGGTCAATTTGATGCTGTAGCGGCGAGTTTACCTCGCCAAATGGCGGCGTAAAGCCGCCTCTACATCAAATTGACCCACTACCGTCAGGTCTACTGGCTTGCACTGATGTAACTACCGGCGTATCTTGGGGGGTGGGGCGAAACCAAGCCCTGCGTGTTGGGTGCCGGAGTGCTCAGCACTGCCGATTGCTCACGAGTCCAAAGCGGAGCCTCGAAGATGAAAGTCCGCAAAGCATTCACGGCGCAGCAAAGCATGCGCCGCGCGTTTCTGGCACTCCTGGCTCTCGCAATCCCCACAGGCTTCTTTACAGGCTGCGGGGCGAGCTCGCCCGCGCCAACTGGAACCACGAACGTCATGGTGCTCATGACCAGCACCGCCAATGACCAACTGATTGGCTTCACCTTGACTATCGCCAGCATCGCCCTGGCCGACAGTGCCGGCAAATCGGCCGTCCTTTACAATAATCCCAACGCTGTGGGCCTAACGGCTAGCGGGCCGGGTGAGTGGATGCATTTAAATGGCGTCTCCGAACCGCTAGCGACGGTGAGCGTTCCCCAGGGCACCTATACCTCGGCTACGCTCACGGCAGGTGAATGCTCAGTTGGACTTCTTAAGGTCACGGAAGAGTCGGGCGAGTCGGTAATCGGGCCGAGTATCTACGAGCAGGGGACATGTGCGCAGGGCACGGGAGTGGCCGCCGTCAATCTTCCCTCCCCCATCACCGTCAGCGGGCCGGACATGGTTCTCTCGTTGAACCTCCAGGTGTTCCAATCCTACACCCTTACCGGAAGCTCCCCCAATGCCAGCCTTACGATGACGCCGGTGTTTACTCTCACCCCGGTCGCTATTTCTTCTCCGCCCACCAATCAGCGAAATGGAAAAATGGGACCCATGTTCAGCCTGATCAGTTCTATCAACTCCACCGGTAACAGCTTCGTGGCGCAAACCGCCAACGGAGTTACCATAAATGTGACCTGCGATGACAGTACAACCTATCAGGGCATCGAGGGCTTTACTTCGCTCACCTCCGGCATGATTGTGGATATGGACCTCGCCATCCAACCCGACCTTTCGCTGCTGGCGACTCGCGTGGAAGCGCCCGACCCCGCCGCGCCCGTAGCGTTCGCCGGTCCCCTGGATTACGGACCCTTCCCTTCCCCACAAGACTGGTTCGGGGGCATGTGGACCAACACGTTAGGCTGCAATAACGCCGGTCCTATGCCTTGCGACAGCATGTTACTGTATAACCCCAGCACGACCTTCGGAGTCTCCGGGGAGTACAACAACCTGCAGGACCCTCCGTTTGCAGCGAGCTTGACCGTTTCCAGCCTGTTTCTAGGCCAGAACCTCTATGTTTTCTCCCCCGGGAACCCCAACTCCCAGGGTGTCGAAACCGCCACGACCGTGACGTTGGCGCCGCAGACCATCAACGGGACGGTTGGGGCGATCGCCAGCAACAATGGCTTTGGGGTGTATACCGTAACGCTTGCCCCCTACGACCCGATCCCCGCAGCCCAGCAATGGGCATGCTCTGGGTGCTACAACCCGCTGACGAACCCCAACACCGTCCTCGTGTACGCCGACGCGAACACACAGCTCCTGAACTCCACACCCATCGACCCCGGCAGTGTCCTGCGATTCACTGGTCTGATTTTTGACGATAACGGCACTCTGCGCATGGACTGCGGACAAATCCTTGACGGCGTGCCCGAGTAACCTCCAGAGGTTCCTCTCTTCATTTCTCTTGCTGGCACGCCAGGCTGCCGCGCCCGTGTCTGCGAAGAGCGAAAAAACGGGCAGCGAAAACAGGCCTCACCCTGTCCTGCCGTGGCGGCTTGCCCTCGAATGCGGCGCGGGCCATAGTCGAACGCCTTCCTCCTTGTGGATTCCGAAGTTGCTGGCTTGCCTCGCGGACGCTTGACTTGGCCGCCCCGCTTGGGCATCCTTTCTGCTCCGACTCATGCGGATTATCATTCTTCTCAACCCTAACGCTGGCCGAGGCAAAGCTCGCTTCATGTTGCGCGAGGCGCTCGCGGTCATGCAGCGCAAAGGCGTCGTGATCGACGCGCAAGAGAGCCGCGATGCGCAGCACCTGCTGGCACTAGCGCGCCAGGCAGCGGCTGAAAAACCTGACGCCATCGTTTCGCTCGGTGGTGACGGCACTCACCACTACGTCCTGAACGGGATGGTGGGGAGTGAAATCCCGTTGGGGATTATTCCCGCTGGGAGCGGGAACGATTTCGCGAAGGGTTTGGGAATTCCCGCCCAAGCGCGCGCGGCTGCGGAAGTGCTGTTCGCGGGCAACATTCGCCGGATCGACCTGGGGCGGGCGGGGAACACG
The DNA here is from genome assembly GCA_002478145.1 of Acidobacteria bacterium UBA7540. The sequence continues at coordinate 19,713 of DLMI01000011.1, forward strand.
GTTTACGGCTGTATTGCCGGAGCAGGTTTTGATTCGGTTGTAACCCGGTATGCCAACGAGCGCGTCCGCCGCCTGCGCGGCCCGTGGGCCTATGCCTGGTCAATTCTCCGCTGCCTCAAATCGTATCGTCCGGAGCCGCTCAAGATCGTCTCAGACGTTCAGGAGTTCTCGGGAGATGTGGTTTTTGCCGTGGTAGGAAACAACGTTTCCTACGGAGGGGGAATTCATCTCACACCGCGAGCAAAACTCGATGATGGCTTATTGGACGTCTGCGTCGTCCCTTACATGGGGAAATTGGAACTCTTGCAATGGATCCCTCGCGCTTACCGCGGGGAACACCTGAGACATCCTCGCATCATCTACTTTCAAGCCCACAAGGTCTCCTTGAGCACTACCTCCCGCCTGGAGCTTTTCGGGGACGGAGAATTCATGCAGGAACTCCCCGCCACGATTGAGATTGTTCCACGCGCGCTACCCGTAATTGTGCCGGTGACATCTTCACCGCGCTCGACGACCACGAGGGATGCGATTTGAGAGGAGCCTAAGAGCCTGGCGGGGGGATGGTCAGGTTTATAACCAGCTTCCTGCGAGTATCCACGGAATTGACCTGTCTGGTTTCCGAAGACACACCTTTGAAGCTGGCCTGGATCTCGTAATCCTGATGCGGATCGAGGTCGGAGAACTGGTATTGCCCATTGGCCCCCGTGTATATGGCCACAGTCTTTCCCGTCTGGAGGTTCTTGAGCGTCACGGTGGCGCCGTTAATTCCGTTCTCGGACTTGTCCGTCACCGCGCCACTCACCGTCTTAGTGGTGGGGGCCTTTTGCTTCGCCGCCAGACCCGGAGCGTGGAGCAGCCAGGCAACAGCAAGCACGCCGCACAGGACGCGAACGCCCCAACTGATCCTCCGCGTTGAGAAGCGGCTCGAGCGAGCTCGCAACAACGGGAGGGCAAAAACCGATGGGAGACGAGTGCTCAAATTACCAGCCCTCCTCTTCTTCTTCCTCGCCCGCGACCAACTCCAGTTCCACGGGATTTGTGTTCACAACTTGCAGTTCAGCTCCGCACTCGGGGCAGTCCATCGTCTGCCCTTCTTCGACATCATCTTCGATGTCAATTGCGGTACGGCATTCGGGACAATAGGCCATGCCTCACCCCCTGGCAACGTATCCTTCACCCGCAAGAGAAAAGTCTAGAACATTTCCCGAAACGCTGTCCAGCGCTTCGAGAATCTGGTCCTAGTGTCATGTCACACTTAATTCACTACAAGAGCGATTCGGTTGAACCCCCTCACCCCCTTTCCCCTCTCCCCCAAGGGGGAGAGGGGAGATTCAATTCTAATTCAAGCACAATTACCCGAAATGGACTTTTTGAAATTCCGCCAATTGGCTCTTCCCATTGTGGGGTGTGAAGGCTACCCTAATGGGGAGCTGGAGGAAAGCCATTCCAGGGGCTGGGTGTTGGGGGCTAGGGGCTGGGGAAGAACAGTTGGCAGGGGCGGGAAGGCAGAGAGCAATTCCAAATTCAAAATCCGAGATTGCCTCACCCCTCGCACACGTTTTTCAATGATTCAATGGCTCAATGAATCAATCACTCAATGCTATTGAGAGGTGCCTAATGAAGGAAGGTTATAGGTTTGAGACCTTGGCGGTCCACGCCGGGGAATCCCCGTGCCGTGTGACCGGAGCGCTCGATACTCCGATCTATCAATCCACGACTTTTGTATCCGCCGATGCGGATGAGATGGCCGCCGTATACGGTGGAGAGAAGCCCGGTTATATGTACACGCGTTACGGTAATCCCACCGTGCACGCGCTGGAAGAAAAACTGGCCGCGCTGGAGTGCGGCGAAGCCGCCCAGGCTTTTTCCTCGGGGATGGCCGCCATCTCCTCGGCCATCCTAGGATACGTCCGAGCGGGTGACCACGTAGTAGCGGCGCGATCGCTCTACGGGGCGGCGTACGACTTCCTCAACAAGAAACTCCCCAGCCTGGGCGTTTCCACCACATTTGTTCAGTCCACGCGTGTCGAAGAGTTCGAAAAGGCTATTCGGCCCAACAGCAAGTTGATTTACTTCGAAACTCCCAGCAATCCCATCCTCGAGATCCTCGATATTGCGGCTCTCGCGCAACTCGCCCGCGCGCGCGGCATTCCCTCCATGATTGACAACACCTTTGCTTCACCGGCTCTCCAGCAGCCTCTGAAGATGGGTGTGACGGTCGTCGTTCACTCCGCCACCAAGTACCTATGCGGTCACGGCGACGCCATGGGTGGGGCGGTGATCGGCCCCAAAGATTACGTTCACCATCTCAATCAAGAAATCATTCGCGACTTCGGCGGATGCCTCAGTCCATTCAATGCCTGGCTGATTCTGCGAGGCATCCGCACACTCCATCTCCGCGTGCCTGCTCAATGCTCCAATGCCCGGAAGATTGCAGAGTTTCTCGCTAACCATCCCCGGGTTGAGCGGGTGAACTACCCGGGCTTGCCCAACCATCCCGGTCACGATGTAGCCAAGAAGCAGATGAAGGCTTTTGGGGCCATGATGAGTTTTGAAGTGAAAGGCGGATATGAGGGCGGAAAGAAAGTCATGGATGGGGTGAAGATTTTTGCCCGCGCTGCAAGCCTCGGCGACACCCGCTCGCTAATTGTTCATGCCGCGTCCACGAGCCACCGGGCAGTTCCACGCGAGCAGCGGCTGGCCATCGGCATTACTGAAGGTTTGGTGCGGCTCTCGGCAGGCATAGAAGCAGTGGAGGATCTGATCCAGGACCTCGATCAGGCCCTGGCTTTCTCAACTCTCTAGCGGCGCTCCCTTCCGCGCTGGAAGCGCCGCTCAGGAAAACCCCAGCACAATGTAACGAGATCCCCGCTTGCCGGGGTTTCAGGCTCCTCCCGCCTGAGGCCGCTTTAACAACCCGGAGATGGCGCACGGCCTGGAACTCACATTATCCCGAATTCGTGTGTTGAACGAGATGGCTGGTCCCATTGAATGGAAGAACCCCTCACCCGCCCTCCTCCGTCGGGCACCCTCTCCCCGGGGAGAGGGCTATCATTTTTGGGGCGCGTTGAACTTACGAAAACCGCCCTCTCCCTTGGGGAGAGGGTGGCCCGCTGTCCCGATGCACTTCATCGGGAAGCGGGCCGGGTGAGGGGTTACTTAGGAGGGACTCGACGCTCAGAGTGAAGAGTTCCACTATGGAACTATACTGGTGATCACTGCCGCTGCAAATTCTTCCGTCGTACTGCTGCCGCCCAGGTCAGGAGTGCGGACACGTCGCTCCCCAGTCACTTTCTTGAGAGCCTCAAGAATGCGCGTGCCTGCTTCTGGTTCTCCAAGATGCTCCATCATCAACGCCGCAGTCCAAATGGCGGCGATGGGGTTCGCGATGCCACGCCCAGCGATGTCCGGGGCGCTGCCGTGCACGGGCTCGAACATGGGAGGACCGATCCGCTGAGCCGGGTTCAGGTTGGCACTCGCCGCCAGACCGAGGCTTCCTTGCAGGGCGGCGCCAAGGTCGGTGAGGATATCTGCAAACAGGTTCGAGCCCACCACCACGTCCAGGCTTTCCGGGTGGGTAATCATGCGGGCGGCGAGCGCATCCACATGGTAGTTCGCCACGTGGACGTCGGGATAATCCCCGGCGACCTCGTGGAGCACTTCATCCCACAAGACCATCGTATAGGCCATGGCATTCGACTTGGTGGCGCTCGCCAGGCGCTTGCGAGGCCGATTGCGTGCCTGCTGGAAGGCATAGCGAATCACGCGCTCCACGCCCCGCCGGGTGAAGATGGAGTGCTGGACGGCGACTTCATCGGGTGTGCCGCGCTTGAACCTGCCACCCAGGCCACAATATTCTCCCTCCGTGTTTTCACGAATGAAGAGCATCCGAATGTCCTCGGCCCCTTTCCCACGCAGCGGCGGCTCAAGGCCGGGGAGAATTTCAATGGGGCGCAAATTGACGTACAGGTCAAACCCGAAGCGAATGCGCAGCAAGAGTTGGCGGAGCGATACGTGATCCGGAACTGTCGGATGTCCAATGGCACCGAGAAGAATGGCGTCGAACGAGCGAAGCTGTTCAAGCCCGTCCTCCGGCATCATGCGGCCGGTGCGGAGATAGTACTCGCATCCCCACTCGAATGCTTCGAAGGACAGGCTGAAGCACTCGTCCAAAGTCCTTGCCGCCGTTTGCAGGACTTTAACGGCGGCAGGAATCACTTCCTTGCCGATCCCGTCACCGGGAATAAGGGCGACATGGTAATGCTTGTTGGGCATGGCGAACTCCTTTACGCAACCACGAGTCTCAAGCTCAATTAGTGTACAATCTTATGCTTTTGAGGCAAGGGCGTAGCGCCGGTCCCGCAGGCGCGGGACCGGCACGTGCCGCCCCTTCGCTGCGCTCAGGGCAGGCTCTAAAGGGCGGCGCTTCACTACCCGAGACTGAAGGATTGCAGATGAGAGGCAAAGAGCATTGAGGTCAGGGCAATTTAAAGCGATTATCACTGACAGTCATTTCTGGGTGCCGGCGGTTGTCCTGATTCTTGGTGCTCTGCTTCTTGTTTACCTTCATTGAGAGGTTACCCACCTGTCCACAAGAGCCGGAACTCCACCTCAAGCCAGAGCTCGTTCGCTGCACGTGGTTGGGGTGTTTTCCGGTCTCGCTGCCGGCGCTTGGCTTGGGGGGGCGGAAGCTCCGACGAAGCTAGTGAGCGTGGGCATATCACCCTATGTGATTTCGCTCACCATGGTCGCGGGTGTGTTCGTTGCCCGTTGGACGCTTCCCACCGTCCTGAAAGGCACGGGTTACGTATTCCATGACCTCCGGGCAAGAGCTCATCTGGTGATATGGGCGATCCTTGCAGGGGCCCTGTGGGCGGTTGCAAATACCCTGACGGTTTTCGCCATACGGGACGTGGGGCTCTCCGTGGCTTTCGCGTTATGGAACATCAACAGCCTGGTGGGTTTGTTCTGGGGATGGTTTTTGTTCAACGAGCTGCGCGGCGCGGGTGCCCGCCAGTCGATGAAGGTCCTGGGCGGCGCATTCGCCATCGTACTCGGAGCTTGCCTCCTGGCCTATGCCACCGGGCAACATGGTATTGGGGCGCCGCATCGCGCGGCGGCTGGCATCCTGGCGGCGCTGGGCGCGGGACTGCTCTGGGGGACGATGTACATTCCCTATCGCAAGGCCTACATCAGCGGCATGAACCCGCTCTCCTTCGTGACGGTTTTTACGATAGGAGAGCTCTTCACCATGTCGGCTCTGGCACTGGTTTTTCACGGTGGCCTTGCGCCACTTCGGCAGGAACTCGCCCGCGCGCGTCCGGCGCTTTTTTGGCTCTTCTTGGGCGGATTCTGCTGGGTATTGGGAGACCTGTTTCAGCAATACGCGGCAAAATATATTGGCATTGGGCGTGGCATCCCTTTGTCGAACACGAACCAGCTCTGGGGCCTGGCGTGGGGCGCCCTGGTTTTCGGGGAACTCAGCGGGAAGGGCGGGGCCACCCAAGGACTGATTGTTGCGGGTTCAATCATGATGATCGCGGGCGCCGTGGCAATCAGCCTGGCCCAGGTGCCGGCCTCCGAACAGGAATCGTGGCGGGCAAGTCAATGGCGCGAATGGGAGCGCTACCAACTCGATCCCCCACCACCGGAGGCGGCCGCGCCGGGGGAGGACACCGTCGCAAAGCAGGGAGTAGCCCGCCATTGGTGGGATGTTCCGATCGTCGTCGCGGCCGTGGGGGTCTTCCTCTGGCTGGCGCGAGGAGCGCGACGCCCCCCGATGGCGATAAACCTTTCTTGGACGGCACTGCTCGCCCTCGCCATGCTGGGCTTTCTCGTCGCCTGCGGCAGGCTACTTTGGAAACGCACAAGGTTCTCGTAGCATCCAACCTACCGCCTACCACATAACCCCGTTTTCAGAAAATCTCGAACCTTTCCTGATGCACGACCGGATCGCTCTTGATGATAACGTCTTTATGGGTGAGTGATTCGAGCTCGGAAACCAACACCCCTTCGCGAGACTTGAGAGCCTTGGCCACTTCGGGGTTCACGCGGAGGGTCATTACCTTACCTTCGATCTGGCTGGCCATCTTCCGAGCTTCAGCCAGAATCTCATAGCAAACCGTGGTGGTAGACTTGACCCACCCTGAGCCGGAGCAGTAGCTGCAACGCTCGCACAGCGTCCGTTCCAGGGATTGCTTGACTCGCTTCCTGGTGATGGCCACCAGACCAAAATCGTGGAAGGCGATGACCTTGGTCGGCGCCCGGTCGTTGCGCAGGGCCTCCTCCAATGCCTGGGTCACCTTGGCGCGGTTCTTGCGCTCGTCCATGTCAATAAAGTCGATGACGATGATACCGCCCAGGTCCCGCAAGCGGATCTGGCGCACGATCTCGTTCACGGCATCGACGTTGGTCTTCAGGATAGTGTCTTCCAGACGGTTGGTCTTGCCCACGTATTTGCCCGTGTTAACGTCAATGGCCACCAAGGCCTCGGTCTGGTTGATAACGATATAGCCTCCGGACTTGAGCCACACTTTGGGCTTGAGCGCCTTTTCGATTTCCGCCTGGATGCCAAACTCCTCGAACAGCGGCGTCTCCCGGGTGGAGAGTCTGACCTTGCCGATCAAAGAGGGTTGACTGCGGTTCACAAAACCCAGCACGCGCTCATATTCGATCTCATTGTCCACACGCACGCATTTGAAATCGGGTGTAAGCGTATCGCGCAGGACCCGCTGCACCAGATCGAGGTCGCGGCGGATCAGCGCAGGAGCTTTTACGCGTTCCGTATTGCTCCGTATTTCATTCCAGAGCGTGGAGAGGAATTTCAGGTCCGCTTTCAACTCTTCCTCGTCACGGCCCTGGCCGGCTGTGCGCACGATGAACCCGCCGGTCAAGGAGCCTTTGTGTTCGAGGACGATGTTCCTCAAACGCAGGCGCTCCTCTTCAGATAAGATCTTCCGCGACACGCCGATGTGGTCGACGGTGGGCATGTAGACCAGGTAGCGACCGGGCAGCGCGATGTGAGAAGTAATGCGCGCACCCTTCGTACCCAGCGGCTCTTTGGAGATCTGCACGAGAATTTCCTGACCCTCTTTGAGCAGCTTCGAGATCTGGACCGGCTGATTGTTGCCGGGCCGTGACTCCCGCCGGGGCTCGCTCCGGCCCTGATAGCCCGTTCCTCGGCGCCCTCTCCGACCACGCCGGGGCGCGAAGCGCGGGCGTTGGTGAGGCTCCCGCAACGTGTACGTTCCCTCACTGGGCGCGCCAGGAGTCTCGGCTGTTCCTGCCTGAACGGGCCCAGGCTCCTGCGGCACCCGCGTTTCCTCGTCTACCGCGGGTGAGGCAGGCTCAGGAATCGTCTCGGAGGGTTGATCTGTTTCCTGGCTAGGTTCGGCGAGGGCTTCCTGCGTGCTCTCGCCGACAGAAGCGAGTTCTGCGGCCCCTCCTGCCATCCGCTCGTCCGACGGGCTGGCGGTTTTGTAGGGAGCCTCGACATCAGACTCGGCGGTCGCGAGCTCGTCCGCCGGCTCGACGCAAGGCGTCTCGGGAGTCTGTGGGGTTGCCTCCGCCTCGACCATTCGTGGCGCGGCAAAGGCATGTCCTGTTTCCAGACCGACCGGGCCGGGTTCTGCTCCCGGCCGTTCAGTCGCAGTGTGACCTTCTGCCCCTGGGGTTGCTGAAGGTCTCGCTCGTTCCGTGTGACCGATGACAGGCTCGCCCTCCGAGGCTGCAGAAGGCGCGGGAGGTATCACCCGAGCGCTCTCCTCGACAAACTCCGCTTCCGCGCTTGGGCCAAGTGTCTCACTTGCCGTCGCGGGGGTGGGATACAGTTCCTCCCCCACCGTCGATTCAGGGGAAAATGCGATTTCCGGCTGGTCAGTTGCGGAGGAAGAAGCCTCCGCCGACGACGGCTCCAGACCCTCAGATTCTGCCGGACCAATCTCTGCGGCACCACCGCCTTCGGCTTGTTCTAGGGCCTCGGCCTCCACTGCCTCTTGCTCGGCGGGGATGCCCTCCTCAAATGCAAGGCCTGGCGACTCTGGGACCGCATGGCTATACTTCGCCAGAGACTCTCCAGGCAAGATCTCGAACGAGGGAGGAGCAGAACTCTCCTGCCGTGGGATGAACTTGTGCTCTCCCTGGCGATGCTCGCCAAACCTTCGCCCCCGATGCCGCCAGCGGCGACCGCGCGGCTCGAAATGACTCTGTTCATGCGCTTCTCCCGTGGGCCCGGGTGAAATGGAAGCGGCAGGGGTTGCCCCTGCTGCGGGGGTGACGGTGGTCTCAGGCGTGATTATCTCGACAGGTAGGCTTTCGAGTGGCGCTGGGGGTGGCGCGGCCCCGCTGGGTATTTGTGAGATTGCCGGAACAGGAGCAACCATCCGAGGCGTTGCTTCTTTGTTCGCCGCCTCGGCAGGTGGAGTAGCCCCCACCGCTGCCTGCGCCTGTTCTGCTGTAAAGCCCACCGCGCAAGCTTCCGCCTCCTCGAGGATCTTGTCGTAATCTTCCTGGTCCTCGAAAAAGAAATCCGAAACGTAGAGGAAGGCGTCTCGGTCCAGCCCAATGTCCACGAAAGCAGATTGCATCCCGGGAAGCACCCGGCTGACGCGGCCCTTATAGATCCCGCCCACTAACCCCACGTCCGTGTCGCGCTCATAATACACTTCCACCAACTGGTCGTCTTCCACGACGGCCAACTTCGTCTCGTGAGGAGACGAAGAGATGAACATCTCCTTTGACATGGAAACTCCTTTTCAGGGTTTGCCGGGGGATCCACCCGCAGGGGCGGGGATCAACCCTCAGCTTCCCTGGCCCGGTCGCTTCATCGAGCTATGAAGCTCATCGCAAGCGAGACCGGGCTACATCGATCTCAGGTGGCTCTGATGTCGCGCCTACAAGCGCGGAGCATTGCGGACCCACCCTGTCCGCAGATCAACTGGCGCTAACGCTGCCAGTTCCAAGGTTCAAACTCCTAAGCCGCACGCCGGATAGCTTTCCCAGTTACCCTTGAACCGGGGGTCCACCTAATTGACGAATCGCCTTGCCCGGACATTCATAGCCACGCCCAGGCCCAGAAAGGTGAAAAGTAGGGAAGATCCTCCCTGGCTCATGAGCGGCAGTGGAATGCCCGTCACCGGGAAGAGCCCGATCATCATCCCCGTGTTGATGGCAACCTGGAAGAACAACACCGACGCAAGCCCAACCAACAGAAACGCTCCGGCACGATCTGGCGCCATTTGCGCCCCATCCAGCAGGCGGAGCAGCAACGCGAAATAAAGTAGCAAAACAAACAGCGTACCGACGAACCCCTGTTCCTCCGCATGGGCCGCAAAAATGGAATCCGCATGGGAGACAGGTATGAAGCCCAGACGGCTTTGGGTGCCGTTTCCGATGCCTTTTCCCCAAAGGCCGCCCGAGCCGATAGCAATCTTTGTTTGGGTTACCTGGTAGCTGGTGCCTTGCGTGTCCTGTGACGGATGAATGTAGGTCATTAACCTGTCGCGCTGATAAGGCCGTAGGAAGTGCCATCCCACCGGCAAGATCAGCGCCCCCAACAAGAAAAGCACGGCAACCTGCTGCCACCGAATGCCAGCGAGCAGAATGGCCGCCGTGACAATCGCTAAGAATGTCAAAGCCGTACCGAGGTCAGGTTCTAAGGCTACCAGGATTGCCGGCACTCCAGCCAACAAGCCTAGCTTGACCAAGTCGCCCCAGGTAGCGGAGGTGCTTCGCCTTTCGGCAAAGTAGGCCGCCACCGACAGTATTATAACTAATTTGACTAACTCTGACACTTGGAAAGTAAATCCACCAAGATGTATCCACCTCTTGGCCCTGGCGACGGCATGGCCAGCAACTAACATCTCTCCCAAGACGAGCACTGACAAGATGTACAGCCACGGAGTTTGCTCGAGAAGGAAGTGGTAGTCGAGGTGGCTGATCACTAACGCCAGAACGACGCTTAGGATTAACCAATAAATCTGTTTTTTGTGCTGGCCTTCGAGGGCGGAATGCACCGTGGTGCTGTAAATTTCGACAACTCCAATCACGGCAATAGCAATAGCCAGTCCAAGAAGCAGCCAATCTATATCGCGAAACCGAAACCGCATGCTCATCCTTTTGCGAACTCCTCCTAGCGAAATCCCGCGAGTGTGGCTGGCTTTGTGGATTGCACCGCGATGGCTTTGCTCAGCATTCGCACTTGGTTCTGGGTTTGTACCAGCGGAGGCTTCTGCGCGGTCTTCTTGTCGAAATAAGCTTTAATCACCTCGCGCGCCAGGGGGGCTGCCACGGTCGAGTGTTCGCCCTGCATGACAAGCGCGGCCACGACGATCTCAGGTTTACTGCTGGGAGCAAAGCCGACAAACCATGCGTTGTTCTTGAAACTTGCGTTCCGCTCCGATTTCTGCAAGTCAACACTGACAACCTGGGCGGTCCCGGTCTTGCCGGCAATATCTATTCCCGGGCAGCGAGCGCTGGCGCCCGTCCCTTCGCCTTCGTTGACAACACCCCACATGCCGCGCGTTAACGCCTCCAGCGTACTCTCGCTCAGAGGAAAGCTCTGCTCGCGATCATCGGGGAGATCCACTCCCAGGGCCAGCAATTGGTTCCTGAAAGCCAGATGGGGGCGGGAGAAGGTTCCGCCCCAGGCGATTGCGCCCATTGTATGAGCTAGCTGCAAAGGCGTAACCGCCACCGCTCCTTGTCCGATGGCTACAGAAATAGTCTCGCCCGCCCACCATTTTCGCTTAAAAGCCTTTTGTACCCATTCGGGCGAGGGGATCAGTCCTGTCGCCTCCGCAGGCAAATCGATTCCGGTTCGTGCGCCTAACCCCAGTTGCTTGGCAAAATAGTCGATTTTCTCGATTCCCAGGAGCTTTCCCAGCGTGTAAAAGTACACATCGCAAGAGACAATAATAGCGCGGTGCAGGTCAACGCTTCCATGTCCCCTGTGCTTCTCCCAGACCCAGTCGTGGTAGGTGTGGCCGTAGATATTAACCGCGCCCGCGCAATTCAAGGTGAAGTCTGGTTGGATGGTCCCTGTTTCCAAGGCGGCGGTAGCAGTAACGACTTTGAAGACCGAGCCCGGCGCCAGTTGGGCCTGTATGGCTTTGTTCATCATGGGTTTCATTGGATCGTCGGTGAGTTTTTCCCATTCCCCGAGGTCGATGCGCTTGGCGAAATCGTTGGGGTCAAACGAAGGGTGGCTGACCATTGCCAGCACCTCGCCGGTCCGGGGGTCAAGAGCCACGACGGCGCCGGGCTGGTCGCCCAAAGAGGCTTCTGCCGCCATCTGTAGATCAAGGTCAATCGTCAGTCTCAGATCGTTTCCCGGCAGGGCGTTGATGGTGGTGAGCGAACCCACTTCCTCACCGCGGCTATTCACAATCACCCGCCTCATGCCGTCACGTCCGGACAGGACTTGGTCGTACTGACGCTCGATTCCGAACTTGCCCACCACGTCACCGGGCCGATAAGGTGAGCCGGGCTTGGCGATCATATCCTCCGACACCTCGCCCACGTAACCCAGGGTTGCTGCGGCTACTTCGCGCTTGGGGTAAAGGCGCTGCTGAACCTGGATGAGGACCAATTCGGGATACTCAAGCCGGTGAGATTCCACAAAGGCGATATCATCGAGAGTCGCTGACTGCTTCAGAAGAATGGGTTGAAACCGCGGCAGCCGGGCCGCATGCTCCATCAGGCGTTGCATCTCGACAGGGTCAAGACCCAATCC